>NZ_JAAZQI010000001.1:0-764643 GCF_012275345.1 Rhizobium sp. SG570 | reverse complement strand
GATCCGCTCGAACGATAACGCTGCGACCACTTCACTGCCGAAGATACCGCAATACCGAACCGTGACGCCACCGACCGGCAGCTCTCGCCGGCCGCGATCGCATCAACAACACGCTTACGAAGATCATTTGAAAGAGGTCGAGTCATCAGATGCTGGCCTCCACTCCAGCCAACATCTTGAATCACAAATCAACCAAAAACGGAATCCCTTCCGATTCAGCTAAAAGCAGAAACGCTCTAGCGGCTGAGATCGATATGATAACGTTCGATGAAGTCGATCATCGAACGATCTTCCACCATATCTTCCTCGATGCTTTTGACGATGGACAGGACCTTGTCCCGGTATTTCGTCGCGCTGCTGTCATAGGCCCATCCCCGCGCAAGCTTCTCCATCAGCTCTTGTCGGGATTTCGTATAATAATGATTGAGCTGCAGGAACCGGTTCGAATAGAACTCGGGCGACTTCCGCGCCCGCCGCGTGAAGCGCTGGCCGGCATCGTTGGCCGTCAGATCCCCGTAAGCTCGCGTCTGGAACTGGTGAACGCTGACCTCTGTCACTTCACACGGATCGACGATGCATTTGAAATTGCTGACATTTTCCTTACGTGTCATCGGATCGGCGCCGCGCTGCGTGTAGTTCAGCGTCAAGGGCCCGTCAGGAGGCGCCTCATGGCCGCTGGTGGCGAACATGTGCCATGGCAGCGAAACATTCGGAAAATCGCCGACGGCCTCCAACGCCTGTTCGACCGTGCGCGCCTGTTTCGGCAACAGGAACTCATCGACATCGATGAAAGCCATCCAGCGGTAATAACAGCCGAAATTGAGGATGGCGTGCGCGAAGACGATGACCTGGCCGTTCAGAATCGTTGATGTCGCCGTATCGCGCATCCGCCCGGCCCAGGGGATAACCGTCAGCGTGTCCTCATTCAGGAGGCTGCGAAGGAGCGCGCAGGTGTCGTCCGTGGAGCCGTTGTCATAGATGTAGAAGTGGCGAATGCCGACGGCCCGATGGAAGCGCACCCATTCCTCGATATAGCCAGCCTCGTTCTTGACGCATGCGGCAATCGCAACACCATGGCGCCCTGCCCGTGGCTCGGGCGGATCGATGGTCAGTTTCTTGGCATCGGAGCCCTTGGGTTTCAGCCAGCGCATCAGCCTCTTTCTCTGCAACGGAACGATGCGTTGCTAGCAATCAACGGCTTGCATTGGCAAGCCCCGAGCCGAACAGTCCTGGCGGAACGACCAAAGGGATTTCAGCGTCTCAAGGCAGATTCAGGTATTCGGCCTTGCAGCAAACCTGTCGTCATAACCGAAATCATACTTCAGCAGCGCCGAAACGGGCGAATAGTTGATGAACGCGATGCCGCGTTCCCCAGCGATTTGCCGGGCGAATACGAGATGCTCGACAATACGATCTTCGGCCCGTGCTATACCTGAGAAAGCAGTGTCGCGGCCGGTCTCATAAAAGCGAGGTTCGCTCGCATTGGAAATATCGATACCCAGAAAGCCGATCGTCTTTGGCGTGCAATACAAGGCAAATTGCAGCGCCGACACCGCGACCGAGCCGCCAAGGAAAACGCCGCGATCCGGTGAGAGCGAGAAACCGGCTGAACCGGTTGCATCCAGACGCACATATTGGAGCTGCCTGATGTCGTCGAGGGTGCGGCGCCGTGTGCCATAGGGTTTGTAAATGTTATCGATCAGAATGATCGTCTTGTCCGCCAGCCAGCCTTTGTCGCTCTCGCAAAGCGCACGCAGGACGGCAATGGAGAACAAGCAAAGCGAGCCGGGCGCGATCTTCTTCCGCATCATTTCGATATGCCGCCAGACGAAGCGCTCGTCCTCGATCGCTATGGCAAGCGGCTCGGCGATCCGGTCACCGATGAGCCCGATGGCGCCGTTCAGCAGAATGGCGCTACCGGATTCCAGTCCGCTTAGATCACAATCGCGAATCGATGGCCCCGAGCCGATAATATAGATCTGCTCGCCAGAGCGCTCACGCAGCTGATCCGGACCGGCGAGGCCGGCGACCCTGGAGCCACGATAGAGCACTTCACTCACATTTTGGCTGCGAACGATGCTAAGCCCGGGAAACCAATCCTGCACATGAGCCAGCGAGCCGCCCAGCACGAGGCGCACGCCGGACTTGATGAGCGATCGGTGCCACGGGCGATCCGCCATCCGTCCTAAAGCTCCACCAACCCGAGCTTCTTGACCTGCCGAATGGTCAGCATCGTACGCACTGTATCGACGTGCTCATTCGCCGTCAGAACCTCGATAACGAAATCCTGGAACCGGGTGAGGTTTTCCGCGACGCAATGCAGCAGGAAATCGCTGTCGCCGGAAACCATCCACGCCTGCCGCACCAGCGGCCATTCCGCGGTAGCGCCGGCAAAGGCCTTGAGATTGGCTTCCGATTGATGCTTGAGACCGACCATGCAGAAGGCAACGAGATCGAAGCCGAGCTTCGGGCTGTTCAGCATGGCATGATAGCCTTCGATGATGCCGGCTTCCTCCAGCTTGCGCACCCGGCGCAGACAGGGCGGCGCGGAAATGCCGACTCGATCGGCCAGCTCGACATTCGTCATCCGCCCGTCCCGCTGAAGCTCCCGCAGGATCTTGATATCGATGGCATCGAGTTCAGCGCGAAGCACTTTATGGCCTTTCTTTAATTCCCCTTCGCCAGCTTCTATATAAGGCAGGAAAATTCGCAAGAAAGTTTCTCTGGCGTAACCGATTCTTACACAAAGCAGATTTGCTCTGTTAGTAATGCAAGGCTGCCCTTGAATAAATGCATGCGGCAATCATAAATGGACCGGCGGATCGTGAAATCGCCTGCTTTTCCCGTTTGAAGCCGCGGTTTCCCAAGCGCTGAAATTGAAAGGACTGACTATGCCTGCCCGCCACACGAAGGTGCTCATTATCGGCTCCGGCCCAGCCGGCTATACCGCCGCTGTCTATGCTGCGCGCGCAATGCTGCAGCCGGTCCTGATTGCCGGCCTGGAACAGGGCGGCCAGCTGATGATCACGACCGATGTCGAAAACTATCCGGGCTTTGCCGACCCGATCCAGGGACCCTGGCTGATGGAGCAGATGCTGCAGCAGGCCCAGCATGTCGGCGCCGAGATCGTCAATGACCTCGTGACCGAGGTCGACACCAATCAGCGTCCTTTCCTTGCCCGCACCGACAGCGGCCAGGTCTGGACCGCCGACACACTCATCATCGCGACCGGCGCCAAGGCGAAGTGGCTCGGCATCGAGAGCGAACAGCACTTCCAGGGCTTCGGCGTTTCCGCCTGCGCCACCTGCGACGGCTTCTTCTATCGCAACAAGGACGTGATCGTGGTCGGCGGCGGCAACAGCGCCGTCGAGGAAGCGCTCTATCTTTCCAACATCACCAAGTCGGTGACCTTGGTACACCGCCGCGATTCCTTCCGCGCCGAAAAGATCCTGCAGGAACGCCTGTTCGCCAAGCCGAACGTGAAGGTTCTCTGGAACACCGAAGTCGCTGAAATCACGGGCACGCCGGCCAAGCCGCCGATGCCGCCGTCGGTTTCAGGCGCACGCCTGCGCGATACGCGCACCGGTGCCGTCACCGATGTGGCGATCGACGGCATTTTCGTCGCCATCGGCCATGCGCCGGCGACCGAGCTTTTCAAGGGCAAATTGAAGCTCAAGGACAATGGCTACCTCTGGACCGCACCGGATTCGACGGCGACCAGCCTCGAAGGCATCTATGCCGCCGGCGACGTGACCGACGATACGTTCCGACAGGCGATCACCGCAGCGGGGATGGGCTGCATGGCCGCGCTTGAGGCGGAACGTTACTTGACTGGGCATATGCCCGTCGCCGTGGCTGCGGAGTGAGGCAGCCGATGAGGGGAAGCGGCATGCCATTGGACTGGGACAAGCTGCGTATTTTTCACGCGGCTGCCGAAGCGGGATCGTTCACGCATGCGGCGGATAAACTGCATCTGTCCCAATCCGCCATCAGTCGGCAGGTCAGCGCGCTGGAGCAGGATGTCGGCATCAAGCTCTTCCATCGCCATGCGCGCGGCCTCATTCTGACCGAACAGGGAGAGTTGCTCTACCGCACCGCACATGATGTTCTGCTGAAGCTCGAGACGGTCAAGATGCAACTGACCGAAACGACCGACAAGCCGAGCGGCAAGCTGCGCGTGACGACGACGGTCGGCCTTGGCCAGGGCTGGCTAACCGACAAGATCCAGGAATTCCTGCAGCTCTATCCGGATATGCAGATCCAGCTCATCCTCGACAACGAGGAGCTGGACGTGAACATGCGCCATGCGGATTGCGCCATCCGCCTGCGGCAGCCGCAGCAGTCCGACCTGATCCAGCGCAAGCTCTTCACCGTGCATATGCACGTCTATGCGGCCCCCTCCTACATCAATCGCCACGGCGAGCCGCAATCGGTTGAGGATCTGGACGAGCATCGCATCATCAGCTTCGGCGAGCCGGCACCGAATTACCTGCTAGACGTCAACTGGCTGGAGATCGCCGGACGCTCTTCCGACAACAAGCGCATACCGCATCTGCAGATCAACAGCCAGACCTCGATCAAGCGCGCCTGCCTGCTCGGCATCGGCATCGCCGTGCTGCCCGACTACATCGTCGGCCGGGATCCAGGCCTGATTCAACTTGCGATCAATGCGGACGTTCCGTCCTTCGATACGTATTTCTGCTATCCTGACGAGATGAAAAATGCGGCTAAGCTCAAGGTTTTCCGAGATTTTATCGTCGCCAAGGCCCGGAACTGGAATTTCTAGATAAGGGTAAACTACTGATAACAAACTCTTTTTGAGACTAATATATCAGCCGCGCGTATGATGCATAGCTGATATGCACAAAATAGAGTTGAAGCCTGCCCATTTAACTACCATATCGCACATAGCTGATGCATACGGTGGCTTTTCCTCCCAGTTCCACCGCATTGGCTGTTCCCCTCTGGAGGTTTTTGACCTTCATACCTATAGGGCCCTGGTTTACTCCGGTGGCCCTTTTTTTTGCCTTTTTGGCGCTGACCCTGCAAACGCATAACTGCCATGCACAAAAAAGCATTGCGCACTGCACAAATTAGCATCATAACGCACACAGCTGATGCACACGGTGGCTTTTCCTCCCAGTTCCACCGCATTGGCTGTTCCCCTCTGGAGGTTTTTGACCTTCATACCTATAGGGCCCTGGTTTACTCCGGTGGCCCTCTTTTTTTGCCCATTTTCTGAGCAGTCACCCTCGTTGCCATGCGGAAAATAATATCCCGCGTCGGTCTTGATATATCGAAAACCATCGATACATATATCGTCATTATTCGATATTCACGCGGTGAACACCATGGACAAAAGCGAGATACTCAAGGCTTTGGCCCATCCGGCCAGGCTTGAAATCCTCAACCACCTCAAGGATCCGCATACTCATTTCCCGACGCAGGAGCATCCGCTGGAACTGGGTGTCTGCGCCAGCCAGTTCGAGCGCTGCGGCCTGTCGCAATCCACCGTGTCGGCCCATCTGAGCACGCTGCACCGCGCCGGCCTGGTGACCACGCGACGGCTGGGCCAGTGGATTTTCTACAAGCGTAACGAGGAAACCATCGCCGAATTCCTCGACTCCCTGCAGAAGGAACTTTGAACATGCCGCTTGCGCTCCTCGTTCTCGCGCTCAGCTCCTTCGCCATTGGCACGACCGAGTTTGTCATCATGGGGCTGTTGCCCGAAGTGGCCTCGGACCTGTCCGTCACAATTCCGCAAGCCGGTTGGCTCGTCACCGGCTATGCGCTGGCAGTCGCCATCGGCGCGCCGATCATGGCGGTCTCGACCGCCCATCTGCGGCGGCGGTCGGCCCTGATCATGCTGATGGGCTTCTTCATTCTCGGCAATCTCCTTTGCGCCATAGCCCCGGGCTATTGGGTGCTGATGATCGCCCGGGTCGTTACCGCGCTTTGCCACGGTGCCTTCTTCGGCATCGGCTCGGTGGTCGCGGCAAGCCTGGTTGCGGATGATCGCAAGGCTCGCGCCGTCGCGCTGATGTTCACCGGCCTGACGCTTGCCAACGTGCTCGGCGTCCCCCTCGGCACGGCTTTCGGCCAGGCCTTTGGCTGGCGTGCGCCGTTCTGGATCGTCTCTCTTCTTGGCGTCGCCTCGATCATCGGCCTCATCGCCGTACTGCCGAAGGGCGAAGAAGTACGTCAGGGCAACCTCGCACGCGAGATCTCGGCACTGCGCGGCACCGGCCTCTGGCTGTCATTGCTGACGACCGTGTTCTTCTCGGCAGCCATGTTCGCGCTCTTCACCTATATCGCCCCGATGCTGCGCGACGTCACCGGCGTCTCGCCGAACACCGTCACCTGGACGCTGTTGTCGATCGGCGTCGGCCTGACGATCGGCAATTTGATCGGCGGCAAGCTCGCCGACTGGCGCCTCGGCACGACGCTTGCCGGCGTCTTCATCGCGATCGCGGTGACATCGGCGATCTTCAGCATCACCATTCATTCCTTCATCGGCGCTGAGATCACGCTGTTCCTGTGGGCGGCGGCGGCCTTTGCCGCCGTGCCTGCGCTGCAGATCAGCGTCGTCTCCTTCGGAAAGGACGCGCCGAACCTTGTTTCGACCATCAATATCGGCGCCTTCAACACCGGCAACGCGCTCGGCGCCTGGGTCGGCGGCGTGGTCATCGACCAAGGCTTTTCGCTCTCGCAGGTGCCGCTCGCCGGCTCGGCCATGGCGGTCCTCGGCCTCATCACCGTCTTGTTGACCTTCGCAGCCGCCCGACCCAAGGGCGAGGCCCTCGCCTCGTCCTGACAACTCCCCCTCTCCCGCCCCCCTCATAAGAAAGGACGACCATGACCAAATTGTTCGAACCGACGAAGCTTGGCGATATCTCCCTTGCCAACCGCATCGTCATGGCACCTCTCACGCGCAATCGTTCCCCGAATGCCGTGCCGAACGAGCTCAACGTCAAGTACTATGCTCAGCGCGCCTCCGCCGGGTTGATCATCACTGAAGCCACCGCAATCACCCATCAGGGTCAAGGCTACGCCAATGTACCGGGCCTCTACACCAAGGAAGCGCTCGACGGTTGGAAGAAGGTGACGGACGCAGTGCATGCCAATGGCGGCAAGATCGTCGTGCAGATGTGGCATGTCGGCCGCATCTCCCACACAACCCTTCAGCCGAACGGCGCCAAGCCGGTCTCCTCCACCTCCAAGCGCGCTGAAACCTCGAAGACCTATCTGGTCAACAGCGACGGCACCGGCAGCTTTGCCGATGTCTCCGAGCCGCGTGCGCTCGAAACCTCGGAAATATCAGGCATTGTCGAGGATTATCGCAAGGCTGCCCGCGCCGCCATCGATGCCGGTTTCGATGGCGTCGAGATCCACGCCGCGAACGGCTATCTGATCGACCAGTTCCTGCGCGGCAATGTCAACGATCGCACCGATCAGTATGGCGGCTCGATCGAAAATCGCGGCCGCTTCCTCTTCGAAGTCGTCGATGCCATTACCAGGGAAATCGGTGCCGGCCGCACGGCGATCCGCATCTCGCCGGTAACCGCGTCCGGTGATGCGAGCGATCCCGCTCCGCAGCAGCTGTTCACCTATGTGGTCGAGGGCCTGGCAAAGTATGGCCTCGCCTACATCCATGTCGTCGAAGGCCAGACCGGCGGCAAGCGCGACTTCCTGTCCTTCGACTACGACGCCCTGCATGCAGCCTATAAGGCCGCAGGCGGCAAGGCTGGCTGGATGGTCAACAATGCCTATACCCGCGAGATGGCGATCGAGGCCGTCGACAACGGCAAGGCCGATGTCGTCGCTTTCGGCAAGCCGTTCATCTCCAATCCAGATCTTGTCCACCGCCTGAAGGAAGATGCTGCGCTGACACCGTGGGACCAGGCGACGCTCTATGGCGGCGGTGCAAAGGGCTATGCCGACTATCCGACGCTCGATGAGGCAGCCTGAGCCGCAAGCGGCGCTTTCACGCGCAAGCACGCATCTCGGATTTAATTTGATGCCAACAAAGCACCCTCGCGACGAAACGTTGCGAGGGTTTTTCCATTTCAAAGCTTGAAAACAGGCACGGCACAACCGAGCTAAACAGGCATACACGCTTCAAAAGCATAATCCGCAGGTATAGCAAAGCCGATACATGTTTGATCCCTATATCGACCATTGGTCGCTGACGCCGGACGGCGATCCCATCATTACCCATTCGAGCCATCTGTTGCCGGTCCTCTGGCGGGACAAGCCCGCCATGCTCAAGATCGCGCTGGATGTCGACGAGAAGTTCGGCAATCGCGTGCTGCGCTGGTGGGACGGTGACGGCACGGCCTTCGTCTACGAGTATGATGACAGTGCTGCGCTTATGGAGCGGGCGATCGGGCCAGGCTCGCTGCTCACCATGGCGATACAGGGCGAAGACCACGAGGCGAGCCGGATCATGTGTCGCACGGCGGCAAGACTGCACGCGCCGAGGGCAAAGCCGCTTCCGTCGGATCTCGTACCTCTGGATCGCTGGTTCCGGGAGCTCGAACCGGCAGCGCGCATTCATGGCGGCATGCTCACCGCCTGCGCCGAGGTGGCCGCACGCCTTCTGGCGGATCAACGCGACCAGACCATATTGCACGGCGATATCCACCACGAGAATATTCTGGATTTCGGTTCCCGTGGCTGGCTCGCCATCGATCCCAAGCGGGTCTACGGCGAGCGCGGTTTCGACTTCGCCAATATCTTCTGCAATCCGGAGCTGCCGACCGTCACCAAACCGGGCCGCTTGCAACGGCAGTTGCCGATCGTTTGCGCCGAGGCAGGCCTCGAGCCGAAACGGCAGCTGCGATGGATCATCGCCTATGCGGGACTTTCGGCCGCCTGGTTCTTGAGTGACGGCGACACGAAGAACGCGGATTCGGATTTCACGGTCGCCGGTATTGCCTTTGCCGAGCTCAACGCCTGACGGCCGGCTTCATGCCGCCGGCAAGCAACCGATTGCTGCAAGGCTCGTCTTCACGGCCTCATCGATCGGCGTGTGCGGCTCTTCGCCGAGCGCGGTCAGCAGCTTGTCATTTCTCATCTGCAACGGCACGTCCCACAGATAGCTCATTTCACGCAGCTCCCGCATGAACGGCAGGAAGGGAGCAGCCAGCGGCACCAGCCACCAGGGAAACGCCTTGACCTTCACCGGATGCCCGAGCACGCGCCCCACGGCATCGACCGTCTGCCTGCCATCGCCATCCCAATGGCCGCGCATGTGATAGACAGCAAAGACAGGCAGCTCGTCGCCCTTCTCGATCAGGCGGATCATCGTCTCGGCGACATCGGGCAGGTAAGCCCATTGATGCCCGATACCGGACTTGCCTGGATAGGTTACGGAACGGATCGGTTTGCCGGGCGTCACCATCGCCTGTGAAAACCAGCTGTTGGCTCGGGTTCCGCCAAAGAAATCTCCCGCACGAACAATGATGACCGGCGTACCGCCCTCCTCCGCAGCCGCCCTCAGGCGCCGCTCCATCTGCACGCGGATGGCGCCCTTGCGGGTTTTCGGGCGCTGCGCACTATCCTCGGTGACATTGGGAAAGACATCCGGGCCGAAATTATAGACCGTGCCCGGCAGCACGATCCGCGCGCCGACAGCCTTTGCGGCCGCGATGGTGTTATCAAGCATCGGTAATACGAGCTGTCCCCAGTTGCGATAGCCGGGTGGGTTGACGGCATGCACGATGACATCGGCTCCCGCCGCAGCCTTCAAGACATCCTCAGCTCGCATGGCGTCACCCTGGATCCAGTCGAAGCGCGGCTGACGGCGAGCCGCCTCTGGCGCGTCGCGGTTCAGCGCGCGGATGCGCCAGCCGCGCGCGGCGAGCCCCTCGGCAACGGCGCCGCCGATGCCGCCGGTAGCGCCGAGTATCAAAGCGGTTTTCGTATTGTCTGTTTGGTTGCTCATTGTCATCTCCACTGGTTCGATGAGCCGATTATGCTGCGCGCGCCAAATAAACAAAATTGCCAAAAAATCTGCAGATGTTATACATAAATGTATGATGACACCTGAACCAAGTTGGGATTTTTATCGCACCTTCCTTGCCGTGCTGCAGCATGGTTCGCTGTCTGCCGCCGCGCGCGATCTCGGATTGACCCAGCCGACCGTCGGTCGGCATATCGACGCGCTGGAAGATGCCGTTGGCGCCGAACTCTTCACGCGCTCGCAACAAGGCCTCATTCCGACCGATGCCGCCCTCGCCCTGAGGCCATACGCCGAGACGCTGGCCAGCACCACCGCCGCCTTGTTGCGCACGGCTTCGGGCTCGCGCGACAAGGTGAGCGGGACGGTGCGCATCAGCGCCAGCGAAGTCATCGGCGCGGAGGTGTTGCCACCGATCCTTGCTGGGCTGCAGGCCAGCTGCCCCGAGCTGATCGTGGAGCTTTCCGCCTCCGATGCGGTGGAGGACCTTCTGCAGCGCGAGGCGGATATCGCCGTTCGCATGGTCAAACCGGCGCAGGAAGCTCTGCTCTCCCGCCATATCGGTGTCATCCCGCTCGGCTTCTTCGCCCATCACACTTATATCGAACGACACGGCAAACCCGAGAGCCTCGAAGACCTGCGTCGACACAAGCTGATCGGCTTCGATCGCCAGACGGCCTATATCAGGATGATGCTGAAGCGCTATCCCGTGTTCGACGGCGTCCCCTTCGTCTTTCGGTCCGACCATAGCATTGCGCAGCATAACGCCCTGCGCGCAGGCATCGGAATCAGCTTCCTCCAGATACCTCTGGCAAGGCGCGAGAGAGACCTCGTGCGCCTGCTGCCCGAGATCGAATTGCCGCTCGACACCTGGGTCGTCATGCATGAAAACCTGAAGACATCGCCGCGCTGCCGCGTGACGTTCGATGCGCTGGTCACCGGCCTGCTGAACTATATCAAGGGTAACACCGCTGGAGAGCGAGCGTGACAATGAGTATTGCCGTGGAACTGGTGCCCTATGATCCGGACTGGCCGGCAGCCTTCCAGCGTATTCGCGACAAGCTCGAGCGATTGTTGACACCCTATGTCGTGGCGATCGAGCACATCGGCAGCACATCCATTCCCGGCCTGGCAGCAAAACCGCTTGTCGATATCGACATCATTCTTCGCAGCTCCGATGACGTGCCACTAGCAACACAGCTTCTCCTGGATCAAGATTACGAGCCACGTGGCAATCGCTACGATGACGATGTCTGGGCGTTCATGCTTCGCGATGGCAAGCCGCCGGAACGCATCTATCTCTGCCCGCCGAACAACCAGACGCATCAAAGAAGGGTCATTTTTCGCGATCATCTGAGATCGCACCCCGACGACATGGCCGCGTATGCCAGGCTGAAATTGGATCTGGCGGAAAAGCACCGACGCGATGGTGATCGCTATACCGCCGAGAAACGGCATTTCGTCGATGCGATCATCGACAAGGCATCAGGTACGCCGTAATTCTAGGCTCCGGGAGCCGTATCCACCGGCGGGAAATGCATCTGGCCATCGATAACTTCCGTTTCCGGCCGGTCGCCGCCATCGGCATATTCCTCATGCCACTTGCCGCTTTCGTCCTGCCAGCTGATTTCGGCCGAGTCACCCCCGACCTGCTGTTCGGCCGCGACAATCCTGGCTGCTTCCACCGCCTCGGAATGTGTCGGAAATGCTTCCGAATAAACATCGCGGAAACGATATGCCCATCCACCATCATGCGGCACGATTTCGTATACGACCTTGACCATTCAGATCCTCCTGCTGATCTGCCAAGACCTCAGGACCGGACATAGCCGGCGGGTCGCATGCATCTCAGACAAGTTTCGAGGATGCCGCGACATTTTTAGTTGGGCAGACCTATCCAACCAGTATTCCATTAAACGGCTTCGACTGCAAATTTCACCTTCGCATACGCGCTTGATGTGGGAAATCATTGATTTAGAGTGCAACCGTGAATCGGCGCAAAGGTTGGAAACGTGATCATAGCAAAGTGGCTTAGACAGGAAAAAGCCCTCCTGTTGGCATTGGCAATCGCCGTCATCGCCTATGTCGGCGAGCATGCCGTGCTGGAAATGGGGCAAGCCGTGTCGGTGATCGCGGCCGTTGCATTGATCGCGACGATTGTGCTGGCCTCCATGCGCGTTGCGCATCATGCCGAAACCCTTGCCGTAAAAGTTGGCGACCCCTATGGCACGATGATCCTGACGCTGGCAGCCGTCGCCGTCGAAGTCATCATCCTCGCCATCATGATGAGCGGGGAAAGCTCGCCGACGCTGGTGCGTGACACCATCTACTCCGCCGTTATGCTCGACATCAACGGCATCCTCGGTCTCGCCGCCCTCCTCGGCGGACTGAAACATGGCGAGCAGCCCTACAACGACGACTCCAGCCGGACCTACGGCGTGATGATCCTGACGGCCATGGGCATTTCGATGATCGTGCCGGAATTCATTCCCGATGTGAAATGGCACTACTATTCCGCGTTCACCATCGCCGCGATGATCGCGCTCTATACGCTGTTCCTGCGTATGCAGGTCGGCAAGCACAGCTATTTCTTCAGCTACAGCTATCCGCGCACCGAGAAGAAGCTCGCCGCGGCCGAAGCGCATCACGAGGACGAGTCCACCACCACATCGATCGTGACGATCCTGATCGGCGTCGTGCTGATCGGGGCCCTTGCGGAATTTATGTCTGCCTTCATGAATGTCGGTCTCAAGGGCACGGGCGCGCCGCCGGCCATCGCCGCGATCGTCGTCGCAGCGATTTCGGCAGCCCCGGAAATCCTGACTGCCTTGCGCGCGGCACTGCGCAACCGCATGCAGGCAACGGTCAACATCGCCATGGGTGCCTCGCTTTCGACCGTCATCCTGACGGTGCCTGTCATGGAGGCGATCGCGCTCTATACCGGCCAGCCCTTCATCATGGCGATGTCGCCGGCACAGACCGTCATGGTCATGATCACGCTCATCGTTGCCGCCATCAACCTCAACGACGGCGAAACCAACGCCATCGAAGGCATGACCCATTTCATCCTCTTCGCCACCTTCATCATGCTGACGGCGCTTGGACTTTGACTTTGATTTCAAAGGCTTGAGGCAGCAGGCGGATTCAAATCGCGAGGCGCTTGAATCAGTTGATGAGCCGATATCGAAGCCGGAAAAGCAAAAAAGCCCGCCATCTCCGGCGGGCTTTTCATTCGACTTGTCTTCGATTGCTTACTTGCAAGCGCCGCAGAAGCGCTGGATGCGGCGGCAAGCCTCTTCGAGCAGTTCTTCCGACGTCGCATAGGAAATGCGGAAGTTCGGGCCGAGGCCGAAAGCCGAACCGTGCACGACAGCTACGCCTTCCGATTCCAGCAGTTCGGATACGAAGTCCTCATCGGTTTCAATGACCTTGCCGGTCGGAGCCGTCTTGCCGATCAGGCCGGCGCAGGACGGATAGACGTAGAAGGCGCCTTCCGGAACCGGGCAGGAAAGGCCCTTCGCCTGGTTCAGCATCGACACGACGAGATCACGACGGCCTTCGAAGATCTTCTTGTTGCGCGGGATGAAGTCCTGCGGTCCGTTCAGCGCTTCGACGGCAGCCCATTGGGCGATCGAAGTCGCGCCCGAGGTCTGCTGGCCCTGGATCATGTCCATTGCCTTGATGAGCTGCAGCGGGCCGGCAGCATAGCCGATACGCCAACCGGTCATCGCATAGGCTTTCGAAACGCCGTTCATCGTCAGCGTGCGGTCGTAGAGGCTCGGCTCGACTTCGACCGGCGTGGCGAATTTGAAATCGCCATAGGTCAGATGCTCGTACATGTCGTCGGTCAGGATCCAGACATGCGGATGCTTGACAAGCACGTCCGTCAACGCCTTCAGTTCGGCATGCGAATAGGCCGCGCCCGACGGGTTGGACGGCGAGTTGAACATGAACCACTTGGTCTTCGGCGTGATCGCCTTTTCCAGGTCGGCAGGTTGGAGCTTGAAGTTGTTGGCCTGCGTCGTTGCGACGAAAACCGGCGTGCCGCCGCACAGCGATACCATTTCCGGGTAGGAAACCCAGTAAGGCGTCGGGATGATGACTTCATCGCCCGGGTTCAGCGTCGCCATGAAGGCGTTGAACAGGATCTGCTTGCCGCCCGTGCCAACGATGGTCTGCTCGGGAGCATATTCCAGATTGTTCTCGCGCTTGAACTTTGCGGCGATCGCCTTGCGCAGTTCCGGGATGCCGGCAACCGGCGTGTACTTCGTCTCGCCGCGATTGATCGCGTCGATGGCAGCCTGCTTGATATTGTCAGGCGTATCGAAATCAGGCTCGCCCGCGCCGAGGCCGATCACGTCACGTCCTTTTGCTTTCAACTCGCGCGCTTTCTGGGAAACGGCGATGGTGGCAGAAGGCTTTACACGGGAAAGAGCGTCGGCAAGAAAGGCCATGATGATCGGTCCTATTCGGTTGAAATGGGCAGAAAGCCTGTGGACCAGATTTCTGCGCTAAGCTCTATGTCGAATATGGGCCGCCGTTTCAAGCAGAAAGGCGTCACTGTGACGTTATTTCATGGCTTTTGAGCGGTGTCTTCCTTGTCATCTTCGGGCGATCTCGAGGTGACGGCGCAAGGCAGCGCCTGGCATCCGGATCGTCATCGCCGCCCAAGCCTCGACATCATCATCCCCGAAGTTGAATCGATTTGCGAAGCACCTGATTCAGTTTCTGAGGACAGTTGAAATTTCCCATATGAAACAAAGGGTTTCCCATGCCCTTCGTTTCTCGCAAACCCGCAACGATTACGTCCCGACAACCCTGTCGGAGCCCTCGCCCGCAGAATAAGCCGACGGATCGGCGGATGAGCGCGCGACAACACAAAGACGTTATCGACCCGATACCCGACCTTGAACGGCAGATTGGCCGCCCCACGTTGCGAAAGCGGCGATATTGGGGGAGTCGGGAAGATGCAATTTGGCAAAACAGGATTTTCGATCGCCCTGGTGGCTTCTGCCTTGCTGTCGGCAAGCATGGCGTTTGCCGAACCTGCGCGAACCTTCCAGACGCAGAAAGTACCGGTCAAAATCGAGACGATCGCCACCGGCCTTGAGCATCCGTGGGCTGTCGCGGTCTTGCCTGATGGAACCTATCTCGTCACCGAACGGCCCGGCCGTATGCGGACTATCCGCGATGGCAAGGTAGGAGCCCCCATCTCCGGCGTGCCGGAGGTCTATGCCCGCGGACAGGGCGGCTTGCTCGATGTGGAACTCGATCCGAAATTCACCAGCAATCGCACCCTCTACTTCACCGCCTCCGTGGCCGCCGGCGGCGGGAGCGGCACGGCGGTTTTTCGCGCGCGATTGTCGTCCGATGAAAAACAGCTGACCGATGTGAAGCGCATCTTCCTGATGAACAAGTTGTCGCGCGGCAATATCCAGTATGGCGCGGGCATCGCCATCGCCAGGGACGGCAGTCTCTTCGTCAGCCTCGGCGATCGCGGCCAGCAGGACCGCGCGCAGGATTTCCATGACGACGCCGGCTCCATCATCCATATCGAGGCCGATGGGAGCATCCCCGCCAACAATCCGTTCAAGGACGGCAAGGGTGCCCTGCCGGAAATCTGGTCGAAGGGCCATCGCAATCCGCAGGGCATCACCTTCGACACAGCGACGAACAAGCTCTATACCGCCGAACACGGCGCCAGGGGCGGCGACGAGATCAACACGCCGGAGGCCGGCAAGAACTATGGCTGGCCAGTCATCTCCTACGGGGTCAATTATTCCGGTACGAAGATTGGCATCGGCACGGCAAAGGCAGGCATGGAGCAACCCCTCTTCTATTGGGACCCATCGATCGCGCCCGGTGCCATCGCCATCTATCGTGGCAAGATGTTTCCCGAATGGAACGGCGACCTGCTGGTCACCGCGCTGAAATTCCAGTTGCTTTCGCGCTTGAGCCGTGACGGCAGCGGCAAAATCACCGAGCGGGAACGTATGTTCGAAGGCGAATTCGGCCGTATGCGCGACATCACCGTCGCTCCCGATGGCGCGCTGCTGATAACGACCGACGAGGACGATGGTGCATTGCTGAGAGTTTCAAGAACAACGAGTTAGGCGAAGCTGTCGCCCAATTTGGCGCCTTTCGCCCTTGTCCGGCATAAGAGCAACTGCTAACGGTCGCCCAACTCGTTTTTCCCTTCCCGCAGGATGCAGATGTCTCGCATACAGGCGAATTTGTTGTTGTTGCTTGCCGCCGCGATCTGGGGCGGCGGCTTCGTCGCACAATCGACGGCAATGAAGTCGATCGGACCGTTCTGGTTCATCGGCCTGCGCTTCGCCGTCGCCACCATGGTCGTGCTGCCCTTCGTGTGGATGGAAAACAGAAAGGCGACGCAGCCGCTGACGCACCGCAACTGGCTCTCCTTCCTGCTGATCGGCATCGCGCTCTTCGGCGGAGCCGCGACGCAGCAGCTCGGGCTTTTGACCACCACCGTCACCAACTCCAGCTTCATCACCGGCCTTTACGTGGTTTTCGTGCCCTTGATCGCCGTCATCTTTCTGCGCCGCACGCCGCATTGGGTCATCTGGCCGGCGGCTCTGATGGCGCTCGGCGGCATATACCTCCTGTCCGGCGGATCCCTCTCGCATCTGACGATCGGTGATTTTCTGACCGTCGTCTGCGCGCTCTTCTGGGCCGCGCAGATCACGCTTGCCGGCTCCGCCGTCAATGAGACCGGCCGGCCGCTCGGTATTTCCGCCACGCAATTCGCAGTCACGGCGGTGCTTGCTCTTGCCGTCGCAATTGCCGTCGAGCCGATCAGTATTGCCGATATCCGCGCCGCACTCGGCGAAATCCTCTATGTCGGCGTCTTTTCATCCGGCCTTGCCTTCGCGCTGCAGATAATCGGTCAGCGCTATACGACGGCGCCGCAGGCGGCGATTTTCCTGTCCGCCGAGGCGTTGTTTGGAGCCTCGCTCGGCGCATTGCTGCTGGGCGAAACCATGGGTCCGCTCGGCTATGCCGGCTGTGCCTTGATGTTCGCCGCAATGCTGGCCGTGGAACTGGTGCCGGAATTTGCCCGTAGGCGCCGCGCCCCAGCGTGAAATCGGCCTCAAATTGCTCGCTATGGCTGTCCCCATAAGCATTTTTTGAATTTTTTTCAAACAACCTGAAACACGCGTTTACCGTCAGCCATTTGGGAAAATAACGCCAAAACTATATCGCAAACGATGCAAAAACCTTAGAAATTTGTTTCAAAGCGGAAAAATTTGCGAATCGCGTTATCACACTCGCATTACGGTACTGTGCGCCCCCAATGCGTTAAAAAACTTTTGCTTGCCAATTCCCAATAAACACAGCACTCTCAACGCTGTTCGGGCATTTTTAGAGCATGGGAAGTCCTAATAAAATTGCGCGCCGGGAACGCTAAATATTCCGGTCAGCTTGGTCGAGAAGCGGGTGGCAAACATCGCATCAAGATCATGCCGAGGTATAGGGGACCTTTTCCTTCAATTTGCGAGAATTGCCTGTAAGCGCCCGCAAGGGCAAGACAGTAGTGCTGCCCGTGTGGATGGCGGGCAGGGAGAAAAGGACCTTAGGCATGGCCGAGACTGGCACTGTAAAGTTTTTCAATACCGATAAGGGCTTCGGTTTCATCAAACCGGACAAAGGTGGGGCAGACATCTTTGTGCACATTTCTGCAGTTCAGGCTTCTGGTCTGGCAGGATTGTCGGAAAACCAGAAAGTAAGCTTCGACACGGAACCGGATCGCCGCGGCAAGGGACCGAAGGCCGTCAATCTCCAGATTGCCGGCTGATACGTCTTACGGCTATCATTCGAGTTGAGGCCCGGCAGCGATGCCGGGTTTTGTCATTCAGTCTGCATTCAGTTTGTTGCGTATAGTCTACCTGGCATGAAAGAGCGGGAATTGCAGTCGTCCCGTTCCCCTGAGAGGACAGACTAATGACCATACTCGGCAAATCGCTCGTACTGTCCGCAATGGCCGCAGCATTGACACTGACGTCTATAAGTGCTGCTTCGGCGGACGAATATTGGCGTCATCGCGACCGCGATGGTTGGGCGATCGGCGCTGCCGGCCTCGCCACCGGCCTGATCGTCGGCTCGGCTATCGCCAGCCAGCCGCGCTATGTTGAGCCCGGCCCGATCTATGCCGAGCCCGACTATGGCGCACCGCCCCCGCCCTATTACTACCGCGCCCCGCCGCGCCGGGTCTATGTCGAACGGGATGTCAGCTACTACGCGCCTCCCAGCGCAGCAGGCCTGCGCCCCTGGTCCTCGTCATGGATGCGTTATTGCTACGATCGCTATAGAAGCTTCGACGGCCGCAGCGGCACCTATGTCGGCTATGACGGCATGCGCCACTTCTGCACGGCTGACTGATCCCGAGCAGTTACTCATATCACCGGAAAAAAGCGCCGCCGTCGAGCGGCGCTTTTTTGATTCACAGTCCCCGCAAGAAAGGATTGGTGCGGCGCTCGTCGCCGATCCGGCTGCCTGGGCCGTGACCGCAGATGAAGCCCACTTCGTCGCCGAGCGGAAAGACCTTGTCGCGGATCGACTCCAGCAGTTGCTGGTGATTGCCGCCGGGCAAATCCGTGCGACCGATCGAGCCGCTGAACAGCACGTCGCCGAGATGGGCGAATCCCTGCTTTCGATTGAAATAGATGACGTGGCCGGGCGCATGCCCCGGGCAATGAAAAACGTCGAACTCATGCTCGCCGAAGGAGACCTTGTCACCATCCTTCAGAAAGCGATCCGGCACCACGTTGCGCACGCCCTCGATATTAAACATCTTGCCCTTGGCTTCGATGTCCTCAAGCAGGAACCGATCATCCTCGTGCGGACCGATGACCTCGATGCCGAGCGCTTCGCGTACTTCGTCAGCGCCTCCGGCATGATCGATGTGGCCATGCGTCAACCAGACGGCCTTCAAGGCGATGCCATTCTCGCGCACCATCTGCAGGATGATATCGACATCGCCGCCCGGATCGACCACCACCCCCTCCTTGGTCTCAGGATCGAACAGGATGGTGCAATTCTGTTCAAAAGGGGTCACCGGAATGATGCCGGCCTGGAGCATGCCCATGAGCGCCTCGTCTGTTTGATGGTCGTGCTGCCGGTATAGCGGCAAACAATCGGCAAAGCAGCCCCTGGCGATTTCAAAGTCGGGAGGGCCGCCCATCCCGGCGAGATTTAGCCGACGGGCAACCGACGTGGCCAACGCTCGGAACACTGAAGCGCCCGACGCGTTGAGCATAGTCTTTTGAGGCAGAAGGAGAAAACCAATGTCCTTGAGGAGAAATCTGCTGCTGGCCGGCTTCGTTCTCGTCGGCAGCGCCGGTCTGGCACAGGCCGACATGTCCGCAACCACTGCCACCGATATTGAGGTGCGCTCGGGTCCTGGCTCGGAATTTCCGACGGTAGGCGTCGCGACGCGCGGCTCCGAGGCAACACTGGATGGCTGCATCGAAGGCAGCCGCTGGTGTCGGGTCGACGTCAACGGCATGCGAGGCTGGGTCTACGCCCAATATCTCAGCGTCGAGCAAAATGGCGCTTCGATGGTCGTCCAGGACCACCGTGACGACCTGGGTGTTCCGACCATCACTTACGAGCGAACCGATTCCGTCAAGACCGGCAGCGTGCAGCCCGGCCCGGATGATGAACTGCTCGGCAGCGTCGATCAGAACGACGGTAATGTCGTTGCAATCACACCGCCGGGCGAGATTCGAACCTATATCGACGAAAATCCGGTCGATACCGTCCAGTTGGATGACGATGTCGCCGTCGGTGCAACTCTCCCAGAGAGCGTCGAGGTCCACCGCATCCCCAACTATCAATATAGCTACGTCGAAGTGAACCGTCAGCCGGTCCTGGTCGATCCGGGCACGCGGCGTATCGTCTACGTCTACCGCTGATTCGGCCTTCAATCGGAACAGGATGGCGAAATTCGCATTCGGCCGGCCGGCCGCATGCCTTCAAGGCCGATTTCTCCTGCAATTATTGCGGAATTCTCCCGTTTGAGTTGCCTTTCTATTTCCACCGATCGGTGCATGATGTAGTTCTAATATCATTGAGGATTATCGCCGCTCCCTGGCATCGATCCGGGGCGCGCCGAGAGGGCATCCGGAAGCGTCTTCCGGAACAATGGGAGAAGGGCAATCATGGAAAGTCTAGGGCCTATCATCACTCAACTGATAGCCGGCGCGATCGGCGGCAACGCCGCAAGCGCTGTGTTGAAGCAGGACGGTATCAATCTCGTCGCCAGAACGATTGCGGGTGCGGTCGGCGGTCTTGGCGGTGGCTTGATCCTCAATCTGATCGGCAGCGAAGCCCTGACCGGCCTCATCGCACAGGGCATATCCTCGCTGATCGCCGGCGGCGTGCTCTCGGCAATCGTCGGCGCGGTCCTGGGCCGCAAGTCGTAGAGATCGGAAACTGCGAAAGCCGGGCAGGACGACACGCCCGGCTTCTGCAGACCTATGCGAAATCTTGCTCGATGGCGCGGAAAGGTCCGGAATGGACATGTCTCCGCCACAGTACCGCGATAATCGGCCTCGTCATCTCCACATGGCGCCGATTTCAGCCACCCGTTTGCAAAATGTGCAGATCATCTAGAGATCGGCGGCGCTGGACGCATATCATGGCGTGGTCTTGATATCGCGGGCGGTATCCGGCGACATCGAAGCAGATGCCGTCATTTGAAAAAGGCTGCGCGCCGCCGGATCGCAATCACCACGTTGATAGCATTGCGCTCGACGGAGATACCTCTCCTCTCGCCATCGCGCCCGCAGGAGCCCCACATTGTCTCCTGACGCCGCTATACCATGGCAATTGATTGTTGCCTCAGCTAGGCTCCAGCCACGAGGCGCCAAAGGGAAATGCAAGAAATATTTGGAGTTTTGCGAGGCCGGGCTTAATTTTCAGATGGGGTATACCGTCCGGGCCATGCAAGATTGCGCGGGAGCGACCAGCGACGTAAAAATGCGTCAATAAAGCTGACATATTTTTGCGTAAGTTTCCCGAATGCTCCAAAATAGGAAAGGAAATGCCAGGGTGCCACGACAGACGAGCCAGAATGCGGCAAAGACGGAGCCGCTGGCAACTCCGATGCGGAATGCGGGAATCATCGATTTCGAGATCATCGAGCTGCTTTTCTTCGCCTATCGCGACTTCGTGTCGGATCCGGACCAGATCCTGGACAAGAGCGGATTCGGGCGTGCCCATCATCGCGTGGTTCATTTCGTTAACCGCGAACCCGGCATGACGGTTGCAGACCTTCTGGAAACCTTGAAGATCACGAAACAGAGTTTGGCGCGGGTTCTCAAACAATTGATCGATTCGGGGTATATTCGTCAGGTCGCCGGCCCGGAAGACCGTCGGCAGCGTAAGCTTTATCCGACGCAGGCGGGCAGAGATCTGGCGCTGGCGCTGGCTGAGCCGCAATCGCGCCGTATTGAACGAGCATTCGAAGGCGCATCGGAAGCGACGCGCGAAAGCGTGAAACGGTTCCTGAGGGGAATGCAGACCGAGAAGTGACGGCGAGTTCCGACCCCGGGGCCGGTTCGGAATGGATCATCTCAATCACTGGGTAGGACAAGATCGAGACGGATGGAATGACGACGAAAACAGCTATTTCGGACGACGCGGCGCACCTTCTGATCGTCGATGACGATACGCGTATCCGCGCCCTTCTCAACCGCTATCTGATGGAGAAGGGATTCCGCGTGACGGCCGCTGCCGACGGAGCCGAGGCGCGCCGCAAGCTGGAAGGACTCGATTTTGATCTCATCATCATGGACGTGATGATGCCCGGCGAATCCGGTATCGCGCTGACATCGAGCCTGCGTGCCATCAAGAACATCCCGATCATCATGCTGACGGCGCTTGCCGAAGCCGATTCCCGCATAGCGGGCCTCGAAGCAGGTGCAGATGACTATTTGCCGAAGCCGTTCGATCCGCGCGAACTGGTGCTGCGCGTCAACAATATCCTTCGGCGCAACACGCCGGCCGATTCCCCGAAAATCGAGCTCGTCATGTTCGGGCCCTATACGTTTTCGCTGACCCGCAAGGAGCTCAAGAAGTCTGCCGAGCTAATCCGCCTGACCGATCGGGAGCAGGAGATCATGCTGCTCTTCGCCAAGCGCGCCGGCGAGACGATCCCCCGCCACGAACTCATCGGTGGCGACGCCGAAGTTGGCGAGCGGACCATCGACGTACAAATCAACCGGCTGCGCCGCAAGATCGAAGACGACCCGGCCAACCCCATTTGGCTGCAGACGGTGCGTGGCATCGGCTACCGCCTTAGCATAGACTGAGAAGATCGGCTCTCCAGGATCAGCGGCGATGGTGACATTCGATTCGATCAGGCGCGACCAGGACCACGCGCCGTCCAACGGCCTGCGGTGGCTTGCGCGCTGGCTGCGCCGGAATGTGCTGCCGACGGGCCTTTATGCGCGCTCGCTGCTGATCTTCATTCTTCCGATGATCATCCTGCAAGCGGTCGTGACTGTCGTCTTCATGGAGCGTCACTGGCAGATGGTGACGCAGAGATTGTCCATGGCGACCACGCGTGACATCGCCGCCATCATAACAGTCATCGAGACCTATCCACAGGACGCCGACTATTCGGCCATTACGCAGATCGCACGGCAGAAGCTCGACCTCGCCATCTCGATCGAACCGGGCGGCGAGTTGCCTGCCCCGCGCGAAAAGCCCTTCTTCTCCATACTGGACGGCATTCTGAGCGATGAAATCCGCGATCAGATCAACCTGCCCTTCTGGATCGATACGGTCGGAAACTCCAGCCTGGTCGAGATCCGGGTCAAGCTGCCCGATAAGGTGCTGCGGGTCTTCGCCAAGCGCAGCCAGACATATGCCTCCAACACCCATATCTTCATTCTCTGGATGGTCGGCACCTCCCTGGTGTTGATCGGCATCGCGGTCCTGTTCCTCAGGGGGCAGATCCGACCGATTCAGGCGCTGGCCCAGGCGGCGGAAAGCTTCGGCAAAGGCCAGCGGCTGGAAAACTATTCACCACGCGGCGCCGACGAGATCCGTCGAGCCGGCCTCGCCTTCATCCTGATGCGGGAACGCATCGAACGTCAGATCGAGCAGCGCACCGCAATGCTTTCCGGCGTCAGTCACGACCTCCGTACGGTACTCACCCGCTTCAAGCTGCAGCTCGCCCTCGTCGGCGACAATCCGGATCTCTTGGGTCTCAATGAGGATGTCGAGGACATGCAGAGCATGCTCGAGGGCTATATGGCTTTCGCGCGCGGCGAAGCGGAAGAAGATGTCGGCCAGTTCAAGCTCAGCGACATTCTCGAGAAGATCCAGCAGGACTTTTCCTTGCATGGCAAGTCCATGGATTTCTCGATCGAAGGAGACAACCAGATTTCGGTTCGTCCGAATGCCTTTAACCGCCTAGTAACGAATCTTGCCACCAATGCGCGCCGTTACGCCAAGAGCCTGCGCGTCGAGGCCAAGCACAGCGCCAAGTGGCTGACGATCATCTTCGATGATGATGGCCCCGGCATTCCAGCCGGTGCCCGCGAGGATGTCTTCAAACCCTTCTTCCGGCTGGACGAGGCACGCAATCTCGACAAATCCGGCACCGGCCTCGGCCTTGCCATCGCCCGCGATATTGCCCGCAGTCACGGCGGCAACGTCACGCTTGGCGATAGTCCGCTCGGCGGCCTGCGCGCCACCATCCGCATTCCAGCCTGAGGGAGGCATCGCATGCCGATCGACATCGACAACATGCACTGGCTGAATGCGCCGCCCATGTGGGAAGTGAACCAGGGGCGGCTGTTCGTACGCTCAGGAAACAAGACCGACTTCTGGCAGGAAACCTATTATGGCTTCCATCGCGACGACGGCCACTTTCTCGGCGCATCCCGCCGTGGCGACTTCACCGCCGAAGTGACCTTCGTCGGACACTACCGCGAACTTTACGATCAGGCAGGCCTGATGATCCGCCATGACGCCAGACACTGGATGAAATGCGGAATCGAATATACCGACGGCGCCAAGCATTTCAGCGTCGTCGTCACCAATGGCAACTCCGACTGGTCCGCCTTTCGGCTGGACCACGAATTCGATGCCATGTCTGCGCGGGTGACGCGCAACGGCGACGCTCTCTTCACCCAGTATCGCACCGACCGGATGAACGAATGGCGCATGGCAAGACTTGCCTGGTTCGATCCGACGCTGGAGGAGGTATCGATCGGCCCCGCCTTCTGCTCGCCGCAGCGCGAAGGCTTCGAGGCAGAGTTCCTCGATTTCAGCCTGAATGATCCGCTATCAAGGGATATTCACTGAACCATCTCTTCTCTGCACGAAGAAGAAACCTGGCTCACATCATCTTTTTGCCGTTCGGCACCGCGTGAGTCACCGCCGCAAGAACGATCGCACCGGACTCATCCTCGAACCCGAGCGTCAGAACCTCCGAGCGCACCGGGCCGATCTGGCGCGGCGGAAAATTGACGACGGCAAGCACCTGCCGGCCGATTAGGGTTTCCGGCGTGTAGTGCACCGTGATCTGCGCGGAGGAGCGCTTGATGCCGATCTCCGGCCCGAAGTCGATCCGCAGCTTGTATGCCGGCTTGCGCGCTTCCGGAAAGGTCTCCGCCTCGATGATCGTCCCGACGCGGATATCCACCCGCTCGAAATCGCCATAGGTGATCTCTTCCGTCATGCCTCTGCCCTTTTCATCGAAAATTTAACCGGCCAGCTCCTGCGCCCGCTTGCGTGCCGCTTCCAGCGCCGCATCGAACAAGGGCTGCATGCCGTCCTCCGCCATCAAAACACCCAGCGCCGCGGCGGTCGTCCCGCCCGGAGATGTCACGTTCTGCCGCAGACGCGAAGCGTCGTCGGGGGACTGATGCAATAGCTCACCAGCCCCCGCGACAGTTTCCCGTGCAAGCCGCATGGCGAGGTCCGCCTGCAGACCGAGTTTCCGGCCCGCTTCCGCCATGCATTCGACGAGATAGAAAACATAGGCAGGCCCGCTGCCCGAGACCGCAGTCACCGAATCGATATCGGCTTCGCCCGGCACCCACTCGACCGGACCGGATACTTTCAGGAGATTCTGAACCAGCTGCCTTTGCCGTTCGCCTACCCTGGCATTCGCGAAGGCGCCGGTCACTCCACGCCCGACCATGGCAGGCGTGTTGGGCATGGCCCGCACCATCGCCGCCTCGCCCAGATGCTTCTCGAGCGAGGCAAGCGTCTTGCCGGCCGCGATCGACACGACGACCGTATCTGTTCCCACCGCCGCCTTCAGCGGCGGCAGCACAGCATCCATGACCTGAGGTTTGACGGCAACGAACAGCACGCCCGCAGTCACACCGGCGGGAATGCCGATGACATGGCTGGCTCCCGCATCCGCAATCATCTTCCGCATCGGCTCGGATGGATTGGGATCGACGACGATCACCGAAGATCCCGGCACGCCATTCTTCAGCCATCCCGTCAACAGCGCGCCGCCCATATTGCCGGCCCCGATCAACACGATCGGCCCTGTGGATGCAAAAGCACTGGCGGACTGTTGACCTGTCATATCACGCTTCGCCTACCGTTTCGAAAAGCACAGCTTCCATGGCGCGGTTGGCTTCAAGACCGGACCACACCACGAACTGGAAAGCCTGATAGTATGCCTCGCAAGTGTCAAGCGCGTTGGAAAGCAGCACTTCCACTTGTCGGTTCGTGGGCTCCGCACCGCCGGACAGCAAGAGCGACTGGCGGAAAATTACGATATCTTCCTGGCGCCAGAGGTCGAAGTGCCCCATCAACACCTGCCCGTTGATGCAGGAAAGCAGCTTGATCACCTCGTTGACGCGCGGCTCCGAAACCTTGACGTCGAAAGCACAGGCGATATGCAGCGCCTCGAATTCCTCCATCCAGGAGAAGGAGACGTGGTAATCGGTCCATTTCCCTTCGACGGTCATAGCGAGTTCGTCCTCGCCGGACCGTTCGAACGACCAATCGTTGTTGGCGGCCACGAACTCGATCATATCGACCGGATTCGACTGTCGTTCGACTTCCATTTCCATAAGGCTCATGCAGCACCTTCTTGACCGGAACGAATGCAGTTTTTTCGTGTTCGAACACCAAAAGAACGCAAACAGTTTTACTCCGGAGACATCCTCGGGATGATGTTGAACGGCTACGAGACTAACGCATCCATCCTGCCCGGAGCTTACCAAGTCCGTTTCGAATCATCATTTAAAATCAGTGTATAGCGGCATGCCCGGCAAGCCAGCCCCTGAGGATCGATTTTGGAAACGGCACTGTGGACAGCTCTTCCGGCGTCTATTCAGAAGGGAGTCATAACCGACTCTGACGATTGGCTTTTTTGCCTATGTCCACAGGTGGAAAAACAGCTGAATATTTTCAGAGAAAAAAGCGCGGCAAACGGGTGCCGCGCCGGTCAACAGCGAAAGGGTGTGCTTATTTGCTCTTGGAGGCCAGCTTTGCCTCGAGCGCTTCGATTCTCGCAAGCAACGCTTCGTTTTCGTCGCGCGCCTTGATCGCCATCTCGCGAACGGCCTCGAATTCCTCGCGCTTGACGATGTCCAGGCTATTCAGCCAACGCTCGGCATGCGCATTGAAAGCAGTCTCGATCTCCCGGCGCACGCCCTGGGCAGCACCGGCGGCATCGGTCATCAGCTTGGCGAATTCATCCAAGATACGGTTCGGTCCAGTGCTCATAACAATCTCCTTGCGGCCGTCGGCCCCGAAAACGGACAGGCATCGATAAGGGGCCAAGTAGTGTTGAGGTAGGATTTCCAAGGGTCCGATGCAAGCAAATTGAGATAGAACGGGACAACCGGACCTGCGATAAAGGACACAGCAATAATCGACTTGACCGTTTCGATAGCGAGCGCCATGTTCCGCGCACATTTGGATTTAGCATGCTCTTGTCCCGAAATGGCGCAATGCCTTTTGGGAATCATGCGACAACGGGCCTGACGATCTTGCTGACATCCGCCAATCTCGCCGCCATCCTGCCGTTTCCGGATATCGATCCGGTCGCCGTTTCTTTAGGCCCGCTGTCGATTCACTGGTACGGCCTGGCCTATGTGGCGGGCATCCTGCTCGGCTGGTTCTATGCAAGGCGCCTGGTCGACAACGGCAAGCTCTGGCTGAACGACACCGCGCCGATGACGCGCCAGCATCTGGATGATTTCATCCTCTGGGTGGCGTTCGGCATCGTTCTCGGCGGCCGCATCGGCTATATCCTGTTCTACGATCTCGATCCGGTGCTCGCCAATCCGATCCGCGCGATTGAAGTCTGGAATGGCGGCATGTCTTTCCATGGTGGATTGATCGGCACGACCATCGCCATGATTTTGTTCGCAAAACGCAACAAGGTCCCGGTATGGAGCCTGTTCGATATCGTTGCCGCCGTCGCGCCTCTCGGCCTCTTCTTTGGTCGCATCGCCAATTTCATCAATGGCGAGCTCTGGGGCCGGGCCGCGGACGTCCCCTGGGCGATGGTATTCTGCAGCCCGCACGTGATCGCCGCACACAATGGCATCTGCCCCGCAGGTCCCGATCCGCGCCATCCGAGCCAGCTTTACGAGGCGGGTATCGAAGGCATCATACTCTTTCTCGTTCTCTTCATTCTCACGCGTTGGGCTCTGGCGCTGAAGAAACCCGGTACGGTCAGCGGTATTTTTGTGATCGGCTACGCTTTATCGCGTATTTTTGTCGAATTCTTCCGTCAGCCTGATGAGCAGCTCGGCTATCTTCTCGGCACGAACTGGTTGACGATGGGCATGGTACTGTCTCTGCCGATGGTTGCTATCGGTCTGTGGGCAGTTGTCCGCGCCCGGCAGGCAGCAACCAGGCAGACGGCCTGAGCTGAAGATTAATATCGCATGACCCTTTCAAAAGCCCCCGCTTTTCAAGGCAGTACACTAGCGAAAGCAGAGAATGACGACGGCGCTCGGTGAAAAGATCAAAGCCATTATCCGCACGAATGGGCCACTGAGCATCACGGACTATTTTTCGCTGTGTCTCGCCGATCCGACGCATGGCTATTACAAAACGCGCGAACCCTTCGGCCAATCCGGCGACTTCGTCACCGCACCTGAGATCAGCCAGCTCTTCGGCGAGATGATCGGCGTCTTCATGGTGCATGCGTGGCAGCGCCACGGAACGCCGGCCGATGTGCGTCTCGTCGAAATCGGCCCTGGCCGCGGCACGATGATGTCAGACATGCTGCGTGTCATCAGCAAGCTGGCGCCGCCGCTCTATGACGTCGTGACGGTCCATCTGGTCGAGACCAGCGAGCGTTTGCAGGGATTTCAGCAACAGACCCTGGAGCCTTATGGCTCAAAAGTCTCGTGGCATACGGATTTCGGCGAAGTGCCTGATGGTTTTACCCTGCTTGCCGCCAACGAACTCTTCGATGCCATCCCCATCCGTCAGTTCGTTCGCACCGCCAGCGGTTTTCGCGAGCGCGCGGTGGGCCTCGATGTCGACGACGAACTGACCTTCACCACCGGCGTCGCCACCCTTGATCCGGCGCTTCTTCCGGAGGGCGGACTTCCGCCGATCGGTACGATTTTCGAGCTCGCGCCAGCCCGCCAGGCCGTCATGACGACAATCTGCGACAGGCTGGCCACCCATGGCGGCACGGCTCTCGCTATCGATTACGGCCACATGACGACGGGTTTTGGCGACACGCTGCAGGCCGTGCGCATGCATGAATACGATCCACCGCTGGAACATCCCGGCGAAGCCGACCTTACCAGCCATGTCGATTTTCAGCATCTGGCGCAGACGGCGCTCGCCTCCGGCATGCACATCAACGGATGTTGCCACCAGGGCGATTTCTTGATCGGGCTCGGATTGATGGAACGAGCAGCGGCTCTCGGACGCGATCGCGATGTCGCAACTCAGGAGAGTATCCGCGTCGCCGTGGAGAGGCTGGCCGGAGCCGGAGAAGGCAGGATGGGAGAGCTTTTCAAGGTGCTTGCGGTTTCCAGTCCGGCGATCGACCTCCTGCCCTTTCGTCCTGTCACCTGAACCGTGACCGTCGATCCTGCGGATTGACAGCCCGCGCCGCGCTGGGTCAACATCCCGGCCAGATCGAACTGCTTCGCCGCGGCTGCGTTACTCATCGCACGACAAGCCAAACCGAATATCAAGGAACGCTGTGTTGCCGACACCAATTGCAAGCACGCTGCTGAGTGCCGCCGAGGCTGCCGGCATCCGCCATGGCTATTTCACCCGCGCCGGCGGCATTTCAGAAGGCCTCTATCGCGGCTTGAACGTCGGCCTCGGCTCGAACGACAATCGTGAGCATGTGCAGGAAAACCGCCGCCGCGTCGCCCATTGGTTCGGTCTTTCGCTTGAGCGGCTCGCCACCGTGCACCAGATTCATTCCCCCGATGTCGTCACCATCGACGGGCGTTATGACGGCAGTCGGCCTGAAGCTGACGCGATGGTGACGGCAACACCAGGCATCGTGCTTGGCGTTCTTGCCGCCGATTGTGGCCCCATCCTCTTCGCCGATCCCGAAAATCGGATCATCGGCGCCGCCCATGCAGGCTGGAAGGGAGCGCTGACCGGCGTGCTGGAAAACACCATCGACGCGATGGTGGCGCTCGGCGCAAGGCGTGAGGCGATCATTGCCTGCCTCGGCCCCTCCATCAGCCAGGCAAGCTACGAGGTCGGCCCGGAATTCGTCGATCGGTTCCTGGCCCACGACCCGGGCTACGCCAGATATTTCACGTCGTCTGAACGGGCCGGCCACGCGATGTTCGACCTGCCGGCCCTGACTGTCGATCGCCTGCGAAAGGCAGGCGTGACAGCTGAAAGCCTGAATCTCTGCACCTATCCGGATCCAGACCGCTTTTTCTCCTATCGCCGCACCACACATGCGAAGGAGCCGGATTACGGCCGGCAGATTTCCGCCATCGCCATCGGGGAGGCAGCTTGATATGGCCTTGCATTTCGAACGCAGCGAATTTGGTGCACGCTTGGCTCGACTGCTCGCCAAGATGCAGGAGGAAAAGCTCGACGCCATGCTGCTCTTCGCGCAGGAGAGCATGTATTGGCTGACGGGCTACGATACCTTCGGCTATTGCTTCTTTCAGACCCTGGTGGTCAAGGCGGACGGATCGATGACGCTCCTGACGCGCTCCGCCGACCTTCGTCAGGCGCAACTCACTTCGGTCATTTCCGATATCCGTATCTGGGTCGATCGCGTCAATGCCGATCCGACGCTCGATCTCAAGGAATTGCTTGTTGATCTCGACCTTCTCGGTGCCCGCATCGGCATCGAATACGATACGCATGGCATGACCGGCCGCATCGCCCGCCTGCTTGACCAACAGCTTGCCAGTTTTGGCCAGATCGTTGATGCCTCCTATCTCGTCAGCCGATTGCGCCTGATCAAGAGCCCGGCGGAGATCGGCCATGTCGAGCGCGCCGCCGCTCTCGCCGACGATGCCCTGGACGCCGCCCTGGCGCTGATCAAGCCCGGTGCGGATGAGGCCGATATCCTCGCCGCCATGCAGGGCGCCGTCTTTTCCGGCGGAGGCGACTATCCAGCCAACGAATTCATTATCGGCTCCGGCGCCGAGGCCCTGCTCTGCCGCTACAAGGCCGGCCGTCGCAAGCTCGACGCAGACGACCAACTGACTCTCGAATGGGCCGGCGTCGACGCTCACTACCATGCCGCCATGATGCGTACCGTCGTCATCGGCAATCCCAGTCATCGCCACCGAGAGCTCTATAGCGCCTGCCTGGAGACACTGCAGGCGATCGAAACCATCCTGACGCCTGGCCACAGCTTCGGCGATGTTTTCGACATGCACGCCAAGATCATGGACGAACGCGGGCTTTCGCGCCACCGGCTGAATGCCTGCGGTTATTCGCTCGGCGCCCGCTTTTCTCCGTCCTGGATGGAGCACGAGATGTTCCACATCGGCAATCCGCAGGAGATCGAGGAGAATATGTCGCTCTTCGTGCATATGATCATCATGGACTCCGACAGCGGTACCGCCATGACCCTCGGACAGACATATCTGACGACGTCGCAAGCCCCGAAAGCCCTATCCCGTCACCCGCTCGAATTTCTTAACCGTTAGCGGCGTAAGATAGCGATCCTGAACGGAGAGACCGTCGAGGAAAGGATCGCGCAATGGGACTGGTCAGGACAATGTTGACTGTCGCCGGCTTCTGCCTCGCGCTCTCCGCCTGCAACACCACGGACGCCCTGACGCCACCCGAGGCGATCGGCGATGTCGGCTCCAACCCGGTCACCCAGCGGGATGTCGAGCGGATGGCCACAGCACCCCAGCGTCGCCAAAGCTATCCGGGAACACAAGAGAGCTACGGCTACCAGCAGCAGACTTCTCAGCAAGCATATCAGCCGCAAAGCTATGGCGGCGGTTCGCTTGACGACCAGGCATCGGCGCTGCGGTCGAACGGCACCAATCCCTATGCCTCGCGCCCGCTTGATGACGGCCGCACCGCTTCCATCGCCCCGGCCGATACGCAGACCTCGCAAACCGACGAGCAGAGCGAGGCCGACCGGCGCCTTTCGGAAGATCCGCAACAGCAACCGAAACGGCAGCGGCAAGCCGCCGACGATCAACAGCCGGAACAACAGCAACAGGCGTCGCTGCCGCCCGCTGCCGCCCCCGGCGGCAACAGCATTCGCTTTCTGCCGATCATCGGCGCGCCCGTCGACGCCGTCACCCCGCTATCGCGTCAACTCGGTGCGGATGCCCGCTCGCTCGGCCTGACGATCAAGAGTTCCAGCGACGCCAGCGCCAGCTATGTTTTGAAGGGCTACCTCTCCGCCTTCGAGGACGGCCCGCAAATTTCCGTGACCTATGTCTGGGATGTGCTGGATAACAACGGCAACCGCCTGCACCGAATCCAGGGCGCGGAAAGCGCGCCGCTGAAGCGCGGCGACCCGTGGACGGCCGTTCCGCCGGCCGTCATGCAGAAAATCGCCTCCAAAACCATGTCGGAATTCAATTCCTGGCGCAATTCCAGCGGTGGATAGCCACAAGCTTTTCAGAAATATGAAAGGTATCGCGCGTCTCCCCCTTGCATTCGAGTGCAAGGCGGTTAAAAGCGCGGCTATCAGGTTGGTAACAGGCGGGCCAAGATGAAGGTTTTCGCAGGCAATTCGAACAGGCACCTTGCCGAAGCGATCTGCAATTATCTCAATGTTCCCTTGGGAAGGGCTAGCGTCCGCCGGTTCGCCGACCAAGAGATTTTCGTAGAGATCCAGGAAAACGTGCGCGGCGAGGATGTCTTCCTCGTACAGCCGACGTCGTTTCCGACCAACGATCACCTGATGGAACTGCTGATCATGATCGATGCGATGCGCCGTTCGTCGGCGCGGCGCATAACCGCAGTCATCCCGTATTTCGGCTATGCCCGCCAGGATCGCCGCGCCTCTGGGCGCACGCCGATCTCGGCCAAGCTGGTGGCCAATCTGATCACCGAGGCTGGCGCCGACCGTGTTCTCACGCTCGACCTGCACGCGGGCCAGATTCAGGGATTCTTCGATATCCCGACCGACAATCTCTATGCGATTCCGGTGCTGACCCGCGACATCAAGGCCAATTACGACATCAGCAACGTCATGGTTGTCTCGCCCGACGTCGGCGGCGTCGTGCGCGCCCGCGCTCTTGCCAAACGTCTCGACTGTCTGCTGGCGATCGTGGATAAGCGCCGCGACCGCCCGGGCGAATCCGAAGTGATGAACATCATCGGCGAAGTGGAAGGAAAAGACTGCCTGCTGATTGACGATATCGTCGATTCCGGCGGCACGCTCTGCAACGCGGCCGATGCCCTACTCGCACAAGGCGCGGCAAGCGTCACTGCCTACATCACGCATGGCGTCCTCTCGGGCGGTGCCGTGACCCGTGTTGTAAACTCGAAGCTGAAGGAACTGGTGATCACCGATTCCATTCAGCCGACGACAGCAGTGCAATCGGCGCCCAATATCCGCGTCATCAGCACGGCCAGCCTCATCGGCGAAGCCATCAACCGCACCAGCCAGGAAGAATCGGTCTCGAGCCTGTTCGACTGAGGCCGACAAGCATTCTCAGGCGGTCTTCGCTGCGGACGGGTGTGTCTGCCTCCATGCCAGCAAGCCGATCCCGACAAGACCCGAGGCGAACACAGCCGCCCCCGCACCCATGATCGAAGGCCCGATGCCAAACCAGGCAAACAGGCTCGGCGACATGAGGTAAGCCACAAACAAGCCCGTGAAAATAGCGCACATCAGCAGACGATAGACCTGTGCCAGGCGATGCGGTTCACTGCGCGTCTGCATCAGGTACAGCATGGCGAGGTTTTCAAAAGGACCATTGATTGCCGCGAAGCACGCGACGATCATCAGCCACATCCTGTCATGCATTAGCGGCAGCAGGAATACCCCTGCCCCGAAAATGAGCTTTGCCACGATAATCCAGACAACAGGCCGGCGGGGCTTGATGCTGCTGAGAATGAGATTGGTCGTCAGGTTACCGACACCGTAAGCCGTCATCATCAAGCCGTAATCCGTCAGAGGATCGGCGCTGGTTTCGCGCAGATGCAAGATCATCCCGAGCAGAATTCCCATTGCCCAGGCGATGTTCCCCATCAGGTTGGTGAATAAGCCATAGAGGATCGCCGCATGACCCCGGGCCACCCGCCATCCGCCAAGGACACCATCTATCACGGCAGCCGTTCCCGAAAAATCGCGACGCCTCGGCGCAGCCGGGAATTTCGCGACCGCGAGCCAGACGGCGAGCGCCGACAGCAAGAAGGTAGCTGCAGTGACAGTGAAAAACTGCGACTTCGGCAGGAAGCCGTTCACGAGCGCGATCAAGCTCGGACCGAGAATGCGCGCCATGCGCCGTGTGGCATCGAACAGGCCATTGGTTGCATGCCGAACATCAGGATCGACGGCAATCGTCGGCAGGGTCGCCTGCAGCGACGGGTCGAATGTCGAGGTCAGCAATGCAATGCATCCGGCAAGTACCATCAGCAGCGGCAGGCTCATCAGATGCAGAAGGCCGGCAAGCGACAAAGTCAGCAACAGAGCTGCACGCACGAGATCGGCTGCGATCATCGTGGTGCTGTGACGCCAACGATCCGTGACAATGCCGCCGAAGAGACTGCCGACCAGAAGCGCGCCGGACTGCAACGCGGAAACGTATCCCGCATTCCTGCCGATGAAGTCCGCCGCGATCCAGACGACTGCGACCATGTAGAATTCCGAACCTGTGGCCGCCAGCACCTGACCGGCCCACAGGAGAGAGATCGAACGCTGGCCGAGCGGCCTTAGAACAAACATGATCGCATTCTGACTTCAGATTGATTTACTTGATAACCTGGCCGTTGACCTTCACACCGCCGTCGTCGGAAAGATCGATCTCCCAGCGCGAACGCCCGTCCGCATCCGTCTTGGCGAAGCCCTTGGCCATCATCAGGCCGAAGGAAAGCTGAGCGAGATCGGTCTTCGTCTTGGCGGCCTCCTGGACCGCGGCGATCGTCTTGTCGAGATCGCGGGCGAGCACCGTCATCTTCATGGACACGCGGTCCTTCTCGTTCAGCCAGCCGCGCATGCTGCCGGAGGCCTCGACATCGTAAAGACCCGAGACGGCGCTGATTTTCGGAAAGTTGATGGTCATCGTCCCATCCGGGAACATGGCTTGCTGCAGCTTGACGTCCATGGCCGTATTGTTATCCGGAACCTTGAAATCGGTCTGCTGCAAGACGTCCATCAGAGCGGAGAAGTTCAGGTTCGGCACCTGCAACTGGATATCGGCGGCATCGGGAATGAAGGCGACATAGTCTTCAGGCATCAGACCCGAGGCAAGGGTGAGCTTTTCGGCACTCATCCCGAAATCTGCGTTCATCGCATTGGTCGGCCCCGCCACCTTGAAGAAATAGCCGAGCTTCTGCAGTCCGCCATCACCGAGTGGCGTCGTGACGGCAATGTCCTTGATGGCGACCGACTCGTCGAACGAACCGACGATCGGCATCGCGTCCATCAGCAGGGCCTTCAGCGCCAGGCTGTCGGTGTCTGAGAGGGTCTTCTGGTCCTTGTGTTCCGAGACGAAATGCAGCACGGAATTCACCGCCTTCAACGGCAGCTTGGTCGCGCTGGCATTGAAATCGATTGCCGCGACCTTGATTTCGCCAAGCGCCGTGCTGTCGGACGAGATCTTGTTGTAGAGCGACTGCAGGCCGCCGCTCATCTTGATATCGAGTCTGCCAGGCTCGCCACTGTCCGACGAGGACAGGGTATAGCCGATACTGTCGATCGTGGCGTCGTTCTTCTGGACGCCATTGTCGCTGGTCTTGGTGGCGAAGGTGATGCCGCTGCCCTTCATATCCATCGAGCGCAGATAGTGAAGCGCAGGATCGAACACACCCTTGAAATTCGAGGAGGCCAGCGCATAACGAAATTCGGTGTCGGGACCGGTGCCCGGCTTCGAGCGCGCCGTCACGTCAAAGGCGTTGTTGCCTTCAATGTTCCAGAGGCCGCTATCCAGCGGCGTCGCAAGCAGCGCCAACGGCTTCAAGCCGCTGATATCGAAACCGGTCACGTTCAGCTTGTCGAAAAGCTTCTGCAGGTCATAGGTGACCTCATAATGAGCACTGACCGGCTTCACCGAGATGCCGCCGCTCCCGGCGATATCATCGGGCAGGAAATAGGTCAGATTGCCGAGTAGATCCTTGGCACCCTGCTCGCTGACATCTGCCGCCTGGACAATGCCGGCCACGCCGGCGGCGAGAACAGCCGCCGCGGCAACCGCTTTAAAACGCATAATTCACCCCCAAATATGATGGAAAAACAATATGAAAGTCCGAAAATGCCCAAGAAGCTTGGTTCGCCCCGTGCCTCAGGGCTTCTTCATCACCTGTCCGTTGACCGTAACTGTCCGATCTTCATCCATCGTGACGTCCCAGCGTAGGCGACCGTCCGGATCGGTTTTTGCAAACCCCTTGGCGGCGAGCAGGCTGAAGGAGACATTGTTCAGCCGAGGCTCCGTCTTGGCGGCCTCCTGAATGGCTGTAACAGTCTTGTCGAAATCGCGCGCCAGGATCGTTGCCTGCAACGAATAGTCGGAATGGGCCTTGGTCGAGGCCTTCACCGCGCCGGAAACCTCGACGTCGTAGACACTGGAGGTAGCGCTTATCTTCGGAAATTCGAGCGTACCGTATCCGCTCGGGAACATCGTGCGCTTCAGCGCTTCACCGGAAACCGGCGTCGCCCGCGTGGCGACCGCCCCTAGAGCCGTGTCGATGAGGCCGGCGAAGTTGATGTTGGGCACACCGAGCTGAACGTCCAATGTCTCGGGCAGGAAAGGCGAATAAGCCGCCGGGATGAGGTCCGCATCAGGCGTGAAATGCTCTGCCCGCAGCTCGAAATTGACATTGGACGCCTTTGTCAGGCCATCCATCTTGAAATTATAGTCGACACGCTTGACGCCGACCTTGCCCTTATCCGTCGCCACCAGGACATTGTTCAACGTCACAGTCTTGTTGAACGAACCGAAAACCGGCAGGGCGCGGCGCACCAGCTGCTCGAACTTCTCGCTGCCGCTTTCCGAGAGCTGCTTCGCCTTGACGTGTTGAACGAAGAAGCGAATGAGTGCACGCAGCTCCTTCACTGGCAAGCTGGTCGCGGTAACGTTCGTATTGACGCTCTCGACACTGAAGTTGACGGGTGAACCATGCGGCCGCCCCGTGAACTGTTCGCTGAATCGCTGCAGCGTGCCCTGCAATTGCAGATCGACCTTGCCTGCCTCGGTGCTGTCTGTCACCGTATGCGCGAAAGAGGCGCTATCGATGGTGGCGTCGATCTTGCGCCCGCTCCTTGGCCCGCTGCCGACACTGGAGAATTTCACGCCGCTGCTCTTGATGCCCATCGACCGCATCATCTCGATCGTAGGATCGAAAATGCCGTCGAAAGAGGTGGAGGCAACGGAATAAGCGATGTCGGACACCGGCGAATGCAGGGAAATATCGAGGCTGTTATCGCCCTTCAAATGCCATTTGCCCTGATCGACCGGCTGCGCGAACAAAGAAAGCGGCTTGAAACCCGTGACGGAAAACGCGCTGGAATTGATTTTGTCGAAGAACTTTGCAAGGTCATAGGTAATCTCATACTGATCACCCGCTGGCTTCACCGAGACGAAATCGCTTCGGGCAAGATCGTTTGAAAGAGAATGCGCCAGTATGTTGCGAAGGTCCTTGGCGCCTTGCTCGTTGATGTCGGCCGCCTGTGATGCGCCGGCAAGACCCATGGAAATAACCGCAGCGGCGATAGCCCTGGAGCGCATGCCCGACCTCTCCTTTTGACCCTGATCGATTGAGTTCGACTGTTGAAGGGGCTGAGGGTATATGTCAAGTCGTTGATAGAAATGGCGTCGCAGCCTCGTGCGCAAGAGTTGCAATGTCATCACAGACCTTCGCATTCCGGAGGTGCTTGCGCCTTCGGCCACTTTGTATTATACGCCACGCGTCCGCGTAGACACCCTTGGAGGCAACGCGGATGAGGCAGGGCATGCCCTCCTCCAGTTCAACCGATACGGCGATGACCGACCGGATGAACTCTCCAAATAACCTCGAAAGGAATAGCCATGAGCCACGAAAGCTACGAGCTCAAGGCCGAGGCGCGCGAACGGGTTGGTAAGGGGTCCGCCCGTGAACTTCGCCGCAACGGTTTGATTCCCGCTGTCATCTATGGTGACAAGCAGGCCCCCATTTCTATCGCTCTCAACACCAATGAGGTGACGAAGCGCATCCACGCCGGCGGTTTTCTCACGACGATCGCAACGATCGACGTCGGCGGCAAGAAGATCAAGGTTCTGCCGAAGGACTACCAGCTCGATCCGGTCCGTGACTTCACGGTTCACGTCGATTTCCTGCGCGTTTCCGGCAACACCGAAGTCACCGTTGAAATCCCGGTTCACTTCGTCAACCACGAAAAGTCCCCGGGCCTCAAGGCTGGCGGCGTTCTCAACATCGTTCGTCACGAAGTTGAAGTTCATTGCCCGGCCGACGCGATCCCGGAATTCTTCACCGTTGACCTCAGCGGCCTGAAGAGCGGCGACAGCATCCACATCTCGAATGTGACGCTGCCGAAGAAGGTCACCCCGGTGATCAGCGACCGCGACTTCACGATCGCAACGATCGTTGCCCCGGCAGCCGGTCTTGCGGAAGAGGAAGAAGGCGGCGAGGAAACCACCGCCTGATTTTGGCGTCTTCATTGCCAAGCATCCAGACCCGCCTCCCTTATGGGGATGGCGGGTTTTTCATATGCAATCACTAATATTAGAACAAGTAAAAATAAAGATTTCTTGAATCTATACTTTGATTGATATTCTTTAACCCCGGAATTTCAACAACATTTAACACATTCATGGAACCTTACGCGAAAGAGTTGTAGGGAACGGTATCCCAAGATTCGCCGGCCTATGACTGGGGAGCTATCGGGACTATGAGCCATTCGGTCGAAAACAGGTTTTTCGCGATCGTCTGCGGAGCGCTGCTGATTTTCGTAGCGCCGCTCTTTATTCTATTCCTTTTCCTGTCGTCAGAGCGCGCCGAAAAGGAAATCAAGGATCATATAACCGTACTGCTCGTTGCCAATGCCCAGGCCCTGGCCAAACCTCTGTGGGATCTCGACGAAGACAGCGTCACCCAGATCAGTGCGACGACGGTCGCCGAAGGCGCCATCGTCAGGGTCAATGTCCGCGACCTCTCTGGCCAGCTCGACGTCACGCAATCGACAATCCCTAAATCCTACAAGGGCAATCTGGAGTCGGTTTCCCGTTCGATCGTCTATAACGGCGTCGATGGCGCAAAGAAGCTTGGCACCATCACGGTCTACTATCCTCAGCTTGGGCTCTTCGATGGTTTGAAGAACGAGGAGATCGTCTTCATCTCCATCTTCATCTTCGCCGTGCTTACGGTCTTCGGCGCGGCGCTGATCGGCAACCGCATCTTCGTCATCCAGCCATTGATGCGGCTGACGCACGCCGTCGAGGCGACGCGGCGGCTCGGCTCGCGCCATCATGTCGATTGGCAATCGAATGACGAAATGGGACGGCTCGCCAGCAGTTTCAACGACATGCAGAGCAAGCTTCAGCGCGAGGAAACCGAGCTGAAGCACGCTCATCGCCGCGCCACCGACACTTATAATCTGACGCCCGCCATGCTCTTCTCCCTCGACAAGGACGATTGCATCGCCGCCGTCAGCGATTACTGGCTCGCTGCGACAGGCTATAATCGTGCCGAGGTGTTGGGGCGGGAATTCGCCAGTCTGGTACTGCCAGATTCGCGCTCGCAATATGTCGACCGCAAACGCAGCCATCCCGATAGCGCCGCCCGCCTTGCCGTCACGGTAAAATTCCTTTGCCAGGACGGGCGCAAAATGGACGTCTTGATCCTCGAGACGACGGCAGTCCAGGACGGCCTCTCACTGTCCGTCATGACCGACGTCACCGAACTCAAGCAATCCGAAGACCGGAACTTGCGCCAGGCGATCACCGACCATCTGACCGGCCTCTTGAACCGTCAAGGCTTCGAGACCGCACTCGACGCCAAGATCAATGAGGCGGACCTGCGCCATCGCGAGCTTGCCTGCCTCTTCATCGACCTCGACCGTTTCAAGTGGATCAACGACAATATGGGCCACGCCGCCGGCGATGCGGCACTGCGCGAACTCGTATCGCGCCTGCAGGCCCGACTGACGCCCGGCGATGTCGCAGCTCGCCTCGGCGGCGACGAATTTGCGATCCTGCTGCTGGCGGAAGATGCGGAAGCAAGAGCCATGGACATGGCCGCTCGCATCGCCGAAGTCTTCGACGCGCCATTCTGTGGCGACGCCCGCCTCAGCGCCAGCATCGGCATCGCCATCTATCCGCGCCAGGCCGCCAACGCGGCCGAACTGCTGCTGAAATCCGATATCGCCATGTATGCCAAGAAGCGCGACGGCAAGAACGGCGCGCAGATCTTCGACAACGGCATGCTCGATGACTCCCGCCGCCGCGCTGAATTGGAGAGCTACATCGAAAGCGGTCTCAGCGAAGACTGGTTCGAAGCCTATCTGCAACCGGTCGTCAATATCGATGATCGCTCGATTGTCGGCTTCGAGGCGCTGATGCGATTGCATCATCCGCAGAAGGGCATCCTGCCTCCGGGCCGCATCATCGAGGTTGCGGAAGAAACAGGCTCCATCATACGCATAGGCAATCGCATCATGGAAAAAGCGATCGCCCATTTCGCACGGCTGTCGCGGCTCGACGGCATGCAGGACAGCTACATCGCGATCAATTTCTCACCCTTGCAGTTCGAGCCGGATCTGCCCGTGCGCATCGCAGCCTTGCTTTCGCGCTACGATATTTCCCCGCGACGCATCGTCATCGAAATCACAGAGGCCGTGCTCATGGACGACAATCCGGAAACACGCATGGTCATCAACGAGATCTGCAACTACGGCTGCCGCATCGCGCTCGACGATTTCGGCACGGGTTATTCCTCGCTGAGCTATATCAATCGGTTCCCCGTCGACATCATCAAGATCGATCAATCCTTCATCCGCGCCATCAACGATACCGCTTCGGACGTCAGCGCCAGGAGCCGCATGCTTGTGGAAAGCATTACGACGCTCTCGCACAAGATGAGCTGCACGGTCATTGCCGAGGGTGTGGAAACCGAAGAGGAATGCGCGACCCTGCGCACCATGGGCATCGATTATGGGCAAGGCTATCTCTTCCATCGACCGCAACATCCGGACAATCTGATGAAAACGCTGTCCGGCCCGCAATTCGACCAGCTCTCCCCCGTAGCGCAGGCGTCATAGCGATGAGGAACCGTATGCGAAAACTGCTGCTAACGGTCGCCATCAGCCTGTCTTCGCTATCCGTCCTTTCTCCTGCTCGTGCTGAAACCATCCATTTCACGACCGAAGAATATCCGCCCTTCAATTATCGCGACGGCAAGACCCCCATTGGAGCAACCGTCGAACAGGTACAGAAGGTCATGACCGACATCGGCGTCGATTACACGATCGATATCATGCCCTGGGCCCGGGCCTACAACCAGGCGCTGACGGAGCCTCTGACCTGCGTATTCGCCACGGCGCACAACGACGAGCGCGACAAGCTCTTCAAATGGGTGCAGCCGTTGCTGATCGATCGCAACATCCTGATCAAGCACAGCGGCTCGACGGTTACAGCCGCCACGATCGACGAAGCCAAGACGTACCTCGTCGGCACCTGGCGCCAGGACTATACGGAGAGTGTACTGCGCCGGAACAATTTTCCGCGTATCGATGTGGGCAGCGACTTCAGGGCGACGCTGAAGAAACTGATGAGCGACCGCGTCGACCTGATGCCGATCTCGGAATTCTATTTCGATAAGCTGAAGAAGGACGGCAATGCCGTGGAGAAGGTGACGATCCTCTCCCAGCAACCCATGGGTATCGCCTGCCAGAAGGATTTCCCCGACGATCTCCAGAGCAGAATGCAAACTGCGCTCGATGCGCTGATCGCCGACGGCACGCAGACGCGGATTTTCCTGAAGTACGGCCTGCGCCTCGGCGACTGACCGCATCCCGCCTTGACTTTGCCGTCAATTCCCTGTCGTGAAGGGCATCTGCATTTTCCAAGGGGTGAAGCGCATGCTTCTCATCGCGGGCCTCGGCAATCCCGGCGCCAAATATCAGGGCAACCGCCACAACATCGGCTTCATGGCCGTGGACGCGATCCATCGCCGCCACAGCTTTTCGCCGTGGTCGAAGAAATTCAAGGCGGAGATTGCCGAAGGCGAGCTTGGTGGCCAGAAAGTGCTGCTCATCAAGCCGCAGACCTTCATGAACTTGTCAGGCGAATCCGTCGGCGAGGCCATGCGCTTTTATAAGCTCGAGCCGTCCGACCTGGTGGTGATCTACGACGAACTCGACCTGCCGGCCGGCAAGGCACGCCTGAAGACCGGTGGCGGCCATGGCGGCCACAACGGCATCAAGTCGATCGATGCCCATTCCGGCCGCGAATATCGGCGCCTCCGTCTCGGCATCGGTCATCCCGGCGCCAAGGAACTCGTGCAAAATCACGTTCTCGGCGATTTCGCCAAGGTGGACCGGGACTGGCTGGAACCTTTGTTCGATACGCTTGCCGACAATGCCGACATGCTGGTGCGCGGCGAGGATTCGCAGCTGATGAACAAGATCGCGCTCGCCCTGGGCGGCAAGGCCGAGGAAGAGGCGCCAAAGCCGGAAAAGAAAGTCACGGCCAAATCGCATATCCATCAAGCACGCAACCACAACCAGCCGAGGATACCGGAAACCGGCCCGATGGCGGAGATGCTGAAAAGGATGTTCGGCAAGAAGGGCGATTGAAATGCCGGAAGCAGCAGCCGAAAACGCCGACAGTATCGTCATCCGGCCGGCAGCAGCCAGGGATCTCCGAACCCTGCTGGCACTCTATCGGCACCTCAACTCCGATCCAGAGCTGGAACTTCATCTGGCGGAGAGCCGCTTCGCCGAAATCCTGACCCATCCCGGCATGACGATCTTCGCGGCCTTCGCCGGCGACGAAGCAATTTCCTCAGTGACACTGGTGATAATTCCAAACCTGACACGCGGCGCCTCCTCCTATGCCTTGATCGAGAATGTCGTAACCCATGCCGATTATCGCCAACACGGCCTTGCCGGAGCGCTCATTGAAAGGGCCATAGGGGCAGCCTGGGAAAAGAACTGCTACAAGATCATGCTGCTGACCGGCTCAAAAGACCCGGCGACACTGCGTTTCTACGCCAATTGTGGTTTCGCGCAGGACAAGACCGGCTTCCAGATCCGCCGCCCCGTTGCAGTCTGACGCTCCGAGGGAGCCTTATTCTTCCGGCTCGGTGGTGAACATCAGCGGGAAATCGGCACTTTTTGCCAGATCGATCGCCTCCTGGGCTTTCGTCTCGGCGATATCCCGCGCGCAAACCATCACCACGCAGCTGCCGAGCTTATGCGCCGTCATCATGACGCGATAGCCGGCCTCCTCGCTCATGCGGAAGACGGCCTTCAGCACCATGATGACGAACTCGCGCGGCGTGTAGTCGTCATTGACGAGAATGATCTTGTAAAGCTTCGGCCTCTCGACCTTCAGCTTGGTTTTGGTCTTTGGTTTAAGGACAACATCATTGTCACTCATCGGCATCACCGTTGACGACAGAGAAAAAGGCTTTGAGCTAATAGCGCCATTATAGTGCAGCGCACCACGCCATTCAAGGCGGACGGTGTCTCGGAGACAATGTGGCGCCGCAGCTTTTGAAGGCTTCAACCCGTCTTGCGGCAGAAAATCGGCTCGCTTTCCCCACAAGACTTGACCCGCAACGGCCCTTCCCCCATACGCACTGCAAAGATTTTCTAGATATGGACAAGGTGCCATGGGTTTCAAATGCGGTATCGTCGGGCTGCCGAATGTCGGCAAGTCCACTCTGTTCAACGCGCTGACCAAGACGGCGGCGGCGCAGGCGGCGAATTATCCCTTCTGCACGATCGAGCCGAACACCGGTGAAGTCGCGGTTCCCGATCCGCGCATGCGCAAGCTTGCCGACATCGCCAAGTCGAAGGAGCTGATCCCGACGCGCATCTCCTTCGTCGATATCGCCGGTCTCGTGCGCGGCGCCTCGAAGGGCGAAGGCCTCGGCAACCAGTTCCTCGCCAACATCCGCGAAGTCGATGCCATCGTGCATGTGTTGCGCTGCTTCGAGGATAGCGACATCACCCATGTCGAAGGCCGCATCAATCCGGTCGCCGACGCCGAGACGATCGAGACCGAGCTGATGCTCTCCGATCTCGAGAGCCTGGAGCGCCGCACAGAACAGATGCGAAAGCGCGCCACCAGCAAGGACAAGGATTCCATGGCGATGCTGCCGATCATGGAAGCCTCGCTCAGCCTGCTGAACGAAGGCAAGCCGGTCCGCACGCTGCTATCGAAGCTCGACGCGGAGGAGCTCCGCATCCTCAAGAGCCTGAACCTTCTGACCTCGCATCCGGTGCTCTATGTTTGCAACGTCGCCGAGGCGGATGCCGTGACCGGCAACGAGCACACCGCTGCAGTCGAAGCCATGGCGAAGGAACAGAATTCCGAGGTGGTGATCATCTCCGCCGCTATCGAAGCGGAAGTAGCCCAGCTGCCTGAAGAGGAAGCGACGGAATTCCTCTCCGCTCTCGGCCTCGATGAAGCCGGCCTCGACCGGCTGATCCGCGCCGGCTACAAGCTGTTGCACCTCATTACCTATTTCACAGTCGGCCCGAAGGAAACGCGCGCCTGGACGATCGAGCGCGGCACAAAGGCCCCGCAGGCCGCCGGCGTCATCCATTCAGACTTCGAACGCGGCTTCATCCGCGCCAGCACCATCGCCTATGACGACTACGTCGCCTACAACGGCGAAGTCGGCGCCAAGGAAGCAGGCAAGATGCGCTCCGAAGGCAAGGAATATGTCGTCCAGGACGGCGATGTCCTCAACTTCCTCTTTAACGCCTAAAGAATGAAGGGATTGCCGGCGCTTACCTGAGCGCCGGCAATCTTTCTTGTATAGATGCCGGCAGCAGCCGGACCGTGGCGCGGCGCAGATGCGGCCAGCCGACGCCGATCACCAGTACGATGAGCCCGACGATCATCAGCACGATGAAGCTCACCTTGTCGAGCCCGGCATTGTTCTGCCGCAAAATAGTGCCGATCGCCACGCCGAGCGAAAGCAAACCAGCTGTGACGAAAGCACGCCTGTCGATGATCAGGCCGATCAGCATCATGATCGCCACGATGACGACGATGGTCGCCGCCTGCGTGTAACCGCCAGTGTCAATGTTGGGGAAAATGTCGCCGTCCTTGCCGAACTCAAGCATGAATGCCAGCAGGTTCGCCGTGTAGAGCAGCGCAGGCGCGGTCGCGAGATGCAGCCAGAAGGCAACGTCCGAGCGGCGTGTTACGCGCTGGGGATCGCGGAGATCGAAATACATCGCAACCGCGAATGTCCCGAGTGCCGCCGCAAACATGATGCAAATCGACAGCAGCGGGTAGGCAAGCACCACGTTCGGCGCGCCCGTCACCAGCCCCATGATGTAGAAGACTGCCGCCAGCAACAGCGCAAACAGCGAAAAAAGCAGCATTGCCAGCGACAACGGCACGCGGTAGCGCCAATAAAACAAGGCAAAGAGCGGCGGCAACGGAAGCGTCATCACCATCCAGTCCACCATGATAGATCGGCCATCGTCGGCCGGACCGAGATAGACCACCGAGACGGTGATTATCCATTGCGCCAGCGCGATGGTCAGCGCAACTGCCGGAAGCGCCAGCCGCTGGCGGCGCACCAGGATTTCGGCAAGGATGATAATCGCCGGCAGCGGCCCGAGGAAGCTCGTAAGCCCCCATAGCCCGGCAAGCAGCACGATGATGCCGATGGTAATCAGGACATCATGAAAGCCTCGAATGAAGCGCGGCGCTTCACTGTCCTCCAGCGGGTTCGTCAGATCATTGTCGCGCGGCTGCGAAAGACCGTTCCGAACGGTGGGGGCGCCGATATTGCGCTCGGCCAGATAGGGCAAAAGCCGCATGGCCTGGTCCGGGGAAATTATCCCCTCGCCGGCGGCGCCTTCCAGCGCGGTCTTGAGATCGCTCATGTCTGTCCTTACTGCGTGACGATGTTATGCAGCCTCATCACATCGCCGACACACAATCAAGGGCTGCGGGGCACCGGCATGCGTTCACAGCACTCTGTTATCCGCTGCTATTACGAAAATACTTGCGCGCTTCCTGCCCGGCATGCGATTGCGCACGGACGGAATGAGGAGGCTCGTGACGAATATGGCGAAACTGGCATATGAGGATTTTCAGCCGGGGCAGGAATTTCCGCTCGGCCCAAAACATGTGACGGCGGTGGAAATTATCGAATTCGCCAGGGAATTCGACCCGCAACCGATGCACCTGGATGAGGAAGCGGGCCGCACCAGCATCCTTGGCGGCCTTGCAGCCTCAGGCTGGCATACCGCGGCGATGTTCATGCGCATGATGTGCGACTCCTATCTTCTCGAAGCCGATGCGCAAGGTGCCCCGGGCATCGACTTCATGGATTGGAAGAAGCCGGTTCTGGCTGATGATACCCTGTCCGGCCGGTCCATCGTGCTGGAAGCACGTCCCATGCGCTCGCGCCCCGGCATCGGCATCGTCAAATTCCGCCACGAGGTCGAGAACCAGCGCCGCGAGCTCGTCTGCCTCGGCGAAAACTCGACGATGATCCGTATGCGCGCAGGCGCGGAGGTGTCGGCATGAAGATGAGCGAGCTCTATACCATCGGTGAACGGGTCGAGATCGGCACCCATACCTTCACGCCCGAAAGCATTGTCCGCTTCGCATCGCGCTTCGATCCGCAGATCTTCCACATGGATGCCGAAGCGGCCAAAGGGACGCTGTTCGGCGGCCTTTGCGCCTCCGGCTGGCACAGTTGCTCGATGTGGATGCGCACCTTCGTCGATTTCTGGAAGGGCGAGACCATCAGGCTGATTGCGGAGGGGAACACTCCCCCCAAACTCGGGCCCTCGCCCGGCTTCAAGACGCTGCAATGGCTGCGCCCGGTCTTTGCCGGCGACACCATCACCTATGGCGTCACCCTGCTCGCCAGCCGCCCTTTGGCCTCGCGCCCCGGCTGGACGCTCTACACGCTCGCCTGTGACGGCTCGAACCAGCATGGCATGCCGGCCTTGCGCTTCGAAAGCACTGTGCTGGCATTTGAATAAGGAATAGCGGGGCTGCCGGCAATTCTGCCCGGCGTGCCCAACAAGCCCGGCTCAGTGACCGGCGAATTCCACCAGCGTATGAACGGGCACATCAAGCGCTTCGAGCTTCTTGCGGCCGCCGAGATCCGGCAGGTCGATGACGAAGCAGGCAGCGACGACTTCGGCGCCGATCTGGCGCAGCAACTGCGTGGCGCCGACAGCCGTGCCGCCGGTCGCGATCAGGTCGTCGACAAGGATCACTCTCTCGCCGGGATTGACGGCGTCCCGGTGCATCTCCATCTCGTCGACGCCATATTCCAGGCTGTAGGCGATGCGGACGATATCGTGCGGCAGCTTGCCCTTCTTGCGGATCGGCACGAAGCCGGCCGACAACTGATGCGCTACCGCTCCCCCAAGGATAAAGCCGCGCGCTTCCATTCCAGCGATCTTGTCGATCTTCGTGCCGGCATAGGGCTGCACGAGCGCATCGACCGCGCGGCGAAACGCCTTGGCATCGCCGAGCATCGTCGTGATGTCGCGAAAGATGATGCCGGGCTTGGGATAATCCGGAATGGAGCGGATGCTGGCAGCGAGCTCCGAAGCGATAGTGTTCATGAAATATGTACTCTCAGGCTGAGATAGGGCCGGCCGCACCCTAGCAATACCCAGGCGTTATACCAATAAAAAAGGCGGCCCCGACAGGCCGCCTTTTCGTTGATTCACCGCAATACTCAGTGAGCGCCGGCCTTGGCATAGACGGACCGTTTGGTGAGATAGATCAACACGGAGAAGATCAGCAGGAACACGATGACCATGAAGCCGAGGTGCTTGCGATCCTCCAGATGCGGTTCGGATGTCCACATCAGGAAGGCAGCGACGTCGCGCGCATACTGGTCCACCGTCTGCGGCGAGCCGTCGTCATAGGTCACCTGCCCGTCCGAAAGCGGCTTCGGCATCGCAAAGGTCGCGGCCGCATCGAAATACGGATTGTAGTGCGAGTTCTGCGGTACCTTGAAACCGGCCGGCGCATCTTCATAGCCGGTCAGCAGCGAGTAGATGTAGTCCGGGCCGCCTTCCTGATACTGCGTGAAGATATCGAAAATGAACTGCGGGAAGCCGCGTTCGATTTCGCGCGCCTTGGCAAGCAGCGACATGTCAGGCGGAACGGCCCCGTTGTTGGAGGCAGCAGCAGCCTCGTCGTTCGGGAACGGCGAGTTGAAATGATCTGATGGAACCGCCTTGCGGGTAAACATCTCACCCTGAGGGTTCGGCCCGTCCTGCACTTCGTAGTTGGCAGCGAAGGTTTTCACCTGCGCCTCAGAATAACCGAGGTCTCCCAGCGTGCGGTAGGCCACCAGCTTCATCGAGTGGCAGGCGGAACAGACTTCCGTGTAGACCTTGAGGCCACGTTGCAGCTGCGCCTTGTCGTAATAGCCGAACGGGCCGGAGAAGGACCAATGCTGTTCGCGCGGCTCCTTCAGCGGATAATGCGGCGTCTCGCTTTCTGCGGCAGGCTTCGTTTCCGCGGCAAAGGCAGCAACGCTCGCCGGACCGCCCATGAGCGTGAGCGACAGAAGGCCGACAATAAGTTTTTTCATCGTTTTCTTCCTCTATCGCCGGTCAAGCTTGAACCGGGGTGGCAACTTTACCGCCCTGTTTTTCAAGAACCGCTTCCGTAATCGAATTGGGAACGCGCCTCGGTGTCTCGACTATGCCGAGCACCGGCATGGCGACGAGGAAGAAGAGGAAGTAGAACAATGTCGCGAACTGCGCAGCCGTGGTGTAGATCCCTTCCGCCGGCTGCGAGCCCAGCCAACCGAGCAGGATGGCATCGGCGACGAACAGCCAGAAGAACAGCTTGTACCACGGACGATAGACGGCCGAACGAACCTTCGACGTATCGAGCCACGGCAGGAAGAACAGCACGATGATCGCGCCGAACATCGTCAAGACGCCGCCGAGCTTGGAATCGATCGGCCCGATGTTGAAGGTGATCGACCGCAGCATTGCGTAGAACGGCAGGAAGTACCATTCCGGAACGATGTGAGCCGGCGTCTTCAGCGGATTGGCCGGGATATAGTTATCGGCGTGACCGAGGAAATTCGGCAGGTAGAAGACGAAATAGGCGAACACCAGCAGGAAGATCGAAACGCCAAGCGCGTCCTTGAGCGTGGCGTAGGGTGTGAAGGCCACGGTATCGGTCTTCAGCTTGACCTCGACGCCGGTCGGGTTCGTCTGGCCGGTCACATGCAGAGCCCAGATGTGCAGGATGACAACGCCGGCGATCATGAACGGCAGCAGATAGTGCAGCGAGAAGAAGCGGTTGAGCGTCGGATCGTCAACGGCGAAGCCGCCGAGCAGGAAGGTCTGGATCCAGTCGCCGACCCAAGGGAAGGCCGAGAAAAAGCCGGTGATAACAGTGGCACCCCAGAAGGACATCTGGCCCCAGGGCAGCACATAGCCCATGAAGGCGGTCGCCATCATCAGCAGATAGATGATCACGCCGAGGATCCAGAGGATTTCGCGCGGCGCCTTGTAGGAGCCGTAATAGAGGCCGCGCGCGATGTGGAGATAAACAGCGACAAAGAAGAAGGACGCGCCGTTGGCATGCATGTAGCGCAGCAGCCAGCCGTGGTTGACGTCGCGGACGATCTTTTCGACCGAATTGAAGGCGACGGTCGTATCCGCCGCATAATGCATGGCAAGGACGACACCCGTCAGGATCTGCAGAACGAGCATGACGGCCAGCATCGCGCCGAACGTATAGGCATAGTTCAGGTTGCGCGGAACCGGATAGGCAATGAAACTGTCATAGACCATACGCGGCAGCGGCAACCGCGCATCGACCCATTTTTCGAGCCCTGTGGATGGCTCGTAAGACGAATGAGTACTCATGATTCAGCTCCCCCTCAACCGACCTTGATCTTTTTTTCTGCGGTGAACGCATATAGCGGAATGGCGAGGTTCTGCGGCGCCGGCCCATGGCGGATGCGACCGGCGGTATCATAGACCGAACCGTGGCAGGGACAGAACCAGCCGCCATATTCCCCAGCCTGACCGAGCGGGATGCAACCGAGATGCGTGCAGACGCCGATCATGACAAGCCAGTTTTCCTTCCCATTACCGGCCGAACGCGCGGCATCGGTCGCTTGCGCATCCGACGGCAGATTGGCATTGCGGGCGACGGGATCCTTCAGATCGGAAATCTGCGTGCCCTTGGCATCGTCGATTTCCTTTTGCGTGCGGTTGCGGATGAAGACAGGCTTGCCGCGCCATTTCACCGTCAGAGACATGCCAGGCTCCAGGCTCGACACGTCGACTTCGATGGAAGCAAGAGCGAGTGTGGACGCATCCGGCCGCATCTGATCGATAAACGGCCAGGCGACGGCAACCGCGCCCACTGCGCCCGCCATTCCTGTCGTCAAATAAAGGAAATCGCGGCGAGTTGGCTCGCCGATGGTTTCACTTGTCGTACTATGCTCGCTCAAGGCTGGACATCCTCTTCCGCAAAACCGCGGCAGAGCCGCGGTACCCCCTCACTAACGGCGAATCAACGCGACCATAATTCCGCCATAGATTCCTCCGTAACCCGCTGCGTTCTAAGCTTGATCGCAAATTATGTCCAGTCTTGGCAAGGGAAGAGGGCACAATGTCGCGGCAAAACTGCGCTATTCGTTCGCAAGGCCGGAGCTTAAAATCGCAAGCTGCAGTCACGCGGCCCTAAGCACATGAAAAAACGAGCGATTCAGATAATATATTTTTATGATGCAAGGCAAAATAAACAGTGATTTCAATGCTGCATTGCGGCATAAGCGGTAGCGGTACAGCGTCCGGTATATAGTGAGCTTGCCTTTCTACCTCTTAAAACTGAATGGATTTAGCGCGCGATTTATGAACGATTGAGGCCGTTGCTGCGCCTCGTCAAAGCGCCGAAAACGAAGCACGAGAACCTCTCATGAGACATACGGTTTATTGCGTTCTATGTGTCCTCGCCACTCTGGCGCTCGGCATACTCGCGGCGCGCTACGTGGCCGATTCGTGGATACTGGCCTTTTTTGATAGCCTGCAGACCCACATCAGCCTGGTCGCGATCGTGCTCGCCCTGATCGCGCTTGTTTTCAAACGGCACTGGTATGCGACATTCCTGGTGTTGGTCGGCGCCGCGCTGCTGGTGCATTCCGTTATCATGCTCCAGGAATATGCCGTCCCCTCCTTCATTGCGCCGGCGGAAGCATCGGTCGGAAGCTTCAGGCTCCTCTCCTTCAACATAGAGGACAGCAACTTCGAGAACGGCGGACGTATCGCCGATCTCATCATCGGCTCGAAGGCCGATATCGTCGAAATCTTCGAGGCAGGCCCGATCTTTTCGCAGATGGATCGCATCACACAGGTCTATCCCTACCGCATCGGCTGTGGCGTGATGACGTCCGATTGCGACTCGCTGATGCTGTCGAAGCGGCCGTTCCAGACGCAGCTCATGCGCAGCCTCGGCAGCCTTTGGGACAATCGTTTCATTCTCGCCACCATCGACATGGAGGGACAGCCCGTCAATTTCGCATCGGTCCATCTGAGCAAGCCCTATTTCGACGCCTTCCATCAGATCGAACTCGATCTTCTCGGCTCGATCCTTGGCGATGTGAAAGGGCCGTTGATCCTGGCCGGCGATTTCAACGCGTCGGTCATCGTGCCCGATATGCGGGACTTCCTGGCGGCAACCGGCCTGCGCCACGCCTTCCCGGAACCGGCCACATGGCCGATCGAGGCCGGCGCCTACGGCATCACGATCGACCATGTGTTCGCGCGCGCTCCGCTGCGGCTGGTATCGGTAAAGCAGATACCCGACGCCATGGGCTCGAACCATTTCGGCGTGATGACGGAGTTCGGCATTTCCAAATAGTGGCTTGATATCGCAGGTTCTTGGCGGAGATGCGCGCGGAGGAGAGGCTATTCGGCGTCGGTCGCGATGAAGCCACCGGATTGACGTGCCCAGAGCTCGGAATAGAGGCCGCGGCGGGCGATCAGCTCGTCATGGGTCCCCTCCTCGATGATCTTGCCCTTGTCGACCACGATCAGCCGGTCGAGCTTGGCAATGGTCGATAGCCGATGGGCGATCGCCAACACGGTCTTGCCCTTCATCAGCGTGTCGAGATTGGATTGCAACGCGGCCTCGGCCTCAGAATCCAGCGCCGACGTCGCTTCATCGAGCACCAGGATCGGCGCGTCCTTCAGCATGACGCGCGCGATCGCGATACGCTGGCGCTGGCCGCCCGAAAGCTTGACGCCGCGCTCGCCGACATGGGCCGCATAGGCGGCGCGCCCCTTTTGATCTTCGAGATCGATGATGAACCTGTCCGCCTCCGCCTGGCGTGCCGCCTCCACCATCCGCTCGTCGCCGGCATCCGGACGACCGAAAAGAATGTTGTCGCGAATGGAGCGGTTCAGAAGGGCGGTATCCTGAGTCACCATACCGATCGCACCGCGCAGCGACTCCTGTCGCACGCGGGCTATGTCCTGGCCGTCGATCAGGATGCGGCCGCCTTCAAGGTCATAGAAGCGCAGCAGCAGATTGACGAGCGTCGTCTTGCCCGCCCCCGAGCGGCCGACAATGCCGACCTTCTCGCCCGCGCGCACGCAGAGGGAGAAATTGTCGATGATGCCGCCGCCGCGCCCGTAGTGGAAGGTCACGTTCTCGAAGCGGATTTCGGGGCCGCTGATCGTCAGGTCCTTGGCGCCTGCCTGGTCGACCAGGCCGATCGGCTCGGAGATCATCTCGGCCGAATTCTGGATCGTACCGAGATTGCGCATGATGGCGTTGAACTGCGCCATCATGCGGCCGAAGAGCATGTTCAGCCGCAGCACCATGCTGAGCGTGAAAGCAACGCCGCCGGTCGAGATCGCGCCGGACAACCAGAGATGCACGGCAAGCGCGCCGATGGTGGTGATCATCACGCCCGACAGCAGGGCGAGCGAGGAACGTACACCCGTCAACAGCCGCGTGAAAGGCATGACGGCGGCCTGGAAACGATCGAAGCCGTTGCGGATATAATCGTCGTTCTGCTCCTCACGTCCGAAGAGCTTTAGCGTCTGGATATTGGCATAGGCGTCGACCATGCGGCCGTTCAGCATCGAGGATGCCTCCGCCGCGTTGCGGGCGTGCCGCCGGATGCGCGGCACGAAGTGGCGGGCCAGCAGCGAGAAGATGCCGATCCACACCGTAATCACCAGCGCCAGCCGCCAGTCGAGCCTGCCGACCAGCGCAATGGTGGAAGCGGCATAGATGATGATGAACCAGACCACTTGCAGCAGCGACACGACAAGATCGCCTGTCGCCTGGCCCGCCGACCAGACCTTGGTGACGACACGCCCGGAAAAATCGTTCTGGAAGAATTCGACCGATTGCCTGGCCACGTGCCGATAGGCCTGCCAGCGCACGAGATTGAGAAAGCCGGGCACGACGACCTGCTCCTCCACAAGCGCACCAAGGCTGACGACCACGAAGCGGACCACCAGAACGACGAAGACCATGCCGAGGAGCACTCCCCCATGGCCGGCGAGCAGTCCGCTCCATCCTTCGCCCGGGTTCACCCTGTCGAGAATGTCGACCAGATGGCCGACGAACCAGAACAGCGCCGCCTCGAGCATCGCCACGGCACCGCCGAGCGCCGCCATCGCCAGGAACGGGCCTTTCGCCTGGCTGACATAGTACCAGATGAACGCCCCGAGCGACCGCGGCGGACGAAGATCGCCGCTGCGGTAGTAGGGATCAATCCACGTCTCGAACAGACGGTACACGGAACGGATGAGCATGCGAGCGATATAGGGAATTTCTGAGAGCTCGCAAAGTAAAGGGGGCCATAGCGAAGGTTACATTTTTGTTAGGATTGGATGCGGCGGGCTCACCACGAATGAGGCGCCAACAGAAAGGGCGGCCGAAGCCGCCCTTTCCTCATGCTTACTCCGCTGCCGCCTCGGCCTCTTCGTGGTCCGCAAGGAAACCACCGGACTGGCGGCTCCAGAGCTCGGCATAGATGCCGCCGTTCTGGACCAGCTCCTGATGTGTGCCCATCTCGATGATCCGACCCTTGTCGAGGACGATGAGACGGTCCATCTCGGTCAGCGTCGACAGGCGATGCGCAATGGCGATCACCGTCTTGCCATGCATCAGCGCGAAGAGGTTTTCCTGGATCGCCGCTTCCACTTCGGAATCGAGCGCCGAGGTCGCCTCGTCAAGCACCAGGATCGGCGCGTCCTTCAGGAAGACGCGGGCGATCGCGATGCGCTGCCGCTGGCCGCCGGAGAGCTTGACGCCGCGCTCGCCGACCTGCGCATCCAGCCCTTTGCGGCCCTGCATGTCGACCAGACCTTCGATGAACTCCCAGGCATTGGCGCGTTTTGCCGCCTGGGTCACCTCTTCGTCGGTCGCATCCGGGCGGCTGTAGGCGATGTTGTCGCGGATCGAGCGGTGCAACAACGACGTATCCTGCGTCACTACGCCGATCATCGAACGAAGGCTGTCCTGCGTCACCCCGGCTATGTCGTGGCCGTCGATGGTGATGCGACCGCTCTCCAGATCGTAGAAGCGGAGCAGCAAGTTCATCAGCGTCGTCTTGCCGGCGCCTGAGCGACCGACGAGCCCGATCTTTTCGCCGGCCCGAATGTCCAGGGTCAGATCCTCGATGACACCCTTCGCTTTGCCATAGTGGAAGCGAATGTGGTCGAAGCGGATTGCGCCCTGCTTGGCTGAGATCGGCGAAGCCGTCGGCTGATCGACGATGTCATGCGGCTTCGTCATCATCTCCATGCCGTCATAGACCGTGCCGATATTCTCGAAGAGCGCCGAAACTTCCCACATCACCCACTGCGACATGCCGTTGACGCGCATGGCAAGGCCGATAGCAATGGCGATCGAGCCGACCGAGATCGAACCGCTGAGCCAGAACCAGATCGACAGCGCCGAAACGATGAACAGCGCCACGCAGTTGTTGATGTAGACGGCGGCATGGAACATCGTCACCTTGCGCATCTGCTGGTGCACGGTGCCCAGGAATTCCTCCATGCCAGCCCTGGCGTACTTCTCCTCCCGACCCGCGTGCGAAAACAGCTTCACCGTCGCGATGTTGGTATAGCTGTCGACGACACGACCCGTCATAGTCGAGCGCGCATCGGCCTGCTGTGCGGCGATCTTGCGCAGCACCGGTACGAAATAGGCGACAATGGCGACATAGACGCCGAGCCAAAGCAGGATCGGGAACATCAGCCGCCAATCCGCCATCGCGATCACGAGGATCATCGACAGGAAGTACGTGACCACATAGACGAAGACGTCGAGGATCTTCATCACCGTTTCGCGCACGGCAAGCGAGGTCTGCATCACCTTGGTGGCGACTCGGCCTGCGAACTCGTTGGCGAAAAAAGTCATGCTGTGGCGCAGCAGGAAGCGATGCATCTGCCAGCGCGCGATCATCGGATAGTTGCCGAGCAGGACCTGGTGCATGATGAAGCTGTCGAGCACCGCCGCAAACGGCAGGCCGATCAGCACCATCGCCCCCATCCAGAAAAGCTTGTGCCATTCCGTTTGCAGGAAGGTCGTCCTATCGGCCTTGGTCAGCCAATCGACGATATCGCCGAGAAACTGGAACAGCGCCACCTCCCCGATCGCGATCAGCATCGTGAGGATGCTCATGGCGATCAACCAGGGTGCTGCCGGCTTGGTATAGTGCCAGCAAAAGGCAAAGAGACCGCGCGGCGGAGCGTCCGGCACCTCGCTCGGAAAGGGGTTTAGTCGCTGTTCGAACCAGCCAAACATTGAAATGCTCCAAAGACTCGACCTTTTGACCATCCGCTGCGCCTAAAGGTGCAGACTGATATGGTGACCGGACGATGAAAGAACGAGGCCATATCGGCCGCGCAACGAAACGAAAAGGGGGACCTGCGAAAGTGCGCCTTGAAGCGCCCTAATCAGAACCGTGGGTTCACGGCACGGAGGCGCATCATTACAAAGGTGATATCCATCTGTGCCTCCTATCTCGCTGGTTGTAGAGCGAGTATCTTTTAGCGCGCATTTCCTGTTTTGAAAAGTGAAATATGCCTGAAAAATGGGCTGAAACCTTCAATTGTGCTGATGGAAGGCATCACAAAAATCGAGGTATTGCGGAAAATCGAAGACAAATCCGCGTGATTTCGCTAGTTGCGGGCCATGACCACGCTTCGCATCGCCCTCTACCAGCCCGACATTCCCGGCAATACCGGCACGATCCTGCGTCTGGCCGCTTGCCTTGGCCTTAGCGTCGACATCATCGAACCGGCGGGCTTCGACATTTCGGACCGCAACCTGAAGCGCGCCGGCATGGATTACCTGGCAGCCGTGACCCTGACCAGGCACGTGAACTGGGACCGCTTCGAGGCGTGGCGTTTGGAAAGCGGGCGGCGGCTGGTGCTCGCCTCCACCAAAGCGGCCGAACGATATACCGACTTCGCCTTCCGCAGCGACGATATTCTCCTCTTCGGCCGTGAGAGCGCCGGCGTGCCCGAGCATGTGCACGACAAGGCCGATGGCCGCATTTTGATCCCGATGGTCGAAGGCCAGCGCTCCATCAATGTCGCCATGTCGGCGGCCATGATAGCAGGCGAAGCGCTGCGGCAGACACAATGGACGCCGATCCCGCGCTAGGTCTGAATGCCGTGCCCGAATAGGCGTTGGCACGTCGGATAAAGTGTGAGAAGCTTTGCCCTGGAATGCTCTAACTCAGGCAACCTTGGCGAGGTGACCCATGTTCCAGACGGCATTCACACTCTCCCTCATCCAGTTCGCGCGCATCTTGAGCTTCCCCGAGCGGCTCCAGCGCTCACCCCTTCGCAATCTCGCTCTCGAGGGCCTTCGCCAGCGGAATGTCGCGCTCGACGCCCTGTTTTACGACATCAAGGTGATCACGCCGGAAGAAGCCTTCTACATCAGCGACTCGCTCGCCGCCCAGGGTGCGATCATGATCGTCCCGCCAAGCGATGGTGCGCCGATTATCCTTTGCGAGACGGTGGACGAATTCGTCCTGCGCGGCGGCGATAAGGTGTGGGCACTCGCCGTCGCCGGCATCGGCGGCTCCGCGTTGGGTGCGGCCGCCTTCGCCCGAAACGTGGCCGACGCAATCGGGGGGCCGGTCGCCGTTGTCGTCTCCGGCTACGGCATCGCCGATGTCATCACCGAGGCTTTCGGCGGACTTTTTTTCTTCGGACATCTGAGGAGCCTGCGACCGATGCTGGAAACGTTGGACGACCTTGCCGGACGTCCCAAAGTCGGAGCATATGGCGACGGAGCGGCCGCCCGCACCAGCCTCGATACCAGAACCGTACAGGCGCTTCTTGCTGATCCCCGCCTCTCCTTCCGCCTGCTGGTCGGCCACTCCAAGGGCAATCTCGTGCTTTCCGCCGCCCTGCATGATCTTTGCAAAGAGGATGAGATACGGGTCGCCGACCTGGCCGAAACTATGAAGATCGTGACGATAGGCGCACGCATCGCCATGCCGCCGACCTTCACCGACGTCGTCGATGTCATGGGCGAATGGGACTGGTTCGGCGAAATCAATTCGCGGCCGTTCATCGACGCCGATCGACACATTCCCCATTCCTGGCATCATACGAATACGGATTTGGGCGGCCATTTGCCTGTGACATCAACGCTCCAGGAAATCCTGGCGATCTCGCCGATGGCAGCGGATGCGCGGGCCGAGGAAAGCAGCGCGGAAGCATCGCCGTTGGCGAACGAGACAATCGTTGCCTTGTCCTCTGCTCGTCCCGGACCGCGACCCGCAACAATCGAAAAGGTCAAAAAGGCCTTCTCGGTAAGCACATTGCCAAGCACGCCGCACAGTGAACCCGGCTCTTCCGAAGATTTGCAACCGCCCAAGCCACATTGAAGCGGACGCTGCGCAAATACTGACCCCATATGTCGCAAGTGATGATGGACTAAGGTCTCCGCAAGCGTATAATGCTTAGCCGGCGATTAAAATTGCCTCTTCTCATCCGATACGCCTGCATGCTGAAATACATGCCTTTTCAGTATGTTATTATGCTTTCGGATTTATCTAGCAAATGGCGGCATGAGGAAGAATAAGAAGAAAATTGGAATCTACCATTGTCATGATCAATCTGTTCGGGGCCGTTGCTCTCCTGCTCTTCGGCCTTGCACAGGTGAAGGATGGCGTGTCACGCGCCTTCGGCGCCAAGCTCAGAACAGGCCTTGCCAAGGGCACGCGCAGCGGCGGACGTTCATTCCTATCCGGCTTCCTGGCGACAATTGCTCTGCAGAGCTCCACAGCGACGGCGCTGATGATTGCCTCCTTCGTCGAGCGCGATCTCGTCCTGCCGAGCATGGCGCAGATCGTCCTGCTTGGCGCCAATGTCGGCACGGCGGTCACGGCATGGATCGTCGCGACCGGCATCGAATGGCTGTCCCCTCTTATCCTTCTCATAGGCATCGTACTCTATCGCCGCTCGTCGACCTCCAAGCAGGGCGCTGGAGCGGCGCTCATCGGTATCGGGCTGATGTTGCTTTCGTTGCAATTGCTGAGCCTTGCTACCGCGCCGATGCGGCAATCGCCGGCGCTTGGCGCCTTCATCGGCCTGCTTGACGGCGCGCTGCCAGTGGCGCTCATCTTCTCGGCTGTCCTGGCCTTTGTGTCCTCGTCCAGCCTTGCCGTCGTCGTGCTGATCCTGTCGCTTGCGTCAGCAGGCATATTGTCCCCAGCATTGACGGTGGTGCTCGTGCTCGGTGCCAATCTCGGCGGCGCGATCCCGCCGGTCATGGCGACATTGTCAGGCCCGGCGACCGCGCGGCGCGTCACCCTCGGCAACCTGATCGTGCGCGCGATCGGCTGCCTCATCGCGCTGCCGCTCGCAGGCTATATCGGCGACTGGATGCAAAACCTCCATTTCTCGCCGGCCAAACTGCCCGTGGATGTGCATCTGCTTTTCAATATCGCCCTTGCAGTCTGCGCCTGGCCCTTCTCGCGCCTGCTGTCAAAGGTGATGCTCCGGCTTGTGCCGGATGATCCGCGGGCCGACGACGGGCCGAATTTTCTCGATCAGCAGGCCCTCACCACGCCTGTCGTCGCACTCGCAAGCGCCACGCGCGAGGTGCTCGGCGTCGGGGATCTCGTCGAACGCATGCTGATCCGCACGGAAAATGCCTTCAACGACAACGACCTGTCGCCGTTGAAGGAAGTCCCGATTCTGGAGAAGCGCGTCGATCGGATCCAGCAGGAGGTGAAGATCTACCTGTCGAAGCTCGGCCGCGACGGGCTGGATGCCGAGAACGGCAGGCGCTCCATCGTCATCATCGACTATGCCATCAATCTCGAGCATATAGGCGACATCATCGAGAAGGGCCTTGCCGAGCAGGTGGCGAAGAAGATCGGCAAGGGGCTGACCTTCTCCGAGGACGGGTACCGCGAGCTGCGAAGCCTCTTCAGCCTGACAATCGACAACCTGCGCATCGCCCAGACCATCCTCGTGACCCGCGACTCCAATCTCGCCAGGCAACTGATGGAGGTGAAGGTCGACGTCCGCCGGCTGGAGAAACAGTCCTCCGAGCGCCACCTCGAAAGACTGCGCGACGGCCGCGTCGACAGCCTGCAGACCAGCTCGCTGCATCTCGACATGCTGCGCGATCTGAAGCGCATCAATGCTCACATCGTTTCGGTGGCACATCCGATCCTGGACGAGAGCGGGTTGCTGATCGAAAGCCGGTTGCGGAGTACACAATAAGACCGCGCAGGCTCATTGCCTGCCATCGCAAGCCGCAATTTCGTCCGACTCAATCCGCCGACGGCAAACGCCGCATGGTGAATTCGATGCGGTCGCCCTCGATTTGACGCCAGCTTTCAACTTCGGTCCAATAGGCGGCTTTGGGGAATTCATCGAACCATTCGCGCGCCTTGGCGCGTGCGTCAGGGCGACTGAGACAAAAGGTCTCGCGAACGAAATCGCTCTTTCTGCCGGTTGGATGCTCCTGCCGGTGGCGGAATATTCTGTTTCTCAGCCCATCAAGGGGCGGCGGTCCGGGTATCTTCATGATAAAACCTCGCCAATGGGAGGGAACATAGTACCGCATCGGGAAATTTGCGAGTCGATTTTCCTGCGACGCTGCTGCACTGGCTGCGCCGCAGTGTTGCTGTTATTCAAAATCACGATACATACGGTGCGAATCGCGGGCCGCCAGCTGCCTGCGCCGTCGGAGAGCATGCATGGAACGACCCAATCTTCCCAAAGGACTACCCGAAGATATTGAAGCAAAGAAAGAGGCGGCACGAACCTGGTTCGAGAGCCTGCGCGACGCGATCTGCGCCGAGTTCGAGCAGTTGGAGAACGAGCTTGCCGGCCCCCTTTCCGACCAGGAGCCGGGACGCTTCGTCGCCAAGGACTGGCAGCGGGAAAGGGGCCAGGGCGGTGGCGGCCGCATGTCGATGATGGAAGGCCGCGTCTTCGAAAAGGTCGGCGTCCACACCTCGACCGTCCATGGCGAATTTTCTCCCGATTTCCGCAGCCAGATACCGGGCGCCGAGGAAGACCCGCGCTTCTGGGCGTCTGGCCTGTCGCTGATCGCCCACCCGGTCAATCCGAACGTGCCGGCCGTGCATATGAATACCCGTATGGTGGTCACGACCAGTCACTGGTTCGGCGGCGGCGCCGATCTGACGCCGGTGCTCGACCGTCGTCGCACGCAGGAAGACCCCGACAGCGTCCTTTTTCATCGCGCCATGCAGATCGTCTGCGACCGGCATGCCATCGCTGACTATCAGCGTTACAAGAGCTGGTGCGACGAATATTTCTTCCTGAAACACCGCAACGAGGCACGCGGAATCGGCGGCATCTTCTTCGACTGGCTGCATTCCGAGGAAGAAGCGGGCGGCTGGAATGCCGATTTCGCCTTTACCCGCGACGTCGGACGGGCCTTCTCCATGGTCTACCCGCGGATCGTCCGCTCGAATTTCAACGAGACATGGTCCGAGGAGGATCGCGACGAGCAATTAATTCGTCGCGGACGCTATGTGGAGTTCAATTTGCTGTACGATCGGGGTACAATATTCGGGCTGAAAACAGGCGGCAACGTCGAGTCGATTTTATCATCTCTGCCGCCGGTGGTGCGTTGGCCTTAGGGCGTTCAACACAAAATGATCAGACAGAACCCTGAAATTGCCCGAGGGAGTGCCTAGGTGACGTAATGCTCGTTTCAATCGGAGGAGGTTGTAATGGCAGTACTGAATCAAGTCACGGAAGTTTCGAAAGAACAGAAGCTTTCGCGCGCGGTCGATAGTCCGGAATTCGTCATCCGGCTGGCTGAGGATATGCGGATTCGCAGCGGATCCGATTTGCCGCTGTCCTGCTTCATCGAGCAGGTGAGGATGCAGCTCGCACGCAAGTCGCCGAGCGAAATCGCTCGCATGACCGCCGATCGTTCGACCAGACAAGCGCCCATACCGAAATATCAGTCTTCGGACTGCTTCAGATCCTGGGCGATGCCGGATTGAAGTCCACAAGCACGCGTCCGGCAAGCAAAGAGCCTTGCCGGACGCGAGAAACCTTTTCCAGCCCGTTGCGTTTTAACCTTAATGCCCTTCGGCATTGAGGAATGTCCAAGCGTTGAAATATGAGGAGGAAGATATGCGCCTGTTCGAATGTGGTACGCTGGTGCCCGGCTGCACCTGGCACACTCGCGCCAAGGACGATGCCGAGGTGGTTCGCCGCGCCGTCGAGCACATGCGTGACGCGCATGGCGAAACAATCGTCCGGGAAAACATGGTCGATAACATCAAGACACGCATTCGCGACGAGGCGAACGCGGCCTGATCCGCCGGCTTGGGCTGTCAGGCGCTCGCCAAATCCTTGAGCCGGGCGAGAAGTTTGGCCCGGCTCATCGCGAAGTTCCCATCGAGCCATTCCTGCTCGAGCTTGCCGAGAACCTCCCCGATCCGGGGGCCGGCGGCAATGCCTGCGGCAAGCGCATCCGCGCCGCCGAGCGGGAAAGCCGGCCGCTTCCATTTCGTCGTTCGCTCCAGCAATTTTCCGAGTCGCGCAGCGCGCGCCATCTCCTCGAAATCGCCCTCCGCCTTGCCCCGCGCGATAGCAAGCGCAAGCTTCAGTCGCGCGACAACGCCCGATGCATCATGGCGATAGAGCAAGCGATCGAAGGCCGCTTCCGACATGTCGTCCTTGATCGCGGGCATGTTTGCCCAGGCCTGCAGACAGGCCGCCTCGGCCTTAGACATGCGCAGCCGCTCGGCGAGCTTGGCAAGTCTCGCCGCATCCGGCGGCACGATGGCGGCAAGCCGCAACAAGGGATCGGACGGCCAGCCGAGCGCCTGTTCGGTGGTTACGAGCGCCGGAATGGCATCGATCCCCCATTTCTCCGTTTCCGGCAGAACCTCGGTCAATACCCCCACCTGGCGCATCCAGAGCAGCGCCCGGCCCGGATCCTTGGCTGCGAGCAGCTTCTTCATCTCCGACCAGACACGCTCGGCCGACAGCGCGGCGATCTTGGACCGGGCCGCCGCGCAGGCGCGCAGTCCGTCCGCATCCGGCCGGCCGCTGCCGTAGTGCGCGAAGAAACGGAAGAAGCGCAATATGCGCAGATGATCTTCGGCAATCCGCGCCGCGGCATCGCCGATGAAGCGGATATTGCGACGCTCGAGATCGGCAAGCCCGCCCACCAGATCGAGCACCTCGCCATCGACCGAGGCATAGAGAGCGTTGATCGTCAGGTCCCGCCGCTCGGCATCGGCCTGCCAGTCCTCGCTGAAGGCGACGCGGGCGCGGCGTCCATCCGTCTCAACATCTCGCCGCAAGGTCGTGATCTCAAACGGTTTTCCGTCGATGACCAGGGTGACCGTGCCATGAGCGATGCCGGTTGGCACCGCCTTGATGCCCGCCGCAGCCGCTCTTTCGACAACGGCCTCCGGCAGCAATGTCGTGGCGATATCGATATCGGCGACCGGAAGCCCCATGAGGCTGTTGCGCACGGCGCCGCCGACGACGCGGCCCTCGCCGCCATCGGCATTCAGCAGCGATAGCGCCCGCTGCAGCGCCTCATCCCGGAACCAGGCTTCACCGGCAACGGACGTCATGAATAGAGCCTTTCGTAAAGCGTGCGGACGATGCCCGCGGTAATGCCCCAGATCATGCGCTGCCCATAGGGCATGCGATAGAAATGACGCTCGATCCCCTGCCACAGCATGGTATCCGTCGCGTGGTGGCTGGGATCCATCAGGAAAGACAGCGGCACCTCGAAGGCATCCTCGACCTCGGTCGGATTGAGAGCCAGATCGAAGCCGGGCTTCACTACGGCAAGGATAGGCGTGATGCGGAAGCCGGTCGCTGCAAGATAATGCGGAAGCCGCGCGACGGGCTCTATGAAGATATCGGCAAGCCCGATCTCCTCTCCCGCCTCGCGCACGGCGGCCATTTCCGGTGAAGCGTCTTCGGGATCGACCGCACCGCCCGGAAAGGCGATCTGGCCGGAATGCTTGCGCAAGGTCGACGTCCGCAGCGTGAAGATCACCTTGGCGTCGTCGCCGGTGTCGACAACAGGCACGAGCACCGCCGCATCCCGCAGCTTCAGGCCCTCGACCTGCAATATCGTTTCGGGATTGAGGAGATGATCGCCGTGATCGCGCCAGGCAAGCTCAATGGGGCCACCGCTCTGATTGAGGGCACGCCGCCGAAATTCATCCGCGGAATAAAGGGGGAATTCGCTCATCGCGTCAGCGCATCCAATTCGGCAACCGGCATCACGGGAAAGATAGAGCTGCCGGAGCGCACGCAGAAGATCTCCCGGCCGGCGATTTCGACGGGCTCGCCGAGTTCCACGAGATCATACATGACCGCGCGCGTCACCAGGGCTTCCAACCGACCGCGAACATGCAAATAGGATTTCAGTTCGTCGTTCTCGCCGCGGATGACGAAACGGATCGGATGCTCCCTGCCCGCCTCGACGACATCACCGACATTGGTGCGGAAAGTCAGCACGCGTCTGCCATCGCGCTCGTTCACGCTCATCTCGACGGCGACGAACGGCGCGTCGACGACGCGGATCCCGACCTTTTCCACAGGCGTGACGAGGTAGGTCTTCTCGTCCTCGTCCTTGCGCAGCACTGTGGAAAACAGGCGCACCAACGGCGCGCGGCCGATGGGCGTGCCGAGATAATACCAGGTGCCGTCGGCCCTGATTTCCATGTCGATATCGCCGCAAAACGGCGGATCCCAGCGATCGACGGGCGGTAGGCCCTTCTTGCGGCCGCCGCTGTCGCCGGCGGCGCGCGAAATCAGCGCCGCGAGACTCGCCGCATCACCGGTTGCCTTGATTTCCTCGGTTGCCATTCTTCCGTCCCGGTTCGCCGTTAGTCACGAATACGACAGTTTCTCACGAGATAGTCATTCGAAACGTGCTTGTCAGCCGTCTTCGTGGCGATAAGTTGTATTGGTTATGAAGCAAATGTGTAAGGTCTGCGAATCGCGCGCGCCGTTTTTCTGCCATTGGAGATGCAAATGGGCATGATCAAATCGACCGAAACGAGCCTCGACGAGCAGGCGATCATTGCATCGGCCGAGAAGGCGCTGAGCGATATCGCCAACATACGCGAAGAGGTATCGAAGGTCATTTTCGGCCAGGAAAGCGTCGTGGAGAATACGCTGCTTGGCGTGCTCGGGGGCGGTCACGCCCTGCTTGTCGGCGTGCCGGGCCTTGCAAAGACCAAGCTCGTGACCACGCTTGGCGCCGTCCTCGGCCTTGCCTCCAGCCGCGTGCAGTTCACGCCCGACCTGATGCCGTCGGATATTCTCGGCTCCGAAGTCATGGATCAGGACGAAAGCGGTCGCCGCTCCTTCCGTTTCGTGAAAGGCCCGGTCTTCGCGCAGCTGCTGATGGCAGACGAGATCAACCGCGCCTCGCCGCGCACGCAATCGGCGCTGCTGCAATCGATGCAGGAGTATCACATCACCATCGCTGGCCAGCGGTATGACCTGCCCGCGCCCTTCCATGTGCTGGCAACGCAGAATCCGCTGGAACAGGAAGGCACCTATCCGCTTCCGGAAGCCCAGCTCGACCGCTTCCTGCTGCAGGTCGATGTCGACTATCCGGAACTCGCAGATGAGCGCCGCATCCTGCTCGAAACCACCGGCGTCAGCGAAGCGACGCCGCAGGCCGTCATCGATGCCGCGCGCCTGCTGGAGATTCAGCAATTGATCCGTCAGATGCCCGTGAGCGACGGCGTCGTCGACGCGATCCTGTCCCTGGTGCGCTCCGCCCGACCCGGTCAGGGCAACGCCTCGACCGACAAGCACGTCGCCTGGGGCCCCGGCCCTCGCGCCGGCCAGGCGATGATGCTCTGCGCCCGCGCCCGTGCACTTTATGAAGGCCGGCTTGCGCCGTCGATCGACGATGTGCATGCGCTGGCCGAGCCCGTGCTCGAACATCGCATGGCGCTGACCTTTGCCGCCCGCGCCGAGGGCATGTCCGTGCGCGATGTCATCGCAGGGCTGGTAAAGCAGTCGAGAACCTAAGCTGGATGTCGAGGAGAGTATAGCGCGTGGCATCCATCGGACAGATCGTCAGACCGACTTCAGGCAACGATGCCCTCTCCCGTGCCCGCAGTCGCGCCGCCCTCGTGCCGGATTGCCTCGTCGAAGCCAAGCGCATCGCCAACACGGTCATTGCCGGATGGCACGGCCGTCGCAAGCGCGGCATCGGCGAGAATTTCTGGCAGTTCCGCCCCTATAGTGAAGGCGAAAGCCTTTCGCGCATCGACTGGCGCCGCTCGGCGCGCGACGATCACACCTATATACGCGATCACGAATGGGAAGCCGCTCATACGATCTGGCTCTGGGCCGATCTGTCGCCTTCGATGATGTACAAATCGACCTATGGCCATGCTTCCAAGGAAAGCCGCGCGTTGGTGCTGATGCTGGCGCTCGCCGAAATCCTCTCCCGTTCCGGCGAACGCATCGGCTGCCCCGGCATCATGGAACCGGTCTCGACCCGCAATGCCGCCGAGCGGCTGGCAGCGGCCCTGATGCACACGCCGCTCGAAGGCGGCCTGCCGCAGACGGCGATGATCCGTGGCTGGAGTGATATCGTATTGATCGGCGATTTCCTGGATGATGCCGATAGTGTCATGAGCCGGATCGGGCCTCTGGCGCGCCGGGGGTTGCGTGGCCATGTCGTCGAAGTCGCGGATCCCGCCGAGGAAATCTTCCCCTATAGCGGCCGCACCGAATTCAGCGACCCCGAAACGGGCTCGAAGCTGATCGCCGGGCGCGCGGAAAACCTGCGTGACGATTATCAGCGCGCCTACCTCGCGCGCCGCGAAAGTCTCGGCCAGTCGCTGCGCCATCTCGGCTGGACCTTCCTGAGCCATCGCACCGACCGGTTGGCATCGGAAGCGCTTGTCGCCGTGCATATGTATCTTTCCGGCATGCCGGCCAAGGTGGCGTCGGGAGGGCAGCCATGAGCGGTCTTTCCTTCGCCTTCGCCTCGCCTGCCATCCTCGCGGCATTGATCCTGCTTCCCGCGATCTGGTGGCTCCTGCGCCTCACGCCGCCGCAACCGCGCGCGGAAGTCTTCCCGCCGCTGCGCATTCTCGCGACGATTCTCAAGCGCGAGGAAACGCCGGCGCGCAGCCCCTGGTGGCTGACGCTGCTGCGCATGCTGCTGGCCGCCCTCGTCATTCTCGCCATCGCCAACCCGATGTTCAATCCGCGCACCAACACGCTGTCGGGCAGCGGGCCGCTGGTGTTGATGATCGACAATAGCTGGGCAAGCGTCTCGGACTGGGAGCGTCGTGTTCGAACCGCGGACGCGCTGATCGACGATGCCGACGCCAAGGGCATTCCCGTCTCGATCGTCTTCACCGCCGAACAAGGCAATGACGCTACGCCCGGCGCTGCGACAGCGGCCCGCGACAAGCTGCATGCGATGAATCCAAGGCCGCTGGTCCCCGACCGCCAACGTGCCGCTGACGCCGTGAAGGCAGCACTCAACGGCAAACCCGGCACGATCGCCTTCATCTCCGACGGCATCGAGAGCAAGGACAAGGACGATATCGTCAGCCGGCTCGCCGCCTTACAGCCGAGCGAACTACGGCTGATCGAAGGTGACGGCAGCGATATTCTGGCGATCACCGGTGCGGCCAATGCCTCCAAAGACATGACCGTGACAGCGACGCGGCTGAACGGCGCCAACCCGCTGCGCCTGGGGCTCACGGCGCAGGACAGCCAGGGTCGGCCGATCGCCGCCGGTTCGCTGACCTTTGCCGGCGGCCAGACGGTCGCCACCGGCTCCATCGCCGCTCCCTTCGAAATGCGCAACGATTTTGCCCGTATCGGCATCGACCGGAATGCCAGCGCCGGCAGCGTCTATCTGCTCGACGATGGCTTCCGCCGCCGCCGCGTGGCGCTCCTCTCCGGGCAGGCCGCCGATGAATTCCAGCCGATCCTGTCGCCGCTCTACTACATCCAGCGCGCCCTGCAGCCTTATGCCGACCTGATCCAGCCCAATAGCGCCGATCTGGCGAAATCGATCCCCGAATTGCTGGCCGGCAATCCATCGGTGATCATCATGGCCGATGTCGGCCGCCTGCCGCAGGAAAGCTATGCGCCCCTGCAGCGCTGGATTCAGAATGGCGGCACGCTTGTGCGCTTTGCCGGTCCGCGCCTCGCTGCAGCGCCTGCCGATGATCCGCTCGTGCCCGTGACGCTCCGGCAAGGCGAGCGTACTTTCGGCGGCGCACTCTCCTGGGCCGAGCCGCAGCCGCTCGCGGACTTCCCCTCATTCGGCCCCTTCGCCGGCATGCCGAAGACGATCAATGTGTTGGTCAAACGGCAGGTTCTGGCCGAGCCGACGCCGGATCTTGCCGAACGCACCTGGGCGAGTCTTGCAGACGGAACCCCATTGGTCACAGAGAAGCAGATGCAGGCCGGCCGCATCGTACTGTTCCACGTCAGCGCCGAACCGCAATGGTCCGACCTGCCCATCTCGGGCGACTTCGTCGAGATGCTGCGTCGCATCGTCCAGCTGTCGCGCTCCGGCGGCGTCACGTCGACGCAAGGCACCGCCAAGGCAACCGAGGCCATGCCGCCATATCGGCTCCTGACCGCCAAGGGCGTGCTGACCAGCGAGATCGGCAGCGCCCGGCCGCTCGAACCGAACAGCAAGGAAACGGCCATCGCCAATTTCGACAATCCGCCGGGCCTCTACGGCTCCGAGGAGGGCTTTACCGCGCTTAACGTCCTGCCTCGTGGCGCCGAGCTCAAGCCGCTGGACGCGTCGGCTGCCGGTACGATGGCACGGGAAGGCTTGATCGGCGGCGAGGCATGGTCGGCTAAGCCGATCCTCTTCACCCTCGCCTTCCTCGTCCTTTTGGCCGACAGCCTGATCGTGCTCTTCATGAATGGCGCCTTTCCTCGCCTGGGCAGGTCGACGAAGACCATCGCCGGCGGTGCAGCGATGCTGATGCTGGCCGTCTCGGTCGCGACCTTCCTGCATCCGGCGAGTGCCTTGGCCGACGATTCCAAACCCGGCGACGACACCATCTATTCGCGGCTCGACAAGACGCATCTTGCCTATGTCGTCACGGGCGAACCCGACGTAGATCATGTTTCCGAGCGCGGCCTCGCCGGCCTTTCGGACTACCTCACATATCGCACGACATTGGAGCCAGGCCCGCCGGTGGGGCTGGACCCCGCCAAGGATGAGCTCGCCTTCTATCCGCTCATCTACTGGCCGATATCGGCGACGGCGCCGATGCCGTCCAACGACGCTATCAACCGCATCGATGCCTATATGCGCAATGGCGGCACCGTGCTCTTCGACACGCGCGACGCCCTCGACACCATGGGCGACACGTCGACGCCGAGCCCGAACGGCCAGCGGCTGCAGCAGATCCTCGCCAATCTCGACATTCCGCCCCTCGAGCCGGTGCCTGCGGGTCATGTGCTGACCAAGTCCTTCTACCTGCTGTCAAGCTTCCCCGGCCGCTATGCCGACAGCCCGCTCTGGATCGAGGCGCGTCAGGATACGCGCCGGGACGGCAATGCCGTGGCTTCCTCGGATGGCGTGACGCCGATCATGATCACGGGCAACGACTTCGCCGGCGCGTGGGCAGTGGACGACAACGGCGCGCCGCTGTTGCCGACCGTGCCCCCCGACGAGACCCAGCGCGAATATGCCTACCGTACCGGCGTCAACATCATGATGTACATGCTGACCGGAAACTATAAGTCCGATCAGGTGCACATCCCGGATATCCTGCAACGGTTGGGGCAGTAAGATGAATATCGGTTTTGCCCCGTTCCTGCCCTGGCCCGTGCTATCAGCGCTCGCGGTATTGACGCTCGCCATCGCGGCGCTTGCGATCTACCGGCGCCTGCGTGGGAGCTGGATCCGCGCGCTCGCCGCCTTCGCCCTGCTGGCAGCACTCGCCAACCCCGTGCTGATGCAGGAAGACCGCGATCAGCTCACCACCATCGTTCCCGTCGTCGTCGACCGCAGCCTGAGCCAGGACACGCCGGAGCGCGCCAAGATGACCGACGATGCCCTGGCGATGCTCAAGGATCGTCTGGCGCAGTTTCCGCGCATAGAGCCCCGCATCGTCGAGGCGCGCGATCCAGCAGAATCGGATTCGCCATCGACGCGGCTTTTCGCGGCCCTCTCCTCGGCGATCGCGGACGTGCCACCTGCCAGGATCGGCGGCGCGATCTTCCTGACCGACGGTCAGATCCACGACATTCCCGGCGTGAACCAGCAGCTCGGTTTCGATGCGCCCATCCACGGGCTGATCACCGGCAAGCCGAACGAATTCGATCGCCGCATCGAAATCGTGCGCGCGCCCCGCTTCGGCATCGTCAACGACGAACAGCAGCTTGTCCTGCGTGTCGTCGACGATGGCAAAAGCCCGGGCGGCACCGCTGCCGTGACCGCAAAGATGAATGGCGACGAGATCGCGACGCTGCAGGCAACGCCGGGCCAGGATACGCCCTTCAGCTTCAAGGTGCCGCGCGCCGGCAACAATGTCCTCGAATTCTCCGTGGCCGAAGTGCCGGGCGAGGTCACACCCATCAACAACCGCACGGTCCAGCTGATCGAGGGCATTCGCCAGAACATGCGCGTGCTGCTCGTCTCCGGCGAGCCGCATGCCGGTGAACGCGCATGGCGCAACCTGTTGAAATCCGACGCCTCCGTCGATCTCGTGCACTTCACCATTCTTCGCCCGCCGGATAAGCAGGACGGCACGCCGATCAACGAATTGTCGCTGATCGCCTTCCCGACGCGCGAACTCTTCGTCGACAAGATCAGCTCTTTCGACCTGATCATCTTCGACCGTTACCAGGACCGTCAGAACGTCCTGCCGACGATCTATTATGACTACATGGCGCAGTACGTCGAAAACGGCGGTGCGTTGCTCGTCGCAGCCGGCCCCGAACACGCAGCCGGCAATTCGATCGCGCTCACCCCGCTCGCCTCGGTGCTGCCGGCAGAGCCGACCGGCCAGATGATCGAGAAGCCCTTCTATCCGCGCCTTTCGGAGCAGGGTCGCAAGCATCCGGTAACGCGCGGCCTCGACGGATCCGACACCGAGCCGCCGCATTGGGGCCGCTGGTTCCGCAGCGTCGATGTCGAAAAGCCGCAGGGGCAGACCGTAATGGTCGGCGCCGACAACAGCCCGTTGCTGGTGCTCAACCGTGTCGGTCAGGGCCGCGTCGCCATGCTGCTCTCCGATGAGGGCTGGCTCTGGGCACGCGGCTTCGAAGGCGGCGGCCCGCATGTGTCGCTCTACCGACGCATTGCCCACTGGCTGCTGAAGGAGCCGGCGCTGGAAGAAGAAGCACTGACGGCAAACGCCGCCGGCCGTACGCTGGAGGTGACTCGCCAGACCGTCGGCGACGACCCCGGCCCGGCCACGATCAAATCGCCCTCCGGCAAAACGCAGACATTGCAACTGAAGCGGACGCAGCCGGGCCTCTATCAGGCCGAGAAGCACATGGACGAGATCGGGCTTTACCAGATCGCCAATGGCAGTCTCTCGACGCTCGTCCATATCGGCGCGATCGACGCTCCTGAGTTCAAGGCAATGATCTCGACCACCGAGACTCTGAAGCCTTTGGCGCAAAAGACCAAGGGTCTCGTCACCCGTATCGCCGGCGCCAATGGTGGCGTCACGGTTCCACAGGTCCTGCCTGTTCGCGGTGCCGTCCGCGTCGCCGACGGCCAGCGCCTGACCATCCGCATGACCGACGAAACCGTGCTGAAGGGGATCAATTCCCTGCCCCTGTTCGCAGGCTTTGCGGGTCTTGCCGCCCTGCTCTTTGCCTTCTCCGCCACCTGGTGGCGCGAAGGACGGTGAATGCGATGACGCACCTCGATGTGACCGATACCCCCTCCGAAAGCGAACTTGCTGCAATCAGCGAGGGTCTGACCGCCTTTAACGTTGCCGATGTCGGCCCCTCCAAACGCCGCCCGCTCGCCGTGCTGATCCGCGACGAAAGCGGCAAGACTATCGGCGGCATTTCGGGCTACACGGCCTGGGGCTGGTTGTTCACCGCATGGCTGTTCGTGCCGGAAACGCTGCGCGGTCAGGGCATGGCCGGAAAGCTCCTCGAAGCGGCGGAAGCGGAAGCAATGGCCCGCGGCTGCCAAGGCGCTTGGATCGACACCTTCAATCCGCAGGCGCTGCGCGCCTATCAACGGCAGGGCTATGTCATCTTCGGCGAATTGCCGGAATTTCCCACCGGCCGCAGCCGTTTCTTCCTGCAGAAAAAGCTATCGCCCCGCTGATGACAGCGGGGCGACGGTTTTCGCTTCTATTGCAAAACCTTAGACGGCGATCTTGCCGCCGCCGGCCTTGGTGATGGCCACGACAGCCGGACGGACAGGCATGTCCGGCTTGAAGTCCGGCCAGCGCGTCGACAGGTCCTCGTAGTAGGACGGACGGCCGTGACCGGACCAGTCATCGCCACCATCGCCCGGGTGCTGCACGGCAACGAAGGCCGTCTGGTCATCCGGCAGGAAAAGCGGGCCGCAAAGTTCGGCACCGACAGGCACGCGATAGAACAACTTCGAGGTCGCACGCGCAGCGCCTTCCGTATCGACGGCCCAGAGACCATCGGTACGGCCGGTCGCCTTGTTGCTGTTGCCGTCGGTCGCTACCCAGAGACGCCCGGCAGCGTCGATCGAACAGTTGTCCGGCATGCCGAACCAGCCGTTCTTCGTCGTGTCGGTGGAGAAGGATGCGCCGACAGCGGCGACGGAAGGATCGCCGCACTTCAGCAGCACTTCCCATTTGCCTGACGTCGCCGAGAATGCGCCGCCGTCCTCGCTGATTTCGATGATGTGACCAAAGGCGTTGTCGGCGCGTGGGTTGGCGGTATTCACCTGTTCCGCCTTGCGCTTGGTATTGTTGGTCAGCATCACATAGACCTTGCCGTTGACGGCATTGGGTTCGATGTCCTCCGGGCGGTCCATCTTCGTCGCCCCGAGCAGATCACCGGCGCGGCGGGTTTCGATCAGCACGTCAGCCTGGCTCGTAAAGCCGTTTTCCGTCGTCAGCGGACCCTGTCCGAACGTCAGCGGCAGCCATTGCAGCGCGCCGTCGTCGGCGAACTTGGCGACATAGAGCGTGCCGTTGTCGAGCAAGTCGAGGTTGGCGGCGCGGTCAGCCTCGTTATAGGCAGCAGCGGTCACGAACTTGTAGACATAGTCGAAGCGTTCGTCATCGCCGAGATAGAAGACCACGCGGCCATCCTTCGAGATGATGTTGGCAGCGCCCTCGTGCTTGAAGCGTCCGAGCGCCGTGCGCTTCTTCGGTACCGACTGCGGATCAAAGGCGTCGACTTCGACGATCCAGCCAAAGCGGTTGGGCTCGTTCGGTTCCTTGCCGAGGTCGAAGCGGTCGTGGAAGTTCGCCCACTCATATCCGCCTTCCGGCACGCCGTAGCGCTTGTAGTTGGCGGCCTCCTTGTGGCCCTCGGGCAGCTTGCCGGAGAAATAGCCGTGGAAGTTTTCCTCGGCCATGATGTAGGTGCCCCAGGGCGTTACGCCGCCGGCACAGTTGTTGAGCGTGCCGACCACCTTCTTGCCGCTGGCGTCTGCCACCGTCTTCAGCCGCTCGTCGCCCGCTGCCGGGCCGGTGAGCTGCATCTCGGTCATGGTCGTGATGCGACGGTTGTACTTGCCATCAGGCACGACCTGCCATTTGCCGTCGACCTTGCGGATCTCGACAATGGTGCCGCCATGGGCTGCCATTTCGATATCCACCTGCTCCTTGCTCAGCGGTGCCTGCTTGATCTTGCCGTCCGCAACGGTCACCAGGCCCGGAAACATCAGGTGCGGATTGGTGTATTCGTGATTGACGACCAGCAGGCCGTGCTCGGACGAGCCGCCGAGCGGGATATAGCCGACATAGTCGTTGTTGTAGCCGAACTGGCGGCGCTGTGCTTCTGCCGTCTGGTTCTTCGGATCGAAGGCAGGTGAGTCAGCGAAAACCGCATCGCCCCAGCGCAGCAGGACATTCGCATCATAACCTTCCGCGACATGATGATCGGCATCGACACCGGCTTCGATCTCCTTGAAAATGAAGGCGGAACCGCCGGCTGCGCGTGCCTTTTCAGCGCTCATCAAAGCAACGGGCCCCACCGTTGCAGCGATGGCGGAAACGGCGAGCGACCCTTGCAGGAAGCCACGGCGCGAAAAACGACGACTGATGATTTCCCCCATCGTCGGATTGTCGGTGCAGTTGTGTCCCTCCCCGTCGGCTTCTTCGAGCTGACTGGTCGGGAATATGTCTTTCTGTGTGAGATTTCCTGTCATTGCTTTACCCCCAAAGTTTAGCAATCGCCCGGAATAGGGCGAGGAAAACTCTTAGGTTGGCTATATGACAGGTCGATGAAAAATGACCGTGCGTCGGAATGCGAGAGCCACGGGCTTAGGTACAGCTGTGGATGATACGGCCGCTAGACCGCAATTGCGGTCAGCGGCACCATCTCATTCGCATCTTCGTCTTCGGCAACAACGGCCGGAACAGAACCGTCACGCCAGACGATCGAACCATGCAGCCGCTCATGCGTGTCGGCGGCAATCGGCACGACCAGAACGCGGTTGGGATCGACCGGACCCGGAAACGTCAGGGCGTTATAAGCGACCTTTTCGAAGCCGAGCGGGCCGTAATAGGGCGGGTCGCCGACAAGGATGACCGCTTCCGACCCCTTGCGTTTGGCGGCTTCGACAGCAATCCGCACGAGTTCGCGGCCGATACCCTGGTTCTTGTGCGAGGGCCGGACCGCGAGCGGCCCAAGCAGATGCCCCTTGACCGAGCCGGCAAGCACCGGCGTCATGCGCACAGAGGCGATCGTTTCTCCGTCGTCGGCGCAGATGAAGGACAGCGTGCGATCATGCGGCCCCTGCTCGCGAATCCGTGCAGCGGCACGGGTGAACCGGCCGGGACCGAATGCTTCTTCGTTGATGAGTTCGATGACAGCGTCGTGCGACGCATCCTCAGTGAGGTAGACCAGATCGTGCTTGTACATTAGACCAAGGAAACCATATAGACAGACGGAATTGTTCTCGAAGGCGCTCATCGAGCGTTCGGGATCATCGGCGTCGTCGCAGGCTTCTGGTGACTTTCATGACAAGCGGTCCTCAAAGTGTGACAAGCCCGATAGCAGGAAATATCCGGCGCGTCCAATGTAAAATGCGGGCCGCTGCTTGTTGACGCTGATCGTGTCTGCACGATGATGTGACCCAAGTGGAACGCCTCCGATGCCTGCCGATCATGCCAGCAACGCAGTGTTCATCGTTTATCGTCTCGAAATTCGGTCGGCATGCCGTATCTTCGAGGTTAAGTTCGCAGCAGCATTTCCGAAAGGACAGAACAATGGGCATGTTGGTTGACGGCGTCTGGCACGACGTCTGGTACGACACCAAGGAGACAAAGGGCCATTTCAAGCGGGCCGCATCGCAGTTCCGTAACTGGATCACCCCGGACGGCACACCCGGCCCGACTGGAACCGGAGGCTTCAAGGCCGAGGCCGGACGCTACCATCTCTACGTTTCGCTTGCCTGCCCCTGGGCGCACCGCACCCTGATCTTCCGCAGGCTGAAGAAGCTCGAGGATCTGATCCCGGTCTCGATCGTCGATCCGTTGATGCTGGAAAACGGCTGGGAATTCAAAGGGAAAGACGGAGGGACGCTCGATCCCCTTTTCGGCGCCAAGGCGCTTTGGGAAATCTACGTCAAGGCCGATCCGCACTATTCCGGTCGTGTGACGGTCCCCGTTCTCTGGGACAAGCGGACCGGCACGATCGTCAACAATGAGTCAGCCGAAATCATCCGCATGTTCAACAGCGCCTTCGATGCGTTGACCGGATCAAGGGAGGATTTCTATCCCGCAGACCTGCGATCGGACATCGATACGCTGAACGAGATCGTCTACGACACTGTCAACAACGGCGTCTACAAAGCCGGCTTCGCTGCAGCGCAGGAGGCCTACGAGGAAAATGCCCGTCGCCTCTTCGAGACGCTCGATATGCTCGACAAGCGGCTATCGACGAAGCGCTACCTGTTCGGAGATCGGCTGACGGAGGCCGACTGGCGGCTGTTCACCACACTCGTTCGCTTCGACGCCGTCTATGTCGGCCATTTCAAATGCAACATCCGCCGCATTGCCGACTATGCGAACCTCTCGGCATATCTGCGCGATCTTTATCAGGTTGCCGGCGTGGCCGAAACGGTGAACCTCGCCCATATCAAGAACCACTACTATCGCAGCCACAAGACAATTAACCCGACGGGCATCGTGCCCATCGGCCCGGACCTTGATTTCGATCGCCCGCATGGCCGGGAGGGATTGGCAAAGGCTGCCTGAGTTGGAACTGGACAAGCCTCGCCGTGGCCGTCGATGGCGAGGCTGATGTCACCAATAGTTCGAGGGAGGCTCCGCCCCCTCCAGTTCCTTCAGCCGCCTATAGGTCGCCTTGGTCGCGCCCTTGGGAAGCGCGTCGAGAGGAAAGAAGCCGCTTTCGACGATTTCGCGATCCGGCTTGCGTAGCGCGGTCTGCGTTACCTCAACACGGTAGAAGACGACATGGTCGCGTCTGCTGGTGCGGTTGTTGAAATAGACGTGGAAGAGCTGCGGCCTGCCCGATATCACCAGATTGCCTTCCTCCCGCAGCTCCTTCGCAAGCGCCTGCTCCACCGTCTCATGGCGTTCGACACCACCGCCGGGCATGTGCCATCCGGCGATGTAGGAATGCCGCACCAGGAAAATTCGCCCTTCGCCGTCGAAGCAGGCCGCGCGCACGCCGAGCGTCATGCTGCGGGTCAGCGCGAAATAGGTATGCAGCGCAAAGCCGAGCAGCCGCACGCCCAGCCCGCGCTCTTCGTCGCGAGAGATCTCGTCGCTCATGCCTGAACTCCGACGCTTCGTCGATCCGTAATCAGACAGGGGATGTATTTGTTTTGACAAAAGAGTGGGCTATGTCTCATCCCATGTTCAAGCTCGCGCATATTTCCGATATTCACCTAGGTCCCCTGCCACGCCTTTCGATCAGAGAACTCGCCTCCAAACGCATTACCGGATTTGTGAACTGGCATCGGAACCGGCGCAAGCACCTTTTTGGCGGTACGCTCGATCTCCTTCTCGACGACATCAAGGCGAAGCAAGTCGATCATCTTGCCGTGACAGGCGATCTCGTCAACCTCGCGAGCGGCATCGAGATCCAAACGGCGGCGGCATGGCTGAAGACGGTCGGCGACCCGCTCGACACCTCGGTCGTTCCCGGCAATCACGATGCCTATGTGCCAGGGTCATATGAGAAAGCCATGCGCGCCTGGTATCCCTATGTCAGGGGTGATCGCGCGCCGGCAGAATGGCCGGAAGACCAGCATATCTTCCCGTATCTGCGCGTTCGCGATCAGGTTGCGCTGATCGGCTGCTCCACAGCCTTCGCCACGCCTCCCTTCGCCGCCAGCGGCTTTTACTCCGCCCGCCAGGCGCGCGAAACGGTGAACTTGCTTCGCGCCGCCGGCGATGCCGGGCTCTTTCGCGTCGTCATGATCCATCACCCGCCGATCCGCGGCGCGACCAGCTTCTACAAGCGCATGATCGGTATTCGGCGCTTTGCGGCCGCCATCTCGACGGGCGGCGCCGAACTGGTCCTTCACGGCCATACGCACCTCAACACCGTGCATTGGCTGCGCGGACACACCGGCCCGGTGCCGGTCGTCGGCATCGCTTCGGCCTCGCAGGGCGCCGGCGGACTGAAGCCGCGCGCCGCCTACAATCTCTTCACCATTGCCGGTCGCCCCGGCGCCTGGGAACTGAAGGCTGAACGCTACAGCCTCGATGCCAGAGGCGAGGGTGTCGAGGCCGAAGGCGTCGATATTCTGGCGCTATGATCTCGTGTTTTGTGTCCACCGACCGCGTCGTTTCGGTAGCGTTTTTGAAGATACGGAGCTACAATCGAACTATCGGATTCCCGGAGGATAGCATGGGTTTTAAGGTCGCCAAGAAGAGCTCCGCAATGATGGCGCTTACGGCCGGATTTTTGCTCACCGCCAGCCTGCACGCCTTCGCCGCCGGCACGGAAAACGACGAAACAGCGCCACCACCGAAGAGCAAGACCACGACCGAGTGCACAGACGGCAAGGTGTGGGACAAGGACAAGAAGGAATGCGTGAAGCCGAAGGAAAGCGGCTTCAACGATGATCAGTTGTTCCAGGCTGCGCGCGAATTCGCCTATGCCGGCCAGTACGACAACGCCATCACTGTCCTGAAGCTCGCCAAGAATCAGGCCGATCCCCGCATCCTCAATTATCTCGGCTATTCCAACCGCAAGGCCGGTCGTATGGAGCTCGGCATGAGCTACTACCGCAAGGCCCTGCAACGCGACGAAAACTATATTCTTGCGCGTTCTTATATGGGACAAGCCCTCCTCGAGCAGGGCGATGTCCAGGGCGCGCGCGTGCAGCTTGTCGAAATCCGTGACCGTGGCGGTGAAAATACCTGGGCATATCGCTCGCTGCTGCAATCGCTGAAGGGCCAGGTCACCTATTAGGGCATGCGGGGGCGCGGGGCCCTGACGGCACGGCACTCGAACGACGGCAGGCAAGTGCGCGAGCAATTTTTGAAGACTTGCGAAACGGCATAGAAATGGTTCATACCAACACAGGACGATCATTCCGCTCGCATGACCTTTCACAAGGGAAAGGCCGTCATTTGCGGAAAGGCATCGCCAGTGTGACAACCTCCAACACCTCTCTGGAACGACCATGCCCACGCCGGTAGCAGCCATCGACATCAGACGCGATCTGGTCGGCCTTCTCCCGAAGCTTCGCCGCTTCGCGGTGACACTCACCGGCGATTTGACCGATGCGGACGAACTCGTCCAGAGCGTCTGTCAGCGCGGCATCGCTAAATTCCATCTTTGGAACGGCGGTGGCAAATTGGAAAGCTGGCTCTATACGATGGCCCGACACCAATGGGTCGACGAAGCCCGGCGCCACAAGCTGCGCCCCGCCGCCAAAGGCAGTGCCCTGGAACAGGGCGAGCCGGCGGCATCGGCTACGCATACCAATCCGGTGGAAGACGGAGAAGCGCACCGTTTGGTCACATCTTTGCCCGAAGGACTTGCCAGTGTCTTCCTGCTGGTCGAAGTCGAAGGGCATAACTACAAGCAGGCGGCCGATATTCTCGGCATTCCCTTGTCGGCAGTGACATCGCGGCTCTCCAGCGCCCGTCTCTATCTTGCCTCCCAAGGCCACAGCCGCTCGTCTCGAAGGTTTTAAGCATTGCAGGACATGAAGAAAATGCCGCTCGAAGTTCGTTTGTCCGCCTTCATGGATGGCGAGACGAGCCGCGAAGAGAAGGACGAGCTGGAAAAGCTCATTGCTTCCGATCCTGACGCGCGGCGGATTTTCGATGAACTGAAGCACGGCTCCGATGTCGGCCGCAAGGCTTTCGACGAAGTGTTGAAGGAACCGGTGCCGCTGGCACTTGTGCGGTCCATCAAGAGTGCGCAGCCTCCGAAGACGCGCGACCCCTCCCCCCGTCTTGCCCGGCCATCCCTGAAACTTGCCCCTACCGGCAGGCAGTCGCTTGCGGCCGCCCTCATCCTGTTCGCGCTCGGCGGCGGCATCGGCTATTTCTTCGGCATGCAGCCACCGGGCATGCCGGCAGCCGCGCCGCCCACTCCGGCGCAGACATCGACGCGCAACTGGCTGGATGACATTGCCGCCTACCATCGCATCTATTCGCGCCAGCCGCACCATATGGTCGAACTGCAAGCGAGCGAGCTGGATGAGATCGGCAAGTGGCTATCGAGCACGGTGGGCGTCAAGTTCAATTTTCCGGATCTTGCCGCCGACGGCCTCGTGTTCCAGGGCGCACGCATGTTCGTTGCCGGCGGCAAGCCTGTCGGCCAGCTGATCTACAAGAACCTGGATGGTGACGTCGTCGCCATCTGCTTCACCAAGATCGACGGTGCGTCGAATGACGACAATTTCGACGAGACCATCAAGGACGATGTCAGCATCGTATCCTGGCATCGCAATGGCGTGACCTATGCAGTCGTCGGCCCCTCCTCGGATGCGATGCTCGACCAGATTGCCAATAGGGTATCCTCGGAAATCTAAAAAGCATTCTCTCGCTTTGCAGCTTGCGGCTGCCAGCCAGCCGATGGATAATGGGTGGCGGTCAATCGCATTGGATTATATTCTCGCTGGAGTTTCACCATGTCCGACATTCTGCTGACCATCCCGGAAATCGACAGTCGAATTGCGGCAATAAGGGAAAATCTGCGCGAGCTGATCGAGCAAGCCACCGCCTTTTCCGGCGCGGCGGACGAAGAACGGACGTCGGATCGCATCGCCGAACAGGAAGAAGAGCTCGAGCGGTTGACGAAACAGCGCGACGTCCTTGCCCAGCAAAAATCCTGAGCGCGCCACAAGCGCGTGTCGTTACTCGGCATCGGCTTTGACACCTCTGAAATCATGGTCCGTTCTGTGCTGCCGGCGCATTGCCTGGCTGCAGCGCAATTTCTGCTGACATTGGCGCCGATACACGCTATAGAGGCAGCAGCGACCATGAGGAGAGCACTTTGATGAAAACCCACGGCACAGGAAACCACCGCTGAAAAGCAGTGCCGTGAAGGACTGCTTGTTCGGTCCGCCCATCAGATTGCTATTTCCCGCCCTCGGAGGGCACTCATGTTTCGTCGCTTTGAAGAGTTCGTCGATCCGTTCCAGGATTATGGCGAGCTGAAGCCATCGTCGCAGACGTGGCGGTATCTCATCACCAACCTTCGCCCTTTCCGAACTGTCATGGCCATGAGTCTGGCCTTGACCGTCATAGGCGCTGCCATCGAAATCTGGCTCATCGGCTATACCAGCCAGCTTGTGGATAATCTGGCAGCAGCCAGGCGGGATGAACTCTGGGCATCGCAAGGCACCGGGCTGCTGGCCGCCGCCGCGCTGGTGTTGATCGGCCGGCCGCTTGCGGGCTATCTCAGAGAGAGCCTTGACGACATCGCATTCAGGCCGAATGCCGAGACGCTGTTCCGCTGGCGCGCGCATCGTCATGTGCTCAGGCAATCAGTCGGCTGGTTCCGCCAGGATTTCTCCGGGCGCATCGCCAGCCAGGTGCGCGACATCGGTACGTCGGCGACCGGTGCTGCCTATGCCGTGCTGCATACCCTGTCCTTCGTCTCGATCTATGTCGCCGGCTCGTTCTGGCTGATGGCCTCGATCGATCCGCGCCTGATCTGGCCGCTGATCGTATGGCTCTGCTGCTATCTTGGCATGATGGCCTTCGTCATCCCACGGTTGCGCCACGCATCGGAGAACTTCCAGGGAGCCAATGCCGCTCTTGCGGGCATGACGGTCGACACCTACGCCAATATCGACCTCATAAAGCTCTTTGCCGACGCGCAAACGGAGGATCGTGAAGCCCTGCAGCGCTTTGCCACCGCGCGAGAAACCTTCGTTCGCGTGCAGAAACTCGAGGTCACGGTCAATTCGAGCATGCTGTTCCTCGGCAGTTTCCTGATCGTCGCATTGGTCGGCTATGCCGTGATCCTATGGCAGTCGGGCGGCGCGGCGCTCGGCCTGATCGCGGCCTCGCTTGCCCTGAGCTTCCGCATCACCGGCATGGCGGAATGGATGCTGGATGCCGTTTCCTCTCTGTTTGCCCATTTTGGCGCGATGCGGCAATCGCTGCTGACCGTGGCGCAGCCTCTCTCGATCGAGGATGCGCCCGGGGCACACCCGCTTGCTATCGATCGCGGCGAGATCGCCTTCAAGCAAGTCACCCACCATTACGGCAAAGGTGATGGCGGTCTGGACGGCGTTTCCCTGCGGGTTGCGGCGGGCCAGAAGATCGGCCTTGTCGGCCGCTCGGGCACGGGCAAATCCACCCTCGTCAACCTGCTGCTGCGTTTCTTCGACCCGGAGTCCGGCTCCATCGAAATAGACGGCCAGGATATCCGCCGCGTGACGCAGGAAAGCCTGCGCCGGCAGATCGCCATGGTAAGCCAGGAGGCCACTCTTCTCCACCGCTCCATTCGCGACAACATCGCCCACGGCAATGCCGGCGTTTCAGAGGCCGCGATTGTCATGGCCGCCGAAAATGCCGCCGCCGACGGTTTCATCGCCAGCCTGCGGGACCATGAAGGGCGGACCCGCTATGACGCCCATGCCGGCGAGCGCGGCGTCCAGCTTTCAGGCGGCCAAAGGCAGCGCATAGCGATCGCCCGCGCCATTCTGAAGGATGCGCCGATCCTGATCCTGGACGAGGCGACGTCGGCGCTGGATTCGGAAGTAGAAGCCGCCATCCAGGACACGCTCTACGGCATCATGGAGGGCAAGACGGTCATCGCCATCGCCCACCGACTGTCGACCATCGCGCGGATGGACCGCATTGTCGTCCTCGACGGCGGCCGTATCGTCGAGGATGGCACCCACGCACAGTTGCTCGCCCGCAACGGCATCTATGCCGCGCTCTGGGCACACCAATCCGGCGGCTTCATCGAAGCCGACGATCCGGCAGCGAGCTGATACGCAACAACAAATCCCCTCGGCGTGACCGAGGGGATTTTAACAGAAGGGGCTGATGGCCTCAGCCTTTCGCCGTCTTGATATCGAGCACGCGGTTTGCCGCCGAGACGATCGCTTCCAGGGAGGCAGCGACGATGTTGGTGTTTATGCCGGCACCGAAGAGCTTACCGCCCGGATAGGAAATCTCGACATAGGAGATCGCCGAGGCGTTGGAGCCATGCTGCAGCGAATGCTCTGAATAATCTTCGACGGACATCGGAACGCCGAGATAGATCGAGAGCGCGTTGATGAAGCCGTCGATCGGGCCGTTGCCATGCCCTTCGATACGCTTCACCTCGCCATTGTCGGTAATCTCGGCGGCGACGATGCGCTGACCCTTACGCTCGGGATCGGCGAAGGTGTGATGATCGACGAAGCGAAGGCGGGCACCCGGCTGCGTTACGTAGCGCTCGATGAAATGCTCGTAGATGCGCTTGGATGGCAATTCCTTGCCTTCCTCATCGGTGATGCGCTGGATCTCTTCGCGATATTCCACCTGCAGATTGCGCGGCAGGTTCAAACCGTAGTCCTGCTGCATGATATAGGCGATGCCGCCCTTGCCGGATTGCGAGTTGATGCGGATGATCGCCTCATAGGTGCGGCCGACATCCTGCGGGTCGATCGGCAGATAGGGCACTTCCCAGACCGGATGGTTGGCGACCTTGGCAGCTTTCATGCCCTTGTTGATCGCATCCTGGTGCGAGCCGGAAAAGGCGGTGTAGACCAATTCGCCGACGTAAGGGTGACGCTCGCCGATCGCCATTTGGTTGGAATATTCGAAGACTTCCTTCATGCGCTCGATGTTGGAGCAATCCAGCTCTGGATCGACGCCCTGCGTGAACATGTTCAACGCCATGGTGACGACATCGACGTTGCCGGTGCGCTCGCCATTGCCGAACAGAGTGCCTTCGACGCGGTCGGCGCCGGCCATCAAGGCCAGCTCGGCGGCGGCGATGCCTGTGCCGCGGTCATTGTGCGGGTGCAGAGAGATGATCAGGTTTTCGCGATTGTCGAGATTGCGGCACATCCATTCGATCTGGTCGGCGTAGATGTTCGGTGTCGCCATTTCCACAGTCGACGGCAGGTTGATGATCAGCTTGTTATCCGGCGTCGGCTTCATCACGCCGATGACAGCGTTGCAGATCTCCAGCGCCACATCCAGCTCGGTGCCGGTGAAGCTTTCCGGCGAATATTCGAAGCGATAGCCGCCGCCGGCCTTGGCCGCCATGTCGCTGATCATCTTCGCCGCATCGACGGCGATCTGCTTGATGCCCTGCACGTCCTTGGCAAACACCACGCGGCGCTGCAATTCGCTGGTGGAATTGTAGAAATGGACGATCGGCTTGTTAGCGCCTTCGAGAGCCTCGAAAGTGCGGGTGATCAATTCCGGACGGCATTGCACCAGTACCTGCAACGATACATCGTCAGGCACATTGCCCTGCTCGATGCACCAGCGGGCGAAGTCGAAGTCGGTCTGCGAGGCCGAGGGGAAACCGATTTCGATTTCCTTGAAGCCCATGTCCAGCAGCAGCTGGAACATGCGCGCCTTGCGGTCGTGACCCATCGGATCGACCAGCGCCTGATTGCCGTCGCGCAGGTCGACGGAACACCAGATCGGCGCCTTGGTGATGACCTTGGACGGCCATGTCCGGTCGGGAATGTTGATCTGGGGATAGGCGCGGTATTTCACCGTTGCTTCGGGCATGCCTTTGGGGGAATGGCTGTTTGCGTCCATGGTTTCGTCTCTTCCTTTCCCGTCATTTATCCCGCGTCTTAGCCGATCGGATGCGGCTTGGCGATGATAAATGCGGACCCCTCGCGGGTGTACTGTCGATTTTAGGGTAAGTCGCGAGGAGCGATGGCCAGCGGGCTTTTCGGCCGCCGGGCGCTCCTCAAAGGACCCGGCAACCGCGCGTAAGGCCGAGGAGGAGAAGCGATGTCAGGGCGCGCGTATTGTCACGCAGGGCGAAGCGCCCACGTGCAATCTGTTCGGAAATCTTTGCGCCAGTCAACTTCATGGTCGCGCTTATAGCCGCGCGACAACAAAGAAGCAACCCCCTGCTCACTTCTTCAGCAGCTGCACGCCGCGCGACAGCGCCATCATCAATCCGCCGGCAAGCAAGCCCCAGAAGGCGCCGGAAATTCCGCCGAAGGAAACACCCGATGCCGTCACCAGAAATGTAATCGCGGCAGCCTCGCGCGATTCCGCCCGCTGGAAAGCATTGAGAGCTGAGTTCGACAGCGCGCCGACCAGCGCCAAGCCGGCGACCGCCTCGATCAGGATCTGCGGTGCCAGCGCCACGAAAGCGGTGACGGCACTGGCGAGCAATCCCAGGATAATATAGCCGATCCCGGCAACGATCGCAGCCCAGTAACGCCGCTTGGGATCCGCATGCGCATCCTGGCCGGCGCACATGGCGGCCGTGATCGCCGCAAGATTGACCGCATGGCCGCCGAAGGGCACGGCCAACAGCGAAAACACACCGGTGATCGCAAATAGCGGGCCCGGCTTGGGATCGTAGTGATGGACCTTCAGCACCGCGATGCCGGGGATATTCTGCGACGCCATGGTCACGATGAATAGCGGCAGCGCGATGGAGACGAGGCCGGCGATGGTGAAGACCGGTTTCACCAGTTCCACAGTCGGCAACAGCGAATGCTCGAGCGAAGCGAATGCACCATCCGGTATTTTCACGCCGAAAGCCAGCACCAGGGCGAAAGCGGCAAGTGCCGCCGGCACTGCCCACAACCGCTTGAAGGAGCCGACAATGATCCAGGCAAGGATAATCGGCAGGCCAAATGCGGGATTGAAGGCAATCGCCTTCACCGGCGCAAAACACAGGCCAAGCAGCACGCCCGAAAGCATAGCGTTGGCCAGCGGCGCGGGGATGGAAGCCACCGCACGGCCGAACGGCCGGAACAGCCCGGCAATGACGATCAGGACACCGCAGATGAAGAAAGCCCCGACCGCCGCTGGAAAGCCGCCCTCGATCGCACCGGCGCTCGCAAGCAGCGCCGCGCCGGGCGTCGACCAGGCAATGCTGATGGGCAATCTGGTCACTGCGCTCAGCACGATGGCGCAAAGACCCATTGCAACCGAAAGAGCCATCAGGCCGGACGCCGCCTGCGCATCCGTCGCGCCGACAACCTGCAGACCGTGGAAAACGACGGCAAAGGAACTGGCAAAGCCGACAAAGGCCGTGAGGCACCCCATGAACAGGCTTTGGATGGAGAAATCTTTGAGCATGGCGGCGAAGACTCAGGGCGGAAAAGACGATTGAGCCCCCATGGAGCATCACAAGCAGCGGGCGTGCAAGTGCAGTTCCCGGGCAAAGTGGCAACGATGACAGCAAGACCGGCCATCGGCGAACGGTGCCGAAGTGGACAATGCAACTTGCCGGCCATCGACACATGATCATCGCAGATCATCAAACATGCACAAACATGCAGATTGACTCTCTCGTTTCTGCACGTTAATGCAAATTCATGAGCAATTCACTTCCCTTGTCCCGCCGCGACGTCATAGAAGCACGGCTTGCGGACGGACGGCAGATCGTCGCCGCATCGCTTGCGGCCGAGTTCAACGTTTCCGAGGATGCCGTGCGCCGGGATCTGAGGGCGCTTGCCGCCGAGGGCAAATGCCGGCGCGTCTATGGCGGTGCGCTTCCTCTCCTGACGCCCTCGCAGCCCATCTCTGCGCGGATCGGGCAGACATCCGATCGAAAAAGGGCGCTGGCGCGAGCAGCCGCCAGCATGATCGAACCGGGCGAGTTTGTATTTCTCGACAGCGGCAGCACGAACCTTGCGATCGTTGACTTGCTGCCGAAGAACAGCGAACTGACGATTGCCACAAACTCCATCGACATAGCGGCTGCCATCATGAACCGTGGCGACTTCGAGCTCATCCTCATCGGCGGCGTGGTCAATGCCATCGTCGGAGGCAGCGTCGACGCGACGGCGGTCGCAGCCATCGAGAACATGAATATCGATCGCTGCTTCGTGGGTGCCTGCGCGGTTTCGGCGAGAAACGGCATCAGCGTGCATGAACACGCGGACGCCATTTTCAAACGGACGCTCATCAAACGCAGCGCGTCGCGCATCGCCATAGCAACGTCAGAAAAGTTTCACGAGCGTGCGGCGCATCGCATCGGCGGTGCCGCCGATATCGATTGGCTGATTGTCGAAGACGACCTGCCAGCTGGCGACGTGGAAGCCGCGGTCGAAGCTGGTTTCGCTCTCGTGAAGCCGAACGACATCACTTCATCGTCCTGATCTCGAAAGACGGGGAATCATCATGCAATCCGCTGATCGGCCGGAAACTCGGCTGGCAACACGACTGGCTTTTTTGATCGCGGGATTTGGTCTCGCTTGTTGGGCTCCCCTCGTCCCCTTCGCCAAGGCCCGGCTCGGGGTCGATGACGGTGTGCTGGGCATATTGCTGCTTTGCCTAGGCCTCGGCTCGGTCGCCGCGATGCTTGCCACCGGCATGTTGAGCGCACGCTACGGCAGCAAACCCATCATTATTGCGGGCGGATTGGGGCTCGCGCTCACCTTGCCGATCCTCACCATAGCCAGCACGCCATTCACGCTGGGCATCACCCTCGCCGTGTTTGGCGCATCGCTCGGATCACTCGACGTCGCGATGAACATTCACGCTGTCGAGGTGGAAAAAGGCGCAGGCCGGCCTCTGATGTCGGGCTTTCATGCTCTTTTTAGCATTGGTGGCTTTATCGGCTCGTTGCTGGTGACGTTGTTGCTATCCGTTCACGCCGGCCCTCTGGTCGCAACATTGCTATCTTCTGCCCTGATGGTACTCGCCATGGTCGTCGCATGGCCCCGGCTGCTCAGGACCGTTCCGTCGGAGGATGCGCCGCTCTTCGCCATTCCCCGCAGCTTTGTTTTGCTGCTTGCCGTCCTCGCCGCCATTACCTTCCTCGTCGAAGGCGCCATTCTCGATTGGAGCGCCCTGCTGCTCACCACGCAAGGCAGGGTCGAGGCCAGCCATGGCGGCCTCGGCTACATGCTGTTTGCGATTGCCATGACAGCAGGGCGCCTGGCCGGCGATACCATCACGGCGAAGCTCGGCGACAGGGCGATCATGCTATGGGGCGGCCTCGTCGCGGTGGCCGGGTTCGTCGTTCTGCTGCTGAGCCCGATCGCGATCCTTGCCATGAGCGGCTTTCTGCTGATCGGGCTTGGCGCCTCCAACATCGTGCCGGTGCTCTTCCGCAAGGGAGGGACGCAGACGGTCATGCCGGCGGGGCTGGCTGTCGCCGCCATCACCATGTGCGGATATGCGGGCGTGTTGATCGGGCCTGCCAGTGTGGGCTTCGTCGCGAACCATGTCGGCTTGCCCGGCTCCTTCTGGATGCTCGCCATATTGCTGTGCGCCGCACCTCTATGCGCCGGCATCGTTACCCGCCCCCAGGGCCAGGAGGAAGCAAATGCGTATCGCTCATACCGCTCTGTGGACACGTGATATCGACGCCGCAGCGGCGTTCTGGATGAAGTACTTCGGGGCGACCGTCGGCGAGCCCTATCACAGCCAGCGCCGCCCCGGCTTCATTTCCCGCTTCGTGCATCTGCCTGCGGGGCTCGACCAGGTCGAACTGATGACCGGCCCATGGCTTCCAGCCGATACGCATGACGAACGCGTCGGTTGGGACCATATCGCAATATCGCTGGGCGACCGGGCGGCCGTCGATGCGCTGGCCGAGCGATGCAAGACGGATGGCTGCCTGAAATCCGGGCCCCGGACAACGGGCGACGGTTTCTACGAGGCGGTTATTACCATGCCGGACGGAACTCCGATCGAGATCACGACGTAGAAAGCATGCAGGCCGGACGACGCTCGTCATCCGATTTTTTCGAATTCGCCGCCCCCGGAAACGTTGCACCCTCCCAAGCGGCGAACGCTGGCGGCGGCCGATCCCGCCGCCAGTACTTTCTTCTGGTCAAGGACATCCCGGTTGTGAAACCACTTTCACCAACAGTGCATGCCGGCAAATCCTCAGCTCATAACCCTTAATGATGCGCTCTCCGGCTGACCGGCGACTTCAGAGAGTCATAAACTGTTCGAGAATGTCGTCGAGCCGTCGCTTTCGCACGGCGGCCAGTTGGGCGCTCTACGAGATGGCAGTGATCTCAAGCTCTTGATCACCCACGCTGACGACATCTCCGACAGCCTTGCCGATCAGAAGCCTTGCCACCGGGGATACGAAGGAAATCGAACCGGCCTTGGGGTCCGCTTCATCCTCTCCGACGATGCGATAGGTCTGCACGCGCCCATCGTCACGGCTGAAGGTCACCGTGCTCCCGAAGGCGACGGTGTCAATCGAAGTCGGGTCAGGGACAAGCTGAGCCGTGCGAACTCTTGCCGCAAAGTAACGCAGATCGCGCAAGGGGCTTGCTGCCTGCCGGCGACGTTCGTTCACGTCTTCGATTGTGCTCGAAGCATCGTAAGCCTCGCGCGCTTGCTGGAGCTGCAACTCCAGAGCCTTCAACCCCGCTTCCGTCACAAGATTCGGATGCGCCGAAATTGGGCGATCAGGTATCAGGGTTTCCGAAGCGGTTTCGAAACTCTCTTCCTTGGTGAAGGCAACAGCCAATCTTGAACTCCCTTCGGGCGCGGCGCGTTCTTGCAGCACATCGGGACGATTGCCGCTGCACTGTCAGAACCATAAATACACCGACAATGGACGAACCGCCAATCTTGGCCCATCGGTGGCCGATATCGCCCCACGGACTGCGACGTTTCCGGTCGTCCCGGACGACAAGAATAGTTCAGCTTGGAACAAGGCCGGCTTCGGCTGCCGATGCCTGCCCGGTGGAAAGCGCTTCCCTTACTGCCAGCGCGGCCATGGCGAGGGCGGCCTCGCGGGTCGCGGCGGCGGCGATGAAACGGCCATTGTGGCAAAAGCTCGCGCCCTCTACGCCGCAAGCCGCCTCCAGATCACCATTCGTCAGGCCAGCCCAAGCCGCAGGCAGATCGGCCCGCAGCTCAAACCCTTCCTGGGCGCGGCGGATACCGGTCAGGCACCAGTCCTTTTCGCGCGGGTGAACGACAAACAGCAAATGATCCGCGCCCGCCTTCACGATGGCCGGACGGAACGGCATTCCCATCGGGAGTTCCAGAACCCGCCCCTCGCCGGTATCCACGATTGCCTGGTGCACAAGTGCCTCGGCCCGCAATTTTGCAGCACTTTGACCTATCCTTGCCTCAACGAAACTACGTGCGATGGCCAGCGCGGTGTGGAAGCCGCGATCGTCGGCCTCGGGATCGGTCTCGTCGAACACCGGTTTTAAGGTTTCCAGCAGCGCCGGCAGCGTGAGCCCGGCCAGCGGCCCGGCAACGGAGGGGCTGAGCGCGCCATTGTCCACCAGATCGACCGGCAGCACAAAGCTGGCATCGAACGAGGCATGTACGGCATCGATATTTGCTTCAGGAAGACCGAAGGCGGCGAGATAATCACGGCCATAGTGCTTCCAGATCAATCCGAACGAACTGTAGGGTTGGCCATCGTCCCGCAGCGGCGCACCGCGCTGATGGTGATCGTAGATCCGCTCCGCGGCATCATATTTTCCGCCCACATCGTAGATGATGCGGTCGGCGCCGGGTGTGATCCATTCCTGCGCCCTGCTGCGGATCAGGCGAGCCTGCGGGAAGAGCCGGGTCAGGATGACGCTGGACAGCAGCTCGTCGGCATGGAAGCCACCGGAATGGGTGACGAGGAAATCTGGGATCATGCCGGGATGTGCCTTGTTGTTTGCGGAGGATCGTCTTGAGGTTGGCACCAGATAGCCGTTGCTGGACGTCAGCTCAACCCGTCATTCGCTCTTCTGGTGCGTTAGTCGTTCCCTACCTCGAGCGACAATACGGAACGTTTCGAACGGGGTGGATCGGTGTCTGCGTTGGGCAAGGGCAGCCGTGGCAAACAGCTTTCACCGCACAAAAAGCCCTCGCCTGCCTGCCGGCAAACGAGGGCTCTCGATAAGCAAAATCTGCTAGATCAGATTTCCGCCTGCGACGTCACGATGCGCGAGACCAGACCATAGGTCTTGGCTTCTTCGGCGGACAGCCAGTAGTCGCGGTCCGTATCCTTGGCGATCTTTTCGACCGGCTGACCGGTGGCTTCCGAGAAGATCCTGTTCAGGCGCTCGTTCATCTTGATGATCTCGCGCGCCTGGATCTCGATGTCGGAGGCCATGCCGCGCGTGCCGCCGGACGGTTGGTGCAGCAGGAAGCGCGTGTTCGGCAGGCAAACACGGCGCTCCTTGGGAACCGAGACATAGATCAGCGCACCGGCGGAAGCGACCCAACCCGTGCCGATCATCCAGACCTTCGGCTTGATGAACTTGATCATGTCGTGAATGGAATCGCCTGATTCGACGTGGCCGCCGGGCGAATTCACATAGATGCGGATGTCTTCGTCGCTGGCGGCGGCGAGCGCTACGAGCTGCGCGCAGGTCTTCTGCGCCAGTTCCTGCGTGATGCCGCCATAAATGAAGATCGAACGCGACTTGAAAAGATTCGCCTCCGCGTCCTTGCCCAAGGGCAGCTCCGTCTTCTTGTCTTCCTGTTCGTCTTCGTCGTTCATTCAACTCTCCAGCAGATGCGTCGTTCACCGCACATAGTGCGACTCAATCCGTAAAACAATGCCGGAAAAAGACAAGGCGGGAATAGCACCAGGGAACATGGTGTTATGGCTGCGGATTACCGAAATGTAACTTGAAAGGCTTTGAAAAGCCGACATTGGATCCTACGTCAGGTCAGCGCGATGAGGATCGCGTCCCAAATTTGCAGCAACAGATAGCCAAGGAGGCCATCATGTCGCCTGAAGAACGTCAACTGCTCACCTCTCTCTTCGACCGCGTGCGCGCCGCATCCAGCGCTCAACGCGACGCCGATGCGGAGACCTTCATCAACCAGTCGGTTCGCGACCAGCCCTACGCGCCGTATTTCCTGGCGCAGGCCGTTATCATGCAGGAACAGGGCATGAAGGCTGCCGCCGATCGCATCCAGCAGCTCGAAGCGCGCGTGCACGAGCTCGAGCAGCAGGGGGCCGACAGCCATCCGCAGGGTCAGAGCGGCGGTTTCCTCGGCGGGCTCGGTTCCCTCTTCGGCGGTGGCCAGCCGCCGCGCGCGCCGGCGCCTCAGGCCGGATATCCGCAACAGCAGGGTCGTCTCTATGATGATTATGCCCGCAACGCCCAACCGCAGCCAGGCCCATGGGGCGGCCAGCAGCCGCAGCCATCCGGCCCGTGGAGCCAGCAGGCAGCAGCCCCCTCGGCCGGCGGCAGTTTCCTGCGCGGCGCTCTCGGCACGGCAGCCGGCGTCGCCGGCGGCGTGATGCTGGCGGAATCGCTCTCCAGCCTGTTCAGCCCGCATCTGGGCGGCACTGGCGGCGGTCTCTTCGGTGGAAATTCCGGCAGCGGCCTCTTCGGAGGCACGGCGGCCAATGCAGCCGAACAGCCAGTGCAGGAAACGATCATCAACAACAACTATTTCGGCAATGACGATAATAGCGATCAGAATGATCAGAGTGCCGCCGATTACGCCCAGGACGCCGCGCAGGACGCCCAGGACGACGCCAATGACGATTCGTTCGACAATGGCGGCGACGACAGCTCGTTTGCCTGACACCAGGCTATCGTGAGCTCAAAGAAAAAGCCGCCATCAGACGGCGGCTTTTTGTTCAGCCTCGACCACGATAGGGCTGCACGCCCTGATCCGGCAGCCATACGCCTTCCGGCGGCTTGCCGGTCTGCCAGAAGACGTCGATCGGGATGCCGCCGCGCGGATACCAGTAGGCGCCGATGCGCAACCACTTGGGGTCCAGCAGTTCCACCAGACGCTTGGCGATGTAGATCGAGCAATCCTCGTGAAATGCGCCGTGGTTACGGAAGGAATGGAGGAAGAGCTTCAACGACTTCGATTCCACCAGCCATTCGTTCGGCACGTAATCGATGACGATATGGGCGAAATCCGGCTGACCCGTCATCGGGCAAAGCGAGGTGAATTCGGGCGCCGTGAAGCGGACGACATAATCCGTGCCGGCATGGCCGGACGGCACTTTTTCGAGAACGGCCGCTTCTGGGTTCGCTGCCGTTTCTGTCTGGCTGCCGAGCATCGACAGGCCGGAAACATCGGTATTGGGCATATCAGGCCTCCTTGATCACTTTGACGCGGATTCCGTGGGCTTTCTCGCCCTCGGGCTCCACATGAATGGTTATTTCGGCGCCCGCATGGATCACCCGTATGGCGTCTTCAAGGCGGTCGCAGATGCGATGCGCGTCACGCACCGGCATGGCGGCGGGTACTACCATATGGAAATCGACAAAGGTCACGGATCCCGCCCGGCGCGTCTTCAGATCGTGCACGCCAAGCGACCCCTCGGCATTCTTGGCGATCGCATCCTTGATCGCGCTCTCCTCCTCCGGCAACACGGCCTTGTCCATCAGCCCGTCGATGGAACTGGAGATGACCATCCAGCCCTGATAGAGAATGTTGATGGCGACAAGAATGGCAAGCACGGGGTCGAAGATCGGCTGACCGGTGCCAAGCGCCAGCAGCAGGCCGATCAGCACGCCGATCGAGGTATAGACGTCGGACATGATGTGCTGCCCGTCCGCCAATAACGCCGGCGAGCGATGCGCTTTGCCCGCGCGGATCAGCGTCAAGGCCCAGACACTGTTGATGACGCCGGCGACGACGTTGATCGCAAGTCCGAGCGCCGGAGCCTGCATCGGCTGCGGATTGCCCAAATGCCCCACCGCTTCCTGCACGATCATCAGCGCCGCAACGATGATCATCGCCCCCTCGGTGACGGCGGAAAGATATTCCGCCTTGTGATGGCCGAAGGGATGATCGTGGTCGGCCGGCTTCTGCGCGTAACGGATGACAAAGAAGGCAATCAAGGCGGCGACGACGTTGACGAGGGACTCCAGGCCGTCGGACAAAAGCGCCACGGAGCCCGTCAGCCACCAGGCCAGCATCTTCAACCCCATGACGCCAAGCGACAGCGGAATGCCCCACAGGGCGAGCCGCCTGATCGTGTCGTTTCCTTGCCCGCTCATACCCTTCTCCGATATCCGCGCGCCATGCATATGCGAATGAATTGCAAAAAACGCGCCGTTGAAATGCAAAACCGCCCGCGCGAGTTTCGCGCAGGCGGTTCATTGACGGGTTATATGATGCACGACGCCTCATTTGTCAAAGGAGGCGGCACATTTCTCAGCACAATTCCTCCCGAGCGGGCGGTTCAAACGAAGGGCGGAGCATGGGGAGAAATCCACTTGAAACGACGCTTCGCGGCAATTGGAAGCCGATTATATGCTCGCCTGTGAAGAATCGTGCTGGTAGTTTCGCTTGCGATCGCGCACTAAGCTGTGCTTCAGCCCGATATGCGAAGGTGGACGGCATCGACCGACGAACCGCCGCTCCCTCACGAAACCATGGTTGAACATGTCTGCTCTTGACGACCCCACCGACGCCAATCTTGCGCCCTCCATCGCCGATGCTCCGGCAGGCGTATCGGATCATCTGATCGCGGCCGGCGCGTTCTCCGAGGGAGAGCGCAACGCAGTCTATCGCGCCATCGAGACCCGACGCGACGTGCGCGACCAGTTTAGGTCCGACCCGCTGCCGGAGGACCTCGTCAGGCGATTGCTGCAGGCGGCCCATTCCGCCCCCTCGGTCGGCTTCATGCAGCCGTGGAACTTCATTCTGATCCGTCAGCCGGAAACGCGCGAACGCGTCTGGCAGGCGTTCCATCAGGCAAACGAGGAAGCCTGCGCAATGTTCGAGGGCGATCGGCGCGCGCAATATCAGCGGCTGAAGCTGGAGGGCATCCGCAAGGCGCCGCTCAGCATCTGCATCACCTGCGATACCACGCGTGGCGGCCCTGTGGTGCTTGGCCGCACGCATAATCCGGCGACGGATGTCTATTCGACCGTCTGCGCCGTCCAGAATCTCTGGCTCGCCGCGCGCGCCGAAGGTGTCGGCGTCGGCTGGGTCAGCATTTTCCACGAAGAGGCCATCAAGACGATCCTGGGCATACCCGAGCACGTCAAGATCGTCGCCTGGCTGTGCGTCGGTTATGTCGACGAACTCTACGACATGCCGGAACTTTCCGTGAAGGGCTGGCGCGACCGGCTGCCGCTCGCCAGGCTGATCTTCGAGGAATGCTGGCAGGATGGCGAGGAGCCCTAAGCTCCGTCACCATCACCGATAGTCCGAATATCACGATTTGAATGCCACAAACGAGATCACGTTCCCGTCCGGATCGCGCACGTGAAAATCGGTGCCGCCCCACGCCTGCTTCGCAAGCGGCTGCGCAAACTCCACGCCCTTGGCCTTGAATTCCTCGAACAGTCCCTGGACATTGGAGACCTCGATCGAAGCCAGGATCAGCGACTTCTCGCGCGCGGCGGCGGCCGCAAAAAAAGGCTGATGGACGAGCCGCAAATGCAGGCAGATACCGTCACGCGAAACCGCGCCATAGAAAGGCGGTGCGCCGTGTAGGAAATCCACCAGAAAGCCCAGCCTATCCCCAAAGAAGGCCGCGCTCGCGGTCACGTCCCGCACGAAGAGGATCGGAACCACATTCATAATGACAGGCGGCTCCGGCGAAGCGGTCGGCACCTTGGGCGCATCCACTGCCATGGCTTTCAGCTCGGCCCAGCTCTTGTGGCCCGCTTCGATGGCGACGATTTCCTGCGCCAGTGTCAGCGGTAACTTCATCGCCAAGACCTCGCGGTCGGTCAGCGATTTGAAGCGCTCCAGCGTTCTAACTCTTTCTCCGATGGAATAATCGCCGTCACGGTGCCAGCGCAGCAATAGCTTGGCTTGTTTGCGATAGGTATCAAGGGTCGGCATGGGCACATTCCTGCTGAGGGTTGTCAGCGGGCGGGCTTAGCCCTTTCGGCCCCAATGCCGATGTGCCCCACGGGAACGTGAAAAGACTAATTTACAACCATTGGCAAGTCAAACCGGCTCCTACAGCTATTCGGTAGATGAAAGGCTTGCAGCAAAACGATCGCGCGCATTATGCAGGCTGAGCGACAGCCGCAGCATCCACGGCAGCGCAGTCCATAGACCCGAGGTCAATCCCGCCTGCCGCAATCCGGCGGCCGTCCAAGTATTGCATCCCATCAGTGCATTGAAATATCCCCTCGCTTCGAAGAACGCATCGTTCTCGCCGTAATTGCTGCCCGGCAGGGACACCGGTCCGCTATCAGCCTGCGCAAGGCTGTCGAGGACGAATTGCTTCAACCGCTCAAGGCCGCCGTCATCGATGCTGAGCACGGTCACCGCAGGCGCATTTTCTGGGATGGCGCCCGCCAACTCGGCATGGATGACGGACTGATCCAAGGTGAAACTCTTCAGCACCGGTTCCACCTTCAGGTCCGCCCAGGTCGGCGTCTCAGTATAGAAGCTCCGGCCGCCCCAGCCGAAAACGAGGTAGCGCAGGTTCGGATTGTCGAGATCAAGCCCCGCCGCTCGCAGAAAACCGAAGCGGGCCATGAGATCGTCGTCGACGGGGATGGCGATATCCGTATGAATGGGATTGCTGAGCACGAGGATGCGATGGGAACGTTCGGCCAGCGCAGGCTCGTCATGCCAGAGCGGCCGCGGCACGGCGATTCCGAAAGCGGCAATCGCAACAAGCGCCAGCACGGCAAGTAGAACGCGTTTGAATATTTTCGCAATCGACAACCGGAAGCCCTACCCGACATGAGATGTCTTCAAGTGCTTGTTGGCTCTTTCAAGGCAAAAAACATCCCCATGCACTTTTTCCGAGTGCATGGGGATGTTTAAATCCGCAGCCGCCGGGCTTTGCGTCAGGCCGCCTTCGTCTTTGCACGGCGCGCCAAATGCGCCACCACGTTCTCGATCATCCGCATGCCTGCATCGCCGCCGAGCGTCATGATCGATTCCGGATGGAACTGCACGGCCGCGATCGGTTCCTTCACATGCTCGATACCCATGATCGTGCCATCCTCACTTTCGGCCGTGATCATGAAGTCACGCGGCAGCGTCGAAGGATCGGCAAAGATCGAATGGTAGCGGCCGACGGTGACTTCACGGCCGAGGCCGGAGAAGACCAGGCCCGGTTCGAGCACCCGGATGCGCGAGGGCTTACCGTGCATCGGCAGTGCGAGATGGCGCAACTCGCCGCCATAGGCTTCCGCCAGCGCCTGCAGCCCCAGGCAGACGCCGAAGATCGGCAGGTTGCGCGCCCTCGCCTTCTTGATCGTCGCCTTGCAGTCGAAATCCTTCGGATTGCCGGGTCCCGGCGACAGCACGACCAGATCGGGATCCAGCCGGTCGAAAACCTCCTCCGGCACCGGTGTGCGCACGGTCGAAACGGTCGCGCCCGTCTGGCGGAAATAGTTCGCAAGCGTATGGACAAAACTGTCCTCGTGGTCGATCAGCAGGATCTTCACGCCCTTGCCGACGGAGGCAACGTCGCGCTGCTGCTTGCCGGAATTCGCAGCCTTGGCATCACGGATCGCAGACAGCATGGCGGAGGCTTTCAATTCGGTTTCGGCTTCTTCTTCCTCGGGGATCGAGTCGTTGAGCAACGTCGCGCCGGCCCGCACCTCGGCAACGCCGTCCTTGATGCGGACGGTGCGCAGCGTCAGGCCGGTATTCATGTCGCCGTTGAAGCCGACCATGCCGATCGCGCCACCATACCATGCACGCGGGCTCTTTTCATGGCTCTCGATGAAGCGCATGGCCCAGAGCTTCGGGGCACCGGTAACGGTGACGGCCCATGCGTGGCTGAGGAAACCGTCGAAGGCGTCCATGTCGTCGCGCAGGCGACCCTCGATATGATCGACCGTGTGGATGAGGCGCGAATACATCTCGATCTGCCGGCGCCCGATGACCTTGACCGAGCCCGGCTCGCAGACGCGGCTCTTGTCATTGCGGTCGACGTCGGAGCACATGGTCAGCTCGGACTCGTCCTTCTTGGAATTCAACAGCTTCAGGATCTGCTCGCTGTCGGCGATCGGATCGTCGCCGCGCTTGATCGTGCCTGAAATCGGGCAGGTCTCGATGCGGCGGCCGGAGACGCGCACGAACATCTCAGGCGATGCGCCCACAAGATATTCCTGATTGCCGAGATTGATGAAGAAGGAATAGGGGGACGGATTGATCGCCTTCAGCCGCTTGGAAATATCCGAAGGCTTGCTCTCGCAGCGCTCCATGAACTTCTGGCCGGGCACGACTTCGAAGAGATCGCCCTTGCGGAAGCTCTCCTTCGCCTTGACCACCAGCTCGGCATATTCGCCGGGGCGGTGATCGCTCTTCGGCGGGATGGCATCAGTATTGCGGAAGGGCTCGGCGGCGATCTCGCCGGACTTACCCTCGGTCGAAATGCCACCCTTGGCGAAGTCGTAACGGTCGATCCAGGCCTTGGCGGAGTAATTATCGACCACCAGGATCTCGTCCGGCAGGTAGAGCACCATGTCGCGCTGGTCGTCCGGGCGCTTGAGCTTCAGGTTGATGGCATCGAACTGGAAAGCAAGATCGTAGCCGAAGGCGCCGTAGAAGCCGATGCTGGCATCCGCCTGCGAATAGAACAGCTCCGTCACCGCGCGCAGCACGGTAAACACAGTCGGCATCTTCGAGCGTTCTTCCTCGGTAAACACCCGATCCGGCGTCTTGACAGTCAGGTCGAGCCGGCGCGGTGTCGAGGCACCAAGCGTCAGCTCGGAAACGGTCTTCAGCTTCTCGGTGATGAAGCCGAGAATGGCTTCGCCGCGCTCGTTATAGGCTTCGATCCAGACGTCGCGACCAAAGCAGGAAAGACCGAGCGGCGGGTCGACGATGGCGGTATCCCAGCGCGTGTAGCGGCCGGGATATTCGTAGTTCGACGAGAAGACCGCGCCGCGGCGCTCGTCGAGCTTGTCGATATAGGACGAAACAGCATCCGCATAAGGGGTCGGCCGACGCTGGCGGGTAACGGTGATCCCGCCCTTCGTCTCGTAGATTTCCGCACCATCATCCCGAAGGATCGTTACCATTGTTCCTTACTCCGTTATCGGGCCCGGATGACAGGCGGCCTTTATAACAAAAAAGCCGCCTCGAAATCTCGGGCGGCTCACTCGTGGTCTTTGAACACGATTGGTCGAGGCCGCCTCAGCGAGCCCACCACCAAACTGCAATGTTGTTCAAGGACATGTTCATGGCGTGAATTGTTAGCGTGAGATGCGGTGATGCGCAAGCCGCAATCTCAGCGAATGGGCAGAAACGATTTTCCGTCTCTGCCCATCCTTCCGCTACTCTTGCGCGCGGGCCGCCTCGAAGAACTCTTCCGGTCCCTCCACTTCGATCAACCGCTTCCGCTCGATCAGCCAGAAGCGGTTGCCGATGTTGCGGACGAAGCTGCGGTCGTGGGAAACGAGCAGGCAGCTTGCCTCGTTCGCCCTCAGCTCGCCCTCCAATGCCTCCTGGCCGTCGATGTCGAGATGGTTGGTCGGCTCGTCGAGCAGGTAGAAGTTGGGATTGGTCAGCCGCAGCACCAGCATGGCCAGCCTCGCCTTTTGCCCGCCGGAAAGCCTGCCGATGGCGCGGCCCTGCATGTCGATGCCCATGCCAGCGCCGGCAAGCAGTGTGCGTGCCCGTTGCTCGCCGAGTTCGAACAGCCGCGTGATCACGCCAAGCGGCGTATCGTTCTGGCCGAGATTGGAGAGAGACTGATCGCTGTAGCCAAGCACCAGCGACGGTGTCACCTTGACCGCCCCCAACGTAATCTGATCAGCAATGGCCTTGCGGATCATCTCGACAAGCCGGGTCTTGCCGGCACCGTTAGGCCCGAGCAGGACGATGCGGTCCCCCTGGCAGATCCAGCGTTTGCCGGTCTTGAACAAAAGCGTTCCATCCGGCGTCTCGACGGAGGCATCGTCAAGCGTCACCAATATCTTTGCCTGAGTGCCGCGATTGGCGAGCTTGATCGCACCGGCTGAACGCTCCTGATAGCCTGGCCGGGCTGCATCCTCCAACCGCTCGGCTCGCGCCTTCAACTGCTTCGTCTTCGCGGTCAGCAGATCACTGCCGGAATTGACGCCGATATTGTAGAGCTTGGCCGCCTGCTTGCGCAGCTGCTGTGCCGTCTTCATGTCCTTCTGGTAGCGCCGCTCTTCCGAGGCATCGGCCTCCTCCAGCGCCGCACGCGCCCGGCTGTATGGCAGCGCGTAGATCTGCGACTGCTCCTGCCGCAGGAACAGCGTCCGGTTGCTGACGGCATCGAGGAAGGCGCGGTCGTGGCTGGCGATCAGCACGGCCACGTCGCGCGGCAGCGCATTCAGCCAGTCCTCCAGCAACGCGATCTTGGCGAGATCGAGATGGTTGGTCGGTTCGTCCAACAACAAGACGTCCGGCTCGGTCACCCAGACACGCACTAGCATGGCAAGTCTTTGCCAGCCACCGCTGAGCCGAGAAAGCGCCCTCTCCCGCATCGCAGCCGGGACACCAAGCGAATCAAGGGCGACGTCGACGCGCCAGCTTTCGCTCGCGATCTGCTCCTTCGGCAAGGCACGCAGAACAGCATCGTAGAAGGAAACTTCAGCCAGATCCGCGGGCACATTCTGTTCGACATAGCCGACCCGAAGACCGCGGGAGCGGGTGATGTCGCCGGTCGTGGGCTCCAGCCTGCCCGCAAGAGAGTTGAGCAGCGTGGTTTTTCCACGTCCGTTCGCAGCGACGATCCCGATGCGATCACCGGCATCGACGGTAAGATTGAGGTTGGAAAACAAAGGCGCACCCAGGGTAACGCCAAAATTGCGGAGATTGATCAGAGTCATGGTTTCTTCCGGTCCTGATCAAGCATCACGAATGCATCGTCAGCGGCTCTTGCCGCCGTTCCACGCGCACGTCGTCGGCCGTATATCGGCCAATGCTCGAAAACATGTCATGACGCGGCGACACGAGCACGAAGGCGGTGCGCCACGTCTCCCAAAAGGGCAGACCAGAAGAAATGAGTGAGTTATAGCCTCTGATCAGCCCTGCAAACGCATCTGCAGGGCCTGAGTCGGACCGAACTGGCGAATATGCCAGACTATCTTGGTCATACGGTCCTCCTCTCTTTTCTCTCGATAGGTTAAAGACTGCACGCTTCTAATAACACCGAACATTGCGATTTTCAATTACACAACCTCGCGATGCCGCGGCTCAAAGGCAAAAAAGAGGCGATGCCGAAGCATCGCCTGAGTTTGCTGCCTCGATGTGAAAGCTCAGAACCTTTGCGTCAGCGTCAGCTTGAAGGTTCTGCCGGGCTCGGAATAGTAGGCCGAAGGCTGTGTGAGGCCCGTGGACGCCACATTGAGCGAGTCGTAGTAGGTCTTGTTGAAGATGTTGTAGACACCGGCGCGCAGCGACAAGCCCTTCACCTGCTCCGGCTCCCACCAACCCGTCAGATCGAAGATGCCGTAGCCGGGAGTGCGGAAATTATCGCCATCCTTCTTCGGTTCGCTGGTTGCGGTGACGAAGGTAAAGTCCGTACCCCAGACCTCGGTCGCATATCCCACAGTGAAGGCGGCCTTGGCGGGAGCGACGGAATCGATCCATTCGCCGCTGTCGGAGTCCTTACCGTTGACATAGGCAAGAGAGCCCTTGATATGGATGCCATTGTCGAACTTCTTGTGCGCATTGACCTCGACACCGAACATCCGGACATTGGCGCGGTTGAAGTATTCGGTAATGCCAAGAGGATAGGTGCGCGTCGGATCGGCCGATGTTTCCGAGTCGATGAAGTTCTTGTACTTGTTGTAGAAGCCGCCGATATGGCCGCCGAAGTCGTCGTCGCCGAGATTGGTGCCGATTTCGATGCCGTTGCTGGTCTCCGGCTTCAGGTCCGGATTGCCGTAGCTGACATAACCGCCGGGCACGCCGTAATTCACGTAGAGTTCGCTGACATTGGGCGCACGGAAGGCCATCGCCCATTGCGCATAGAGTTCGATATTGTCCTGCGGCTGATAGGATGCGCGCAGCTTCGGCGAGAAGCGGCTGTCGGACTGACCGGATGACAGGCCGCTATAATTGGCACTGTCGCGATAGGCATCCGTGTTCTTCGGCGAGTAGTCGTACCAGTCGAAGCGCAGACCCGGCGTCAACGAGACGTTGCTGGAGCCCAGCTCGATCTTGTCGTCGATGAAAGCACCAACACGCTTGCCGTCGACATCAGGCATATCGGACTGGTTGGTGTGCAGGAAGGCGCAAGAAGCACGCCAACGCGGGTTACTGCAGCTATCCTTGCCGGCTGAGTACTGGTGAACCTTGTCGAAGGCGACATCGAGACCGAAGGTGACCTGATGATGCAGGCTGCCGGTATCGAAAGACTTTGATGCGTTGCCGGCGAAGCCGATACTGCGATCTTCCATTTCATTACGGCGCCAATAGTCGCCGATGACGGATGTATAGCGATAGCCTTCCGCACCACCTTCACGCAGAAGATTCTGCCAGTAGAAAACGGCATTGGCGGTATCAAGCAGCGAATCGGCACTCTCGGCTTCATATTTGTAATCAAGAGAAACGCGATTGCGCTCGACATTGTCTGTCCCATTATAATCGCCGGGCCGGAAGTTTCCGGTCGGGCTCTGCAGGGTCATCAGATCGGTGGTTTTATCCTTGTTGTAGTGCTCGGCCGTGATGCCGAAGGTGCCGACGTCGGTATATTGACGGATCTTGAAGAGACCGCTTCTCTGATTGTAGTCAGCGGGGTTAGCCTCGGTACGCTTGGTCGAATAGCCGCGGATATCGCCATTGTTCTCAAGCTCATGACCATGCGTGTAGCCGCCCTGGAAGAGAACGGCGGTATTGTCGATGCGCTTGGCAACAGCGGCTGAACCGCCGATGCTGCGGTCGTCGCCATTATAGCCGAACTTGAAAACACCGCCCCAGGTGGAACCGGGCGCAATCAGATCTTCCGGCTCCAGCGTACGCAGCACGAAGGCACCGCCGAGAGCGCCCGAACCGGCACGACTGGAATCGGCGCCGCGCACGATATCGATGCTCGAGAGCGCGTTGAAATCAAAGCTGTTGACGCCGCCATTGCCGCCATTATTGGCGCCATTGGCGCTGCCGCGCGAAGCATCGAGAAGGAAAGGAATTTGAATGCCGTCGACCGTCGTCAGCACACGGTCATCACCGAGGCCGCGAATGTTGACACCGCCGGTAGCGCGGTTGAAGCCGACGCCGACCTCGGTGCTGCGGCCAAGGTCCTCGATGCGCGTGATCTGGTTGTCGTCGATCTGCTTTGCCGTCGTCTCTGTGGCGGTCGGGGAATCGGCAAGCACATCCTTTGCCGCCTTGCCCTTGACGACGATCGGCTTCAGGTTGGTGACGCGGTCGCTCTTGACCGCTTCGCCCGTCGCCTCGTCGGTCTGAGTTGCTGTTTGCGCGTAAGATGTCGTCGCCAGCCCTAGAGCCAGAAACGCAGTGCATGCCAAGAGAACCGAGCGGGAGCGCCGGACAACCATAACCGTTCCTTTCGAACTGCTTCACCGGGCTGGCTGGTTGCTGCAACAGAGGCAGACAAGGGGCTGGCTGGGTTAGTTTTGCTAACAAAGCGGAAATATTCCGCCCTCTTTCTGCCGCATAAAAAACATGAGTATTATTGTCAATATATCTAGTGCCCATAATCATGAATAAAATTATCATGTTTAAAGACGAACGGAAAAAGTTGCTGAATTGCAACGAAATGGCCGCATCAAGCGTTCTACCGGCATCATCATTAGTATTGGCTGAATTATTTGATGCTGTTCCGATTCGTTTCCGTAGTCCCTGCCATGATCTTACTGGCAGCCGCCTCTCTTCCGCAGACCGGCCCGATACCGCAACAAAAACCGGACAGCGAACAAGCCCAACCATCCGCTGAACCGCCGATCCCGGCGGAGAAACCCATTGCGCCCTCGGAAAAGCTCGTCACTCCCGTGGAGAAGTCAGCAACCCCGGAGGACGAGCCGACGACCGGCGAGATGCAGGGGCCGCCTCGGCCGCCACTGACCATCGCTTCGGAATCGGACGAAGAACACAAGACATGCCTCTCCGAGCTGAGTGCCATGGGCGCCACTTTCAAGGAGATTCCACGCATTGACGACGGCAATGGCTGCGGCATCGACAAGCCGATCACGCTTTCCTCGGCCTTGCCAGGCATCGAATTCAAACCGGAGGGCAAGATGCGCTGCGAGGCCGCACTGGCGCTTGCCCATTGGGTCAAGGAAAGCGTGATTCCATCGGCTACTGCATTGGACAATGGCAAGATCGTCACCATCAACCAGGCTTCGACCTATGTCTGCCGCCTGCGCAACAATGCCTCCACCGGCAAGATTTCCGAACATGCCCGCGGCAACGCCATCGATATCGCCAGCTTCACCTTCGAGAACGGCAAGACCATCGGCATCGAACCGCGCCGCGAAGATCCGACATTGACGGGCGCATTCCAGCGCGCCACGAGTGCGTCGGCCTGCCTCTATTTCACGACCGTCCTCGACCCGGAAAGCGATGCCGCCCACGAAACGCACTTCCATCTCGATGTGCTCGAAAGAAACGGCGGCTTTCGATACTGCCACTAGAAGGCGGTATGGGCGACAATCCTCAGGTCGTAACCCTACCCTTGGGGCACATCGGCGTTCGAGAACCACAGATCCCTGTAGATCGCGACTGCCGTCTCATCCGGGGAGCGATCCTGCGTCAGCCAGACCGATCGGATAGACCGGGCTCCACCGACGGTTGGGACCTTGCTGCATTGCTCTGGATCCGACGCCCCGATACAGGGAATGAACCAGGCCGGCATCAACGCCCGAGCACTGTATCCATGCTCCGTGCGCGTGATCAAAACGGCGAGACCGATCCTGTCACTGGCTTGCCACGGCACGATGATCCGGCCTTCGGGCCGCAGCGCCTGAAGCCATGAGATGGGTGGCATCACGACGCCCGCATTCACATAAATCAGATCGGCAGCCGGTAGCTCCGCAGAAGTCGCGTCGCCATGGATAACCGAAATGCCCTCGAACGATGCGAGATTTACGCGCGTGCGGTTCGCCAACGTCTCATCGATTTCGACTGCGTGAACATGGCCACCGGGTGTGACAAGCGTCGACAGAAGAGCAGTGTAGTAGCCTGTCCCAGTCCCGATCTGGATGACAGTCTCGCCCGGCTTGGGAGCGACAGCACCGAGAAAAGCGGCGTGGAGAAACGGCTCTCAATTGTTGATACCCTTTGACCTGTCCAGACAGACAAGCACGTTCTGGTACAGAAAGGCGGGATCGTCGCTTGGTGTTTCGAGGTGGCGTCTGTTGACCACGATCTGCCAGGGTCCGGGACCCATGAATGCTTCGCGCCTTACGAGCCTGAAAGCCTGCTCCAGTCTTTCATCCGTCGAGTTGCTGGCCGCCGCCATCATCTTCGCGTGGAAAGCGCGTATATCGTCCAAACTGGCACGGCCACCTGCGGTCATGATCTGCCTCCGCTATCACATAAGATGATGTCGATACGCACCAAGCCATACGCGTAGTTTGAATCAAATTCAGAACTTAAAACAATCCCTCGATGTAGCCCTGATCATTGAGGAAAATCCTCTCCGCCGCCGGCGATTTCGGCAGGCCGGGCATGGTCATGATCTCGCCGGTAATGACGACGACAAAGCCGGCGCCGGCCGAAAGCCGCACCTCGCGAACCTGTACGATATGCCCCTCGGGGGCGCCGCGAACGGTCGGGTCCGTCGAGAAGGAATATTGGGTTTTGGCCATGCAAACAGGCAGGTGGCCGTAGCCCTGGTCTTCCCAGGAACGCAACTGGTCGCGCACGGCCTTGTCAGCCGTGACCTCGCCCGCGTGATAGATCTTCGACGCGACGATCTCGATCTTCTCCAGCAAGGAAAGATTATCGGGATAAAGCGGCTGGAATTTCGCCTGGCCGGATTCGGCAAGTTCCACGACCTTGTGCGCGAGATCCACAATCCCGGCCGAGCCTTCGGCCCAATGGCGGCAGAGGATCGCCTCGGCGCCGAGCCGCGCGACATAATCCTTGAGCGCCTCGACCTCGGCCTCCGTATCCGAGACGAAATGATTGATGGCCACCACGACGGGCACGCCGAACTTTCTGACATTGGCAACGTGCCGGCCAAGATTGGCGCAGCCTTTGACCAGCGCTACGACATTCTCCTTGCCGAGATCGTCCTTCTTGACGCCGCCATTCATCTTCAGCGCCCGGACAGTCGCGACAATGACGGCCGCGTCCGGCAAAAGTCCCGCCTTGCGGCACTTGATGTCGAAGAATTTCTCCGCGCCGAGATCAGCGCCGAAGCCCGCTTCCGTCACTACATAATCGGCAAGTTTCAATGCCGTGCGCGTGGCGATCACCGAATTGCAGCCATGGGCGATATTGGCAAAGGGACCGCCATGCACCAGCGCCGGGTTGTTCTCCAGCGTCTGCACGAGGTTCGGCTGCATGGCGTCCTTCAACAGCACCGCCATGGCGCCATCAGCCTTCAGATCGCGGGCATAGACGGGCGTGCGGTCGCGACGATAGCCGATGATGATGTTGCCGAGCCGCTTTTCGAGATCCTTGAGATCCGAAGCAAGGCAGAGGATCGCCATGACCTCGGAGGCAACGGTAATGTCGAAACCGCCTTCCCGCGGAAAACCGTTTGCAACGCCCCCGAGCGAAGCGACGATGTCGCGCAAGGCCCGGTCGTTCATGTCCATCGCCCGGCGCCAGGTGATGCGGCGGATGTCGATATTCTGCTCGTTGCCCCAATAGATATGGTTGTCGATCAGCGCGGCAAGGAGATTGTGGGCCGAAGTGACGGCATGGAAATCGCCGGTGAAATGCAGGTTGATGTCTTCCATCGGCACGACCTGCGCATAGCCGCCACCCGCCGCCCCGCCCTTGACGCCGAAGCAGGGGCCGAGCGACGCCTCGCGCACACAAACGACTGCCTTCTTGCCGATACGGTTCAAACCGTCGCCAAGGCCGACGGTTGTGGTGGTCTTTCCCTCGCCGGCCGGCGTCGGGTTGATGGCGGTGACGAGGATGAGCTTGCCATCCTTTTTGTCGGCTTGCGCCGCAATGAAACCGGCGCCGATCTTTGCCTTGTCGTAGCCATAGGGCGCGAGATCTTCCGCCGGGATGCCAAGCTTGGCACCAATCTCGATGATCGGCAGTTTCTTCGCAGCGCGCGCGATTTCGATATCGGATGCCACCGTTGCCATAAAACTCGCCCTCGGCCTTAATATGCAGTCATTCCCTTGTCGGGATAGCTCAATAAATATCCACTGTGAATAGCCGCGATTCGCTGTCCCACGCGAAACTAACGAGCCTTGTCGCCGAACCGAGGCGCGCTTATTGTCCGCGCGCAAATGCAGGATAGAAAAGGAAAATATATGAAGTCCCTGGAACTACTGGTCGAGCGCATCATTCTCTCCAGCCGCTGGCTTCTGGTTGTCTTCTATCTTGGGCTCGCAGCCTCACTGGCGGTCTACGCCGTATCGTTCGCCTACAAATTCTACAAGGTCGCCATCAACGTCTTCCAGTATGACGAGGCCGACATGATCCTTGCCATTCTCGGCCTGATCGACGCCGCCCTGGTGGCGAGCCTGATCGTGATGGTGATGATTTCCGGCTACGAGAATTTCGTAAGCCGTTTCGATGAAGCCGAAGACGAAGTTTCCTTCCTCGGCAAGCTCGATTCGGGCAGCCTCAAGATCAAGGTCGCCTCCTCTATCGTCGCGATTTCCTCGATCCACCTGCTGCAGATTTTCCTGAACGCCACGCAGTATGACAACGCCAAACTGATGTGGTTCACGATCATACATCTTGCCTTCGTCGTCTCGGCGCTGCTGCTTGGCTTCCTGGAACAGATCATGTCGAAAGCCAAAAGCAATAAGAACGGCTGAGACCGAACGAAGCGAACGGCTATTTGCCTGCCATCGTCGGCGCGACGGCAACCGGCGGCGGCGGCGATACGGGTGCGGCGCAATCGGCTATCGATTGCTTGTCCTTGCAATCATGCGCCAAGACGAGTTCATCGGCCGCGGCAAGCTCCGTCGTCAGCTTGAGCTTCAGCGCATCCATCTGCGGGATCAGATGGATCCCGTTTGGCTCGGTTCCGAGCATCAGATCGACAAGCGACCTGTCGACGCCCATCTTGTCGAGAAACTTGACCAGCCTCGCCTTCTGGGCCTTGTCGAGCTTGGTCGTGTCGTACTTTCCGACGAACTTGCGCCCGATCTCCCGCTTGGAAATGACCTTTCGCTTGCCGCCTACCATTTCATATTCGGTGCGGTATTGAACGCGCACCTCGCTGTACGTCGTGGTGATCTGATGCACTCCGAGCAGCGCGAAGGGGCTGTAAACGCGCTGGATGCCACCGGCGAAAAATAGTGGACAGGCCGAAAAGCAGATCGCCCCAGCGGAAAACGGCTCGCCCTTGATGGAACCATCCTTTGCCAGGGCAGCCGAGCAAATCGGTTCAGCATAGGGACAAGCGCGCGAGCGCGTGCGGCCTACCGCGACCGAAAGCTTCTGCGTGCGGATGGCATAGGCCATCTCCATCGCCGCCCGCACGTCGCCACCCGGCGAATTGACCACGATCGGCAAACTCTGGCCGCCGAGCCGCTTCAGGAGTTTCTGCAGCTTCTTCGGTGAATCCGGCATGATCTGCCCTTCGGCGGAGATCCAGTCCGGGCAATTGTTCTCGGCGCGGCACTTGGCCATGTCGCCATGAACCAGCAAAAATTCCATCGGCTTGCCGCCGTCAGTGGCTCCGGCGAACGCGGGCGGTGGCACTAGGAGCGATAGAGCTGTCAGGAACCACAGTGCCGTTTGACGACACCACACGGCAAACTGCGGGAAGAAGCGAAAATTCATGAGATACGCGCCTGGAAGCGATTGCTTTGGCAAGACCGATAGCAACCGCTTTTGGCCTTCGCAAGGCGCGCCTGTGTCCACTTGCGACATTTGCGCAAAGGCAGCTTATTTATATGTAACCATGAAGGGCGTCCGCCGGAGACAGGGAGCCTTTGTGATCAGACTAATCGGCATGCAATACAATGCATACTCATCATACCATATAAACACAAAATCGTACTACGATAAGCACCAGAACGGCCCGGATCAAGCCCAGATTGCCTTAGCGATCGCTTGTGGATGACCTGGAAAACAGGGGCAGACACGGCCTGAGACCAAACGACGATTCTCATCAGATCCCATCTCAGGCTCATCAATCGACGCAAGCTGTATATCCGCGGCGCAATACGGGCAGCAGGGAAGAAAATTTCGCTTCCAGAGCCGCTTTTCGTAAAAAGTCATACAAATCCGTAGGTTGGTATATTAAAATATATGAAAATAAACTTATTTATGGTCCTGTGATATTTTTGCGTCTAGCATTCACTCATAAATTCGGTATTTGATAACGATAACACGCTGTGGGCTCCTCAACTCATATGTCCTATATCATCACCGCCGAGAGACAACTGTTGCTTTCCGCCGAGTTGGCTGCAGCCCGGACGCAGGCGGCTTTTGCGCATGCATTGGAGCGAACGAGCGCTGCCTTTGGCTTCAGCCATACGGCCTTCATGAATGCTCCGGCTCCCGAAGATTCGATGATGACGCCGCTGCTGATCGAGGGGTCGGTGCCGCTGCAGTTCATGCGTGAGTTTGATCGGCAGCAGTTGGTGCGACGCTGTCCAATGTTGCGTGTGCGCGATACTGTGATGCCGCGCTCGTGGCACTTGTTGGAAAAAGACAACGATCCGGACATGAGTTTGCCGCGCGAACTGCACGCGCTGCTGATCAACTACAACTGCCCTATGAGCATTGTCATACCCATCAACTCCCCGGACGGGCAGCATCTTGTCTTCTGGTTTATGGGCAATCGCAACAGCCTGAGCCAGAGTGAGCTCAACGAGCTCACCATGATTATGCTGCAAGCGCTTGATTCCTATAATAATCTGAGGCGCAACGACGGCTCGGTGCCGCACGTGCTTTCGGCCCGTGAGCTCGAAGTGGTTCGCTGGACAGCCCAGGGCAAGACCTCGGTGGAAATCGGCCAGATCCTTTCCCTCTCCGACCATACGGTCAACGCCTATATGATGAACGCGATCAAGAAGCTTGATTGCGTCAACCGCACGCAGCTCGTTGCGAAAGCCATCCGGCTCAAGCTCATCAGCTAGCCGCTCCAATTATCCCCCGCAAGCAGATTCAGCCCTTGCCGATCTTCGATCGATGAGGGTCATCTATCCGTTACAAGCTCAGCGAAGTGCCGACGCCATGCTTAGCGGCCGCCAAGAACCGTGCGGATTTCAACCAGGCTCGAACGCACGCGCAGAATATGGAAGCCCATCGTCGCCAGATGGCTCGGCATGAATGAGCTGTCCTCAGGTCCATTGGATATGATGGCGGGCTGGATACGCAACGCTGCTTGCAACTGCGTTATGGTGCCGGTCCAAAGCGTACCGACATTGCGCTCGGCTATGACCTGTTGAAAATCTGCGCCGGCCGCGCTCAGAATGCCGTAAGTGGCGTAAAGCTGACCGTAAGCGAACCAGAAGCGATCGTCCGCACGCGTATCCAACCAGCCGTAGCTGTGATCTGCGGCTCGCTTTGCCAATATGTCCGCCGTGCTGCCAAGGTCGTTCGCGATGTGGTCGACAAACTGCAGGAGATTGTCAGCGCGTCCGTCGAAAAGCGCCTTGCAGGTGCCAAGATCGGCATTGAAGCTGCGCAGGTTGGCAATTGCCGCGCGATAGTAGCTCGGCGTCGGTGTCTTCGGCCCGAACGGATGCAGCCCGAAATACCAACTCGACTCGTCGAACTGCAAGTTGCCGCGTGCCTTCTGCAGGTCGCTGTTGATGCCGGACGTCCCACGCACGCGGCCGATCGTGTCAACCAGTTCCGCCGAAGTACGGCGAACCACAGAGTTTACGCCCCGTTGGAAGGAGGCCTTGTTGTCCAGAAAAGGCGTGTCGTCCCATGACATACCGAAGAGCCCCAGCTTGTAGAGCACCATCGAGGAGATCCAGGCATTCTGGTTGACGTTGAAATCGGTAAGATCTGCAGCAACATCGACGATTGCCGAGGTTTGGCAGGTCTTCGGCGCGCCGGCGGCGGCTTGTTGTCCGCTTGGTGCTGGAAGCTCCTGCCCGGCAGAGAGCTTGCGGTCCGAAAACTTGTAGACGTCGGGATAAGCGGGATTGAAACCTGTCCAGATCTGCGTCTGCCAGATGAAATAGATGTAGAGAAGTGCCAGCAGCGTCACGAAAGCGACGACCGGCAGCTTGATCAGCCAGTTGCGCTGCCGATACCAGCCATGTGCCGCGAGAAGCGGCCAGGTGATCCAGACGAAGACCAATCCCAGCCACCGCGCAATGGCGCCAACCATTCGCCTGAAAAGTGCTGTGATCGAGTCAAGCATGGACACGTCTCCTAAACCACACCGCGCATCCCGCCGACACGCGAAGGACGCACTACACTGAATCCGCGCACCGGCCTTTCCGAAAATCCTTTTCGATTTCCGCACTATAAGGCCTTATCGCCATTCGCGTTCCAGCAAATATGTGTTCCTGGGGAAAACAACAACCGTCTGCACCGATATTTCGACTCCGGACAGCAATCAATCCTGTGGTTGCGCTTCATCGGAAACGTCATTCGCATCCACCGGCACAGGCAGAAGATGAGGCTCCAATCGCCTGGTGAATACGCTGTCCGCGCGCGCCTTGCGCGCCGCCAGATCATGTCCCGCCAGCACGTTCATCTCGAAGGCCTCGATCAGCCGCGCAACCGGCGCCGAGCGCGCAACTGCGGGCAATGGCGAATCGATCTCCGACGCCAGCGCCTTCAACAGGGCGATACGCTGTTCGATATCGACCGAGAGCTTGCCCGCCATGGCGTTCACGGCAGCGATCTCGGCATTCAGAGCGCCCGCCAGCCCCTCATAAACGTCGATGAGGCGCTGGTGCGCTGTTCGACCCGGCTGCAGGACCCTTTCTTTCTCCCGAAGGCTATCCTGCTCGAGGAGCAATTCACGGTAGGTCGCCTCCGGCTCGGATTGCAAATCGCGAACACGCGCTGGAGAAAGATTGCGGCGGTGATCGTTGGTCTTCACCGCCACGGCATCGGCCTGACGCCGTACTTCCTCTATGTCGAAATCAAGCCTCTGCCGCCGCTCGATCACGCCCTCCAGATGCATCTCGCAATCGTGGAAGGATTGCGACAGAGCGGGGCGAGCCCGCTTGAACAAAAGATCAAGCGTGGCCGAGGCATCCAAGACCGCGTCGAGACCGGTGATGATGGTCTCCGGCTTTACCTGACCGTGCCCCAGCCTTCTGCTCAGCAAGCCGGGCTTTTCGAGACCGGCCTTCTCGTCGTACAGCCGCCGATGCTGCAAATCTGCCTGAGCTGTTGTGAGATCCAGCTCCTTCACCAGCGACAGGCCAAGGAATTTCCAGCGGTCCAGCAACTCGACGGTCTCGCGCACCAGCGCTTCTTCTACCGGGAAATTGACGGCTTCCGCACGCCCCCCGCCCTTCGAATGGCCGGCCAGCAGGGTCACGGCTGCGTTCACGCCATTGATGGCATCGCCTAGCGTGATGCGCAGTTTGTCGATTGCGCCCTCGAAGGAATGAGGCCTGACCATGAAAGCGTCTCTCAATTGCCTTTAAGGCGAGACTAACCGCTTCCGTCTGCAAAGAAAATGCCGAACAAACCTATTGGGCCGTAGCGGGATTCTTCAGATAGGCGATCAGATTGTCGAGATCCCTTTCGTTCTTCAGGCCGGGAAACGTCATCCTGGTGCCTTTGACCAGGAACTGCGGGCTCGGCAGGTATTTCCGCAGCAAAGCTTCGTCCCAGACCTTGCCGCCGGCTCCGAACGCTGTCATCGCGGGCGAATATTGATAGTCCGGCACGCTGGCGACCGGACGACCGACAACGCCCATCAGCGACGGTCCGACACGGTTCTCGGGTGCGGTTGCCGTATGGCAGGCTCCGCATTTCCTGAAAACGATAGCGCCCGCAACCGCATCGCCATCCGCACTGGCCGCGGAGGCAAAGGCGAAAACGACGAATGCCAATGTCAGACAGAGCAGTTTCATCCTTCCTCCCGATCCGTCATTCCCGTCAACAGGACGGTGGGCTGCTTCAGAAACGCCTGCCAGATGATGGAGAGGCATGACCACGTCACTCGCCCGATATCGCCTCTTCCCAATGATGGCGGCATAGCGAGACATATTTGTTGCCACCGCCGATCTCGATCTGGGCGCCTTCGCGCACCACTCCCCCAGCCGAATCCAGTCGCACCACCATTGTCGCCTTGCGCCCGCAATGACAAATCGTCCGCACTTCACGCAGCTCATCAGCAATGGTCAGCAACTCCTGCGAACCCGGAAATAATCTCCCGTGAAAATCCGTGCGCAACCCATAGGCCATAACAGGCAGACCCAGGCGATCGACGATATGGGCGAGCTGCCACACTTGCTCACGCGACAGGAATTGCGCTTCGTCAAGGAAGACACAAGCCAACGGTTCGTCGGCATGCATTCCTTCGACCATTGCATAGAGATCGTCCGTAGCCTCGAACGGTATGGCGTCCATCGTCAAGCCGATGCGGGACGCTATCTTGCCACGGCCCGCGCGATCATCCAGCGCCGCGATGAAGGCTGCCGTGCGCATGCCGCGTTCCTGATAGTTGTAGGCAGCCTGCAGCAGCATGGTCGATTTACCGGCATTCATCGTCGAATAATGGAAATAGAGCTTGGCCATGACGTTCTCCTTGAACGCTTCATGAAAGCGCTGACGCAAGAAGGAAAGACGCCTCCGCCGAAAACCACAGGAATTAAGTAGGGATTCACGCAACAGGGCATCGACCTGTTAAACTCGACGGGAAAAATGCATGCGTCGCAATCAGCCCCTCCAAACCGGCGCAAATACACTGTGGTTGCTTGAAAATGTCAGTTATTGGTGATTGCTTGGGAACGTAGACTGGGAGTCACGCAATGATAAAAATGACCTTTACCGCATTTGCCTTCGCTTCAGCTCTCTCGGCACTGACATTCGGCGCTTCAGCCGTCTCCGCCGCCGAGGCGGCCAGCTGTAGCACCGTACATTTCGCCGACGTGGGCTGGACTGATATCACCTCCACCACGGCAACCGCCTCCATACTTCTGAAGGCGCTCGGCTACGACACCGACGTCAAGGTGCTGGCCGTGCCGGTGACCTACCAATCGTTGAAAAACAAGGATATCGACGTCTTCCTCGGCAACTGGATGCCCTCCATGGCCGAGAACATCAAGCCGTTCGCCGCGGACAAATCGGTCGAAACCGTCCGCGCCAACCTGGAAGGCGCCAAATACACGCTGGCGACGAACGAAAAGGGTGCGGCCCTCGGCATCAAGGACTTCAAGGATATCGCTGCTCACAAGGACGAACTTGACGGCAAGATCTATGGCATCGAGCCGGGTAACGACGGCAACCGCCTGGTTATCGACATGGTCGACAAGAACTCCTTCGGCCTAAAGGGCTTCGAGGTGGTCGAATCCTCCGAGCAGGGCATGCTCGCCCAGGTCTCCCGCGCCGACAAGGATGGTAAGCCGATCATCTTCCTCGGCTGGGCGCCGCATCCCATGAACACCACCTATAAGATGACCTATCTCACCGGCGGTGACGACGTCTTCGGACCGAACTTCGGCGGTGCGACCGTCTACACCAACGTTCGGGCCGGCTATCTGCAGCAATGCCCGAACGTCGGCGCCTTCGTCAAAAATCTCGTCTTCTCGCTGCCGATGGAAAACGAAATCATGGGCAAGATCCTGAACGACGGCAAGGATCCGGAAGTCGCTGCAACGGAATGGCTGAAGGCCAATCCGGCCGCAGTCACCCCCTGGCTCGCCGGCGTCACCACCAAGGACGGCGGTGACGGGCTTGCAGCGGTAAAGGCCAAGTTCGGCCTGTAACATCGGGGGGATAAGGGGCGGCTCAACCGCCCCTTTCTCTTCCATGGGACTGCTCCCCTCCTATTGCGCCGCGCATCGGGCAACGCCCCATGTGGCGCCATAGGCCGTTATTCTCCGGCGGCCCTATCCGGAACGACCCAAGACGTCCGGGTTCGCCGCCCCAATAGTGGGCAAAGACGTGAACTGGTTAACCGATTTTCGCATCCCCATTGGTCCATGGGCCAAAGCCGCCGTCGATTGGCTGACGACCAATTTCACATGGTTCTTCGACGGCCTTTCCTTCGTCGTCGCGCATGGGATCAATGCGCTGCTGTTCCTCCTGCAGGCGCCGCATCCGCTGATCGTCGTCGTCTTTTTCGCCGCTGTCGCCTACTGGATGCGCCGAAGCGTTGCAGTCACCGCTCTCACCTTCATCGGCCTGCTCATCACCATCAACCAGGGTTACTGGAAAGAGACGACCGAGACGCTTGCGCTGGTTCTGGCTTCCACTTTCGCCTGCATGCTGGTCGGCGTCCCGCTCGGCATCGCCGCGGCGCGACGTCCCTGGCTCTATGCCATTATGCGGCCGATCCTCGACCTGATGCAGACCATCCCGACCTTCGTCTATCTGGTGCCGGCGATGATCCTGCTCGGCCTCGGCATGGTGCCGGGTCTCGTCGCGACCGTCGTCTTCGCCATTCCCGCCTCGATCCGCATGACACGCCTCGGCATCATCTCGACGCCGCCCTCTCTCGTAGAGGCGGCCGAAGCCTTCGGTGCGACGCCGCAGCAGGTGCTCCGTAAGATCGAACTGCCTTTCGCCGCGCCGCAGATCATGGCCGGCCTGACGCAGACCATCATGCTGTCGCTCTCGATGGTCTCCATCGCAGCTCTTGTCGGCGCCCCTGGCCTCGGCGTGCCGGTTCTTCGCGCGCTGAACAGCGTCAATGTCGGCAAGAGCTTCGATTCCGGCGCCTGCATCGTCATCCTGGCGATCATTCTCGACCGCATGTTCCGTGCCCCCGGCGAAGGAGATCGCTCATGACCGTCGCTGTCGGATTCAACAATGTCAGCATCATCTTCGGCGACCGTCCGGACACGGCGCTGAAACTCGCCGACGAAGGCAAGTCGCGCGATGAGATCGGCAAGGCAACGGGCATGGTACTCGGCGTCGCCAACGCGACGCTCGAGATCGAGGAAGGCGAGATCCTCGTGCTCATGGGCCTCTCTGGCTCGGGAAAATCGACGCTGCTGCGCGCCGTCAACGGCCTTGCGCCGGTCGTGCGCGGCGATGTCGTCGTCAACTCGAAGAGCGGTCCCGTCAACCCTTACACCTGCAGCCCCAAGGCGCTGCGGGACCTGCGCATGCACACCGTCTCCATGGTGTTCCAGCAGTTCGCTCTATTGCCGTGGCGCACGGTTGCCGACAACGTCGGCTTCGGCCTCGAGCTTGCCGGCGTGCCGGAAGCGGAACGCAAGAAGCGTGTCGATGAACAGCTTCAGCTCGTCAATCTCACGCAATGGGCAAGCCGCAAGGTCAACGAACTCTCGGGCGGCATGCAGCAGCGTGTCGGCCTCGCCCGCGCCTTCGCCACGGGCGCGCCGATCCTGCTCATGGACGAGCCGTTCTCGGCGCTCGACCCGCTGATCCGCACCCGCCTGCAGGACGAACTCCTGGAATTCCAGCGCCGCCTCAAGCGCACGATCCTGTTCGTCAGCCACGATCTGGACGAGGCGTTTCGCATCGGCAACCGCATCGCCATCATGGAGAGCGGGCACATAATCCAGTGCGGAACACCGCAGGAAATCGTCAAGAATCCGGCCGATCAGTATGTTGCGGACTTCGTGCAGCACATGAACCCGATCAGCATGCTGACAGCACAGGACGTCATGCAACGGGGCATCGCGCACTCGGCGGCCGGCGGCTCGGTCACCGCGACGGCGAACGCCACCACGCCGCTTGTCGATATCCTCGACGCGCTGACACGCCAGCCGGGCAATATCGGCGTTGTTGACAACGGCACGATTATCGGAACGATCTCGGCGCAAGACGTCGTGGCCGGCCTCACCAGCCACCGGCGAAAGGAGTAGCCGTTCACGGCTGCTCCTCGATCCACGGAGCAGTTCATGAACGACAAGCCATCGGTCACCATGGAAACAGACGAGGATGCGCGCAACCAGGCGCGCACCCTCATGCACAAGGCCGCCCACGCGGCGCTGGCCGTCATCGATCCGGAAACCGGTTTTCCCTCGGTCAGCCGCGTTCTGATCGCCGATGATGCTGATGGCGTGCCGGTCATCCTCGTTTCGGGTCTGGCGACACATACCAGGGCGCTACTGAAAGATGCGCGTGCATCCGCTCTCTTCGGTGAGCCCGGCAAAGGCGATCCCCTTGCCCATCCTCGCCTCACTGTTCGATGCAGTGCCGAGCGCGTCGACCGTCAAAGTGACGCGCACGAGCGCATCCGTGGGCGTTTTCTCGAGCGCCATCCAAAATCGAAACGCTATATCGACTTCCCGGATTTCTGCTTTTTTCGCCTTATTCCACTCGACGCCAGCCTGAACGGCGGCTTTGGAAGGGCCTACATTTTGTCCTCTGAGGACCTTGTGATTCTTTAAGCCGAAAACAAATCGCCGACGCAGTAAGAGCATACAATAGTGCGAGAATTAGTAGCCTGACACCCTGGCGTAGCAGAGACCATTACTGGTAGGTTGCAAAGAAATTCTCACGAAAATCGGCATATTTATGGCCTGGAGTTGTCAAGAATCGACCTATTTTGGGGTAATTGGCGCTTCAGGCAGGGAACAGACAACCCCTCTCCCATGTTGTCGCCATCATATATACATGCCTAAAATAGCATACTCGATACCTTAAATTTAGGTATATACAATCTTCGGCCCATATTGGTATTGTTAGATATCGGGTTGGACCGGTTTAGAAATAGCACAATTTCTGATGTACGCTCCACATTAGGAAGTTTAAAACATGAAGACAAGAAATTTGGCCGAACACTCCAGTGTTGCGGCAGCGTTACTATCAGCAATGGCGAACCCAAAGCGCCTTTTGATCCTTTGCAGTCTTGTTAAGGGCGAAGTTCCTGTTGGCGTTTTGGCCACTCAGGTCGGACTGAGCCAATCTGCACTTTCCCAGCACCTTTCGAAGCTGCGTGCTCAGAAGCTGGTGAAAACACGCCGTGATGCTCAAACCATTTATTACTCCAGCACATCGGAATCGGTTATTCGAGTTCTCGAAACGCTGGAAGATATTTATTGTGAACCTGAAAAAAGTAGATCGGCTGCTTAGGAGTTGTAACCAGCTCCAAGTCTGCCGACGAACGATCCATGGGCGCGATGCTTTCGAACCTTGAAGATCGACTTGCTTTCATCACCACATGTTTAACTTTTTCAGCTGGCAAATCTTTGGATTTGCCAGCTTTTTCGCGCATGTTCGAGCAATGCTCCTTCGGTGGACAGGCGGCCCGACGCTGTCAACTCGACCCACAGACGCGGCCTCTACATAGAATCCCTCCCCTTTCCCGACGCCATCTTTGCCTTGACGCCAAGAGGCCGATTGATAATTTGACCAGGCAGTAAATATCATCACGCAGCGTAACGCCGCGATCGGGAAATGGCCCCCGAATGGCCGTTGGAGAACAGCATGTCGGACCGTTTGAATGCCACCCCTAATGATTTGCGCGCATTCTGGATGCCGTTTACGGCCAACCGTCAGTTCAAGAAGGAACCGCGCCTCTTCGTCAGCGCCAAAGACATGTACTACACCACCCATGATGGCCGACAGGTTCTGGATGGAACCGCGGGGCTATGGTGCGTAAACGCCGGGCACTGCCGCCCGAAGATCACCGAGGCCATTGCCCAGCAGGCCGGCGAGCTCGATTATGCGCCCGCCTTCCAGCTCGGCCACCCCAAGGCATTCGAACTGGCAAACCGGCTGGTGGACCTCGCCCCCGAAGGCATGGACCATGTCCTCTACACAAACTCCGGTTCGGAATCGGTCGAAACAGCCCTGAAGATTGCGCTCGCTTATCACCGCGTGAAGGGCAACGGCTCGCGCTTCCGTCTCATCGGCCGTGAGCGCGGCTATCACGGCGTCAATTTCGGCGGCATCTCCGTCGGCGGCATCGTCACCAACCGCAAGATGTTCGGCACGCTTCTGACTGGTATCGACCATATGCCGCACACGCACGTTCCCGGCAAGAATGCCTTCACGCGTGGCGAGCCCGAGCATGGCGGCGATATTGCCAGCGAGTTGGAGCGTATTGTCACGCTACACGACGCCTCCACCATCGCTGCGGTCATCGTCGAGCCGGTTGCCGGCTCCACCGGCGTGCTGATCCCGCCGAAGGGCTATCTGCAGAAGCTGCGTGAAATCTGCACCAAGCACGGCATCCTGCTGATCTTCGACGAAGTCATCACCGGCTTCGGCCGCCTCGGCACTCCCTTTGCTGCCCAATATTACGATGTCAAACCGGATATCATCACCACGGCCAAGGGCCTGACCAACGGCGTCATTCCGATGGGTGCTGTTTTCGTCACCTCGGAGATCCATGACGCTTTCATGCAGGGCCCCGAGCACATGATCGAATTCTTCCACGGCTACACCTATTCGGGCAACCCGATCGCATCCGCCGCCGCGCTTGCCACGCTCGACACCTACAAGGAAGAAGGCCTGCTGACGCGCGCAGCCGAGCTCTCCGACTACTGGGCCGACGCGCTGCATTCGCTGAAGGACTGCCCGAACGTCATCGATATCAGAAATACCGGCCTGATCGGCGCGATCGAGCTCGACCCGATCGCCGGCGAGCCCACCAAGCGTGCCTTCACAGCTTTCCTCAAGGCCTATGAAAAGGGCCTGCTGATCCGCACCACCGGCGACATCATCGCGCTCTCGCCGCCGCTGATCATCGAAAAGCATCACATCGACGAGCTGTTCGGCAAGCTTCGCGAGATCTTGCAGAATAATATCTGAGGCATAGGCTCAGTCACTTCTGCGCCCCTCACGCCCCTTTTTGCACAAGCAGAATGGTTGGGCATGAGGGGCGATCCATATGCGAGGAATGAACATGACCACCAAACTCGAACGCTATATCGACCAGGGCGTGGGCCGAGAGCCAGCGGATATCGTGCTGAAGGGCGGGCGGTTTTTCGATCTGGTGACGGGAGAGCTTGTTGCCTCTGATATCGCCATTTGCGGCGACCGGATCGTCGGCACCTGCGGCGATTATCAGGGGCGCGAAGAGATCGACATATCGGGCCGCATCGTCGTCCCTGGTTTCATCGATACGCATCTCCATATCGAATCCTCGCTGGTGACCCCGCATGAATTCGATCGCTGCGTCCTGCCTTATGGCGTGACGACGGTCATTTGCGATCCCCATGAAATCGCCAATGTGCTCGGCACCGAGGGCATCCAGTATTTCCTGGACAGTTCGCTTGAAACCATCATGGATATCCGCGTCCAGCTTTCCTCCTGTGTACCGGCTACGCATCTGGAAACCTCCGGCGCCGATCTGCCGATCGAAAAGCTGCTGCCCTTCCGCGACCACCCGAAGGTGATCGGCCTTGCCGAGTTCATGAACTTCCCCGGCGTGATCCACAAGGATCCCATCTGCACGGCAAAGCTTGAGGCCTTCCAGGGCGGCCATATCGACGGCCATGCGCCGTTGCTGCGCGGTAATGATCTCAACGGCTACCTCGCTGCCGGCATCCGCACGGAGCATGAATCGACCACTGCCGAGGAGGCGCTGGAGAAGATCCGCAAGGGCATGCAGGTGCTTGTGCGCGAAGGTTCGGTCTCCAAGGACCTGCATGCGCTGATGCCTATCATCACCGAGCGCCTGTCGCCCCATCTCGCACTCTGCACCGACGATCGCAATCCCCTTGATATCGCCGAGCAAGGCCATCTGGACTACATGATCCGCACCGCGATCGCACATGGCGTCGAGCCGCTGGCCATCTATCGCGCCGCTTCGATTTCGGCGGCGCGTGCTTTCGGCCTGCGGGACCGCGGTCTGGTGGCGCCCGGCTGGCGCGCCGATCTCGTCATCATCGACAGCCTGGAGAGCTGCAAGGCCGAGACCGTCTTCTCCGCCGGCCGCCGCGTCACGGCCGAGCTCTTCGCCAGCCGCAAGCTCATCGCTCCCGTCGGCCTCGACAGCGTCAAGGCCCGCCCGATCAACGCCGCCGACTTCGGTGTGCCGGTCAGCGAGGGCGAAAGCTCCGTCATCGGCGTCACCCCCGGCAAGATCATCACCGAACATCGCCGCTATCGCCTGCCCGCCAAGGGCAACCAGACCGATATCGACCTCGGCAACGATATCATCAAGGTCGCCGTCATCGAACGGCACGGCAAGAATGGCAATCATGCCAACGGCTTCGTTCAGGGCTTCGGGCTGAAGAAGGGCGCGATCGCCTCCACGGTCGGTCATGACAGCCACAATATCTGCGTCGTCGGCGTCGACGAGGATGACATGGCGCTCGCCGCCAATCGCCTCAGCGATATCAACGGCGGCTTCGTGGTCGTCGAGAACGGTGTCGTCACCGGCGAGATCGCCCTGCCCATCGCCGGCCTCATGAGCCTCGAACCCTATGAAAGCGTCCGCGACACGCTCCACCACTTGCGCCAAGCGGCCTACGCTCTCGGCGCGACGCTGGAAGAGCCCTTCCTGCAGCTCGCTTTCCTGCCGCTGCCCGTCATCCCGCACCTGAAGATATCGGATAAAGGTCTGGTCGATGTCGACAAGTTCATGCTGATCAGCTGATCAGGCGAGTTGGCCGCAATAGACGTCGAGAGCAGCGAGTGTCACCGCCGCTCCGGCGTCGCCCGTTCCGAAACCCGGCATGGCAATGGTCTTTGCCAGCTTGATGCCCTCCGGCAGGGCGACCTTCACCGGCTTGCGGGACAGATTGAAGACGAAAAGCAGCGTCTCGCCATCCTTCGAGCGCGTGAAGGCGAGAACATCTTCCTCAGTGTCGAGGAAGGTCATATCGCCGTCGCGCAAGGCGGCATATTCCCTCCGGAAGGCCAGTGTCTGCCGATAGTGATGCAGCACGGAATCCTCGTCCGCCTCCTGCTTGTCCACGGCAAGGGACGCATGCTGGTAAGGCACCGGCAGCCAGGATTTCTCGGCGGTCGTAAACCCGGCATGGGCACGGCTCGCTTCCCAGGGCATCGGCGTGCGGCATCCGTCACGCCCCTTGAAGGCCGGCCAGAAGCGAATGCCATAGGGATCGCGCAGATCCTCGAAGGCAAGCTCCGCCTCCGGCAGACCCAACTCCTCCCCCTGATACAGGCAGATCGAGCCGCGCAGCGTCGAGAGTAGCGAAATCGCAAGCTTGGCGACGCGCGGCTGCTCTTCCTCCGTCAGCGCGAAGCGGCTGACATGGCGTTGCACATCGTGATTGGAAAAGGCCCAGCAGACCCAGCCGTCGACGACGTTATCCTGAAAATCGCCGACGCAACGGCGGAAATGCGCCGGGGTAAAATCCGGCCCCAGCAGGTCGAACGTATAGCACATGTGCAGCTTGTCGCCGCCGCTGGTATAGGCCGCCACCGTCTGCAGCGAACGGGCGCCATCGCCCACCTCGCCGACCGTCGCGCGATCCTCATATTGATCGAGCAGCGCACGGAACCGCTTCAGGAAGCCGATATTCTCCGGCTGGGTCTTGTCATAGAGATGGTTCTGCATGCCGTAGGGATTGCTCTCCGGCGCGTCCAGGCCACCCGTTGCAACGAGCGCCGGCGGATTGTCGCGCAGCTCCTTGTCGCAGAAATAGTAGTTGACCGTATCCAGGCGGAAGCCGTCGACGCCGCGGTCGAGCCAGAATTTCACGGCCGCCAGCACTGCGTCCTGAACTTCGGGATTATGGAAGTTCAGGTCCGGTTGCGAGGTCAGGAAGTTGTGCTGGTAATATTGCCGGCGCACGCCGTCCCATTCCCAGCCTGGCCCGCCGAAGATCGAAAGCCAGTTGTTCGGCGCCGTGCCATCCGGTTTCGGATCGGCCCACACATACCAATCGGCCTTGGGATTGTCGCGGCTTGCCCGGCTCTCCGCGAACCAGGGATGCCGGTCCGACGTATGCGAGATGACCTGATCGATGATGACCTTGAGCCCCAGCGCATGCGCTGCCGCCATCATCTCGTCGAAATCGTCAAGCGTGCCGAAAATCGGATCGACGTCGCAATAGTCGGCGACATCGTAGCCCATATCCGCCATCGGCGAGGTGAAGAACGGTGCCAGCCAGATCGCATCGACCCCGAGTGCGGCAATATGAGGCAGGCGGCGGGTGATCCCCTTGATGTCGCCAAGCCCGTTGGCATCCGTATCCTGAAAAGATCGCGGGTAGACCTGATAGATCACGGCGCCGCGCCACCAGTCGGCTCCCGCCGCCTTCCTTGTCGATTTCATCCAACCGCCTCGATATCGCACACGGACTTTCAATTTGCATACTCGGCCGCAGGCGGCAAGCCGCAATCGGGCGGAGGCGCGAACCCGAGGCCGGAAGCATAAATTCGCAGCATCAATTTTAGCGAATTATCAACATGGATGCCCACACGCAAAGCCTGTGCGTCTTTTTGGGGCTTGAATGCGACGCCGCTTTGGATAACTTCCGACATTGATCTGCACGTACGGGTCACCTGCGGGATCAAAAATATCCTTGTAAAACAAGGACAATAACTCCAGAAAGGTGGGAAAACATATGTCTCATTTGGCCAGAAGATTTATCGCGACGGCGTTCGTCAGCACGATATTGAGCCTCTCCGCTCATGCCGCGACCCTCAATATCCACAACGGCGGCGACCCCACGTCGCTCGATCCGCAAAAAATTTCGGGCGACTGGGAAAACCGTATCGACGGCGATATTTTTGAAGGCTTGGTGACCGAAGATCCCAAGGACAACCCCATTCCCGGCCAGGCCGCGAGCTGGACCATTTCCGCCGACCAGAAGGTCTATACCTTCAAGTTGCGCGACGGCATCAAGTGGTCCGACGGCACGCCTGTCACCGCTCAGGACTTCGTCTTTGCTTTCCAGCGTCTGATGGACCCGAAGACCGCCGCCCAATACGCCTACCTGCAATACACGATCAAGAACGCGGAAAAGATCAACAAGGGCGAGATCAAGGATCTGACCCAGCTCGGCGTCAAGGCGATCGACGACAAGACGCTGGAAATCACGCTCGAAAATCCGACCCCTTACTTCCTCAACGCCTTGATGCACTACACGGCCTATCCGCTGCCGAAGCATGTCGTCGAAGCGAAGGGCGATAGCTGGGTCAAGGTCGAAAACATTGTCACCAACGGCCCTTACAAGCCGGTCGAATGGGTGCCCGGCTCGCATGTCAGCAACGTCAAGAACGACCAGTACTATGACGCCAAGGACGTGAAGATCGACAAGGTGAACTTCTATACGCTGGAAGATCAGTCTGCCGCCCTCAAGCGCTATCGCGCCGGCGAATTCGATATTCTGACCTCGTTCCCCGCCGATCAGTATGAGTGGATCCAGAAGAACCTTCCGGGCCAGGCGCATGTGGTTCCGTTCCTCGGCACCTACTATTACGTCCTGAACGCCACCAAGCCGCCCTTCAACGACAAGCGCGTCCGCCAGGCCCTCTCGATGGCCGTCAACCGCGAGGTCATCGGCCCGAAGATTCTGGGTACCGGCGAACTGCCGATGTATTCCTGGGTACCGCCGGGCACGGCCAATTATGGCGAGCCGGCCTATGTCAGCTGGAAGGATGAGCCTTACAAGCAGAAGGTCGAAGAGGCCAAGAAGCTGTTGAAGGAAGCAGGCTTCGGTCCTGACCATCCGCTGAAGGCGCAGCTGCGCTACAACACCAACGACAACCACAAGCGCATCGCCGTCGCGATCGCCGCCATGTGGAAGCCGCTCGGCGTCGATATCGAGCTCTACAACACCGAAACCAAGGTGCATTACGATGAAATGCAGCGCGGCCAGGTGGAAATCGGCCGTGCGGGCTGGCTCGCCGACTACAACGATCCGATCAACTTCCTGAACCTGCTGTCGACCGGCGTCGAAATGAACTATGGCCGCTGGAGCAATCCGGACTACGACGCTCTGATCAAGCAGGGCAACGAAGAGATCGATCTGAAGAAGCGCGCCGAGATCTATAAGAAGGCCGAGCAGCTCGCCCTCGACGATAGCGCCGCGATCCCGATCTACTACTACGTTTCGCAGAACATCGTCGCCCCGAAGGTGCAGGGCTTCGTCGACAATATTCAGGACATTCACCGCACGCGCTGGCTGTCCGTCAAAGAATAGGTCCCAAAGAATAGATAGGAAAAGGCCCTGCCCGCTCTTGCCGGGCGGGGCCTCAACGCACCCATGTTTCGCTACGCTCTCCGTCGTCTGCTGTCGACAATCCCCGTACTGTGGATTGCCGTGACAGTGTGCTTTTTCATTCTGCGCCTCGCTCCCGGCGGCCCCTTCGATGGCGAACGGCCATTGCCGCCGGAAGTCAAAGCCAACCTCGCGGCCCACTACAATCTGGATAAGCCGCTGGTCGAGCAATACCTGATCTATGTCGGCGATGTCATGAAGGGCGACCTCGGCCCCTCCTTCGCCAATCAGGACTTCACCGTCACCCAGCAGATCATGTCGGGATTTCCCTATACGCTGACGATCGGCGGCTCCGCCTTCGTGCTCGCCACCATCATCGGCGTTTTCATCGGCTGTCTTGGGGCGCTGTATCAGAACCGCAGCGCCGACTACTGGCTGGGCGGAGGTCTGCTTATCGGCTTGGTCATGCCGAGCTTCCTCATTGCCCCGATCCTCCAGCTTGTCTTCGGCAACGAACTCGGCTGGCTGCCCGTCGGCGGCTGGGGCGATGGTTCGGTCCGGTTTCTGGTCCTTCCCATCATCGTTCTGACCCTGCCGCACGCGGCGCGCATCTCCCGCCTGATGCGCGGCTCGATGATCGAGGTGATGAGCCAGAATTTCATCCGCACCGCCAAGGCCAAGGGTATCGGCCCCAGGCTCACCGTGATGCGCCATGCATTGAAACCGGCCATGATGCCCGTCGTCTCCTATCTCGGGCCGGCGGCAAGTTATCTCCTCACCGGTTCGTTGGTCGTGGAAAGCATCTTCGGCCTTCCCGGTGTCGGCCGCTACTTCGTCGGCGCGGCGCTTAATCGTGATTACGGCATGGTCCTCGGCACCGTCATTTTCTACATGGTCCTGATCGTGGTCCTCAATCTGCTGGTCGACATCGCCTATGCCTGGCTCGATCCGAAAGTGAGAATGCGATGATCCTCAATTCAGCCAAGAGAGAACTGTTGGAAGCGGAACTGCTTTCGGCAGAAGGGCTCGCGCCCAAGGGGCGCTCCCTCAGCGGCGATGCGATGCGTCGCCTGCTGCGCAACAAGGCGGCGGCACTGTCGCTGATCGTGCTGGCGCTGCTGGTCCTCATCGCCATTTTCGGCCCGAGCTTCCTTCCCTTCAACTACGAGGATCCGGACTGGACCTCCTTCCGAGGTCCCCCGGATTTCGCCGCCGGCCACTATTTCGGCACGGATGGCAATGGCCGCGACCTGCTGGCGCGCACGCTCTACGGCACGCGCGTTTCGTTGACCGTCGCCCTCGTGGCAACCCTCGTCTCGGTGCTCATCGGCGTGCTTTACGGCGCTGTTTCCGGTTATTTCGGCGGTCGCGTCGATGCCATCATGATGCGTTTCGTCGATATCATGTACGCGCTGCCCTACGTCCTCTTCGTCATCCTGCTGATGGTGATCTTCGGCCGCAACGTCTATCTGCTGTTCGCGGCAATCGGCGCGCTCGAATGGCTGACCATGGCCCGCATCGTGCGCGGACAGACACTATCCATCAAGCAGCGGGAATTCATCGAAGCCGCCCGCGCCTCGGGCCAGCGGTCGTTCAAGATCATCCTCAAGCACATCGTCCCGAACCTCGTCGGTCCGGTCGTCATCTACGCGACGCTCACCATTCCGGAGATCATCGCCACGGAAAGCTTCCTGTCCTATCTCGGCTTCGGCGTGCAGGAACCGCTGACATCGCTCGGCACGCTGATCGCCGAGGGCTCGGCCGGCATGGAAACGACGCCCTGGATACTGTTTTTCCCCGCCGGCTTCCTGGTCGCGCTGCTGATGAGCCTGCTCTTCATCGGCGATGGTTTGCGCGACGCTTTCGATCCGAAGGATCGCTGATATGACAGACACGCTTCTTGAACTCAAAGATTACTCGATCACCTTCCGCACACCGGAAGGCGAGGTCGCCGCCGTCTCGAAACTGAATCTGAAGATCGGCCGCGGCGAACGCGTCGCTGTCGTCGGCGAATCCGGTTCCGGCAAGAGCCAGACCTTCCTCGGCCTGATGGGCCTGCTCGCCAAGAACGGCCGCACCAGCGGTCAGGCGCTGCTCGATGGCAAGGACATCCTGAAACTGAAGCCGCGTGAACTCGATCACGTGCGCGGCAAGGATGTGGCGATGGTCTTCCAGGACCCGATGACGGCCCTCAATCCGTCGTTGCGCATCTCCCGGCAGTTGACTGAGCAGTTGGAAGTCCACGGCGGCTTGTCGGCACGGGCGGCATCGACTACGGCGCTGGACATGCTGAAACGTGTCGGCATTCCCGACCCGACGCGGCGCTTCAACCTTTATCCACACGAGCTTTCGGGCGGCATGCGTCAGCGCATCGTCATCGCCATGGCGCTGCTCACCAAGCCGAAGCTTCTGATCGCCGACGAGCCGACAACCGCGCTCGACGTTACCATCCAGGCGCAGATTCTCGATCTTTTCAATGAGTTGACGGCCGAAATGCACACCGCGCTCGTCATGATTACCCATGACCTCGGCGTCGTGGCCGGCCTCGCCGACCGTGTCGCCGTCATGTATGCCGGCCGCATCGTCGAGGAAGCGCCGGTCGACGAACTGTTCGAAAACCCGGCCCATCCTTACACAGCGGCGCTTCACGCCTCGATCCCGCGGCCTGACCAGGATGTCGACGATCTCGCCGTCATCCCCGGCCGGCCGCCGAACCTGATGCACCTGCCGCGCGGCTGTGCCTTCTCGCCACGTTGCGCCCATGTGGAGGACGACTGTATCGATGCGCCGCCGCCGCTCGATCAATTGGCGCCGCAGCGCTGTGCGGCCTGCTTCCATCCCCTTTCGGCTAATCAGGAACGGAGCTTCGTCCATGGCTGAGCAAGCGCTTCTGAAGGTCGAGCATCTGACCACCGAATTCGAACTGCCGTCGAAAACCTTCTTCAAGCCACCGATGATCCTGACGGCGGTCAACGATGTCAGCTTCGAACTGAAGACTGGGCGCACGCTCGGCATCGTCGGCGAATCGGGCTGCGGCAAGTCGACGCTCGGCCGCTCCATCCTGCGGCTGATCCGGGCGCAGAAGGGCCGCATCATGTGGCAAGGCGGCAATCTTCTCGATCTCACTGACGAGGAGATGCGTGCCGCTCGTCGCGACATGCAGATCATCTTCCAGGACCCGATCGCTTCGCTCGATCCGCGCATGACGGTCGGCGATATCATCGCCGAGCCGCTCACCGTGTTCGAGCCGAAACTGACAAGAGCCCAAAGACAGGATCGCGTCCGCGAGATCATGGCGGCGGTCGGCCTGGTGCCCGAGATGATCAACCGCTATCCGCATGAGTTTTCGGGGGGCCAGGCTCAGCGCATCGGCATTGCCCGCGCCGTCATCACCCGGCCGAAGCTGATCATCTGCGACGAGCCGGTCTCGGCGCTGGACGTTTCGATCCAAGGGCAGGTCATCACGCTCTTGCGCCGTCTGCGCAAGGAGTTCGGCCTGACGCTGATCTTCATCAGCCACGATCTTTCCGTCGTGCGCCTGATCTCGGACGACGTGCTGGTGCTCTATCTCGGAAAGGTGGTGGAAGCCGGCGAAGCCGCGACAGTCTTCGACCATCCGGCCCATCCCTATACACAGGCGCTGTTCTCGGCGGCACCCATCCCGGATCCGAAGCTGGCGCGTCGCCGTGAGCGCATCCGCCTGCAGGGCGATCCGCCCTCACCGCTCAATCCACCGCCGGGTTGCGTCTTCTCGCCACGCTGCTGGAAGGCGACGGACATATGCCGCACGAAGATGCCGCCGACCGAGCAGGTGCGCCCCGGCCAGACGGCCGCCTGCTATCACATGGACCGGCCGTAAGGCCTCAAAGGTAGACGGCGGCAGCCGCCGTCCACCTTGCCCAAGCGGCTGCTTGCGCGTATTCAGCAGCAAGGCAAAAATGCAGGAGGAAGTCTTGGGCGGGCGTTTTCTATCGATCGGCGAATGCATGGTGGAGTTGTCGCAGGCCGACGACGGACACCTGCGCAAGGGTTTCGCCGGCGACACCTTCAACACCGCCTGGTATGCTCGCGCCTGCCTGCCTGCCGATTGGTCCGTCGATTATTTCACCACGCTCGGCGATGACGCCATGTCGGACGAAATGGTCGCCTTCATGCGCGGCGCCGACATCGGCACCGCGGATATCCGCCGCCTGCGCGGCAAGACGCCGGGCCTCTACATGATCAACCTGAAGAATGGCGAACGCTCCTTCAGCTATTGGCGCGACAGTTCGGCAGCCCGCCTTCTCGCGGCAGATGGCGATGCGCTGCGCACCGCGATAGAAGCGTCGGACGTGCTATATTTTTCGGGCATTACGCTGGCGATCCTGCCGCGCGAGGATGCCTATACGCTGCTGGCTGAGCTCCGCCGCGCCAAGGCCGCCGGCAAGCCGGTGGCCTTCGACCCCAACCTGCGCCCGCGCCTGTGGTCCAGCCTGGATGCCATGCACACCATGATCACGGACGGCGCGCGCGCCTCGACCGTCGTGATGCCGAGCTTCGATGACGAAGCCGCGCATTTCGGCGACGACTCGATTGCGGGCACCATCCGTCGATACCGGCAGTACGGAGCCGATATGGTCGTCGTCAAGAACGGCCCCGAAGGCGCCACCGTCGGCACCGACGCCAATGAAACGCTCGTGCCTGCGGTCAAGGTCGACAAGGTCGTCGATACCACCAGCGCCGGCGACAGCTTCAACGGCGCGTTTCTCGCCCATTACTTGCAGCATGACGATCCGCTCGCCGCTGCCGCCTTCGCCGCCGAAATCGCCGCGAAGGTCATTCAGGAATACGGCGCCCTCGTCTCGCCCAAGAAGCTGAAAACCGCCAGATAACCACTGTAATATTTCCATCATGGACACCCCCCACAATAAGGTGGGCGCGGGAATCATGTTTGAAGCACCGCAATCGGCTTGCACCGTCATCATGAGGATGCGGCGCGGATGGGCAGTTTTGGGCATGTTACAGCGATTGTCAGACATCGATCACACCATATGGGACCAAGCAGCGACGCCGGTCGCCGTGCCGGAGCGGCTGCTCATCGTCAGCGATGCCTGGCATCCGCAGGTGAACGGCGTCGTCCGCTCGATCGAGAACACCAATCGCGAACTGGCGCGCATGGGTGTCGAAGTGTCGATGATCACGCCGGACGGCTTTCGCAACATCCCCTGCCCGACCTATCCGGAAATCCGGCTTTCGATTGCCAGCTATCGCAAGATCGCCGGCAGGATCGAAGCGCTCCGGCCCACCTATGTGCATATCGCCACGGAAGGTCCGCTCGGGCTCACTGCACGGCGCTGGTGCCTCAGAAACGGCATGCCGTTTTCGACCAGCTATCACACCCGGTTTCCCGAATATGTCTCGGCGCGCCTGCCGATACCGCAAAGCTGGCTCTATGCCTTCGTCAAATGGTTTCACAATGCCGGTTTCGGCTGCATGGTGGCAACGCCGAGCCTCGCCAACGAGCTCAAGCAGCGCGGTATCCATAATCTGCTGCCCTGGAGCCGCGGCATCGATTCGACGCTCTTTCGGCCGCAACCGCTCGAAGACAATCCCTTCGGCCTGCCCCGCCCGATCTTCATGACCGTCGGTCGCGTCGCTCTCGAAAAGAACCTGCCGGCCTTCCTCGATCTCGATCTGCCGGGATCGAAAGTGGTCATCGGCGATGGACCCGCGCGCGCGGAACTGCAGAAGCTCTATCCGGATGTGCATTTTCTGGGCGCGAAGTTCGGTGAGGAGTTGGCGCATGCCTATTCTCAGGCCGACGTCTTCGTCTTCCCGTCGAAAACCGATACGTTCGGCAATGCCATTCTGGAAGCTTTGGCGAGCGGCGTTCCGGTCGCCGCCTACCCTGTCACTGGCCCGGCCGACATTCTCGGCGGCAACGAGCCGGCTGGCGTGGTGGATACAGATCTGGCGAAAGCCTGCCTTGCCGCGCTGTCCTGCTCACGCGAAGCAGCGCGTACCGTGGCGCTCAACTATTCCTGGGAGGCCGCCACCGCCCAATTCATCGGCAATGTCCGCATTGCCAACCATCGTGGCCGGATGAGGATGGGCAGGGATTGAGCCCGCGCCACGGCCAGGCTCGATATTGAATTCTTCAAACCCATCTCCAGATAATTGGTAGCGGCACGCATATGCGCGGCAGCGGGCATGAGCGTGTCGGGTCCGAATGGCGGCCGAAGTGCTCTAGAGTTTACCTCTCGCGGGTTGGTTTTCCGAAAAGCACAAGAAATCCATAGCCGTCGCGCGCTTTTAGATGTACGATTATTTATCGCACGATTTAGATGCTATTCCCCAGGGAGTATGAGAGATGGCGCACGACCCGTTGAAACTGGACACCTTCATCTGCTTCGCCCTCTATTCGGCGAATCATGCCATGAACCGGCTCTATAAACCCATGCTCGACGCGCTCAATCTCACCTACCCGCAATATCTCGTCATGGTGACGCTGTGGGAAGAGGATGGCCAGACGGTCGGCCGCATCGGCGAAAAGCTGTTCCTCGAATCGAGCACGCTGACGCCACTGTTGAAGCGCCTGGAAGCTGCGGGCTTCATTCAGCGCATCCGCAGTAAGGAAGACGAGCGTCAGGTGCTGATCCATTTGACCAGCGAAGGCGTCGCCCTGGAGAAGAAGGCGGCGAGCATTCCCGCCTGCATTCTCGACGCCTCTGACAAGACGCTGGATGAACTGATGCGATTGAAGGCGGAGATCACCACATTGCGCGAGGCGCTGAACAAGAACGCAGCCTGATCGAACACGCCCTGCTTACATTGCGGCAAGGCAAGGCGTGTCAGAACCGCTTCCTCTTACTTTCGTAAGGATTGTTCTTCTTGTTTTCGAAAGGATTTTCCGACGTGCGGAAATGGATGCGGATCGGCACGCCGGGCATGGCGAAATCCGCGCGCAGACCATTGATCAGATAACGCACATAGGATTCCGGCAGCGCATCCGAGCGCGTGCAGGAAATCATGAAGGCTGGCGGGCGCGCCTTCACCTGCGTCATGTACTTCAGCTTGATGCGCCGTCCGGAAACAGCCGGTGGCGGATGCTGAACCTGCTGTGTCTCCAGCCAGCGATTGAGCTTGGCGGTGGCTATGCGCTTGTTCCAGACCTTGTCTGTATCGACGATTGCCTGCATCAACCGATCCAGGCCGTCGCCCGTCTGACCGGCAATCGGTATGGCGCGGATGCCGCGCGCCTGCGGCAGCAGCCGGTCGGTCTTTTCGCGCAGATCGGCAAGCACGGCCTGGCGATCCTCGATCATGTCCCACTTGTTGAAGGCGATGACTGCGGCTCGGCCTTCGCGAATGACGAGATCGACGATCTGTAGATCCTGCTTCTCGAAGGGGATGGTCGCATCGAAGACGATAACCACGGTCTCGGCAAAGCGAATGGCGCGCAGCGCGTCGGCAACCGAGAGCTTTTCAAGCTTCTCAGTGACCCTGGCTTTGCGACGCATGCCGGCGGTGTCGAACATCTTTACGGTGCGACCGCGCCAGCTCCAGTCGACGGAGATGGAATCGCGGGTAATGCCGGCTTCCGGACCGGTCAGCAGCCGGTCTTCGCCGAGGAAACGATTGATCAGCGTCGACTTGCCGGCATTCGGGCGACCGACGATCGCGATGCGCAGCGGCCGCGTCTCGTCATAGACGGGCTCCTCTTCGATCTCCTCGCCATCCTCGCCGACAGCCGGGCGGGGAATGCTGACATTCGTTTCCGCTTCGTCGTCCGTCTCCGGAAAGGCGCGCTCATGGCCGATCGCGTCGATGATCGCGTCGCGAAGATCCATCATGCCCTGGCCGTGTTCGGCCGAGATTGGGCAAGGCTCGCCAAGGCCGAGCGTGTAGGCATCGTAGAAGCCGCCGTCGGAACCGCGGGCTTCGGATTTGTTGGCGACGAGCACGACAGGCCGGCCGCGCTTGCGCAGCATTTCGGCCAGCGTCTTGTCGACATGCGTCAAGCCCATCTTGGCGTCGACGACGAACAGCGTCAGGTCGGCCTCATCGATCGCCTGCTCGGTCTGGGCGCGCATGCGGCCTTCGAGCGTCTCTTCGTCGGCTTCTTCGAGACCGGCCGTGTCGACGATGCGGAAGCGAAGATCGATCAGCTTGGCATCGCCGGGACGACGGTCACGCGTGACGCCCGGCGTATCGTCGACGAGCGCCAGCTTCTTGCCAACCAGACGGTTGAAAAGTGTGGACTTGCCGACATTCGGGCGACCGACGATCGCGACCGTGAAACTCATTTAGCGATCCGTCCTTCAGCCGTTGGCGACCGGAGCTTTGCCGGTTGCCGTGATGAGATCGAGCAACATTTGCGCGCGGTTGGCAACGTTGCGCGGGCTCTGCGGATCGTCGACGATCGCCTGGAACCACTGCCGGGCCTTGGCGAGATCGCCGGCCTTGTAGGCGGCAAGACCCAGAACGTCACGCGCCGAATGCCGGAAGGCATCGGCCGGCACGGCCAGCTCCTGCGCTTCGGCCGCAACCTGATCGTAGGTGCCGGTGTCGACAAGCAGATAGGCTGCGCGCAGGCGCGCCGCATCGCGGACGACGACCGGAATGTCCGCTTCCTTGCCGATAGCCGAGAAAGCGGCGATTGCGCTTGCCGTGTCACCCTTCTGCGCCTGCAGCGTCGCCGCGCGCAGACGCGCCAGCAACGGATAGGAACCTGGGCCGTTCTTCTCGATGGCCGTCAGCGCGGCAAGGGCTTCGTCCGTCTTGTTCTGGTCGGCCAGGGTCAGCGCCGCTAGGAACTGATCGCCACCGCTGCCGGCCTGATTGCCCGCCCAATAGCGATAGCCGCTATAGGCCGCGGTACCGAGAACGATGAGCACCGCTCCCCCAATGATGAGCCGGCCAAAACGGCGCCATACGAACCGCAATTGGTCCGAGCGCAGTTCCTCGTTCACCTCACGGATGAAGCTGTCGTCATTGAATGCCATTCTCGTCTCCGGCCCAGGCCAAATCATTCCAAAGAGCTTAGGGGTTAGAGCATGATGCCGAAAAGTGCGAGCGGTTTTCGGGCGACATCATGCTCTACTTCCATGATGCTGGAGCGGATTCGGATTTTAGGTCTATTCGACCTAAAAATCATCCGGCTCTAGTGGGGCCTTCTACTCCATTTTGCGGCTGATGTAAGGGGGAATGGCAGAAATCGTCACATAACCAGCGGCGAAACCCCGATAATCCATGCATGAAGCCGCCAAATGATCAATGCCCAGACGATGACGCCGATGATGATCGCATAGAGATCGTATTTCGCCGAGACGAACGGGCGCAGCGTGATTTCCCCGGCGCGCTGACGGCGTTTCAGCGAAATACGCAGGATCACGCCCCAGGCGAGAAAGGCGGCAAACAGCAGGATCGCCGCGCCGTCACCGTTGGAGAGCAGATGCGCCAGCGCCCAGATCTTCACCGAAAGCACCATCGGATGCTTTGTCCTGACCGCGATATGCCCCGCCGGCAGCAGCGAGGCGACCAGACAGATCATCGCAAACAGCATCAGCAGGATGGTGATATGGCTCATCCAGAACGGCGGCGACCAGATGGGCGTCATGTCGCGCGCCTGACCAAACCCATAGATGAGCAGGATCAGTGTCAGGATGCTCGCGACCGAATAGGCGATCTTCCAGCCGGATTCGCCGATGCTCGCGATCATTGACGTTCGCAAGCCCGGAGCAACGACGCGGATCAGATGGACGCCTAGAAAAAGAACAATGCCGAGAATAAGCAATGCCATGAATGAAGCCCCTTCGGTTCGGTAGGCACATCCTTATCGGCTGCTGCAAAAAAATGCCAGCATCACCGCAGCTTCGCCGCATTTGCGCGAAAGGAAGGAACCGACCCCGGAGCATGCCGTCTAAAATCGCCAGATGATCTTTGGCAAGCCATGCTCGATCAAGCAATGTCGGTGCCCATGTTACGCTCAATTTCCTGCCTCTCTCTTGCGCTTTCCCTTGCCCTGCCCGCCGCTGCCCAGGCCGCTGGAAAGCCCAAGCAACTCGTCATGATTTCCTTCGATGGCGCTCATGACGTTGCGCTCTGGACCAAGAGCCGCGAAATCGCTTCGCGCAACGGCGCGCATTTCACCTATTTCCTGTCCTGCACCTTCCTGATGAACAAGGCGCAGGCCAAGGCCTATCAGGGACCGATGCAGCGGCCCGGCAAGTCGAATGTCGGCTTCGCCAAGAGCGAGGACGATGTGCGCACGCGCATCGCCAACATCTGGGGAGCCCATCTGGAAGGCCACGATATTTCCAGCCATGCCTGCGGCCATTTCGACGGCAAGGGATGGAGCGCTGCCGACTGGAAGCAGGAGTTCATGAATGCCCGCGTCGCTCTTCGTGATGCCTGGAAGAATGTCGGCGTCGCCGACAAGGAGCCGCAGGGCTGGGAAGATTTCGCCACGCACGACGTCAAGGGATTTCGCGCGCCCTATCTCTCCACCAGCGACGGCCTGGTGCCGGCCGAGAAAGAGATGGGCTTTCAGTATGATGCCAGCCTCGTCACCAAGGGTCCGGCCCTGCCGCAGGTGGTCGACGGTCTCTATCGCTTCGGGCTGCCGCTGATCCCGGAAGGCCCCGAGCATCGCCTGGTCATCGGCATGGATTACAATCTCTACGTCCGCCATTCCAAGGGCGCCGAGGACAAGGCCAATGCGAAGACCTATGAAGACCGCACCTTCGATGCGTTCGAAGCGGCCTTCAACAAGCAATATGATGGCGAGCGCATTCCGCTGCAGCTCGGCTTCCATTTCGTCGAGATGAATGACGGCGCCTATTGGCGCGCGCTCGACCGTTTCGTCAGCGATGTCTGCCACAAGCAGGATGTCGCCTGCGTCAGCTATTCCGAAGCGATCCCGCTGATCGCGGCCCGAGGCAAGCCTCAGCAGGGGTGAGGAGCGGTTGCAGCAAAGCTGGAGCCAAAGCGAAGGGCCAGTGGCCCGCTACTTCCTTACTTATTCCGGTCATAGAAAAAGGCCCCGTTTCCGGGGCCTTGTTTCGTCAGCCGTCGGCGTGGATTACACCCGCTTCACGGTCGAGATAGGTCTGGTCGATCGATGGCAACGGCTCATCATAAATCGCCGCCTCAAAGGTTTTAAGACGCTTGTGGATCGACAAAAGCTCGATGATCGTCGTCCAGGAATTGACGAGATACTGGAATGAATTGCTAACCTGACCGAAGGCGGTCGAGATCTGCTGATATATACCGTAGGTGATCACACCAGCAACGATGGTTGGAACCAGCATGAACGTTACGAACAAGACGTCAGCCTGAAGGTAGAAATAGCGGGCAACGTTGAAATAAAGATAGTGGAAGTAGATGCGGAAATAATTCCGTCGCACGTTCGCAAAAAGCTCGTTGACGGTTGCCGGCTGCGCACGATCAGCATGATCTTCGCCGTAGACAAGCTCTTTTCGGTAGGCAGCTTCGACACGCTGGTTCTTAAAGTTTAGACCCGGCAGCTTGATACCGGCAACCGCCAGCAACACCGTGCCGAAGATTGACCAAAAGAGCGCCAGCCAGAAGAGCGAATGGGGAATCTTGCCGATAATCGGCAATTCGGTGACATAGGTCGAAAGCGCCAGCAGAATTGGCAGGAATACGATCAGCGTCATCACCGAGTTGATCAGGCTGATACCCAGGCCCTCGAGCACCGTGGAAAAACGCATTGTGTCTTCTTGCACACGCTGGGACGCCCCCTCGATATGGCGCAGCTTCTCCCATTTCGACATGTAGAAATTGTTCATCGCCGTGCGCCACCGGAAAATATAGTGGCTGGTGAAGAAATCCGTCAGGATCGAGACAAACATGCTGAGAAAGACGATCTGCACGAAGGTCAGCATGAGGCCGTAGAAATCCCCTACGGTCACGTTCGCTTGCTTCGCCAAGGCGTTCTGCAGCGTATCCCCAAATGGCCGACGCCAATTGTTGATTACCACCGATATCTGCACACCGAAAAAGGTGACGAAAATGATGAAGGCGGAGCCCCAGATCGACCAGAGCTTCCACGGATTGTCCCAGGCACGGACATGCCACGTCCCGCAGAAGAGAGCGATGCAGAGAAGGAAGAAAGCATAGAACCAGAGATTTCCCCACAACAGGAAATAGCTGAGATCATAGGGCTGTTGCCCTTCCGGCGGCATGACAAAGCCCAGATGCGTTCCGAGATCAGAGACGACAGAATACCAGGCCGCTATACAGATCAGCGTCCAGACCACCATCGTAGTGAAGAACAATTTCGGCTGAGGGAAAAAGGAATGGAACACGTAAGCGAGCTTTCTTGATCGGGTTCGGAGCGAGACCGCAATGACGTCAATTTGAGGCGAACCTAGGACAGTTCGCCAAGAGCGGCAACCTGCAGGCCCACATTCTTACATAGATGTAATCGCTTATCCCATGATCGTGATGCGACTGTTCAGCTGAGATTTTCCCTCTAGCAGGCATACCGCCTCTCCTTCTCCGCCGCCGGCTCAACGAAAAAATCATCGGGCATCTTGTATCGCATTATCTTACGATATATATCTTACGACATGACTAACGATACAAACCCTCACACTTCACAAGGAGAAACGATATGAGAGGTTTTAGAGACCGCATGTGCGGCGATGGCTTTGACATGGTCGAGGCTTATATCCTACGACATGGTCGAGGCCGTGAATCACACGGCGAGCACAGGAGAGACTTCATGAGAGGCTTCAAGGGCGGCATGTTCGGCGGCGGGTTCCGCACCGGGCGGAAGTTCGATGCAGCCGATCTGCAGCTCATCATCCTTGCCCTGCTATCCGAACAGCCGCGCCACGGCTATGAATTGATCAAGACTTTCGAGGAACGCTCCGGCGGCTTCTATGTGCCGAGCCCGGGCGTCATCTACCCTGCCCTGACCTATCTCGAAGAAACCGGCCAGGCCGAAGTCGAAGCCAGCGGCACGAAGAAACTCTACCGCATCACCGAAAGCGGCCAGAAACGCGTCGATGATAATCGTGATCTGGTGGAAGCCACTTTCGCCAAGCTTTCAGCAATCGGCGAAAAAATGGCGCGTGTCCGGCAGGTTTTCGGCGGCGAAGACGACGAAGGGCGCGACAGCCCGTTCGACCGTGACAGTGCCGGCGACGTCCATCGCGCCCGCCATCTTCTGCGCTCTGCGCTGCGGTCGAAATTTCCGTGGAACAAGGCCGAGGGTGCGCGCATAGCGGCAATCCTCGAGCGGGCAGCCGCCGATATCATCCGCGGCGAAACGAAGTCCGATGACTAAAGCATGTCGCGCAAAACTGTGCGGCGGCTTGCGATAACGACCTGCGAAAAGCCAAGGGCCCAAAGCGCAGCAAGCTGATCTGAAAGATCACGACGCGCTTTGGGCGCAGGCGCTCAATTATCCGGCAATGTCAGGATGACCGGCCCGTTGCGGGTGGCGACGATCGTATGTTCGAACTGAACCGTGGGCGCCTGTGGATCGGCATAAAGCGTCCACGCATCGTCGCCGCCCTCCGCCCAGGTGGCGCCGAGCGACAGGAACGGCTCGACGGTGAAAACCAGGCCGTCCTCCATGATCCGCGTCTCGTCGGGGTCTGCCCAGGTCGAAACCTCGGCGGGCTCCTCGTGCAGCGAGCGCCCGATGCCGTGGCTGGCGAGATTGGCCACCAGCGTGTAGCGGTTCTTTTGCGCGAAGGCGCCGACGGCATGGCCGATCCTCGATAGCGGTGCGCCGCTGCGCACTTGGTTGAGGCCGACCCAAAGCGCCCGCTTGCCGTCCCGGCACAGGCGCTCGATCTTCGGCTTCACCGGCGGCACAGCGAAGGACGCGCCGGTATCGGAAAAGAACCCGTCCTTCTCGGCCGAAACATCGAGATTGACCAGATCACCCGCCCGGATCACACGCGGACCGGGAATGCCGTGCGCGACCTCCTCATTGATGCTGATGCAGGTCGCACCGGGAAATTTGTAGACCAGTTCCGGTGCGGACTGCGCGCCGGCATCTTCGAGCACCTTGCGACCGATGGCGTCGAGCTCCAGCGTCGTGATGCCGGGTTCCAGCGCGGCCGCCATGGCCTGCAACGCGTTGGCGCAGATGCGGCCAATTTCTTTCAGCTTGGTCAGTTCGTCGTCGTTCGAAATGATCATCCACGGCTTCCGGCGATATCGCGCTTGCGGCAACGGCTTGGCGAGAGGTGCAAGTCGTCGCTTTCGCCTCTTCGCCCCGTTCAGTCAATGCCTTTCTCGCGCCGGCGCGATTTTCGCTCTCCAAGACTTAATGCCGCAAGCAAATTTGAATCCGGATTCAACGACATCCCCATATCATTTGAATCCTCTGCCGAAGCCCTTATCGTTCTGCTTAAAGACGTGGATCGTCGGCGAGCAATGCCCAGCGCTCGTGATCGCACCAGACCCCGCCGATCTTCAGATATTTGGGGGAGAGGCCTTCCTTGCGAAAGCCGATCCTCTTCACAAGCGCGATCGAGGGATAGTTCGCAGGCTGGATATTGGCTTCCAGTCGATGCAGGCCGACAGTATCGAAGGCATACGCCACGGCCAGCCGCAATGCCTCCGTCATGAAGCCCTGGCCGGCGAAACCCACCATGCCGTGATAGCCGAGAAAGGCGCTGCGGAAGCCGCCCCAAACCATCTGGCTGATGTTGATGACGCCGACGATACCGCCCGAGCCGGCGTCGCGTGCGACCAGCCCTATGTTCGGCCCGGTGACCGTCTGGCCGAACCAGGCATCGAAACCGTCGCGATCCAGAAAGGGATAGGCCCAGGGCGCATGATGGGCGCGGCTGGCGATATTGGCTGCGATCAGCTCGTCTGCATCCGATTGCTTGACCGGTGCGATGATCACTTGCGGCATGGCTCGCTCCACCCTTGTTCGAGGGAGCGAGCCTTAGCAAATCGAATCCGAAATCAAAAGCTTCGGTGAAAGAACGGAATCATTTTCCGAACGGCTTCATTTCGCAGGTAAAGTCCGCCCCAGGCCATTACGCCGAGATAGACACCGAACAGCAGGTGCGAGAATAGCGGGCTGCCGACCCGCAGATGCGTCGCGATCGCCCCGCCGAGAAGGCCGGTGAGGAGAATCGCCCCCAGGACCGAGGTCCTTGGGATGGCATAAAGAATGGCGCAGCCAAGCGTGATGACACCAAGCAGCCGCGCAAGCGCCGGATCGTCGGAATAGCCCAGTCCAGCCATCGTCTCCGTGACCACAGGAAGCGGAATGAGCTTGATCACGCTATCGAACACAAGAAAGGCAACGATCAACCCGCTAAGGGTGACGCCAGCCGCGCGCTGGGCTCGCGTTACCGCGGGCGAAAGTGAATCTGCTGCATAAGACATCGTCATATCCCCCGGAATTGAATCAGAAATTCAGATCTTTACCGCCAGCGCCGCAAGCTGGTCTGCGCACTGGCCCCATCCCGCATGGAAGCCCATCTTCTCATGTGCGTCGCGATCCTCGGCCGACCAATGCAGGACCGTCGCCGTATAGCGGGTCTTGCCGCCGCCGAGATCGTCGAGCTGGATCGTCCCCACCATGAAGGGTTTTGCCGACGGCACCCAGGCGCTGGTGAAGGCATCAGTGAAAACGAGACGTTCGTTGGGAACGACCTCCAGATAGATGCCGCTATTCGGATAATCCTCCCCCTCTGGGCTGCGCATGGTGATGGAGCTCGAGCCGCCTGCGCGAACATCGAGGGCAGCACCAGATGTGGTCCAGGGCAACGGCGCGAACCATTGCTTCAGAAGGTCGACCTCGGTCCAGCAACGGAAGATCTTCTCGCGCGGCGCGTCGATGATGCGGGTCAGCGAAAGCTCGTGGCGTTGGGTTTGCCCGGTCATGCTCCAGTTCCTTTCTTCAGCTTGAAACGGCCCGATCGGCCTATGCGCCAAGGACGTTGACGGTGGCCTCTTGCCGACAGCCGGAAAGCAAATTTTTCGATTATTTTGCGGCAGCCGAGGCGCCCGCGCCCAGGCAGTCGAGCTGATGGCGAATATGAGCCGCCTCGGCCGGCGAGCGGGCGAGCGCAATCGCCCTGTCGAAGGCGACCCGCGCCTCCTGTGGACGGGCGAGCTGCGCCAGCAGACCGCCTCTCAGCCCATGAAAATAGAAATAGCTGTCGAGCTGCCCTTTCAGCGGCATAATCAGCGCCAGCGCCTCCTCGGCCCCCTTCAGCTTGGAGACGGCAACCGCGCGGTTGAGCGTCACTACCGGAGATGGCGTCAGCTTCTCCAGCACCTGGTAGAGCAGGTCGATCTCCGCCCAGTCCGTGTCTGCAGCACGTTTCGCTCGGGAATGCAGGGCGGCGATTGCCGCCTGCACCTGGTAAGGTCCGGGGCGGCGATGACGGATCGCCTTGTCGAGCAGAGCAAGCGCCTCATCGATCGATGTCCGGTCCCAGAGCGAACGGTCCTGCTCCTCCAGCAAAATGATCTGTCCGTCCGCATCGAAGCGCGCCGCCTTTCGCGATTGCTGCAACAGCATCAGCGCCAACAGCGCCATGGTCTCCGGCTCGCCGGGAAAGATGCGAAGCAACAGCCGGCCGAGCCGGATCGCCTCGTCCGCGAAGGCGGCGGCCTCGCGATGCGTTCCGCCGGCGGAGTAACCTTCATTGTAGATCAGATAGATCATGGCGCAGACGAGAGCCAGCCGTTCGCTCCGCTCGACGGCATCAGGCGTTTCGAACGGAACGCCGGCGGCCGCAACCCGCGCCTTGGCGCGGGTAATGCGCTGCTCCATCGCGCTTTCGCTGACTAGAAAGGCCCGGGCGATCTGCGGCACCGAAAGACCTGAGACGATGCGCAAGGCCAGGGCGATCTGCTGGGTCGCCGGCAGGTCCGGATGGCAGCAGATGAACAGCAGCCGGAGAATGTCGTCACGGTAACCCGAGCCATCGAGCCGTTCGGCAAGATCGCTCTCGGCGTCGCCAGTATCCGAAATCGTCTCCTCGTCCGGCAGGCTCTGCAGTCTCGCCTGCTTGCGCACCGTATCGATACCGCTGTTGCGGCCGACGAAAATCAACCAGGCAACGGGGTCGCGCGGCGGCCCCTTGTCGGGCCATGTCTTCAAGGCCCTGAGGCAGGCCTCCTGAAAGGCCTCCTCGGCAATATCGAGATTGCGGAAATAGCGCAGCAGTGCGCCCAGCGCCTGCGGCCGCGCATTAGTGAGCGCGATGTCGATCCAGCCAATATCCGTCATGTCGCAACCGTCCCCGGCCTGAACACGTAAAGCGGGCGGATCTCGTAGGAGCCTGCACCCGGATTAGCTTCGGCCAATTGTTTCGAGAATTCAATCGCTTCGTCGAGCGTTTCGAAGTCGATGACATAGAAGCCCAGCAATTGCTCTTTCGTCTCGGCGAAGGGGCCATCGATGACGATCGGCTCGTTCTTGCCCTTGCGCAGCGTCGTTGCCGCTGTCGTCGGCATCAAACGCGCTACGGGGCCAAGCTTGCCCGCCTCGGCGAGCGGCGTCTGCACGGCAATCAGCCGCGCCATCGTCGCGTCCTCCTGCTCCTTGGACCAGGCGAATACGGTATCTTCGTCGTTGTAGCATAGGATTGCGTAGAGCATAGGGACCTTCCTCTCCATTAAAGACGAAGAAGTATCACCCGTGCCGACAGGTGACGTCAAAAAATTATCGCGGGAAGAAGCTAGGTATCGCTGCGCTTGATCGTCAAAGTACCCGCTTTTGCGTCAAGCTCCGCAACGGCACCGATCAATGCGCTCACCGGGCTATTCCCATGCCCGAGCGGCAGGCCACCGAGGACCGGCACACCAAGCATATCAAGATGTTCGCGCAGGATATCGATGATCGAGAAATTGCGGTCGAACTCGAAACCGGTGAACTGACCGACGGCGACCCCCGACAGGCCATTCAAATGGCCCGCCTTGCGCAGCAGCGTCAACTGCCGGTCAACATGCCCGCGATAAACGTTGACCGCTTCAAGAAGCAGGATGGCACCGCGCAGATCCGGCAATGCCCAGCCGGCCGTCGTAGCGACCATATCGAGATTCCCGCCGATCAATCGCCCGGTAACCGATCCACTCGTCGTAAGATGGGATGTCGGCTCTTCCAGGCGCGAGTTGATGACGATGTCCTGGGTTGTCATCAGCACCCGGCGCAATGAATGGTTCGTTTCCGCACTGACGGTGTCTTCGTTCGGTCCGGCAAAAAACGCTCCGTGAATGCCGATCTGATGACAATGCTTCAAGAAACTGAGGTGCAATGCGGTAATGTCGCTGAAGCCGACAACAAACTTCGGATCGCGCCTGGACGCCGCAAAATCCAATTTATCAGCGATCCGATAGGATCCCTTGCCACCGCGTGTGGTAAAGATCGCCCGAATATCGGGATCACGAAGCGCGGCATTGAAATCCGCCAGCCGCTCTTCATCGGTTCCGGCAAGATAGTCCCGCTTACAAAAAGCATGCTCGCCGAAATCGACGGTGAGACCCCAGTCTTTCAGCATTTCAGCATGTCTCAAAACCATGCCTCTATCGGGCGGGCTGGCGGGGGATACAAAACGTATTCTATCGCCCGGCCTGAGTGGTGGGGGCATCAGCATCTGATTGAAATTTGCGTGATCCAATGATTCCATGCCACGATCTTGGCATGAAACGTTGACATTCGTCAGCCTCCGACGAACGGCCAGCCCGTCAACCCAACAACGGGTTCAGGGTCGCTGCCTTTTTCGATGCCGGCCGCCTGGCCTTCGCGTCAACTTCGGACATCTTTGCAGCTTGCGCCCTGCCCTTCCATAGCGGCAGGCCGACGGATTGCGACACCGCCGGATCAGCCGTGAAGATGGGATAACCACGCTCCAGCAGCCGCTCGAGAATTTCACGATCCTTGCGGACATGCAGCCGAGCGAGATTTTCCTGATTGTAGACATGTCCGCCGGAATCGGGATTGATCCCGGTGATGATCACTTCGGTCGCACCGTTATAGAGCGCGAAGAGCACGGCATTGATGCCATTCGAACATTTGTCGTCGGCGCCCAGCTCGCTGCATTTCACGCCGCCGACCCGGTCCAGAAGCGCCATGCGCTTGTAGCGATCGACGATCTCAAGCCTGTCGTAACGGTAGTTGAACGCCTTCAGCCCCTCTTCCAACCGCTGGAGTTCCTTCCGCCACAGCAGGACGTAAAGCATTTTCGTGCGCTCCCCGTTCAGAACGCGGCGCACCTCGACGGCGTTGGTGTTCGTTCCCTCGATCTGGTTGAACTGGACGAGGGTGACGTCGGGGGTCTCGATCCCCCAGGCCTGCGTCACCACCTGCGAGCCATTGATGGTGATCACCCGGAAGGTCTCGTCGAAATCCGCAGGCTTATTTGACACCGGCGCGGATCCGACCACAAGAACAGGCCCCCGAAACGGTTCCGGCAGGACGGGCGGCTTTGGCCGGGACAGATGATACTTGATCTGCCTGTAGATATGCTTCTTCAGTTCCGTGAATTGAGCAGCCATTGCGCGCCTAGTCGTCTCCCAGAAGGCGTTGGTCCGATGAAGGATCTATTCCTCGAAGGGTGACTCGAAGCACCCACGGCGCAAGTATCGCTGCTCTCCCTTATATAAGCAAAATAAAGAAATCTTACACGGCATAACCTGCGGTGAGGCATAGCCGGCTAAGATGGCCCTACCGCGTGCTCAAGGTACGCGCTACCGCGTTTTTCCATCCTTTCAGTTTGGCATTTCGCGTCCTGTCGTCCATGTCAGGCTCGAATCGCCGGTCGCGCGCCCAAGCCTTGGCGAAGCCGGCACGGTCCGGCCACACGCGGGCGCGGCTGCCCGCGAGCCACGCAGCACCGAGTGCCGTGGTTTCCAGAATGGTGGGACGGTCGACGGGCGCGTTGAGCAGATCGGCGAGCCGTTGCATCGTCCAATCGGAAGCGACCATGCCGCCGTCGACGCGCAGTACCGTGTCCTGGCCGCTGCCGTTGCGCCAATCCTTGTGCATGGCATCCAGCAGGTCGCGCGACTGGTAGCAGACAGCCTCCAGCGCCGCCCGGACGATTTCCTCAGGTCCGGTATTGCGCGTCAGCCCGAAAATGGCGCCGCGAGCATCCGGATCCCAATAGGGCGCGCCGAGGCCGGTGAAGGCCGGCACCAGATAGACCTCCTGCATCGGATCGGCCTTGGCCGCCAGCTCGCCGGATTCCGAAGCGCGTTGGATCGTCTTCAGCCCGTCGCGCAGCCACTGGACGGCAGCACCCGCAATGAAGATCGAGCCTTCCAGCGCATAGGTCGTTTCGCCGTTCAGCCGGTAAGCGATGGTCGTCAGCAGCCGGTTCCTGGAACGAACCATATCCGCGCCGGTGTTGAGCAGCGCGAAGCATCCGGTACCATAGGTGGATTTCATCATGCCGCGCTCGAAGCAGGCCTGTCCTATCGTCGCCGCCTGTTGGTCGCCGGCAACGCCGAGGATCGGGATCGCCGCGCCGAAAAGCGACGGATCGGTGATGCCGAAATCGGCGGCGCAATCCTTCACGTCAGGCAGCATCGCAGCCGGGATGCGCAGGATGTCGAGCAACTGCCTGTCCCACTCGTTGCTGCCGATATTGTACATCAGCGTCCGCGAGGCATTTGTCGCATCGGTGACGAAGCTCTTACCGCCCGTCAGCCGCCAGATCAGGAAGGTATCGATCGTGCCGAAGCACAGGTTGCCCTTGCCGGCGCGCGCACGGGCGCCCTTCACATTGGTGAGCAGCCAAGACAGTTTGGTGCCGGAAAAATAGGGATCGAGCAGCAGGCCGGTGTGGCGGGTGAAGAGCTTTTCAAGATCCTGGCGCTTCAGCTTCTCGCAATAGCTCGCCGTGCGGCGGTCCTGCCAGACGATCGCATTGTGGATCGGCTTGCCCGTCTCGCGATCCCAGACCACAACGGTCTCGCGCTGATTGCTGATACCGAGCGCGGCGATGTCCTTGGCCGTGATGCCGGCGGCCTCGATCGCCTTGCGGACGGTGAAGAGGACGGATGACCAGATCTCTTCGGGATCGTGCTCGACCCAGCCCGGCTTCGGATAATGCTGGGTGAATTCCTTCTGTCCGACGCCCGCAACCTTCATCTTGCCGTCGAAAACGATGGCCCGCGTCGACGTCGTTCCCTGGTCGATCGCCAAGATATAGCCGCTCATGCATTCCTCCCGCCTGTTGCGTCCCAAATCAACAGATACGCGAGCAAAACGAATGTGAAAAGAAAGCAAAACGAAATTTTTATCGAAAAATACGCTCTTCCGTTCACGGCATCGTGGTCCTCGGGGACGCAAAAGAGTCTTGCGACGATGCGATTGCCATATCCGCAGGTTTGGGACTAGGTTCAAACCGCTTTTGCGTTGCAGCAAGAAGCTGCGCTGTCCAAGGAGAAGATCATGGCTAGAACAGTTGTCGTCACCGGTTCCACGAGCGGTATCGGCCTCGCCATCGCGACCGCCTTTGCCGCCAAGGGTGAGAATGTCGTCATCAACGGCTTTGGAAAGCCTGAGGAAATCGACGCGATCAAAAACAAGCTTGAGGCGTCCGGCGGCGGCAAAGTGATCTACCATCCGGCCGACATGACCAAGCCCGCAGAGATCGCCGACCTGATCGCCACAGCCAATTCGACCTTCGGCAGCGTCGGTGTTCTCGTCAACAATGCCGGCATCCAGCATGTCGAGAAAATCGAGGATTTCCCGATCGAGAAGTGGGACCAGATCATCGCCATCAACCTGTCGAGTTCCTTCCATACGATCCGCACGGCGATCCCACTGATGAAGGCCAGGAAATACGGCCGCATCATCAATATCGCGTCCGCCCACGCCCTCGTCGCCTCGCCCTTCAAATCGGCCTATGTCTCGGCAAAACATGGTATAATGGGTCTGACGAAGACGGCGGCGCTTGAGCTTGCCGAGTTTGGCGTGACCGTGAATGCCATCTGCCCCGGCTATGTCCTGACCCCGCTCGTCGAGGCGCAGATCCCCGACACAGCCAAGGCACGCGGGATGACCGAGGAGCAGGTCAAGAACGAGGTCATCCTCAAGGCGCAGCCGACGCATGAATTCGTCAAAGCCGAAGAGATTGCTGCCTTGTCGATCTATCTCGCCAGCGACGAGGCGCGCCAGGTCACTGGAACACACGTCTCGATTGACGGTGGCTGGACCGCGGAATAACGATAGACGGTTAGGGCCGGTTTGGTGCCTGCGCATCCGGCCCCTGCCAACGAAAGATAATTCGGGAACGACATGAACGACAGCATCCGCTTTATCCTCAACGGCGAGGATATCTCGCTCTCAAATCTGCGCCCCACCGAGACGCTGCTTGATTTCCTGCGCCTCAAGCGGCGCCTGACGGGAACGAAGGAAGGATGCGCGGAAGGTGATTGCGGCGCTTGTACCGTGCTGGTCGGCCGCCTGATCGATGGCGGGCTTCACTACGAATCCGTCAATGCCTGCATCCGCTTCGTCGGCTCGCTGCATGCGACCCACGTCGTCACGGTCGAGCATCTGGCGGCCCAGAACGGCACCCTTCATCCGGTGCAGCAAGCCATGGTCGATTGCCACGGCTCCCAATGCGGCTTCTGCACGCCGGGCTTCGTCATGTCGCTCTACGGCCTCTGGCTGACGACGGAAAAACCGGGCCGGGCGCAGATCGAAAAGTCCCTGCAAGGCAATCTCTGTCGCTGCACCGGTTACGAACCGATCGTCAAGGCGGCCGAGCAGGTCAGCGAGAAGCGACCGAGCGCCCTCTTCGATCCCCTGGAAAAGACCAGGGCCGACATCATCGCCCGCCTCTGGGCCATGCAGAGCGCCGACACCATCACCATAGCCGAGGGCGAGGATCGCCTCATCGTGCCGGGTTCCGTTGCTGCCCTGGCACGGGTGCTTGCCGACGAACCGAAGGCGACTGTCGTCGCCGGATCGACCGATGTCGGCCTCTGGGTGACCAAGCAGATGCGCAGCCTCAACCCTGTCGTTTTCATCAATCATTTGAGCGACCTGCAGAAGATCACCGTTGAAGATACGGGCCTGACGATCGGCGCCGGCGTCACCTACAGCCGCGCCTTTACCGCCATTGCCGAAAAAATCCCCGCGCTTGCAGGCCTCATCAACCGCATCGGCGGCGAGCAGGTGCGCAACATGGGCACGATAGGCGGCAACATCGCCAACGGTTCGCCGATCGGCGATTCACCGCCGCCGTTGATCGCCCTTGGCGCCACCGTCAAGCTGCGCTCGGTGGCCGGCACCCGCAGCCTGCCGCTGGAGGATTTCTTCATCGACTACGGCAAGCAGGATCGCAACCCCGGCGAATTCGTCGAAAGCGTCTTCGTGCCGTATCCGGCTGCTTCAGCGCATTTTGCCGTCTACAAGATCACCAAGCGCCGTGACGAGGACATTACAGCCGTGCTGGGCGCCTTCCTGCTGACGCTCGATGATGCCGGCAAGGTCGCCGATATCCGCATCGCCTTCGGCGGCATGGCCGGCACGCCGAAGCGCGCCCGCACCATCGAGGCCGAGTTGATCGGCAAGCCCTGGACGGAAGCGACCGTCACAGCCGTCCGAGCCGCCTTCGACGCCGATTACAAGCCGCTGACCGACTGGCGCGCCACCGCCGAATACCGACAATTGACCGCCAAGAACCTGCTCATCCGCTTCTATCTGGAAACATCAGGTGCATCGCAGGAGCTGAAGCGTTTCGAGGTGCTGGCATGATGAAATGTCTTGCATCCATTCAGCCGCATTTCACACGCTCCGCGCCGATGACGCTATCGGATGGCAGCAGATACCTCTTCGCCTTCCTCCCCGCTGGGGAGAAGGGAAACGGCGGAGGCTTGAACCATGGATAAGTCCACTTTCGAAGAACGCAAGGTCGTCATCAACGGCTCGATGCATGACTCGCTGAAGCATGATTCAGCCCATAAGCATGTGACCGGAACTGCCGATTACATCGACGATATTCCCGAACCCGCGGGCCTGCTGCACGGCGCGCTCGGCCTCTCCGACCGTGCGCACGCCGAGATTGCCGCCATCGATCTTACCGCCGTCAGAGCCTATCCGGGCGTCGTCTGGGTGTTCACCGGCGCCGATGTTCCCGGCGTCAACGACACCAGCTCCAACGGCATGCACGACGAGCCGCTGCTCGCCGAAACCAAGGTCGAGTTCCACGGCCAGCCGATCTTCGCCGTCATTGCGGAAACGCGCGATGCGGCCCGTCGCGCCGCTCGCCTCGCCAAGATCGACTACCGCGACCTGCCCCATTGGAGCGATATCGACGGGGCGCTCGCCAATGGCTCGCCGCTCGTTTACGAGCCGATGACGCTGAAGCGCGGCGAACCGGAAACCGAGATGGCCAATGCCAAGCATCGCATCAAGGCGCAGATGCGCATCGGCGGCCAGGAGCATTTCTATCTCGAAAGCCATATCGCCATGGCAATCCCCGGCGAGGATGATGAAGTCGCCGTCTGGTCGTCCACCCAGCATCCCAGCGAAATCCAGCACATCGTCGGCCATGTCCTGAACATCCCGTCCAATGCCGTCACGGTCAACGTGCGCCGCATGGGCGGCGGCTTCGGCGGCAAGGAAACCCAGGGCAACCAGTTTGCAGCGCTCGCAGCCCTCGCCGCCAAGAAGCTCGGCCGCGCCGTCAAGTTCCGTCCGGACCGGGACGAGGACATGGCTGCCACGGGCAAGCGACACGACTTCCTGCTGGACTACGAGATCGGCTTCGACGAAGACGGTCGCATCCACGCCGTCGATGCCACCTATGCTGCCCGTTGCGGCTTCTCCTCCGACCTCTCCGGCCCGGTCACCGACCGCGCGCTGTTCCATGCGGATTCGAGCTATTTCTATCCGCATGTGCATCTGGTCTCGAAACCGCTGAAGACGCATACCGTTTCCAACACCGCCTTCCGCGGCTTCGGCGGCCCGCAGGGCATGGTCGGCGGCGAGCGCTTCATTGAAGAGATCGCCTATGCGCTTGGCAAGGATCCGCTGGAGATCCGCCGCGCGAACTTCTACGGCCAGCCGGGATCCGGCCGGACGCTCACGCCCTATCATCAGGAAGTCACCGACAACATCATCAACCGCATCGTCGACGAGCTGGAAGAGACGGCCGATTATCAGGCGCGGCGCAACGCCATTATCGAGTTCAACCGCTCCAGCCGCTTCATCCGCAAGGGGATCGCGCTGACGCCGGTGAAATTCGGCATCTCCTTCACCATGACTGCCTTCAACCAGGCAGGCGCGCTGGTGCATATCTATCAGGATGGCTCCATCCACCTGAACCATGGCGGCACCGAGATGGGCCAGGGTCTCTATACCAAGGTGGCGCAGGTCTTGGCAGACAGCTTCCAGGTCGATATCGACAGGGTAAAGATCACCGCTACCACGACAGGCAAGGTCCCGAATACCTCCGCAACCGCCGCGTCCTCCGGCTCGGACCTGAACGGCATGGCCGCCTATGACGCCGCTCGTCAGATCAAGGAACGGCTCGTCGCCTTCGCCGTCGAAAAATGGGGCGTCGGTGCCGGGGAAGTGCAATTCCTGCCGAACCACGTGCGCGTCGGCGATGTGGAAATCCCCTTCCCGGATTTCGTCAAGCAGGCGTACTTCGCCCGCGTGCAGCTTTCCGCCGCCGGCTTCTACAAGACGCCGAAAATCCATTGGGACCGCAAGGCCGGCCGCGGCACGCCGTTCTATTATTTCTCCTATGGCGCCGCCTGCTCGGAAGTGTCGATCGATACGCTGACAGGCGAATACCTGATCGACCGAACCGACATCCTCCACGACGTCGGCCGCTCCCTCAATCCGGCGATCGATATCGGCCAGGTCGAAGGCGCCTTCGTGCAGGGCATGGGCTGGCTGACCACCGAAGAACTCTGGTGGGATGCCAAGGGCCAGCTGCGCACCCATGCGCCCTCCACCTACAAGATCCCGCTCGCCTCCGATCGGCCGAAGATCTTCAACGTCCGTCTTGCCGAATGGTCCGAGAATACCGAGGCTACCATCGGCCGCTCGAAAGCCGTCGGCGAACCGCCATTCATGCTCAGTATTTCGGTGCTCGAAGCACTATCCATGGCCGTCGCCAGCGTCGCCGACTATCGCGTCTGCCCGCGTCTCGACGCGCCGGCAACGCCAGAGCGGGTGCTGATGGCGGTAGAACGGCTGAAGGGGATGTGATGCTTTGGGCGGCAGCCTGTTCTCCCTTCTTCGCAGCAAACTCCATTCTATCCTTCGCTCGTGCTCCGGATGTTTGCCACTGAACTTCTGACGGCCTTTGCGGCCTATCGTAGCCGATTGTCCTCGTAACGCGGCTCGCGTCCGTCAAGGAAACCCAGATCGCGCTTCAGCCGGTCCGGTATCTCTTCGAGATCCAGGCGCGGCGACGGCTCGGCATGTCTGGCGAACATCTGCGCCAAAGATTCCAGAACGCGCGCCAAGCCCGTTGGTCTAGCTACCTCCATCTGTTCCACAGCATAGCAATCCATGACGACACCTCAATTCAATCAATGATGTGAATTGAATAGTGCCGCGAAAAATGCTGGAATTCCAATCGAACTATCATCTGTATACATAAAGAGAACTTATCCATGAAGCTGTCGAAACGCTTCCCGCTGAATGCACTCCGCGTCTTCGAAGCGGCAGCAAGGCTCGGCAGCTTCACCCGTGCCGGCGATGAACTCGGCATGACGCAGACGGCCGTCAGCTACCAGATCAAGCTATTGGAAGAGACCGTCGGCGAGCCGCTGTTCCTGCGCCGCCCGAGGCAGATCGTACTGACCGAGACCGGAGAGCAGCTGGCGCCGAAGGTAGCAGAGGCCTTTGCCATGCTGCAGGACGCCATGGCTTCGATCAGCGGCGACGCCGAAACCACGCTCCTCATCCATTCGACACCAACCTTCGCATCGCAATGGCTCGCTCGCCATCTCGGCTCCTTTCAGCTCAAGCATCCCAAAATTGCCGTTCGACTGTCCACCTCAGGCTCGATCATCGATTTCGCCCGTGAGCCGTCCGATATCGCCGTCCGTGCCGGATTGGGCACATGGCCGGGCCTGCGTGCGCACCTGCTGATGAAGATGACCTTCACGCCAATGCTGAGTCCGGCACTGGCCGAGACGATCGGAGGCGTGCACGAGCCTGCCGATCTGCTGAAGCTACGCATCATCGATGCCGGCGATCCATGGTGGGTTCAATGGTTCCAGGAGGCCGGTGTTCCCGACCCCGGCCTTCAGGGCAGACCGCGAAGCAGGCTGGGTGCGCAATCCTTCGAGGCAAGCGCTGCCCTGGCCGGCCAGGGCGTCGCAATTCTGACTCCGGAATTCTACGCGGAGGAGCTTGCCTCCGGACGGCTGATACAGCCTTTCGATATCCTATCAACCGACGGCGCCGACTACTGGGTCGCCTACCCGGAAAACAGGCGTCATACGCCGCGCATCCGTGCCTTTAGGGACTGGCTCCTCGCCGAATTCGGCCGGCCGCTCGAATAGAGCTCAATAAGCCATATCAGGCGCATAGAAACAGCGCGGCGTGTTTTCGTCCGGAAACAGGCAGAGATGATAGGCGCCGTCGGGTGAGCGCATCGTCTTGCGCTGCGGCAGCGTGAAGATATGTGCGTGCGTCACATAACGATGGTCGCCGGGATTGAGCGTCACTCGATAGCCGCCCGGAATGACGGTGACGGTGCGCGAAGGGATCATCTCGCAATCACCGCTCTCGCCGTCGCCGTTGCAGCAATAGGGATCGTACCTCCAGCCGGAAGGCGCATCATGCGCCAGGGCGGCAGCTGCAAAGAGAAAAAATACGAACGCCAGAACACCACGCATGGGCAATTCTCCGTCGAAATGGACGGCTGCCGCGGACACGGCCCGCTCCAAGCAGCCGAGGGCGTTAAAAACCGCCATATTCTGATCTAATGCGAACCGGACGCTCGACAAGGCCATGGCTTTTGACCGACGCGTCAAACTCTCCCCTTCCATCCGCCCCCAACATTTTGCAAGGTATCGAGTCGAAAGAGAAAAAGGGGAACTGAATGTATGAATACGCCATAGCGTGGGAATGGCTGGCCTTTGCCGCCCGCTGGTTCCACGTCATAACCGCGATTGCCTGGATCGGCTCGTCCTTCTATTTCATCGCGCTCGATCTCGGGCTGGTGAAGCGCCCGCATCTTCCGCCCGGCGCCTATGGCGAGGAGTGGCAGGTGCATGGCGGCGGATTCTATCATATCCAGAAATATCTCGTGGCTCCCGCACAGATGCCGGAGCATCTGACCTGGTTCAAATACGAGAGCTATTTTACCTGGCTTTCCGGCTTCCTGATGATGTGCATCGTCTATTATGGCGGCGCCAATCTCTTTCTCATCGACCGACATGTGCTTGACGTCAGCGTCCCCGTTGCCATCCTGATCTCGCTCGCCTCGCTTGTCGGCGGCTGGATCGTCTACGACCTGCTCTGCAAATCGCCGCTCGGCAACAATACCTGGGGCCTTATGATCGTGCTCTATGCCGTCCTCGTCTTCATGGCCTGGGGCTATACGCACCTCTTCACCGGCCGCGCCGCCTTCCTGCATCTCGGCGCGTTTACCGCGACGATCATGTCCGCCAACGTCTTCATGATCATCATCCCCAATCAGAAGATCGTCGTCGCCGACTTGATCGCCGGCCGCACACCGGACCCGAAATACGGCCGTATCGCCAAGCAGCGCTCACTGCACAACAACTACCTGACGCTGCCCGTCATCTTCTTCATGCTGTCGAACCACTATCCGCTGGCCTTCGGCACGGCCTATAACTGGATCATCGCGGCGCTGGTGTTCCTGATGGGCGTCACCATCCGCCACTGGTTCAACACGACGCATGCCCGCAAGGGCCGCCCGACCTGGACCTGGATCGTCACGCTCGTCCTCTTCATCGTCATCATGTGGCTTTCGACCGTTCCGAAGGTGCTGACCGGCGAAAAGGATGCCAATGCGGTCGCGCCCGCCTTCCAGCAATTCGCCTCGGACGCGCATTTTCCGGCCGTCAAGCAGATGGTCTCGACGCGTTGTTCCATGTGCCATGCGGCCGAGCCCGTCTATGAGGGAGTTGTCCGGCCGCCGAAAGATGTGAGGCTGGAAAATGACGCGGAAATCGCTATGCATGCCCGGGAGATCTATATCCAGGCCGGCCGCAGCCATGCCATGCCTCCCGGCAACGTCACCGAGGTGACGCCGGAGGAGCGCAAATTGCTGGTCGCCTGGTTCGAAAGCTCCGTCGGAGAAAAAAGCCAATGACCACCCTTCTGCGCGGCCGCCTGCTTTCCTTCAAGCGCGCACCGCAAGGCCTTGATGACACGGACAGCTATACTTACGAAAGCGATGGCGGCCTCCTGATCGAAAACGGCATTATCGCCGCGATCGGCCCTTACGCTACCATCAAGGCGCAGGCACCGGGCGACGTAACCGAGGTCGATCACCGGCCACACCTGATCCTGCCCGGTCTCATCGACATGCACCTGCATTTCCCGCAGATGCAGGTGATCGCCTCCTATGCCGCCAACCTGCTCGAATGGCTGAACACCTACACCTTTCCCGAGGAATGCCGCTTCGTCGAAAGCGCCCATGCAGAGCGCATCGCCACGCATTTCTATAACGAACTGATCCGCCACGGCACGACCACGGCCGTTGCCTATTGCTCCGTGCACAAGACCTCAGCCGACGCCTTCTTCTCCGAAGCCATGCGCCGCAACATGCGCATGGTCGGTGGCAAGGTCATGATGGATCGGCATGCGCCGCAGGGGCTGCTCGACACGCCGGAGACGGGCTATGACGAGACTCGCGAAGTGATTGCAGACTGGCATGGCAAGGGCCGCAACCACGTCGCCATCACGCCGCGCTTCGCCATTACCTCCACACCGGCACAGATGGAGGCGACGGCCGCCCTCGCCCGCGAATTCCCGGACCTACACATCCAGACGCACCTTTCCGAGAACCACGACGAGATCAAGTTCACGGGTGAACTCTACCCGGAAGCGATCGACTATACCGATATCTATGCCCGTTACGGACTGCTCGGCCCAAAGAGCCTGTTCGGCCACGCGATCCATCTTTCCGAGCGCGAGGCGGACGCCATGAGCGAGGCCGGCGCGGTCGCCGTGCACTGCCCGACCTCGAACCTCTTCCTCGGCTCCGGTCTCTTCCCGCTGAAGGCACTGGCACGCCGCGAAAAGCCCGTCCGCATCGGCGTCGCTACCGACATCGGCGGCGGCTCCAGCTATTCCATGCTCAGAACCATGGACGAAGCCTACAAGATCCAGCAGCTCCTCGGCGAGCGCTTGAACCCGCTGGAAAGCTATTACTATATGACCCGCGGCAACGCCGAGGCCCTCTCCCTCGTCGACAAGATCGGCACGCTGGACACCGGCACGGAGGCAGACCTCATCATCCTCAACGCCGCCGCCACGCCCGCCATGGCGCTGAAGATGGAAGTGGTGAAGAGCCTCGCCGAAGAACTGTTCCTGGTGCAGACGATGGGCGATGACCGCGCTATCGCCGAAACCTATGTCGCCGGGAAGCCTATGAAGTCAATCCTGCAATAAGGCACTTCGAACCCGCCGCAACACAATCCTCGAGAAGGCAGAGAGCTATGACCGCGCCGCTTACCATTGCCGAACTGAAGAAGCTCGCACAGCGGCGCGTGCCGAAGATGTTCTTCCAATACGCCGATTCCGGTTCTTGGACGGAGTCGACCTATAACGCCAACGAGGCGGACTTCGCCAAGATCAAGCTGCGCCAGCGCGTTCTCGTCGATATGTCCGATCGTTCGCTGGAAACGACCATGGTCGGCCAGAAGGCCGCCATGCCGGTGGCGCTGGCACCGACGGGCCTCACCGGCATGCAGCACGCCGACGGCGAGATGCTGGCGGCGCGCGCGGCAGAGGAATTCGGCATTCCATTCACGCTGTCGACGATGAGCATCTGCTCCATCGAAGACATCGCCTCCGTGACGAAGCAGCCTTTCTGGTTTCAACTCTACGTCATGAAGGATCGCGACTTCGTCCTGAACCTCATCGGTCGTGCCAAGGCGGCAAAATGCTCGGCGCTGGTGCTGACGGCCGACTTGCAGATCCTCGGCCAGCGCCACAACGATATCCGCAACGGCCTCTCCGCGCCCCCGAAATTCACGGCGAAAAACGTCTGGCAGATGGCGACGCGGCCGGCCTGGTGCATGGAGATGCTGAAAACGAAACGTCATTCCTTCGGCAATATCATCGGTCATGCCAAGGACATCTCCGACATGACGACGCTGTCACATTGGACGCATTCGCAGTTCGATCCCAAGCTCTCCTGGAGCGACGTCGCCTGGATCAAGGAGCAATGGGGCGGCCCGCTGATCATCAAGGGCATTCTGGATGTCGAGGATGCGAAGGCAGCCGTGGATACAGGAGCGGACGCTATCATCGTTTCCAACCATGGCGGTCGCCAGCTCGATGGTGCCCCCTCTTCCATCAGCATGCTGCCGAGGATCGTCGATGCCGTCGGCGGCAGGATCGAAGTGCATATGGATGGCGGTATCCGTTCGGGTCAGGACGTGCTCAAAGCCGTCGCCCTCGGCGCCAAGGGCACCTTCATCGGCCGGCCCTTCCTCTACGGCTTGGGCGCCATGGGCAAGGAAGGCGTCTCGCTGGCGCTCGAGATCATCCGCAAGGAGCTGGATATATCCATGGCGCTTTGCGGCAAGCGCGATATCAAGACGGTGGATCGGACTGTTATCGCCGAGGTCTAGCGCAACCAGCCCGTCGCCAAGCCGACCGCCCATTCCTCGCGGCCTCTTTCCGCCGCGAGTTGGGCCATCACCCCGTGATCATAGGCCACCTGCCGGAAGATCGGCAGCCAGGTATCGCCCGTCTTTTCCAGAATGGCGTAGGAGGCAAAGGGATGGCCGGCCTCGACCTTGTGATAATTCGGCAGATCGTCGTCATAGGCCGGGCAGCCGACGCTGCCGGGGTTGACGATCAGGCGCCCATCGAAAAGCCGGACGGCTCGCGGAATGTGGCTGTGACCGCACAGGATCAACGGAAAATCGATGCCGGCAGCCAGCGCTTCGATCTCCTTCAGCGGCTTCAGATAGACGTGACCGTCCGGCGAGACGGATTCCAGCCAATAGACGTTGTCATCGGCGGGGGTGGCATGGCAGAGATAGGCTTCGTTCCGGTAGACCATGCTGAAAGGCAGGTTGCGCAGCCAATCGAGATGATGCTCAGCCAGCTCCGCATGAGCGGCCCGATCCGAAACATGCATCTTTTCCGGCTGCTGTTCGATCAGATACCGATCATGGTTGCCGCGAACCGTCACGGCGCGCAGCTCCAGCAGGATATCGGCCGTCTTTCCCGCCGTCAGTGGCCCGCTGAAGCAATCGCCGAGATTGACGATCTCGGCGATGCCTTGCCTGCGGATATCCTCGAGCACCGCCTCCAGCGCCAGATGATTACCGTGGACATCGGCAATAACAGCAAAACGCAAGTCTTAGCTCCCGCGATAGGTGGAATAGCCGTAAGGCGAGATCAGCAGCGGCACATGATAATGCGCAGTCGTATCGGCAATACCGAAACGGATCGGCACGAGATCGAGGAAAGCCGGATCAGGTAACCTGGCCCCAGTTGCCCGCAAATAGTCCCCAGCCCGGAAAAGTAGTTCGTAAGTCCCGACGACGAAACTATCGCCGATCAGGATAGGCCCGCCGTCCACGCGCCCGTCCGAATTGGTCGTCATCATCTTCAGATGCGTGCGGGTATCCCCCTCGATCCTGAAAAGATCGATGATCAAGCCTTCGGCCGGCTTGCCGAGGGCTGTATCGAGCACATGGGTCGTCAGTCCGATCATAGGGTCGGCGCTCCGATGGTGAAGGGGGTATCGAAAAAGAATTCGACCAGATTGTTTCCCGGCCCATCGCGATCGGCCACTAGAAAATCGCTCTGCTCGCCGAGTGCCATCAGGGGATAATGCCAGGTATTGACCCGATAGTTCACACCTTGATCGCCCCGCGCCAGGAAGACCTGCGGCTTGCCGGGCCTGCCGTCTTCGTCCTGCGCGACGACCACAAGAAATGGCCGGCCGTTGAGCGGCACGAAACATTGGCTGCCGAAAGGATGGCGCTCCATCATCTCGATTGTAAAGGGAAAGGCGCGCGGCTGACCGCGAAACAGGTTCAGGATTACCCGAGCGCCGTCACCAATGGCTTCGGCGGTGGACAGCGCGTGGAAACGCTCCGTCGTACCGCCGTTGATGAAGCGCATGGTCGCCGGATCGGCCTCGATCACGTCGCCGAATGGCGCAAATGCCGCCTTCGTCAGAGGAAGAATGTCCAGATGCTGTGTCATTCTATGATTATTCGCCTTCCGCTCGCCAGTGGCGAATGGAGTCCAGTTGTGAGAGCAATTCCGGAACGGATGTTTGCGCCATATTCCACAAGGCCGTCAGCTCGACATCGAAATAGCCCTGCGCAATTCGATTCCGGAGGTCGCCTAGCGCATGCCAAGGCAGATTCGGATGGTCAACGACAAATTCGGGATATTCCTCCGAAATGCGCGCTGCCGCCTCGCCCAGCAACACGAGATTCATACCGACGGCACGTTGCTTCTCAGCATTCGTGAAAAAGCTGTCTCGACCAATGCCTTGAAGAAACCGGCCTATTTCGGATCCGGCCTGCTGCATGCGATCGAGATGCGTAATCAGCCGATCCAAACTCATGTTACGCAGCTCCCTTGGCCAGATATTAAGCCATCAGCGGAATGGGAAAGATAGCAGCGCTTTCCGCACATCAGCTTTCCGGAAGCATGGATTGCAGGCGCAACAGGGCGATCTTCTCAACCTGCGCCGTTGCCGTCGCAAACTCCGCCTCACGGCTATTGTCGACCCGCGTCTCGAAGGCAGCCAGAATATCGTCCTTGCCGAGGCCCTTGACCGCAATAATGAAGGGAAAGCCGAACTTGGTCACATAGGCGTCGTTGAGTTCCGTGAAGCGGGCATGTTCCGCCGGGCTCAGCCGGTCGAGCCCGGCGCCGGCCTGCTCCTTGCGGCTGTCCTCGGTAAGCTCGCCGGCAATTGCCAGCCGGCCGGCCAGATCAGGGTGAGCGCGCAGGACGCCAAGCCGCTCCTCCGCGCTCGCCGCACGGAAAATCTTGGTCAGAGCACTGTGCACGCCACCCGAGGTCAATGATTCGACAATGAACCCTGCGTCATAGGCGCGCTCGGCGATGAAGGGCGAATGCTCGAAAACACCACCGAAACGGCTCACGAATTCGTCGCGCGATATCATCTCAGCGCTCGCCCCCGGGAAGGTGATGCTGGTACCAGTGATTGGCGATCTCGATACGCCGGGGGATCCAGACCTTATCGTGCTTCAGCACATACTCCATGAACCGCCGCAGCGCCGCAGCGCGGCCCGGACGGCCGACGAGGCGGCAATGCAAACCGACGGACATCATCTTCGGGCTGCCCTGCTTGCCCTCCTCGTAAAGCGTGTCGAAGGCATCCTTGAGGTAGGTGAAGAACTGGTCACCCGAGTTGAAGCCTTGCGGCGTGGCAAAGCGCATGTCGTTGGTTTCGAGCGTGTAGGGAATGATCAGGAGCGGCTTGCCATTCAAGCCATCGACCCAATAGGGCAGATCGTCGGCATAGGAATCCGAGGAATAAAGGAAGCCGCCCTCCTCCATGATAAGCCGCAGCGTATTGTCTGACGGCTTGCCCTGATACATGCCCAAGGGCCGCTCGCCGGTGATCTCGGTGTGCAGCCGCACCGCCTCGAGAATATGCTTGCGCTCCAGATCCTCCGAAAAATCCTTGTATTCCAGCCAGCGGTAGCCGTGGCTGGCAATCTCCCAGCCGGCTTCCTTCATGGCGGCGACCGCTTCGGGATTGCGCGCCATGGCAAGCGTTACGCCATAGACCGTCGCCTGGACCTTGAGTTCGGTGAACATGCGCCACAGCCGCCAAAAGCCGGCGCGCGCGCCATATTCGTAGATCGATTCCATGTTGAGGTTGCGCTGGTTCGGCCAGGCCGCAGCGCCGACAATCTCGGACAACAGGTTTTCCGAAGCCGGATCGCCGTCGAGAATACAGCTCTCTCCGCCCTCTTCGTAATTGATCACGAATTGCACCGCGACGCGAGCATCGCCCGGCCATTTCGGATCCGGCGTGTTGCGGCCGTAGCCGATGAGATTGCGGGAGTAGTTTTCCGACATTGAAGCACCTTCTCGAACAAGCCGAACGGTAGCATCCATGCAGGGAAAGTCGAGACGGAAAGTGCGAAAATCACTTTCCTTTCAATCGCAAGCCGCTAGCAGGTGAACGATGCGCCTTGGAGCCGATACGTCAGTCCAATGCCCGGGCTGCGACAATACCTGGCGTTTCAGGCGATCTTACGGGCGCTGACCTTGCCCATCGGATGCAGGGAATGCACCCGGAAAGGACCGCCGGAACCATCCTCCATCATCAAGGCAATGTTGGATACGGGAAGCGGCGCGGCGAGCGCCGGCTCGAAAAAGTCGCGCAGTACCCGTTCTATGCGTTGGATGTCGCTGGGACTGACGGTGCCGGTCAGCATCATCTGAAAGCGGAACTCATCCATCACATGCGGATGGCCCCAACGGTGCAGGTTGGCAAATTGCGTCGCCGAAAGACCGTCCGGATCGATACGTTCGAACTCGGCTTCGGTCAATGGCGCGCGATAGTGATCGAAAGCCTGAACCAGGGACGCTGCGAGAAAATTCATCTGCTGGCTTGGCGCGGAAGGAACCAGGCCCAGCGCGCCGCCAAGCCGCGCGACCTCGAGCTTCGGGATCTCGAACGGTGCGACCGTGCCGGAAAACCGCATAAGCTCGCGCAGCAACGCCGCTTCGGACATATCGTCCGCCAGGCGGAAAGGCGCCTTCAGGAGACCCATGAAACCATAGCGGCGGGGAACGGCGGTGTAGAAAGCAATCTCGTGGATGCCAAGCCCGCGAATGGCAGGCGGGTCGACCATCTCGCCGGAATAGACGTTACGGCCGAGCCAATTTGCGGCCACGAGCGTCAGCGGATCGCTCGCAGACGGCGTGAAGCAAATGGCGTAGCGCATAAAATCTCCTCCAGGGCGCAATAAACCGGCTGACCGAGCCGGGTGCTAACGGCCAAGGAGATAGGTGATTTGCGTGACAGATTGACGACCTGAAGGGGCGTATATTCACGTTTTGCGTGATACGACGGCAATATGGCTCGCTAACGTGAATGTCTGCGGCAACTTGAAGCAACAGGCCATATCCGCCGCCTCCCGCACCGCCGCCTCGGCCAGCCGGTGTGCCAGTCCGAAGCTGACCTTGAAGCCGCCGGTCAATGCGATCAGGGACGGATGGTCGGGATGCGCGCCCACCATCGGGTCACGATCAACCGCCTTCGGCCGCAGGCCCGCCCAGCGTTCGAGGACCTCCGCATCGGCCAGAATCGGCGCCATGGCGCGGGCCGCGATCAGCAAGTCATCCAATTGGCCGTCCGTCGACAGTGGGTCGTCGAAGCGATTCTCGCTGGTGCTGCCGATCGCCACGAGCCCGCCCTCATGCGGGACGATATAGAGACCGTCGCGAAAGATCACCGGAAGGCTGCCGTCGACATTCGTCTTCAGCAAGGCGGCCTGACCCTTTACTGGCTGGCCCAGAGACGATTGACGGCCATGCGTCAGCAGGTCCAATATAGGGAAGGAATCATGCCCGGCCGAAAGGATGCAGCGTCCGAAGCGGATATCGCCCTCGCTCGTGGTCGCCACACCCCTCTCCGGATCGATGCCATCGATGCGCAAGCCCTCCATCAGCCGCACATGCCTGGCCCCGGCAAGAAAGTTCACCAGGACTTTCAGCAGGGCCCGCGGGGCAACACGGGCTGCGAGCGTATCGAAGACGAAACCGCTTCCGCCAGCCGACGGATCGATCCAGCCCTGAACGGGTGCAGCGCCCAGCACATGCCAGTGAAACTCACGCCCATCCTGATGCCAATGCGTTTCGGCATCCCGCGAATGACCGCGCGCGATCTCCAGCAAATGCGGCTTCGGCAGCGGGATCAGCCGACCGGCCCTTCGGTACCCGGCAGAAAGCCCGGTCGCCGCCTCCAAGGCCGCAATTTCCTTTTCCAGAGATACGAGCGCATCGAATTGAAACTGCTTCTTCACGGACCATTTGTCCGGCATATGCGGCATCAGCGCGCCGAGTAGGCCGCCGCTTGCGCCCTGCCCGAAGCGGCCGGCATCGACGAGCAGTGCCTGCATGCCGAGGCGTTCGGCATGAACAGCCGCCCACAGGCCCATAATGCCGCCGCCGCCGATCAGCAGATCGACGGATGATTGACGGGCTGGTCTTTGGGGATTATCGGCTCTTTCCATGACAGATCCAATTTCCGATCGGACGAAGGCGTCCGAAACCAATGCGGCAAGCCCAGAGCTCGAATGGCGCGACGGCGATATGCCCTATTCGACGGCTTTTGGCGACCATTTTTATTGCCAGACCGATGGCCGGCTGGAATGCGGCCATGTCTTTCTGGCCGGCAACGGCTTGCCGGCCCGCTGGCAGCACGCACGGAACTTCCTCATCGGCGAATTGGGCTTCGGCACCGGCCTGAACTTCTGCGAGACATGGCGTCAATGGCGCCAGCAAGCGACATCGGGCTCTGAACTGCATTTCATGTCCTTCGAGCTTTACCCGATGCGGGCTGAGGAGATCGATCGCGCCCTGTCGCATTGGCCTGAGATCGACAGCGAACGCCAGGCCCTCGTTGCCGCCTGGCCAAGCGATCCACAAGGCATGGTATCGCTGAGGCTCGACGCCCACACGCGCCTGACCGTCGCCTGCGGCCCGGCGCTCGATGGCGTGCGCAACGCGCAACCAGGCTTCGATGCCTGGTATCTCGACGGGTTCGCGCCCTCGCGAAATGCCGACATGTGGTCGCCGGAACTCATGCAGGAGCTCCATGGCAAGACGGCTGCGAACGGCACTTTCGCCACCTACGCGGCCGCCGGTTTCGTACGCCGCAATCTGCAGGCGGCAGGCTTCGTCGTGGAGCGGCGGCAGGGCTTTGCCGGCAAGCGGGAAATGCTCTGCGGGGTCAAGCCGGCTTAACTGCTGGAGCGATCGGCCTGAAGAGCCGCATCGCCAAGCCAACGCTGCATCTTGGCCTCGAGAAGCTCGGGGCTGATCGGTTTCGACAGGCAGTCGTCCATGCCCGCCTCCATGCACATCACGCGATCCACATCCAGCGCATGCGCCGTGACCCCGATGATGGGCACGTGCCAACCCTGTCCGACTTGCGCCTCGACCTGCCGGATCATTCGCGTCGCCTGATGGCCATTCATGACGGGCATGGTGACGTCCATCAGGATCATCGACGGCCGCAACTGGCGCCATGCATCCACAGCCGCCTGACCGTTCTCTACGACGAGGAAGCGCAGGCCCGTCGCCTGCAGAATTTGCGTGAACACGATCTGATTTACCTCATTGTCCTCGGCGACGAGAACGTCGATGGCATTGCCGGGTTTTGGCGAGGCCATCTGTTCGGTGGTCCCGATCGCGGCAGCGGCTTCAGCCTCCAGCGGCGATGATCTGACACCGGCGCCTGTCTGGCCGTTGGTCTTCCGCCGGCGCGATGTGCGCACGACGTCGATAATCGTGCTGCGCAACACATTGGCGCGCACCGGCTTCATCAGATGCACCTGGCCGTTGACGGCCGTGAACTCCTTGTCGTAGCCGACAACACCCATCGATGTGAGAAACATCATGGGCACTGAGTCGAAGCGCGAATCGGCGCGAACGGCACGCGCGACCTGATAGCCGTTCATACCGGGCATACTGTAATCGATGATCAGGGCATCAACAGGCACGCCCATGTCGAAAGCGGCGTCCAGAATGGCGAGCGCGGTCTTGCCGTCCTCGGCCGCGTAGCCGTCGAACCCCCATTGCGCCAATTGCCCGGTCAATATGCGCCGATGGATCTCATTGTCTTCCACGACCAGGATGCCGACGCCCTTGACGTTGGCCGGCAGATCCGGAGATTTGCCGCGCTCGGCAACCAGCGGCATAGGCAGATCGACGGTGAAGACCGATCCCTTGCCCCATTCGCTTTCGATTGAGAGCGAACCGCCGAAAAGATCGACCAGACCGGCCGTGATAGAGAGACCGAGGCCGGAGCCCTCGAGACGGCGCGCGAAGGATGAATCCGCCAGCGAGAACTTCTCGAAAATGGTATCGAGCTTTTCATCGGGAATGCCTATCCCCGTGTCCTCGACGCGCAGCGTCAGCACCGAGTCGCTTCCGGGGGACGACTGGCTATCCAGTTCGACCAATACATGGCCGCGCTCGGTAAATTTGATCGCGTTGCCGACGAGGTTGGTGACGATCTGGCGGAAACGCCCGGCATCCCCAAGCATCGCGGCAGGCACGCCGGGCGCTGTGCGCACCAGCAATTCGATATGCTTCTCCGCCGCGGCAGCCGCCATCAGCGTCGCAACATCCTCGACCGCCTCCACCGGATCGAATGCCACCTTGCGCAGATGCATTTCGCCGGTGTCGATCTTCGAGAAGTCGAGAATATCGTTGATAATGGTCAGAAGGGCGGTACCCGACTTGACGATGATGTCGACAAACGTCTTCTGCCGGGCGTCGAGATCGGTCTTGCCAAGCAATTCCGCCATGCCCAGAACTCCGTTCATCGGCGTGCGGATTTCATGACTCATATTCGTCAGGAATTCGGACTTCGCACGATCCGCCGCATTGCTGCGAGCCAGCAGAAGCTGCAGATCCGCTTCGCGCTCCTTCATTTCGGTGACATCCGTCAGCACGACGATCCAACGGCGATGCTCGCCGACCGCGGCATCGAGCTGCATCCACCGGTCGCCGACGACCTGGAACACGGCAGAGATCGGCTTGCCGGCCGCGATGCTCTCGCCCCAGCACTCGCGCACGGTCTCCGGATCGTCGCCGAAATCGCCCCGTCCGGCGCAATAATCGAACGCGACCGACCAGTTCCTGCCGACCTCCAGGCTTTCCGCCGGCAGCTTCAGCATGTCCTTCAGCGTTTCGTTTGCCAGCACGATCACGCCGTCCTGCACGATCAGGAGCCCTTGACACATGGCCTGCATCGCGTCGGCCATCAACCCCCCAAGGCGCTCCAGCGCCAGGCGGGTCTCGGTGATCTCCTGGGATTTCTGTCGCACGGAAGAAATATCCGTGTAGGACACCAAGGTCCGGCCATTCGAAATACGGCGTGCATCGATGATGACGGACTTGCCGTCGGCAAAATTCACTTCCGTCTGCAGATGCGGCCCTGCCTTGCGCAGGGCGGCCAGGCGCGCCTCATAGATGTCGTCGACGCTACGGTAGTCGGAGCCGAAGCGCTCGAGCTCGAAGTGCTTGGCGATGAGATCGCGATAAGGCCGGCCTTCGAAACGCTCGTCCTTGGAGAACCCCCAAATGTCGTAGCAGGCATCGTTGACGTATTCCACGATGTAGTCGCTGTTGTGGATCAAAACCCCGATCGGCATCGAACGGAGAGTATTGTCGAGATCCTGATGCAGCGCCTCGGCGCGGGCTTGCGCCTCCATCAATTGCGTTTCTCGCTGCCTCAGCGCCGATGTATCGGTTATGGAGCCAACGGCATAGTGGCCGCCATCGGATGTTACGGCGCGGTTGACGCGGATCTTGACAGGATGCTTGATCTGCTGCCGATCCACCATTTCGCTTTCGAATTCGTGCCCACGCCCGTCCTTCAGCGCGACCTCGTTTTCGGCAAAGAAGTCATCCGCGCCGACATCGAACATCTCATGCTCGGTCTTGCCAAGCATTTCCTCGCGGTCGAGCCCGGTGATGGCGGCATGAGCCGCGTTGGCATAGATCAGCCGGTGGTTGGCATCGCGCACGAAGGTCGCAACCGGCAGATCCTCCAGAACTGTGCGGAAAAAACCGACCTCATCGAGGCTCCCACCCTCTTTCCCGTCAGTCGAGATATCGTCGGATGCGGCCGGGGCGTCGACAGACATGCCGAACACATAGACGCGGTCTTCCGAAGGTGAAAAGCTTTCGATCTGCATGCGGGCGCGCTGACGACCCGTGGGATCGAAGCAGAGCGCCGTCTCCTCGGAGCCGAAGACGAGCGCACGCCGCTCCCTGTCTTCCCGGTCGGCGCTTTCGACGGCGTCGAGCACATCGTGGCTGCGGTTGCCGATGAAATCGGAGATATCGCGCTGGAAGAAGCGCGCATAGGCCTCGTTGACGGCGACGTAGCGCAGCTCGCTGTTCTTGATATAGGCCGGCCTATCCAGATTGGCGATCCGGCGGCAGGCCATCTCCAGCAGTTCACCGTCCAGATTCAACGGGATCTCTCTTCTCACCGCACACGATAGTTCATGAAACGACGCTCTATCACAAATCGCTTTAACAACGCGTTAACCATGTTTAACCCGGCATGCAACGTCGCGTTCAGGCCATGCACTATCCTATAACGGTCATGCCTTCGTCGCAAACGACGGCGGCACGGCGCTCTAAACTCTGCCAAGAATCCTCCGGCGGACAATTGGGAGCGAGCACTATGAGCGACGAAGATAGCCTGGCCCTGAACGAATCGGAGACCGCGGCGGCTCCAGTCGAACGGCGAAGACGGACAGGCGGGCGCGGCGGCGAACGCAGCCGCAAGCCGAGCGGCGCGAAGTATCTCAATCTCGTCAACAATCTCGCCCGCACGGAGCTTCTGTCGCCCGAAACCCTGGACGACATTCACGAGGCATCGCTGACCATCCTCGAAGAGATCGGCATGGATATCATCCTGCCGGAAGCGCGCGACCGCATGAAGGCAGCCGGTGCCGACGTCACGCCGGGCAAGGAGCGCGTCCGCTTCGACCGCAACCTGATCCTTGAGCTGATCGCCTCCGCGCCCTCGACCTTTACCCTCCATGCCCGCAATCCCCTTAGAAACGTCGAGATCGGCGGCCGCAACCTCGTCTTCGCCCAGGTCGCCTCGGCTCCCTTCGTCGCCGATCGCGAAGGTGGCAGGAGAGCCGGCAATCAGGAAGACTTCCGCAAGCTGATCAAGCTTGCCCAGTCCTTCGACATCATCCACATGACCGGCGGCTATCCCGTCGAGCCCATCGATATCCATGCATCGGTGCGCCATCTCGACTGCCTGTCCGACATCGTGAAGCTCACCGACAAGGCGTTCCACTGCTATTCGCTCGGCAAGCAGCGCAATCTCGACGCGATCGAGATCGCCCGCATCGGACGCGGCATTAGCATGGAGCAGATGGAGCGCGAGCCGTCGCTTTTCACCATCATCAACTCCTCCTCGCCGCTGCGCCTTGACGGGCCGATGCTGCAGGGCATCATCGAAATGTCGTCGCGCGGACAGGTGGTGGTCGTCACGCCGTTTACCTTGGCGGGTGCGATGGCGCCGGTGACGATTGCCGGCGCGCTGGTGCAGCAGAATGCCGAAGCACTGTGCGGCATCGCCTTCACCCAGATGGTACGCAAAGGCGCGCCGGTCATGTACGGCGGCTTCACCTCGAACGTCGACATGAAGACGGGCGCGCCTGCTTTCGGCACGCCGGAATACATGAAGGCTGTCATCTGCGGCGGCCAGCTCGCCCGCCGCTATGGCATCCCCTACCGAACCTCGAACACCAACGCTTCCAACACGCTCGACGCCCAAGCGGCCTACGAATCGGCGCTTTCTCTCTGGGCCCTGACCCAGGGCGGCGGCAATTTCGTGCTGCATGCCGCCGGGTGGAGCGAAGGTGGCCTGACGGCTTCGTTCGAGAAGTTCATCCTCGATGTCGATATGCTGCAGATGGTCGCCGAATTCCTGACGCCGCTGGATGTCAGCAGCGACGCCCTGGCGCTCGACGCCGTGCGCGACGTCGGCCCCGGCGGACACTATTTCGGCACAGCGCACACGCTTGCCCGCTATGAGACCGCCTTCTATTCCCCGATCCTCTCGGACTGGCGAAATTATGAGACCTGGACCGAAGCCGGGAGGCCGACAACCTACGATCATGCCAACCGCGTCTTCAAGGAAACGCTCGCCCGCTATGAGCGTCCCCCGCTTGATCCGGCAATCGAGGAAGAGCTCGACGCCTTCGTGGCCAGGCGCAAGCAAGAAGGCGGCGTTCCCACAGATTTCTAAAGGGAAATCAATAGGTTTACCTATTCCATCATGAACAAAATTTAATGTCGCGGCCGTCTTTCTAGCCGCGACTTCGCCCCGTTTCCCGCGCACCGTCAAGCTCGGCTTCGGCTTGGAGGCCTCTTTTTGGGAAAGGGATTTCGATGTCTTTGCTTCGCACTTTAACCACGGCCGGCATGATCGCGCTGACGCTCGGCAGCGCTGCCGCCGTAACCGCCACCAATGCCAGCGCCTCCGATCGCGGCGCATTCTTCGGCGGCCTTGCCGCCGGTGTCGTCGGCGGCGCTCTGGCGGCCGAAGCGGTACGACCGGCATACCCGGCCTATCCCGCCTACTATTCTGAATATCCGGCGTATTACGAAGGCCCAGCCTATGAACGGGTCTATGTGCGCCCCTATCCGAGCTGCTATTGGGCATGGCGTCACGATGGCTGGGGCCGTGCCTACCGTGTCGAGGTCTGCCGTTGAGGCTTGAAACGCCACCGCGCCAAGAATGCGCCTATCAGAATTCCAGAGCCGAAGATGCCGCCGGATTTCCGGCGGTATTTGTATGTCCATGAAGGAAAGCTTCCGGCGCCCTCTTGACTTTGGCCGGGAATAAGACCAAATGCGGCTCAGCTTTCACCTTCCGGCCGCCGCGTGAGCGTGCCCTGCGGGACTTAGACGTACGCAAGAGAAGGACAAAAGCGCTTTAGATAACGAGACCGCACCCAAGGCGGTCAGATGCGCTGGAAAGCTTTTTCCAACTTACAAGTTCCCACTTCACGCGGGGTTCTTGACGCCAGAGACAGACCGGACCGCATGGTGCGATCCGGCCTATTTGCTTTGGCGCCCCGAAAGGTACTGAATTGACCGATTTTAACTCGCTTGGTCTCTCCAAGCAGATCGTCGATACGCTGTCGCAGAACAATTTCACGACGCCGACGCCAATCCAGGCTCAGGCTATCCCGCTTGTTCTCCAGGGCCGCGATCTCATCGGCCTCGCCCAGACTGGCACCGGCAAGACTGCCGCCTTCGGCCTGCCGATCATCGAAATGCTGTTGAAGGACGCCAAGCGCCCCGACAACCGCACCGTCCGCACCCTGATCCTCGCCCCCACCCGCGAACTGGTGAACCAGATCGCCGACAACCTGAAGCTCTTCGTCCGCAAGACGGCGCTCAGGATCAACGTCGTCGTCGGTGGCGCCTCCATCAACAAGCAGCAGCTCCAGCTCGAGCGCGGCACCGATATTCTCGTCGCCACCCCCGGCCGCCTGCTCGACCTCATCAGCCGCCGCGCACTGTCGCTCGGCCAGGTCAGCTACCTCGTCCTTGACGAAGCCGACCAGATGCTCGACCTGGGCTTCATTCACGATCTGCGCAAGATCTCAAAGATGGTCCCGGCCAAGCGTCAGACCATGCTGTTCTCGGCCACCATGCCGAAGGCAATCGCCGATCTCGCTTCCGAATACCTGACCAATCCGGTCACGGTCGCAGTCTCGCCTCCCGGCAAGGCCGCCGACAAGGTGGAGCAGTATGTCCACTTCGTTTCCGGTCAGAACCATAAGACCGAGATCCTCAAGGAAACGATTTCCGCCAACCCGGATGGCCGCGCCATGGTCTTCCTGCGCACCAAGCATGGCGCCGAGAAGCTGATGAAGCATCTCGAACATGTCGGCTTTGCCGCCGCCTCCATCCACGGCAACAAGAGCCAGGGTCAGCGCGAGCGTGCCCTCAAGGGCTTCCGTGACGGCGAAGTCCGCGTTCTCGTCGCCACCGACGTCGCTGCCCGCGGCATCGACATCCCCGGCGTCACGCATGTCTACAACTACGATCTGCCGGAAGTGCCTGACGCCTACGTCCACCGCATCGGCCGCACGGCGCGCGCCGGTCGCGACGGCATCGCCATCGCCTTCTGCGCTCCGGATGAAATCCGCCTGCTGCGCGACATCGAACGCCTGATGGCCATCGATATCGCCGTTGCCAGCGGCGAGGCTCCGGCCGATCGCGGCCGCCCGGTTCGCGCCAACAACCGCGCAGGCGGTCGTGGCGGTCAGGCCCCAGGCCAAGGTCGTGGTGGTGCGGGTCAGGGACGTCCCGAAGGCCGTCCCGCACGTCCGGCTCGCCGTCCTCATCGCGAGGGCGAAGCCGGCGAAGCCCGCGCCCATAACGGCGAGCGTCAGGAACGTCGTCCGCAGCGCGAAAACAATCGCAATGCCGACTTCCGCGGCCAACGTCGCGACGAGCGCACGCCGCGCCCGGAAGTGGACAATGATCTCACGTCGACATCCGATTTCCGTCCGGCCAAGAAGCCGCAGCACAATGGCCACGCAAATGCCAATGGTGCTGCCCACGAAGCCGGCGCCCATCGCGGTCCCCGCCACGCGCACGGCCGCCCCACGGGTCGCCACGACGATCGTGGCCAGAACGCTCAGGGCGAACAGCGCAAGGACGGCGGCATGAAGCGCCGCGGCCCGGGCAACGGCGGCCAGCGCCGCGAACGCGCTTGAACGAATACAAAGGGGGTCGATCGGCCCCCTTTTTTATAACCTATGATGCCTATTCCGGCACAACATCCGCTGTACGCCGGTTGGTCAGGTAGACGCCGATCACCACGACGGCCGTACCGATGATGATCGGCAGGGTCAGCGGCTCGCCGAAGGCGATCGCCGCTTCGATGGCGACTGCCGGCGGCATCAGATAGATCAGCGATGCGGCGCGCGAGACCTGGCCTCGGCGGATGAGATAAAGCAGCAGGCCGACCCCGCCCATCGACAGACCGAAGACCGACCAGAGAAGAGACAGGATCGCCGTCTGCGTGCCGTCAAAATGCAGGCCCTCGAATATGAAAGCCAGCGGCACGGTGACGATCAAAGCGCCGACATATTGCAACGTTGCAATGGTGCGAAGATCGCCGGTTTGCAGATAGCGTTTCTGGTAAAGGGTGCCGTAGGTTACCGATGCCATCGCCAGTAGATTGACAGCAAGCGGAACCACGGCCTGCCAGAGATTGGCCGTCTCCGGCGTCAGCAGCTTCGGCGAGATGGCGATCGCAATACCGATAAATCCGAGCAGCAGGCCAAGACGCTGGACAGGCTGCAGGCGCTCGCCGACGAGAAACGGCGCCGCCATGGCCGTCATCAATGGCTGCAGGGCCGCGATGATGCCGGCCATGCCGGCCGGCACACCCTGGGCGATCGCCCACCAGAGGCCGCCGAGATAGATGCCGTGCAGGAAGATACCGGAATAAACAGCCCGAAACACGCTCGACCAATCGCGCGGCCACCGGGCGCCGGTAACCGAACAGAGCAGCACGAAGGCAAGCGCCGACAGGCTGTAGCGGATCATCAGAAAGGTGAACGGACCTGAATGCAGCGAGGCGTATTTGGCAACGATCCAGCCGGTGGACCAGAGAACGACGAAGATCGCCGGCGCGAATTTATCGAGGGACATGGAAGGCTGACCGATGTGCGTTTGATGCGCGGAAGCCGGAATCGGAGTCGAATTCGGAGTGTCGCGCGGGGAGCTAAAGGCTGATAGACGATGGCGGCGGAACCGTCAAAATCCATCTGCTGAAAGCAGCCATCAATTTTTCTTCACCCCGCGCTCACGATCGCCCAGGCTTAGGAAACCTCATCTGCCACCTAGGCGTTCAGTCTTCGAATGAAGCAGATGCTCAAATTTTGATCTGAGTCCTGCGACAAGGTTCGACGAATAACGGCAGCGCCACCCTTAAATGCCCGCAAATCCGGCATTTTTCCGCGCTGCGAAATTTGTATCGGTAACTGCGCATACTTCTTGCATTGTAAAAACCGTTGTATTCAAATGGGTAAAAACACGGGGACCGCACCTTTGGCATTTGATGAAATGATTACTGCGGATGAAAGTCCGCGCGAACCTTACCAAAAATACTTCGAATGGTACTCCGGCCAGGACAGAGGCCATCTCATTGCCAAATCCCGAGATGCGGAAAACATATTCCGAAAGACGGGAATTACCTTCGCAGTCTACGGACACGCAGACTCCTCGGAAAAGCTCATCCCCTTCGATATCATCCCCCGCATCATCTCCGGTCGCGAATGGCGCAAGCTCGCCCAGGGCATCGAACAGCGGGTCATCGCCCTCAACGCTTTCCTCCATGACATCTATCACAAGCAGGAAATCATCCGCGCCGGGCGCATCCCGCGCGAGCTGATTGAGAAGAATGACGCCTTCCTGCCCGAGATGATCGGCTTTCGCCCGCCGGGCGGCGTCTACACGCATATCGTCGGCACGGACATCGTGCGCACGGGCGAAGACCAGTTCTACGTGCTCGAGGACAATGCCCGCACGCCGTCCGGCGTCAGCTACATGCTGGAAAACCGCGAAACGATGATGCAGATGTTCCCCGAGCTGTTTCACCAGAACAAGGTGCAGCGCGTCGAGGACTATCCGCTGCTGCTGCGCCAGAGCCTCGCCTCGCTCGCCCCTCCCGGCTGCAAGGGCAAGCCCCGCGTCGCCGTGCTGACGCCCGGCATCTACAATTCGGCCTACTACGAGCACTCCTTTTTGGCCGACATGATGGGCGTGGAGCTGGTCGAAGGCTCGGATCTGCGCATCATCGACGGCAAGGTGAAGATGCGCACCACGCGAGGCTATGAAGCCATCGACGTGCTCTACCGCCGCGTCGACGACGATTTCCTCGATCCCCTCACCTTCCGTCCGGAATCCGCCCTCGGCATTCCCGGCATCATGGATGTCTATCGCGCCGGAGGCATCACCATCGCCAATGCGCCTGGCACGGGTATTTCCGACGACAAGGCAATCTATTCCTACATGCCGGAGATCGTCGAATTCTACACCGGCCGCAAGCCGATCCTCGAAAACGTGCCGACCTGGCGCTGTTCGGAGCCCGACAGCCTGCAATACGTGCTGGACAATCTGGCCGATCTCGTCGTCAAGGAAGTGCATGGCTCCGGCGGCTACGGCATGCTTGTGGGACCGACCGCCTCGAAGAAGGAGCGGACGGAATTCGCCGAGAAGCTGAAGAGCAGGCCGAACAATTACATCGCCCAGCCGACCCTTTCCCTGTCGACGGTGCCGATCCTGGTCAACAAAGGCATCGCGCCCCGCCATGTGGACCTGCGCCCCTATGTTCTCGTTTCCGACAAGGTGCGGATCATCCCCGGCGGCCTGACCCGCGTGGCGCTGAAGGAAGGCTCGCTGGTGGTCAATTCCAGCCAGGGCGGCGGCACCAAAGATACCTGGGTTCTGGAGGACTGAAACGGACATGCTTGGAAGAACCGCGAATGGCCTCTACTGGATGTTCCGTTACATCGAGCGAGCCGAAAACATAGCCCGCCTCGTCGATGCCGGCCAGCGCATGTCGCTGACGCGCAGCGGCGCAGTGGAAGACGATTGGGACGGCGTCCTGCAAAGCGCCGGCGTGCGCGAAGCCTATGACGAAGTGCACAGCAAACTCACGGGCGCCGACGCGATCGACTATCTGATGCGCGACCGCTCCAATCCGTCGAGCGTCATGTCCTGCATCGAATATGGCCGCAACAATGCCCGCATGGTGCGCACGGCGCTGACCCGCGACACCTGGGAAGCGACCAACGAATGCTGGATCGAGCTTAAGGCCTTGCTCGGCAAGCGGCTGAAAACAGCCGAACTGCCGGAGACGATCGACGTCATCAAGCGCCGTGCCGGATTGATCCGCGGTGCCTTCCACGGTTCGATGCTGCGCAACGAGCTCTATAACTTCGCCCGCATGGGCACCTTCATCGAACGCGCCGACAATACGGCCCGCATCCTCGACGTAAAATATTACGTCCTGCTGCCGTCGGTCTCCCATGTCGGTTCTTCGCTCGATAACGCCCAGTGGGAATCGATCCTGCGATCCGTCTCGGCGCACCGGGCCTACAAATGGGCCTACGATCCCGAATACAAGCCGGCCAACATCGCCGACTTCCTGATCCTGAACGGTCAGATGCCGCGGTCGCTCGCCTATTGTTATGAGAAGATCGTCGGTAACATCAGCTTTCTCAGCGCCGAATACGAGACGAGGCTGCCTGCAAACGATACTGCCGAAGCCATTCGTCAGTTGCTGCAGAACCTCACGATCAAGAACATCATGGATCAGGGGCTGCATGAATTCCTGGAGGATTTCGTCGCGCGCAACAACAAGCTCGGCGCCGAGATTTCCGACGGCTACCGGTTCTATGAGTAAGCGGGCGACATTATGAAACTGACGATCAGCCACATCACGGAATATCGCTACGACGAACCGTCGCAGTTCTCGCTGCAGCGCCTGCGGCTGACGCCGCTGACCGGCATCGGCCAGACGGTCCATGACTGGAAGCTCACGGTGGAAGGCGCGCGTCCGGAAGTCGAATATGATGACCAGTTCGCCAATCGCGTAACGCTCGTCTCGCTCGACGGCGAGCAGGATTCGACCCGGATCGTCGCTACCGGCGAGATAGAAACGCAGGACGTGAACGGTGTTATCGGCCCGCATAGCGGCTTCGGTCCGCTCTGGCTCTTCCTGCGGGACACTCCGCGCACCAAGGCCGGCAAGCTGACGAAGGAGATGCTGCGAGGCATCTCCGGAGACAATGAACTCGGCAAGATGCACGCGCTGATGAGCGCAATTCATCAGACGGTCGAATACAAGCCCGGCACCAGCGACACGGAAACAACAGCCGAGCAGGCGCTGGAAAGCAAGAGCGGCGTCTGCCAGGACCACGCCCATATCTTCATCGCCGCCGCACGCGCATTGCGCATTCCAGCGCGCTACATCTCCGGCTATCTCATGATGGAAGGCAAGAACGAACAAGCCGCCACCCACGCCTGGGCCGAAGCGCATATTCCCGGCCTCGGCTGGGTCGGCTTCGACCCTGCCAACGACGTCTGCCCCGACGAACGCTACGTTCGCATCGCCACCGGCCTCTGCTACCGCGACGCCGCCCCCGTCTCCGGCATGCGCGTGGGCACGCCGGGCGAAAGCCTGACGGTGAAAGTAACGGTCGCGAGCCAGGGGCAGAGCCAAAGCCAGAGCTGATTTGTGGGAATTCAGTCTGCCGAAGATATCTTTGCTGAGCGTTCTGCATACTCAACTTTTGCAGAATGCCAGTTTTAATAGCGTCGTGAGATTCAGTCGCAAAAACCCGGCTTTAAGAGGAGTCTTCACGACAATGCCGTAGCCGGTTGGAAGGTCCCACCTTGGGAAGTCAGACTTGCAACCATGAAATCCACAAAAGCACGAACCTTCGGTGAAAGTTGGCGATTGGATTGCCAGACGAGGGAGAGCGAACCGAAAGGAATCATGAACGACGTAAGAACCGGGATGAGCACGCCGGTCTGGATGTATGGCTCCGCGACATAGGCGGGCAGATGGGAAAGCCCCAGCCCGTCCAAAGTCGCCCGCAATCCTGCGTCAGTATTGTTGAAGATGAGGTTTCTTGGCAGGATAAGCCGGTCGTGGGGAGTCCGGAATGCCCAGAGCGCAATGCGTCCGCTGGATGGATATTTGAAGTGAATGCAGGCATGCCCGGCAAGATCAGCCGGTGTCTGCGGGCGGCCTCGTCGCTGGACATATTCGGGGCTCCCGCAGACAACGAAATGCTGCTGTCCGAGGACGCGGGCGATCAATCCACTATCGGCCAGCTCACCGCTGCGGACAACGACATCCACTCCCTCGGCAACGAGATCCACCACCCGATCCTCGAAATCAATGTCCAGCTCGATCTCCGGGAAGGATTCGACGAAGGATCGCAGGATCGGCATGAAGAGATGATGCCCGACGATATGAGGCATACTGACGCGTAAGCGTCCTGCTGGTCGGTTCCGACTCTGAAGAATGACCGCCTCGGCATCTCCAAGGTCTTCAAGGATACGCTTGCAGCGTTCATAGAACACCACGCCCTCCTCGGTCAGGCTCATGCTACGTGTCGTGCGATTGAAGAGCCGCACCCCGAGGTGTGCTTCGAGACGGCCTACCGCCTTGCTAATGGCGGATGGAGATGCCCCCGTGATGCGTGCAGCTGCCACATAGCTCTGCTGTTCGGCGGCGTGAACAAACGCGGCAATGCCCGTCAAGCTTTCCATGACGTCTCCAATTGAAGAAATTTTGTCCTTTAAGTAGTTCTATTTCCCGTATTTTATCAACATTAAAGATAAAATATCCTTCGACTTCAGCTTTGCAGGCACCGATACTCGATTCCTGCCGCAAGCTCGATCACGCGGGAACACAGATGACCTCAGTATCGGTTGAAACGGAGAAAGCGGGAGCCTGGTCTTCACTGGCCGTTCTTCTGACCGGGAACTTCCTCACCATCCTCGACCTGTTTATCGTTAATATTGCGTTACCCGACATCCAACGCCGGCTTCATGCATCCAATGCGGAATTGCAACTCATCATGGTGGCTTATAGCCTGACGTATGGTGCTTTGCTGCTTAACGGAGCCCGTCTGGGCGATCTCTACGGGCGGCGGAAGCTGTTTCTCGTCGGCATGGCGATCTTTGCGCTTGGGTCGCTATTGTGCGCTCTCGCGTTTTCGTCTTGGAGCCTTATCAGCGCACGCGCGGTCCAGGGTATTGGTGCGGCGCTCCTGATGCCGCAGGTCTATGCTTCGCTACGGGTACTCTTTGAGGGCGAAGGTCGCCGAAAGGCGTTCTCGGTGATGGGTGCGGTCCAAGGTATTGCCGGTGCGGCGTCTCAGGTGGTCGGAGGATATTTGCTTGTGCTCAATATCGGGGATATTGGCTGGCGCCTTGTCTTTCTCGTCAACCTTCCAGTCGCGTGCTATGCGTTGATCGCTGGAAAATGGATGATCGTGGAGACCAGGGCAGTCGCATCAACGACCCTCGATTTATGGGGAGCCGTTTTGGGAACTTCCGCGCTGACCTTGATCCTGTTGCCGGTGATGGTCGGGCAGGACTATCATTGGCCCTGGTGGGCAATTGTCGCCCCCCTGCTATCGCTTCCCGTATTCATGTGCTTCGTCTCCTACGAAGCCCGGCTGGCGCGGCGCGGCGGCATACCCATCATCGATATCTCTCTCTTCAAAAAGAAAAGCTTCGTCCTTGGAGTCTTCGCAGCATTCCTATTTTTCTCGGCGATCGGCTCGTTCTCCTTGTCTTTGACAATCCTATTGCAGGTCGGCCTCGAGCAGACCGCGCTGGAAGCCGGAACTTTTTTTGTTCCATCGACGGTCGCGTTTTTCATTGGCTCGCTTCTCTCGGGGCTGCTCGCAAAGCAGGGGGAGTACTGGACTCTGTTCTTCGGCATGTTCGTCTTTGCAGCGGGATTGCTAACCGCCGTTCTGTCGGAACTTGCCGGTGGCCTTTATATCTTGGCACTGAGCGCTTCGGTTGTTCTTCAGGGATTGGGCCAGGGCATTGTCGTTCCCCTTCTCCTCAACATGATCCTGAGCACCGTCTCCAGTAAGGAGGCTGGGATGGCGTCCGGTGCGTTCAGCACCATGCAGATCGCCGGCTCCGCCTTTGGCGTGACGATCGTTGGAACCATTCTATTCAATGTGCTGGAGCACGTTGACGGGACAACCGTCTCGGCCCATCTTGCAGAAAATGCCTACGGAGAGGCCTTTTCGATTGCAATTATCTACAATCTGGTCGCGGTCATCCTTGGCCTTGCAATATTCATCCGGCTCCGAATGTCGCGGCAACAACATCCATACGACAGCCCACAGTAAAGTGCGTTGTGGCCAGTGTCCCATTCTTCGCAACAAAATCACCACCTTTGAAAGCCCGACATTTCCTGTCGCAAAACTCAAAGTTATGCGAAAGGAAATATTCCACATATCAAAAAGGGACGGAACTTGCGTCCCGCCCCTCCCAAATTCCAAACAGCAATCTCAGTGACTGTCGCGATTGTTCGGGATTTCCGAGCCGCGTGCGCCAACCAGGAAGTCCAGGTCAGCGCCGGTATCGGCCTGCATGACGGTCTTCACATAGAGGCCGCCGTAGCCGCCGGTGAGCGGCTTGACCGGGGAGACCCAGGCAGCGCGGCGCTTGGCCAGTTCCTCGTCGGAAACCTCGAGCTGGATCGTGCGGGCCGGCACGTCGACCGAGATCAAGTCGCCGTTCTGAACCAACGCCAGAGGTCCGCCATCGGCGGCTTCCGGAGCTGTGTGCAGGATGACGGTGCCGTAGGCGGTGCCGGACATGCGCGCATCGGAAATGCGGATCATGTCGGTGATCCCCTTTTTCAGCACCTTCGGCGGCAGGCCCATGTTGCCGACTTCGGCCATCCCCGGGTAACCCTTCGGGCCGCAGTATTTCAGCACCATGATGCAATTCTCGTCGATGTCGAGATCGTCGCGGTTGATGCGGGCGTGGTAGTCCTCGATGCTTTCGAAGACCACGGCGCGGCCCTTGTGCTGCATCAGATGCGGCGAAGCGGCTGATGGCTTCAGCACCGCACCCTTCGGCGCGAGATTGCCGCGCAGAACCGCGATACCGCCCGATTGCGTCAGCGCCTTTTCTCTGGGAACGATGACATCGTCATTGTAGTTGACGACATCTTTGACGCCGGCCCAGATCGTATCGCCGGTGACGGTGATGGCGTCCTTATGCAGCAGGCCCATGTCGCCAACCGCCTTGATGACGACGGGCAGGCCGCCGGCATAGTAGAACTCTTCCATCAGATGCTTGCCCGAGGGCTGCAGGTTGACGATGGTCGGCACTTCGCGGCCCAGACGATCCCAGTCGTCGAGCGACAGGTCGACGCCGATGCGGCCAGCGAGCGCCAGAAGGTGCAGCACCGCATTGGTCGAACCGCCGACGGCACCGTTGACGCGGATGGCGTTCTCGAAGGCTTCCTTGGTCAGGATGTCGGAAGGCTTCAGGTCCTCCTTGACCATGTCGACGATGCGACGGCCCGAAAGCTGCGAAATGACGCGACGGCGGGCATCGACCGCCGGGATGGCGGCATTGCCAGGCAGCGTCATGCCGAGCGCTTCGGCCATCGACGCCATGGTCGAGGCCGTGCCCATGGTCATACAGCTGCCGGCCGAGCGGGCCATACCCTGCTCCGCGTCCATGAATTCCTCCAGCGACATCTCGCCGGACTTGACCATTTCCGAGAACTGCCAGACCGCCGTGCCGGAACCGACATCCTTGCCGCGCCATTTGCCGTTCAGCATCGGCCCGCCGGAAACGAGGATGACCGGGATATCGACGGAAGCCGCACCCATCAAGAGGCTCGGCGTGGTTTTGTCGCAGCCGCCGAGCAGCACGACGCCATCGACCGGATTGCCGCGGATCGCCTCTTCGACGTCCATGGCCGCGAGGTTGCGGAACATCATCGCCGTCGGCCTCAGCGTGCTTTCGCCGACGGAGAAAACCGGAAATTCGACCGGGAAGCCACCGGCTTCATAGACGCCGCGCTTCACGCGCTCGGCAAGATCGCGTAAGTGCGCGTTGCAGGGCGTCAGCTCCGACCAGGTATTACAGATGCCGATGATCGGACGGCCGTCGAAGGTGTCGGCCGGCAGGCCCTGGTTCTTCATCCACGAGCGATGCATGATCGCGTTCTTGCCGGTGCCGCCGAACCAGTCGTAGGAGCGCAGTCGGCGCGGCCATTCAGCTTTTTTCTTCATAGTATTGGTACCTTTTGCGTCGCCCGGGCCACCTCGTTCGCGCCCGGGCTTTGAAGTCGGCGGTCAAGCCAGCGTGTAGGCGGTCTTGACCGTGGTGAAGAACTCGGCGGCATATTTGCCCTGTTCGCGCGGACCGAAGGACGAACCCTTGCGGCCGCCGAACGGCACATGGAAATCGACGCCCGCCGTCGGCAGGTTGACCATCACCATGCCGGCTTCGGCATTGCGCTTGAAATGCGTTGCGTATTTCAGGCTTGTCGTTGCGATGCCGGAAGACAGGCCGAATGGCGTGTCGTTAGCAACGGCAAGCGCTTCCTCGTAATCCTTCACCCGGATAACCGAGGCGACCGGCCCGAAGATCTCTTCGCGGCTGATGCGCATCTGGTTCGTCGCTTCCGTAAATAGCGTTGGCTGCAAGTAGAAGCCGGGCGTGTCGCGGCTGATAAGCTCGCCGCCGAAGGCGAGCTTGGCGCCTTCTTGGCGGCCGATCTCGATATAGTCGGTGTCGGTCTTCAGCTGCTTGGCATCGACGACCGGGCCGATATGCGTGCCGGCCTTGGTGGCGTTGTCGACATTCAGCGTCTTCAGCTTCTCCGTCAGCGCCGCCACGAACTTGTCGTGAATGCCCTCGGTGACGATCAGGCGCGACGAGGCCGTGCAGCGCTGGCCGGTCGAGAAGAAGGCGGAGTTGGCGGCCGCCTCGACGGCAACCGTGAGGTCCGCATCGTCAAGCACGACCATCGGGTTCTTGCCGCCCATTTCGAGCTGGTACTTGCGGCCGTGCTCGACGGAGGCGAGTGCCACGCGCTTGCCCGTGCCGACCGAACCGGTGAAGGTGATGCCGGAGAGAACCGGGCTATCCAGCATCGCCTGGCCGACGACCGAGCCCTTGCCCATGACGAGGTTCAAGACCCCCTTCGGCAAGCCGGCGCGATGAAGGATATCGACGATAGCCCAGGAGCAGCCGGGGACGAGATCGGCCGGCTTGAAGACGATGGTGTTGCCGTAGCAGAGCGCCGGCGCGATCTTCCATGCCGGAATGGCGATCGGGAAATTCCAGGGCGTGATGATGCCGATGACGCCGAGCGGCTCGCGGGTGATCTCGACGCCGATATTCGGGCGAACGGAGGGAAGCACCTCGCCCGCAAGACGCAGCGCCTCGCCGGCAAAGAAATCGAAGATCTGCGCGGCGCGAATCGTCTCGCCGATCGCCTCGGGCAAGGTCTTGCCTTCCTCTCGGGCAAGCAGCGCGCCGAGTTCGTCCTTGCGCGCAAGGATCTCGTCGCTGGTTTTTCTCAGGATGGAGTGGCGCTCGAGAATGCCGGAGCGCGACCAAGCCGGAAACGCTGCCTTCGCGGCGGCGGCGGCGTCGGCGACATCCTGAACGCTGGCGCTTGCATAGAGGCCGACGATCTCGTTGGTGTCTGACGGATTGATGTTTTCGGCGCCGGTCGTGCCGGTCCACTCGCCGGCGATCAGATTCTGATGAATGGTCATGGCTTCATGCCTTCCTGGATCGTGTTAGAGATGCCCGGCCGATCCTTTGCGGCCAGGCTCGACGACTTACAGCTGGCGAACAGCCACATTCTCTTCGGCGGCAACCGCGAGCGGATTGCGCAGCGGCAGGCCAAATTCGGCGACTTCGATTTCGAACACATCGCCCGCCTCCGGCTTGATGCCCTCGGCAAAGGAGAGTGTCGCAGTGCCGAACATGTGCACATGCACATCGCCGGGGGTGCGGAACAGGCCGTACTTGAAGTGATGATATTCGAGATTTGCGAACGTGTGCGACATGTTCGCCTCCCCCGAAAGGAAGGGCTTTTCGAAGATCACCTTGTCGCCGCGCTTGATGCGCGACGTGCCGCGGATATCTTCAGGCGCTGCACCGATGCGGATTTCCGGCCCGAAGCTCGCCGGGCGCAGCTTGGAATGGGCAAGATAGAGATAATTGATCCGCTCGGTAACGTGATCGGAAAATTCGTTCGAGAGCGCAAAGCCGATGCGGAACGGCGTGCCGTCCTTGGCGATGATGTAGATGCCAGCCATTTCAGGCTCTTCGCCGCCGTCAAGCGCGAAGGACGGAGATACGAGTGCAGCGCCCGGCGCAGCGGCACCATAGCCATTGCCCTTGTAGAACCATTCCGGCTGCACGCCCTTCTCGCCGGCTTTCGGCTTGCCGCCCTCGATGCCCATTTTGAACATCTTCATGGAGTCGGTCAGCGTCTCCTCAGCGGCTTCGGTCGTCTTCTTGTGCATGGAGTCGCGGGTGGCGGCCGAGCCGAGATGCGTCAGGCCGGTGCCCGTCAGATGCAGGTGGGCAGCGTCGGGATGGGTGATCGGCGCCAGGAAGCGACCTTCGGCATAGGCTTTTTCCAGATCGATCGTCTCGCCGAAGCCATGTGCTTCAATGACGGAGACAAGCGACTTGCCGCTATCGGCAGCTTCCATTGCCAGTGCGTAGACGCTGCCGGCATTGGCGACAGCCTTGGCAGCATCGCCCGGCCCGTTGCGGACCGCAACGACGATCTCGCCGTTCGAACCCTTGATCTGCGAGATGAGCATATCTTTCATCCTTTCCTATCAGACAGAGAACGGATGCAATTTACCGTTCCGGCTCTCAGCGAGAGCCGGACTCTGTCATGGATTTGGTTTTAAAGTTTCGGCCGGTCGCTTAAGCGATCAGCCCTTGTTCTTGTTGTAGACGTCAATGAACACGGCAGCGAGCAGGACGGCGCCCTTGATCATCTTCTGCGAGTCCGTCTGGTAGCCAAGGATCGACATGCCCTGGTTCAAGACACCCATGATCAATGCACCGATGACGGCACCCGTTACCTTGCCGACGCCGCCGGAAGCCGAGGCACCGCCGATGAAGCAGGCGGCGATCACGTCGAGTTCGAGACCATCACCGCCCTTGGCCGTTGCCGAGTTCAGACGCGTGGCGATGATGATGCCGGCGATGCTGGCAAGAATGCCCATGTTGATGAAGGTGTAGAACGTCAGGCGTCTTGTATCGATGCCGGAAAGCTTCGTCGCCTTCTCATTGCCGCCCATGGCATAGATGCGACGGCCGATCGTGGTGCGCTGCGTGGCGAAGGCGTAGAGTGCGATCAGCAGCAGCATGAGGATCAGAACATTCGGCAATCCTCTGTAGGAGGAAATCTGGTAGCCGATGAAGATGGCCGCAGCGGCAACCACCAGATTCTGGCCGACAAAGAAGCTGAATGGCTCGACATCGATACCGTGCTGCTCATTCACGCTGCGGCGACGCCACGACAGGAAGAACATGACGATCGGGATGGCGACGGTCAGCAAGATCGACGTGGAATGGATGCCGCCGATATCGGCGAAGTCGGGAATAAAGCCGGTTGCGACGATCTGGAATGCCGGCGGAAACGGACCGATGCTGCTGCCGTTGCCGGTCGTATTGATGATGGCGTAGGTCAAGCCGCGGAAAACCAGCATGCCTGACAGTGTCACGATGAACGACGGAATACGGTGATAGGCGATGAAATATCCATGCCAGGCGCCAACTGCGGCACCCATCAGAAGACAAATGACCGTCGCGAGCGCCAGGTTCATGTGCATCTGCACGACCAGCACGCCGGCGACCGCGCCAACGAAGCCGACAACGGAGCCGACAGACAGATCGATATGTCCAGCCACAATCACCAGCAGCATGCCCAGCGCCATGATGACGATGAACGAGTTCTGTAGAACGAGGTTGGTCAGGTTCTGCGGCCTGAACAGCACGCCGCCGGTCAGCCACTGGAACAACAGCATGATCACCACGAGCGCGATCAACATGCCGTATTCGCGAATATTGTTGCGGATATGATCGCCAACGGAGACGACGTGGCTTGTTTCCGTGGCTGGGTTGGCCGAACTCATTGATGCTTCTCCCCTGAGCGCATAATAGCGCGCATGATGCTCTCCTGGCTCGCCTCTGCCTTTGGCAGTTCGGCGACGATGCGACCCTCGTTCATGACGTAGATTCGGTCGCAAGTGCCGAGAAGCTCGGGCATTTCCGATGAAATCATCAGAACGCCCTTTCCGTCGGCGGCAAGCTGGTTGATGATGGAATAGATTTCGTATTTTGCGCCGACGTCGATGCCGCGCGTGGGCTCATCGAGGATGAGCACGTCCGGATCGGAGAACAACCATTTCGACAGCACCACCTTCTGCTGGTTGCCGCCGGACAGGTTGCCCGCCTCCTGGAAAACGCCGGCCGAGCGAATGCGCAGCTTGGAGCGATAGTTAGTCGCCACCTGCAGCTCCCGCACATCGTCGATGACGGTCGCCTTGGACACGCCAAGCAGATTGGCAAGCGTCGTATTGTGGAGAATGCTGTTCGACAGAACCAGACCAAGTTGCTTGCGGTCCTCGGTCACATAGGCAAGACCGGCATCAATCGCCTTCCGCACCGTGCTGGTATCAACCAGCTTGCCTTCGAGGAAGACTTCGCCGCTGACCTTGTGGCCATAGGACCTGCCGAAGACGCTCATGGCGAATTCGGTGCGTCCCGCGCCCATCAGGCCAGCGATGCCGACCACTTCGCCCTTGCGCACATGGACATTGATGTCGTGCAGGATCTGGCGGTCGCGATGCTGTTGATGGAAGGCATTCCAGTTCTTCACTTCGAAGATGGTCTCACCAATCGGAACCGAGCGAGGCGGATAGCGGTCGGCCAGCTCGCGTCCGACCATGTTGCGGATGATGATATCTTCGCTGATCTCTTCTTCGTGACAGTTCAGCGTCTTTACCGTCATGCCGTCGCGCAGCACCGTGATCTCGTCGGCCACCTTGCGCACTTCATTGAGCTTGTGCGTGATGATGATCGAGGTGATGCCCTGATTGCGGAACTCGATCAGGAGATTAAGGAGCGCATCGGAATCGCTTTCGTTTAGCGATGCCGTTGGCTCATCGAGAATGAGCAGCTTGACGCTCTTCGAGAGGGCTTTGGCGATCTCGACGAGCTGCTGCTTGCCGACGCCGATGTCGGTCACGAGCGTGTTCGGAGATTCCTTGAGACCTACCTTGGCAAGGAGCTTTTTGGTGCGGGTGAAGGTTTCCTGCCAATTGATCATGCCATTGGCGACGACTTCATTGCCCAGGAAAATGTTTTCGGCAATCGACAGCAACGGCACGAGCGCGAGCTCTTGATGGATGATGATGATGCCGATCTCTTCGGAGTCCTTGATGGTCTTGAACTGCCGAACCGCGCCGTCATAGTAGATGTCGCCGTCATAGGTCCCGGCCGGGTAGACGCCCGAAAGCACCTTCATCAGGGTGGACTTGCCTGCCCCATTTTCACCGACAAGGGCATGAATTTCGCCCTGGCGGACCTTCAGATTGACATTTTCCAAGGCGTTCACACCGGGGAACGACTTGGTGATTGTCCGCATTTCGAGGATGGTATTGTCCATTGTCTATATCCAACGCCGCGATCCAACATAGCAGACCGGGCGACCGTCTTAAATATCAGAGTCAGGGCTCGCGTTTCCGCAAGCCCTGACCGGTATATCGGAAAATTACTTCAGCTGATCAGCCTTGTAGTAACCGCCCTCGACGAGAACCTTTTCATAGTTGGTCTTGTCGACTGCAACCGGAGTCAGCAGGTAGGACGGAACAACCTTGACACCGTTGTCATAGGTCTTGGTGTCGTTGACTTCAGGCGTCTTGCCTTCCATCAGAGCGTTGACCATGCCGACGGTGACCTTTGCGAGGTCACGGGTGTCCTTGAAGATCGTGGAGTGCTGCTCGCCAGCGATGATGGACTTGACCGAAGGAATTTCGGAGTCCTGGCCGGTAACGATAGGCAGTTTCACGCCACCGGTGCCGTAGCCAACGCCCTTGAGCGAAGACAGGATGCCGATGGAGAGACCGTCATAAGGCGACAGAACGGCGTCTACATGCGAATCGGTGTAGTAAGCCGACAGCAGGTTATCCATACGAGCCTGGGCCGTTGCCGGATCCCAACGCAGCGTGCCGACCTTGTCCATCCCCATCTGACCGGACTTCACGACGAGCTTGCCGCTGTCGATGTAAGGCTTCAGAACCGACATCGCGCCGTCATAGAAGAAGAAGGCGTTGTTGTCGTCTGGCGAACCGCCGAAGAGCTCGATGTTGAACGGGCCCTTGCCGTCCTTGAGGCCGAGGGCGTCGACGATCGAGCCAGCCTGAAGAACGCCGACCTTGAAGTTGTCGAACGTAGCATAGTAGTCGACATTGCCGCTGTTGCGGATCAGGCGGTCATAGGCGATGACCTTGATGCCGGCATCATGAGCCTTCTGCAGAACGTCAGACAGCGTGGTGCCGTCGATCGAAGCAATGACGAGGACCTTGTCGCCCTTCGTAACCATGTTTTCGATCTGCGAGAGCTGGTTCGGAATGTCGTCGTCGCCATACTGCAGGTCGGTGCCGTAGCCGGCAGCCTGGAGCTGCTTGACGATGTTGTTGCCGTCATCGATCCAGCGAGCCGAAGCTTTGGTCGGCATCGCGATGCCGACGGTGCCCTTGTCTGCCGCGAAGGCAGGCGTGACCAGCGTAGCGACGCCGAGCGCAACGCCGGTCATCAATGAGATAATGGATTTCATTACTCTCTCCCTTGTTAATAGTGTGGCGGACGAAAAAACGCCCGCCCGAAACTGCGGCAGGTTCCGTAGAAGGAATGGTTTACTTCTAATTGTGAGAAACGAAGTAGGTCTCCTCCACGCTCTCACGTGTTATGAGCTGCAACCAGCGCACGATCGGCAAACTCGTACGATTTCGTATAACTGTCAAATAGAATAACTGGCAAAACACATATCAAGTTTGGTATAATGTTAAAAAATAGTACTTTTTTGCCGACGAATGGGAAATTTGGCCGCCATGGAGAAAATATATAACGACTATTTGAGCGATGGCATTGAGATTCATTCCGACAATTTTCGCGACGACACGCTGCTGAAAGCCGGTCTGAAGCTCAATCACCTGCGCATGATCGTCACGATCGAGGACCACGGGCAGATTTCCGCCGCCGCTGAGTCTATGAACATGTCACAACCTGCGGCTTCGCGCATGCTGTCCGAAATGGAGTCGATTGTCAAAAGTCCTCTCTATGAGCGCGTCGCCCGCGGCGTCGTGTTGACGCCCTTCGGCCTTGCATTGGCAAAGCGGGCACGCAAGATCCTGCTCGAACTGCGTGAGGCGGGCCGGGAGATCGGCGCATTGCGCACCGGCAAGGGCGGCTCCGTTTTCCTCGGCGCCGTCACGGCCCCGGCGATCAGCCTTGTTGTGCCGGCGATCCAGCGCGTCACGCGCACCTATCCCGGTATCGAGATCAATATCGAGGTGGAAAACAGCAACGTGCTCGCTCGCGAGCTGCTGGCCGCCCGTCACGATTTCATCATCAGCCGTATTCCTGACGATCTCAATCCGCGCCTGTTCACGGCGCATGAGATCGGCATCGAAAAGGCCTGTCTCGTGGTCCGCAACGGGCATCCGTTGCTTGCAAAGGGCGTCGCCAGCCTGGAGGACCTTGCGGCTTATGATTGGGTCTTCCAGCCGCCGGGCACATTGCTCCGCCGCAAGGTGGAGGACATCTTCCTTGCCGCCGGCGTGCCCCTGCCAGAAAACATCATCAACACATCTTCGCTGCTGCTGACCCTTGCCGTGGTCTGCAAGACGGAGGCCATCACCCCCATAGCGCTCGATATGGCGCAATTCATCTGCGGACAATCATCGCAGGCCGGCGAATCCTGCATCCTGCCGATCGATTTCGATATCGATGTGAAGCCTTACAGCCTCATCACCGCCCGCGAGCGCGCCATGCCGCCGAGCGCCAGGCTGCTGCACGATATGATCCTGGAAGAGAGCCGGAACCTCGCGCTGATATAAGGCGCACCTGGAACGCGACCGCTACTTCATAAGCTCCACGCCAACTTCCAGCGTTATGGACGTTGGCGTGGAGGCCACGCATGCTGTTCAAGCAATCATTGTTTCAATCCGTTCTCGATCGCCTCGATTCAGAAGAGGACCTTTCCGAGAATGAAGAGGCCGGGCATCGCATCCGCGGCCTCAATGTGAGCTTTGCCGCAACTGTTCCCGGCGGCGAAACGCCTGAGGCATCCCATCTCGACGAAGCCTATCGCGACAATCTTGGCGAGCCGATCATCCCGCCGGAGCCGGCACCCACACCGAAAGAGCCGGAGCCGCCTGTCATGCCGGAGCATCTGGCGCGGACCTCGCGGGAAGAAGTGGCGGCGGAACTGGCAATCACTTCCGACAGCACCCTCCAGTCCCTGCATGAAAAACGCCGCAGCTTCGCCAAGGCCAACCACCCCGACAGTGTGGCCGCCCTCTTCCGGGAGCAGGCAACGGCCCGCATGACGCTCGCCAATCAGCTGATCGACGAAGCCATACGCCGCCTCACGCGATGATCACTTCTTGTCGTCCGCCGACGTGTCGTCTTCGCCCGTATCGTCCTGCAGCGGTGCTTCGACATTCGCAGCGGGTGGCTGCGGCTTGAAATTCAAGAGCAGCATCCAGGCCGCATAGGCACCAAGCGCGCCGGAAAGGAGGGCCCAGAAAGGCTGCGAACCAAGGGTCTCGACGATTGCCCAGCCAAAACAGACAGCAACGATCAGGATCCGCACCCAAAGCGGCTTGTAGATGGGGTGGCTAGGGTCGATCAGTTGCATGGGTCTCGTTCACCTGTTCAAGGAGACTTGTCTTTAGCGCATCATCGGGAAAACTGTGAAGCGGTTTGAATAAAATAAGCTGGTCTCGGCAAATTCCGGACAAGCCGATATGGCATGATGATTTTCGGAATTGTGAAGGACAGGCGGCTTGACGTCGCCTTCGGAAAATGGAATGAAAATTCCATATAGATCATTGTTCGGTTCATTTGTTCCGAATCCAGGGAGGTAAAAATGACTGTCAGATTTGGCCTGCTCGGCGCAGGACGCATTGGTAAAGTACATGCGAAAGCCGTGAGCGCCGACGCCAATGCCAAGCTCGTGGCTGTCGCGGATGCGTTTCCGGCGGCCGCGGAAGCGATCTCTGCGGCCTATGGCTGCGAAGTGCGCACCATCGAGGCGATCGAAGCCGCTAAGGACATCGACGCTGTCGTGATCTGCACGCCGACCGATACCCACGCCGATCTCATCGAACGCTTCTCCCGCGCCGGCAAGGCGGTCTTCTGCGAAAAGCCGATCGATCTCGACGTTGCCCGGGTCAAGGCCTGCATCAAGGTTGTCGATGAGGTCAAGGGTAAGCTGATGGTCGGCTTCAACCGCCGCTTCGATCCGCATTTCATGGCGGTCAAAAAGGCGATCGACGACGGCCGCATCGGCATTGTGGAGATGGTGACGATCACCTCGCGCGACCCGGGCGCCCCGCCCGTCGACTATATCAAGCGCTCCGGCGGCATTTTCCGCGACATGACCATCCACGATTTCGACATGGCCCGCTTCCTGCTCGGCGAAGAGCCGGTGGCCGTTACCGCAACCGCCGCCGTGCTGGTCGACAAGGCAATCGGCGAAGCCGGCGACTACGACAGCGTTTCCGTCATCCTGCAGACTGCATCGGGCAAGCAGGCCATCATCTCCAACTCCCGACGCGCCACCTATGGCTACGATCAGCGCATCGAGATCCACGGCTCGAAGGGAATGGTCGCCGCCGAAAACCAGCGCCCCTTCTCCATCGAAGTCGCCAACGGTGACGGCTACACCCGCCCGCCGCTGCATGATTTCTTCATGACCCGCTATACCGAAGCCTATGCCAACGAAATCGCCAGCTTCATCGCCGCCGTCGAAAAGGGCGGCGCCATCACGCCTTCGGGCGCCGACGGCCTCGCAGCCCTGACGCTCGCCGACGCCGCGCTGCAATCCGTTAAAGAAGGCCGGCTGGTGAAGATCGGCTGAGCGACGGCTCGGCCTCGATCAAAATATGAATACATTGCAAAAGCCCGTCGCAAATCGTTTGCGGCGGGCTTTTGCAATGAGCCCGCCTGCAGGAGGCCGAACGAATAGTTCTTGCAAATCAGATAAGTGTATGCTTATCTGTCGGCATGATCGAAAATGAGATATTCCGAGCCTTGGCCGACCCGACCCGCCGCGCGATCTTCGAGAAGCTGGCGGCAGGCGGCATGAACGCCAGCGCCTTGCGAGAGGGTATGGAGATCAGCCAGCCGGCAATGTCTCAGCACCTCTCTGTTCTTCGCAGCGCCGGGCTTATCAGAGAAGAACGACAGGGGCGCTTCGTGAATTACGAGGTCGATCCGGAAGGGCTGGCGCTCATCGCGCAATGGCTGGCGAAGTACCGCGCCTATTGGCCCGCTCGCATCGAAGCTCTCAAGGTCTTGCTGAAGGATATGGATCAATGAACGACGTGAAGACCGAAAAGCACGACATTGAGCTCGAATACGACTTCGACGAACCGCCGCAAAAGGTCTGGCGCGCCATCAGCATCCCGGAGTTTCGGGAAAGCTGGCTTCCGAGCGACGCATTGGCCGATCCCGAGGCGACGTCGGTCACACCCGGTCAGGAAGTTCGCTACAGGATGAGGGACAATGCCCCACCATTCCTTGAAAGCACCGTGACGTTCACGGTCACCCCGAACGCATCAGGCGGAACCAGCTTGCGGATCATCCACAAGCTTACCGACGCAAGGTTCGACCGGATAACGGATACAGCCGCAAACAATAACGGCCCGCTTATGCTCGCCGCCTGACGCGGCGAAGCCCCCACACCATAAGTCAACAAGATTGGAGTTCGCCGATGCGCGAAGCGATGCAACTCGTCCCTATGGTCGTTGAGCAGTCAAACAGTGGGGAGCGCTCTTTCGACATCTATTCCCGGCTGCTGCGCGAAAGAATCATCTTTCTCAACGGCGAGGTCAACGATACCGTCTCGGCCCTCGTCTGCGCGCAATTGCTGTTTCTCGAAGCGGAAAGCCCGAAGAAGCCGATCAGTCTCTACATCAATTCGCCGGGCGGTGTCGTGACCAGCGGCCTCGCAATGTATGACACCATGCGCTATATCCGCGCGCCGGTGCATACGCTCTGCATGGGGACTGCCCGCTCGATGGGTTCATTCCTGCTGATGGCTGGCGAGCCTGGCCAGAGGGCCGCCTTACGCAATGCCAGCGTCCACATCCACCAGCCGTTGGGCGGCTTCCAGGGGCAGGCTTCGGACATGTTGATCCATGCCGAGGAAATCAGGCGCACCAAGCATCGCATGACCCGGCTCTATGCCGAGCATTGCGGGCGCTCTTACGAAGAATTCGAGCGCGCCATGGACCGCGATAACTTCATGACCACGGAGCAAGCACTCGAATGGGGATTGATTGATCGAATTCTGGATATTCGCGAGGAAGATCGAGACCTTGGCACACCGGGTTGATCTGAAGGCCTCAGCCCGACAGGATGCCCATTCCGTTTCTGGGCTGCTTTATTCCCTGCTCAACCAGCCTGGCCGCGCAGCTCCACGACGGAAGCTCCCCTCCTCACCACATCGTTGTCGATGATCGAAAGGGCGCGGTTCAAATGCCCTTCGAAGACCAGCGTTTGCTCGTCGGCAATGACGCGCAGCTCCGGCATGCCCTCCATGCGCACGACATGCGACTCCGCCAACCCCTCCTCTATACCTTCGATCAGCAGGTCGTGGTACCGCACCCCCGGGCCGGTGATGACGATCGGCATGTGCTCATGCAGGCTCAGCACCCGCGAAAGGCCGTTGCCGAGTGCCAGCCCTGCCTGGCGAAAGGCCAGTTGGTTGCGGCGCCCGCCGTGTCGTGCGCTGGCCGCGATCTTGTCCAGCTCCGCGATGGGAACGAACTTTGCCGGGATGGTATCGAGCGGCACGTCGAAGGCCGTGCGCAGCATGGCATAAAAACCCGCATAGGCCTCGATGCAGCCGCGCGCGCCACAGCGACAGAGGCCGCCGCCAGGCACATGCATCATATGCCCGAAATTCGGCGCCGATATATGATGACCGCCTTCCTCATCGCGGCGCACGATGCCGAGACCGATGCTGTGGCCCAGCGACAACGCCGCCAATGCCCGGAAATCGGAACCCTTCCGGTTTTCCTCCTGCCGTCCGAGCGCCGAGGCGACGAGCAGGGTCTCGTTGCCGAGGATGATCTTCGCCTGCCATTCATCGCGAAGCATGGCTGCAAAATCGATCTCGTCACGCCCGAAGATCGGCGACCAGCGCAGCACTGGCTCGGAGGCATCGACAAGCCCTTTGCTGCTGATCGAAATCATCAGGACCTTGTCGCGAGACAGCTGTGAACGCGCAACGATTCGGCTCAATGCGTCGCGCAGGCCGGCCACGAACGAACCGACGCCGGAACCCTCCTGCGGCCGGTCCTCGGTGAAACGATCGATCAGCCGTCCGCTATAGTCGACGAGCGAATATTGCACGGCATCCGAGGAGATGACGACGACGATGAGATAGCCGCAATCGCGCCGTTGCGAGAACAGCACGCGCGGCCGTCCACGACCGCTGGCCGCCTGCTGCTCGGCCTTCTCGATGATCTGGGCCCGCTCCAGATCCGCTGTTATGACCGATACGGTCGCAGACGAAAGCTTCGTGAAATCAGAAAGTTCGGTATGGGCGAGCGGGCCGTGCCGGCGCAGCGCCGACAGCACCAAGGCGCTGTTCCTTTGACGGACCAATTCGGTGCTCGATTTGGCCAACATCGTCAAGCCTCCCGCTCATTCCACCCTCCCCTCCGCATCTCCCGATGGCTCTTCCGGATGGCCGATGAAACCTGGCAGTGCGGGTGTTGACAGTTGAAAAAATCTCTGACACTAAATTTCTCGACTGTCGAGAAAAAAATCAAAGCCTTTTCTCGTCAGCGATATCGCGGCGGCCAACGGGAGTTCAGGACACGTGCGGCCGCATTCACTCGGGAGGATAATATGAAAGCTTTTATCAAGCTGGCTGCGGGCGCGGCCATCGTTTTGACCATGCAGACGGCTGCCTTCGCCAAGGATCTCGTCGTTGGCGTTTCCTGGTCCAACTTCCAGGAAGAGCGTTGGAAGACCGACGAAGCCGCCATCAAGAAGGCGCTTGCAGCAGCCGGCGCGAAGTATATCTCCGCTGACGCCCAGTCTTCCGCTTCCAAGCAGCTGACCGACGTTGAATCCCTGATTTCCCAGGGCGCCAACGCTCTCATCATTCTCGCTCAGGACTCCGACGCCATCGGTCCGGCCGTTGAAAAGGCCGCCGACGAAGGCATTCCGGTCGTCGGTTACGACCGCCTGATCGAAAATCCCGCAGCGTTCTACATCACCTTCGACAACAAGGAAGTGGGCCGCATGCAGGCTCGCGAAGTCCTGAAAGCCAAGCCGGAAGGCAACTACGTGTTCATCAAGGGCTCGTCGTCCGACCCGAATGCCGACTTCCTCTTCTCCGGTCAGATCGAAGTGCTGAAGCCAGCTATCGACGCCGGCAAGATCAAGAATGTCGGCGAAGCCTACACGGACGGCTGGCTGCCGCAGAACGCGCAGCGCAACATGGAACAGTTCCTGACCGCCAACAACAACAAGGTTGACGCGGTCGTCGCCTCCAACGACGGCACCGCCGGCGGCGCTGTCGCCGCTCTCGACGCCCAGGGCCTCGCCGGCTCCGTACCGGTTTCCGGCCAGGACGCCGACAAAGCAGCCCTGAACCGCATCGCGCTCGGCACGCAGACGGTTTCCATCTGGAAAGACTCGCGTGAACTCGGCAAGCGCGCTGCTGAAATCGCTCTGTCTCTTGCCGGTGGCAAGACCCAGGACCAGATCGACGGCGTCCAGACCTTCAACGGCGGCCCGAAGCATGTCGCCATGAAGTCCGTCTTCCTGACCCCGGTCGCAATCACCAAGGACAATCTGAACGTCGTCATCGACGCCGGCTGGATCTCCAAGGCTGAAGCTTGCCAGGGCGTCAAGGCCGGCGCCGTCGCGGCCTGCAAGTAAGCCGTCCTTGAACGACTGACCCATCGACATACCGACGCCGCAGCGGCATCCCGTTGCGGCGTCGAATGCGGATTGGAAGCCGACAACTCCCCCTTGCAGTTGGAGACGGAGCTTCCCGCAGCGTGCTGCGCCATCGCACACCTCTTGGCCTGCCGGATGGCGGTCATCGGGTCCGGACGAAGTCCGGCTGGACAGGCGATGATGCATTTTTTTGAGATTGGCGCGGTTGCCAGCGATAGCCCAGCATGCATCGCAGGCCGCGCCCGATAGAGGGAGAACGGCAAAGCGATGGCCGACATGACACAGTCCACCACATCGAGCGGCCCCCGGAGCGCAGATGCCGGCCCAATCACCCGCTTCCTGCGGGCCACGGAAATCGATACCCGCCTGCTCGGTATGATCGGAGCGCTGCTGATCATCTGGATCGGCTTCGATCTTTACCTGCGGATATTCGACGGCCGCGAATTCCTGACCGCCAGAAACCTTTGGAACCTCTCGGTGCAGACCTGCGAAATCGCGGTTCTCGCCACCGGCATGGTACTGGTCATCGTTACACGCAACATCGACCTGTCAGTTGGCTCGGTGCTTGGCTTCGTCGCCATGATCATGGGCGTCATGCAGGCCAAATGGCTGCCGCAATATCTCGGCTTCGACAGTTCATGGACCTGGATCATCACGCTCATCTGTGGCCTGGTGATCGGTACGGCGATCGGCGCCTTCCAGGGCGGGATCATCGCCTTCATGAATGTCCCCTCCTTCATCGTCACGCTCGGCGGACTTCTCGTCTGGCGCGGCCTTGCCTGGTACGTCACCAGCGGCCAGACCGTTGCGCCGATGGACTCCACCTTCGTCATCATGGGCGGCAGCGGTGCCACCGGCTCGATCGGCGCCACCTGGAGCTGGGTCGTCGGTGTGCTTGCCTGCGTGATGATCGTCGCCAGCATCGTCGGCTCGCGCCGCCAGAGGAAGCGCTTCGGCTTTCCGCGCCGCCCGCTCTGGGCGGAATATTTCCTGGGCTGCCTCGGTTCGGTCTTGGTGCTCGGCACCATCTATCTCTTCAACAGCTATAACTGGCCCGTTGGCATCGCCAAGCGCTACGCCACGGAACACAATATTACCTGGCCGGAAGCGGGCCTCGACATTCCCTACGGCATCGCCGTTCCGGTTCTCATCGCCGTGCTCATCGGCATCGTCATGACCTTCATCGCCACGCGCCTGCGCTTCGGCCGCTATGTCTTCGCGATCGGCGGCAATCCGGAAGCGGCCGAGCTTGCCGGCATCAAGACCCGCTGGGTCATCGTCAAGATCTTCGCGCTGATGGGCTTACTCGCCGCCGTCGCCGCCGCGATCTCGACAGCCCGCCTGAATTCGGCTGTCAACTCGCAGGGCACCACCTACGAACTCTTCACCATCGCCGCCGCCGTCATCGGCGGCACATCGCTTGCCGGCGGTAGCGGCACGGTCGCCGGCGCCATGCTCGGCGCGCTGGTCATGCAATCGCTGCAATCGGGCATGGGCCTCGCCAATGTCGATACGCCAATTCAGAACGTCGTCGTCGGCATAGTCCTGGTGGTCGCCGTCTGGCTCGATATCGTCTACCGCTCGCGCGCCAAGTAAAAGGAATTCTGAACCATGACGGATCAAACCACTCCGCTTGTGGAAATGAAGAACATTTCCATCTCCTTCGGCGGCATTCACGCGGTCGACAATGCCTCGGTGGACCTCTACCCCGGCGAAGTCGTAGCACTCCTCGGCCATAACGGCGCCGGCAAGTCGACGCTGATCAAGATTCTCTCCGGCGCCTACAAGCGCGACAGCGGCGATATCCTGATCAACGGCGAACCCGTCGATATCCGCACCCCGCGCGACGCCAAGAAATACGGTATCGAGACGATCTACCAGACGCTGGCTGTCGCCGACAATGTCGACGCCGCCGCCAACCTCTATCTCGGCCGCGAGCTGCAGACCCGCTGGGGCACGCTCGACGACGTTGCCATGGAAGCCAAGGCCCGCGAAGTGATGGGGCGCCTCAACCCGAACTTCAAGCGCTTCAAGGAGCCGGTGAAGGCGCTTTCCGGCGGCCAGCGCCAGTCGGTGGCGATCGCCCGCGCCATCCTCTTCGACGCCCGCATCCTGATCATGGACGAGCCGACCGCGGCACTCGGCCCCCAGGAGACGGCGCAGGTCGGCGAACTGATCAAGCAACTGAAGAAGGAAGGCATCGGCATCTTCCTCATCAGCCACGATATCCACGACGTGTTCGACCTCGCCGACCGCGTCTCGGTCATGAAGAACGGCCAGGTCGTCGGCCACGCCCGCACCGAAGACGTCACCAAGGACGAAGTGCTCGGCATGATCATCCTCGGCAAGGTTCCGCCAAAAGCCATCCCCGGCCCCGGCGCGATGCGCGAATAGGCCGAAACCGCCACCCACAACACAAGGCCGCGGCTCAAAAGCTCGCGGCCTTGTTCATTCAAAACCACCGATATGCGCTTTCCTGAATTTTCCGCATTGAAGCCAAACGCTTCCTAGGCTAAGAACCAGCCATCGGACAGGCGATTCAACCCGCCTCAGGCATGCACCCGTAGCTCAGCTGGATAGAGTGTTGGATTCCGATTCCAAAGGTCACAGGTTCGAATCCTGTCGGGTGCGCCATATTCCGCCGATTCCACGCTATTATACGCGATTGCCACCTGTTATGCACTGGACTGGACATGCAGTGCCAAACTTCCCCGCTCCGCATTTAAAAACGGCGGCATTCGGCGGAGAAAAGTTCGTATTCTCTGGATGGTAAAGATGGCCGACGAACAGGCAGCACCGGCGGAGAGGCCGATGCTGCGCTGTGATTGTCCTTTGATGATCAGGACGCTTTGCGCTTACCGGTGACGGGCCTCGTAGAGCGCGACCGCGTCGGCACCGCCCGGAAACTGAAGGCGACCTGTTGTGTCGTGGGCTGCATCCCATATGGCCGCGGCGACATCCGTTTCCTTCGTCGTCATGGCGGGGTGAGCAAATTCCGCGAAGATCGGCGTCGCGAAGCCGGCATAGGCCGGCGGGATCAGATCCTCGATCCGCACATCCGTATTCTGTGCGAAACGCGTCGTCGGGGCATAGCCAGGCTCGACCAGCCTGGCGCGGACATTGAAATAGCCAAGCTCATGCGCGAGCGAGCCGGTAAAGCCTTCGATCGCCTGCTTGCTGGCGGTGTAGGCCGCCGCCAGCGGCATGGCGGCCAGCGTCACGCTCGAGGTCACGTTGACGATCACGCCGGACCGGCGTTCACGCATCTGCGGAATGACGGCCTGGCACATGGCCATGACGCCGAACGTGTTGGTGGCGAAGACCTTGCGGATGTGCGCCATCGGCGTCGCCTCGAACGCGCCCACAACACCGATGCCGGCATTGTTGACCAGCACGTCGATCGGCCCGGCCGCCGCGACGGCGGCGGCGATACTCTCGTCGCTTGTCACATCAAGCGGCATAACGCGCAGCCGGGCCGAGGCAGGGAAGAGGCTGGCGTCGGGGCGGCGCATCGTGGCGATCACATTCCAGCCCTTGTCGAGGAAATGGCGTGCCGTCTCCAGGCCGTAGCCAGAGGATGTGCCGGTGATCAGGATCGTTTGCATGGGAACCTCCATTCGTTTCGGATGGTTCCTTGATAGCGCCGATCATCTGGACGAAATATAATTCATTATCCATTTATATTGTTCAATCGTCCAGGTCGGCAATAAACTCGCCCGCGCTTGATCTCAGGCGTGGCCGACGCTGCCATTCATCCGGGCAAATCTTCCTGGCGGACACCCAAGCCGCTTGCGGAACGCCGTGCTGAAGGCGCTGGCCGAGTCGTAGCCGATGTCGTCGGCGATCCGGTCGAGGGACTTTGCGCCGCGCAACAAGGCATCCTTGGCCAGCGCCATCCGCCAGCGGACGAGATATTCGATCGGACCGCAGCCGAGCACCGCGCCAAATCGCGCGGCAAAGGCGGAACGCGATTGGCCGGCGATTCGGGCAAGGCCTGCAACTGTCCAGTCTGCGCGCACATCGGCATGCATCGCCGCAAGCACGCGCGCGAGCGCCGGATCGCGCATGCCATGCAGCAGACCAGCGCGGTCTTCGCCCATGGTGGTTCCCTGCGAGCGAAGCGCCTCGATGAGAAGAACTTCAAGCATGCGCTGGAGGATCATATCCTTGCCCGGCTCGTCGCCACGGCACTCCTCGGCGATGAGATCGATCAGCCGTCCGAGCCGAGCCGATCGCTCTTCTGATGGCGGAACATGGATCATGCGCGGCAACAGGGCGAGCAGCAGCGGCGCATTCGCCGCCTCGATACGAAACGTGCCGCCCAGCGCTATGAAATCCGCTTCACCCTCCTGCTCGCCATGGCGCACGGGCACATCCATCGGGTCTGTCGGTGTCCCGCCCAGGCCGGGACGACTGCTCAAGGTAAAGGCGGGGGTCGAGGGCAGGAGCAGAAATGCTCCCGTTTCCAGCTTCAAGGGCTCCTCGCCTTCAAATGCAATCCAGCATTCGCCCTTGAGAATGATCGTAAAGCCGGGGGCGTCATGCGCTGCATAGCGTACGGCCCAGGTGCCCCGGCCAGAAATGGGCTTCGAGATGGCCGTGTTCGGCCGAAGCAGGGCAATCACATCGCTGAGCGGGTCCACGTGGATGATCCATATAATATCGAGACAATTAATTATGGATCGTCCGAAGTGGCAAGTCCAGTGCCTGACGGCGGGCCTGGCTACAGCTTGCGATAGGCAAACATGCTCGTCTCATAAGGGAAGGAAATGTCACCGCCCTTTGAAAGTTCAGGGGTTCGCGCGATCAGCGCCCTTACCTGCTTTTCGACTTCCGCCTGTTTCTGCTGAGGCAAGGCCGCGATGAAGCTGACGGATAATGTCCGTTTGACAATGACCTGTTCTGCCGTTCCAACATGTGCGTTGCGGGCATGGCGCTCATCGATGAACTCAAATCCAGGTGCGGGAAAGACGCGGCGCCATTCCCCCGTCACATAGCGGGGCGTATTTCCCTCCCACTCGTCCGTGATGGCGGACAGTTCAGCGACCCATGGCACGGTCTCGTCCCGCCCATTCCAAATGAGCCCCAGCACGCCGCCCGGCGCGAGAATCCGCCTGATCTCCTGCAAGGCGGCTGCGTTTGCGAACCAGTGGAATGCCTGCGCGCAGACGACGGCATCAACGGATGCGTCTGGCAAAGGGATAGCTTCCGCCGAACCGGCCAGAGCCTGGACCTCCGGAAAGTCGGCCGTAAATTGCTCGCGCATGGCATCGATAGGCTCAACCGCAACGAGGGTTCCTCCGCATTGCCGCAGCAAGGGCATGAACTTTCCTGTGCCGACACCCAATTCCAGAACTTTCCGGCCGGGTCCGACACCCACGATGCCGCGCAACCAGTCCAGCGCCTCGGGCGGATAGCCTGGTCGCCCGCCGACATAGGCCGCAGCACCGGTCTTGTAGCCTTCAGATGATGTATGCATTGCGATGGTCCTTGCTTGGTGGAATTTTGCCTGATCGTCGAGGCGAGTTGCATTTAGGCGGGCTTAGAGAGCTATGGCGTAGACGTAGTTCTCATCATCACCCGGCGCGGTGCGCCAATAATTTCCTAATGCATTGAAAGCTCAAAACAGCTTAGCTGGCGGCGATGTAATGGCATTTGAAATATGGTCATTCAGCCTTTTTCAACTGGGCTTGCGTCCCCACTTTCGAGCTTTGGCTTGCTTTTCCGCAGCAAGCCGCTCTCCAAAGGCATGAATATCTTTGACTACGAGGGATATCGCTGGCTCCTCGTTAAGAATGTAGGCGGGACTTCTGTCTTCGATCCGAGGGACCGGCTTGCCATTCGCCCATGGCTGAGCTTTGCCATCGGAGTCCTTACGTTTCTTCTTCTCAAAGATGTCCCGATAACGGCGTGGGGAGATGCCGATGAACGGTTCGAAAAGAACTTTGGTCTTAGCGTCATCGGCGAGGAACGTAATCGAGTCCTCGTGAAGGTCCTTCGCATGACTCTTGGGATACGGTTCCAGAAAGACGACTTTCCTGATGCCCGATGAAACTACGTGCTTCGCGCACATATGGCAAGGAAAGGTGGTGGTGAAGAGGATGGCATTCTGAAGCGGCTTGCCTTTGCGAGCCGCATCAGTGATGGCCGACATTTCGGCATGGATGATGCGTCCGAATTCGATGATGTCCATCACCTTAGAATCAGCGATCAGCTTCTCGGAGAGCAATTTCTCCACTTGAGCATAGGTGCTGCCTGCAGACTTGAGCTTGTCGGAGAGATAATCGAGCTTGCCCAGACGTTCGACCAGGTCGAAGAGCAAGCGGAGCTTCCTCGCATGGTTACCGTCCTCACCCTCCTCAAAGTCGCGATGAGGGGCAACGTCCGGATCGTCGCACCAGTAGGTACCTCCGAATGCCTTTGGAACCTCGTTGCATCCAAGTGTGATCACCTCACCTTCCGGCGAGAAGATCGCGGCTCCGATCTGACGAGACAAGTCCAATGATCTGAGCGAGGCACCTGCTGCTGCATACATGCCGTACTCACGCTTTGTCGGGGACATGCCGTTATGACCGAAGAAAGCCTTCACAAAGCGATCAATAACGTCTTTGGTGGCGTCGCCTGCCCCGCCGGGTACGAAAACGTCTCCTAAATGAAAAACATCGGAAACTCGCTGGCCGAAATCGTCGTCCTGCTCATTGTTATCGCGCTCTATCAGATCGATTGCAGTTTTTTCTGCATCGGAATCCTCGACAAGGCTAGTGCGATACTGCTTGATCTTCTTCATGAGCTGTTTACGTCGCTCCTCCGCATCGGCAAAAACGGAAATCTGAATGAACTTTCGCCCGTAGACTTCCCGAAGCAGAGAGATCTCCTCGACGCGCTTGAACTGCCGGAGAATGAAAGCTCGTTGAAGGAGCGGTTCATTGCGGGCATCTTTCGAGTCGAGGTCCTTATTGCCAAGTTCCGCGCGTAGGCGTCGGATCTCGCTGATCGCGAGGCAGGCCAGTGCCGCGTTTTGCTTTGACTCCCGGCGAACCCTGTCTGCACTTTCTATCAGCGAATGGTAACGCTCGCCGTAGGTAGCGTTTTTGAAGACGAGGTCAGGAAGAAGGTCACGCATTACCGTTGTTATGTGGATGACGCTCGATTGATACTCTACATCTGCAAGTGCGTTCTGCAGATGGTCGATCACGGCATCCATGTCCACGCCGATAGGGCCAACGAGTCCTATGACGAGTTCTGGATTGTCTACTATGGCGTTTGCGTTCAAGTCACACCTTAAGCGGAACTTAACGACCCTCGGGCGATTATGATTTCGCAAGGCCGTTAATAATTGTATGCTCGAGTCGGGTTTCCTTAGGAGGATAAAGATCATGGATGCGAAAACTGTCAAGGGTGATGCAGTTTCGAGTACAACCAGAGGACAGCAACTCTGGACGATCATGACTGACGCCGCGAAGAACGTACTCGAGCGTCCTGGCAACCAGCGCGGGCCGTATGTGATCAAGGACAACGACTTGAAGATTGGAAAGCAGGCCTCCAGTCGCTAAAAACCAGCCCGCCCATCGGCGGGCTTTATTTTTGTATTCCGTTGGCCATCACAACCGTTCCACGGCCTGCGAAATCATTACAATGTGCCGAGGGGTCGTGATTCATTATCCGGAGCGCTGCGATGCGCCGGTACGCCGTGGTTTTCACTGCAAAATGTTCGGATCGAGATTGAGGATGGTTATGACGTCTTCATCCTGGACAGGAAATGGCCGCCCCGTGGTTCCAAAGGTCGCAGCACCGTATCCGGTGGCGTGCGCGACTTTCCAATTGTGGTCAACAATTCACAGTTCCTTTGGTTTATCGTTGTGACAGTCAGTCCGAACTAAACGATGTTAGCGTTCAGGGCGCAATGCTAGACTACGAGCACCGCGCTTTGCTAAACTCTCCTCCACACCGCCCCCCAAACAAATCATAGGCACCTCCCATGCCGAAGATCGACATTGCAGCCGTGCCGAAACACAAAGGCACCCGCTACCCCGCCCCATTCAACGCCCCCTGTGCCGAGCGCATCCGACAGCGGCTGGGGGATGCCGGCGGCCTTACGGGTTTCGGGGTCAATCTCATGCGGTTGCCGCCCGGCAATTGGTCGAGCCAGCGGCATTGGCATTCGGAGGAAGACGAATTCGTCTATGTGCTGGAGGGCGAGCTGACGCTGGTTGAGGATGGCGGCGAAACGGTGCTGCGCGCCGGCGATTGCGCCGCCTTCCCGAAGGGCTCCGGAAACGGCCATCACATGATCAACAAGTCGGACACGACGGCGGTTTATCTCGAAGCCGGCGCGCGCTCGCCGACCGACCTCATCACCTGCTCCGACATCGACATGATGAGCTCCAGCACCGACGGCCGGTTCGTGCACAAGGATGGCATGCCCTATCCCGACGGCTAGGCCGCGGCGCGCAATGCGGCGACGGCGTGCCCGGATGGGAAATAATGACGACATCCTGGCCGTGAGGTCGATCTATTCGACTATGCCGCTACTCACGCGGGTCGTCCGGCAGGACAAAAGATGCGTCGGCGCGCCATGCAGCATCACTTCCCGCACGAAGTCGAAACCGCATTTTTCGAGCACGCGCCGGGAAGCCGCGTTGACGGGTCGAACGAGGCCGATTACTCGCTCGGCAAGCAAGTCGTCGCGCGAAAAGGCCAGAGCCTCCTTCACCAGTTCCGTGGCATAGCCGCGTCCCCAGCAATCGGGATGCAGGTGATAGGAAAGATTGAGCCCCTCGAACTCCTTCGAGACGGTCACGCCACCGAACCCGATCGGCTGCCCTTCAGCCTCGATCGTCCAGCGTCCAAATCCATGCACACGCCAGTGCGCCCGGTCACGGGAAAGGCGCCGGGCACTCTCCTCAGGTGAATCCGGCGTCGGATTCGGTCGATGGGCAACAAGCTCGGGACGGGCAAAAAGTGACGTGACGAAGGCAAGATCCCGGTCTTCCGGCATACGCAAAGACAGACGTTGAGTGTGCCGCACCATGAAGACCGCCTTCGGGTTACACCGCCTCGGCCAGGGTCGGCGGGTCGTAGCAGCAGGCGGCCGTGGAAACGCCTATGCTGCAGCCGCTCGCCTCCAGCGCTTCAGTTACCACGTCCACGAACAGGCGGCGCAACCAAACCGCCCGGCTGTCGGCCTGATCGACGCGCCGATACAGCATCGTCACCGGGTCGGCCGGCAGTTCGAATGGCGGCACCGAAACCGTCAGATCATGCAGCTGCGCCATGCAGCGGGCGATGGATTCCGGGATGGTCGCAATGGCCGGAATGGCCCGCAATGTCATCGGCAGAGCGGAAAAACGCGGCGCGGTCGCCACGACCTGGCGACGATAACCGAGGCGCGCCAGAGCGGCATCCACGTTTGTGGATATCGCGCCTTCAATGGAGACGGTCACATGCGGCGCACTGGCAAATTGCTTCAGTGTGAGCGGCGCGGGGCATTTGAGATGGCGGGGATCGTAGATGCAGAGCGATGCCTGCTCGAACAACGGCGCGCGAATATGCCAGGAGGCGGGCTCGTCATGCACGGAGATGCTGAAGTCATAGGCGCCCTCGTCCAGCAGGCGCGCAGCATCGCGTTTATCGAACGCCACGCTGACCAGCCGGGCATTCGGCGCCAGCTCACGCAGCCGCGCCACCAGCGGCCCGAAGAAGGACGATTCGAGATTGTCGCACATGCCGACGCGGAACTCGCCCTGCCAGTCCGCCGGATCGAAGGCCGCCGGCGGACGAATGGCGCGCTCGATGCCGGACAGCGCATCCTCGATCGCCGGCGCAATGGAAAGCGCCCGCGGCGTCGGCTGCAAACCGCGCCCGACGCGCACGAACAATTCGTCATCCAGCGTCTCGCGCAGCCGGCGCAACGCGGCGGAAAGGCCCGGCTGACCCAGCAACAGGCGCTCGGCCGCGCGGCTCACATTCCGCTCCTGCATCAGCACGGAAAAGGCGAGCAGCAGATTGAGATCGATTTTTCGAAGCGTTGCATCATTCATCATCGCCAGTAATACCTGACATGGTTACTATCAATTTGCAATAGGGTTTGAACGTGTACATTTTCTCGTTCCCTGCCGTTTGCAACCTCCCAAGAGGCGGCAGCACAGAAAGGAACGATCCCGATGACTTCTTCCCAAACCCGAAGCGGGGCTGGATTGGCGTTGCTGCTGCTTTGCGCCGCCAACTTCCTGGACGCCATGGACGTCTCCACCATTGGCGTGGCCCTGCCCGCAATCCAGAAAGAGCTCGGCATGCAGGCGACATCGCTGCAATGGGCCGTCAGCGCCTATGTGCTCGGCTATGGCGGCTTCCTGCTGCTCGGCGGCCGCGTTGCCGATCTCTTCGGCCACCGCCGCGTGTTTCTCTGGTCGCTCGGCGTCTTTGCTGCCGCGAGCATTGCCGGCGGCTTCGTCGATAGCGCGCCGACCCTGATCGCCGCACGCCTGATCAAGGGCATCGCCGCCGCCTTCACCGCGCCGGCAGCCCTCGCACTGCTGCTCTCCGTCTTCGGAGAAGGCAACGCCCGTGCCAAGGCGCTCGGCGTATTCTCCTCGACAGGCGCCGCCGGTTTCGTGCTCGGCATGGTGCTGGGTGGTGCTGCGACCATCATCAGCTGGCGCGCAACCATCGTCATGGGTGCTCCCGTCGCCATCCTCGCGCTGATTGTCGCGCCCTTCGTCCTGCCTGCCGATCACAAGCGAAGCGGCCCACGCGCCCGCTTCGACTGGGCAGGCGCAATCACCATCACCCCCGGACTGCTGCTCTTCGTCTTCGGCGTCACCAACGCCGCGGCCGACGGCTGGCAGGCATTTTTCACCTGGGGATCGCTGGTGGCGGCACTGGCGCTGATCCTGCTGTTCCTGCTGGTCGAGTCACGCCATGCAGACCCCATGGTGCCGCTTGCCATGTTCCGGCGCGCCAAGCTCAGCCACGCCAATGCCGTCGCTGCGCTGTTCCAGGGTGCCTATGTCGGCTTCCAGTTCATCGCGACGCTTTACTACCAGAATGTCGTCGGCTGGTCGGCCTTCGCCACCGGCTTCGCCTTCGCCCTCGGTGGCGTCTGCGTGATGTTCCTCGCCCCTCTCTTCGCCACGATCGGGCAGGCCCGCGGCACGACTTTGCTAATGACGTTCGGCGTCGGACTACAAGCCATCAGCTATCTCTTCTGGGTGCTCTCGGTCGGCCAGATCGACACGATCGTGCTGGTCGCCATCTCGCAACTCCTGCTCGGCGTCGGCTATGCCATGACCTATCCGTCCATTCAGGTCGCGGCACTGTCCGATATCGAAGAGGATAAGTCCGGCCTGGCTTCGGGCATGCTCTTTGCCTCCTTCCAGATCGGCGGCGGTATTATCCTTGCGGCAGCCTCGGCTGTCTTCGGCGCAGCCCCCAGCTACGGTTGGAACCCCTATATCGCCGGCATCGGCTTCGTGACGATCCTGGCTGTCGCGATCACGCTGCTCGCCGCCGTCGGCCCGCGGACATCTGCGGCAAGAGCGGCAAACTACCAAGCCGCCGAATAGGCCAAAACACCACGACCCGCTCGTCAAAGAGCGGGTTCATTCCTTTCAGGCGGACGCTGCTTCAGCAGCCCGACGCATCAGCAAATCCCGCTCTCTCTCATTTCCGGCAAGCGCCGCAGCCGCCTCGAAGGCGCAACGCGCCTCGTCATACCGGCCAAGCTTATAAAGAAGATCACCGCGAACGCTGGGCAGGAGATGATAGCCTTTCAATGCGGGCTCATGCGCGAGTCGCTCGACGAGCTCCAGCGCCGCCTCGGGGCCGTCGACCATGCCGATGGCGACGGCGCGGTTGAGCTCCACGACCGGAGAGCGCAGGATCGCGGCGAGCTCCGCATAGAGTTCGGCAATCCGTCTCCAATCGGTTTCCCCGGCTGTGTGAGCCCTCGCATGGCAGGCGACAATCGCCGCTTGAAGGGCATAGACGCCACCGGCGCCGCCCAGTTCCCGCACCCGCGCCAGCGCCTGCAAACCGCGATGGATCTGCAACTGATCCCAAAGCGCACGATTTTGATCGAGCAGCAGGATCGGATCACCGGTGGCGTCCGTCCGCGCCGCCGCGCGGGAAGCATTCAATTCCATCAGGGCAAGCAGCGCATGCGCTTCCGGCTCCTGCGGCGCTACCGACGTCAGCACCCGGCCCAATCGCAGCGCCTCGTTGCAGAGCTGCAACCGCAGCCAGTTTTCACCCCGCGCCGCCGTGTAACCTTCATTGAAGATCAGATAGACGACCTCCAGCACCGTGGCCAATCGCCGCGACAGCTCCTCGCCATGCGGCGTTTCGTAAGACAGTCCCGAGTCCGAAAGCGTCCGCTTGGCGCGGACGATGCGCTGGGCGATCGTCGCTTCCGACAGGAGAAACGCTCTGGCGATCTCCTCCGTCGTCAGTCCACAGACCATCCGCAAGGCCAGCGCGACGCGCGCCTCGCGAGACAGCAGCGGATGACAAGCAGTGAAAACCAGCCGCAGCATTTCATCGCCGATATCATCATCCAGGGCGGCATCGAGATCCGGCATGACTTGCTGATCCTCTTCCATGTCCCGAACAATCATGTCGTGCTTGCGATCGAGCATCTGACGACGGCGCAAATGATCAAGCGCCCGGCGTTTGGCCGTCGCCATGAGCCAGGCGCCGGGTCGCTCCGGGATGCCCGCCTCCGGCCAGCGCTCCAGGGCGGCAACCAGAGCCTCCTGCGTCAGATCCTCGGCGAGCGGAACATCGCGCAGCATCCTCGCCAGGCTCGTGATCAGCCTGGGCTGCTCGATCCGCCACACGGCGAGGATCGTCCGATGGGTGCCGACGGCCGTCACGGCCGCCTCTCCCGATTGCAGATCATCAGTGCCCGACGGCCGCATGGGGGAGCGGATCGCATACACCCTCCGCATGTGGTTCGAAGTAGGCGCGCACTTCGCATGTTCCCTCCCAGCCCGGCATGAAATCCTTGTGCAACTGCATGAACTCGACCGCCAGCGCCACGGCCTCTTCCTTGCTCTGCAGCTCGAAGATCGCATAGCCGCCGACGACTTCCTTGGCCTCCACGAAAGGCCCGTCGACAACGCTCAGCTCGCGATCCCGTATGGTGACGCGAGCGCCGGTCGCAAGCGGCATCAAGCCCGCCGTATCGATCATGCGACCGGCTTTGATCTCCCGATCGGCAAGCTTGTTTATGGCATCGAGAAGCTCCGGTGTCGGCTGCATGAAATCGGTAGAAGTGACGATAGACATGAAACGCATGGGACGATTCCTCCAGAAACGAGCCGCCGGCACCATTGCCGCTCAAATGAACCCGCTCATATTGACGACGAAGCGGCCATCGGAAAATCGACAGGCGCTTTTAAAAAATTTGCGATCGCTTCCGAACGACAGAAAATCGAACCTCCAGGCCGGCCAATTTACCAATATCGACAGCATCGAAGCAACTTGCCTGGAACCGGAGAGGCTGGACTGGGCGACATCCTGATCCATCGCATTGCCTTTGTTGACTTCCCACAATCGTTGCAAGATGGTGGGGCCAAATTGGACCTGCGGACTTTGGAATATCCGACGCTTCCCCAGCTGCACGGATTTCCGTAATGCTCCGCAGACAACACGGCGGGAGCTCGTTTCTATGTTCGACCATATCTCGATCGGCGTCAAAGACCTGGCGCGGGCGCAGCAGTTTTACGACGCAACACTTTCGACGCTTGGCTATGAACGCCTGAGCAATTTCGACGGCACCATCGGTTATGGCGCGGAACGGCCCCAGTTCTGGGTCAGCGAAGTGGAGCGGCCGGTGCCCGCCGATCGCGGTTCCGGCCTGCATTTCTGTTTCGTCGCTCCAAGCCGGGAAGCCGTCGACGCCTTCTATGCCGCCGGCCTTGCCAATGGCGGCGAAGACAACGGCAAGCCGGGTATAAGGCCAGATTACAGCCAGTTCTACTATGCAACTTTCGTGATCGATCCCGACGGCTATCGGCTGGAGGCCTATTTCAAGGTCGGCGAATAGACGGCAATCCGCAATAAGCGGCGAAATGCAGCCAATCCGCCGACTCAACCTCGGATTCACTTAGCCAGCTAATGGATTTTTTCAGGCATTTCTATCTTTCAGGTTGCTGTCAGGCTTCTGTTGTAAGGGCCGCCGTGAGGCGGCTATGGCGGTGATTTACAAAAACACTGGTGGGCGCTTGTCTTAGATTTGTTTATGACAGTGGCCGGCCGATGTACGACAGTGACCTTGCATACACAAAACGCACGACGTCGGTAGGCACACCCCTCGCGGCATTTTTGGCGCTATTTGCGCTTTGGTGGCTGCTGCTGCTCGTCTTCAATCGCTTCCCCGGTATCGACCTGTGGGTAGCTCGGAGCGTTTTCACGGCCGCGCCCTGCGCATCATCGAGTGCCGCAGGCAAAATCTGCGGCACCTTTGCTCTTGCGAGAAATCCCCTTATCGAAGCGCTGCGTGATGTGACGTTGGCCCTTCCCTATATTGCCGTCGTTGTCTTGCTGGCTATCCTCGTCATGTTCTGGCGCAAACACGGCGCTCGTCGGCGAACGCTGAAAACGGATCAGTATATCGCCGCCCTGCTGTCATTGGGTATCGGTTGCGGCCTGATCGTCAATACGTTCCTGAAAGGATATGCCGGCAGACCGAGGCCGCGCAGCACGGACCTCTTTGGCGGCGGACTGGATTTCGTCCAGGCAGGTTCGTTCGCTGGCCGGTGCCTGGGAAATTGCTCCTTCGTTTCTGGAGAAGCTTCGTCCGGCGGTTGGCTCCTCTGTCTGGTGCTGCTGCTGCCGCAGCGCTGGCGCCTCCCGATCGGTATCCCACTCGCCATCGTCTCCGTAATCATGCCTATAATGCGCGTGCTCATGGGCGCCCATTACCTGTCGGACGCTGTCCTCGGCTGGCTTCTGTCGTTGGTGGTCTTTGCGGCTGCGATGGCTGTCATGGATTTCACGCGCTCGGGATCATCCACCCAATCTTGAAAACAGCACCGCTCATCCGGCATTGCGCAGACGAATCAGGCGACTGAGCCTAGCTGCCTTGCGGATGCGGGCTGTCATCTCGGCAAGCCCGAAAGGCTTTACGAGATAATCAACAGCCCCGATACCCATCGCCGTCATCTGATCCGACAGCTGATCATAGGCGGACATAACGATCACCGGCGTCGAATCCGCCCGTGCTTCCGCATGCCTTAGCAATGTGAGGCCACTTCCATCGGGCAATCGGAGATCAAGAAGAATGACGTTGTAAGCTCGAGCCGTGACGGCGGCCGTTGCGGACTCCAGAGTCATCGACCAGTCCACCGACCAGCCTTCCGCGCACAGATGATCCTGTATCGCGTTGCCGATAGTGGGATTGTCCTCGACCAATAAGACCCGCACGATTGCTCCCTCATTGCAATCAAGGAGCTATGATGAGGATTTCTGACGGCGACCTGAAATTCAGACGTCGGCGCGGCAAAAAGCAAAGATAATAGGCGGCGGCCACAAAACAGCTGTGTTCAAGCGTCTGTCGTTCAGGTATTTGTCAGGAACGGCCGCCATGGTCGCCGGCTTTAACACGCGAACCTGCGCCTTGCGCCACCGGGTTTTCCGGCCCCGCCGACAGCACATGCCTCGGAGAAAACCATTGAACGAAAAAAATATATCTTCTGGCCGACATTTCGTCAGGCCGGCCATCGGCAGTGTTACGCTATGCCTTATAGTCGCTCTTTATGTACTTCTCGTGACGAACCAGATGTTCTGGACCAAGGCCTACAGCTATTTCACGACCGAACCTGCTGCCTTCATTGCCTTCGTGGCCGGTATCTCTGCAGGCATTTTTGCATTCTTCACGCTGTTCTCCGCGAAATATGTCACGAAACCCGTCCTGATCTTCTTCGTGCTTGTGGCGTCGGTATCCTCCTGGTTCAACGATCAGTTCGGCGTGATCATCGACAAGGAGATGATCCGCAATGCCGCCGTGTCGACGGGCGCTGAAGCCGGACACCTGATCACGGCGCGCTTTGCGATGCATGTGCTGCTGACGGGCATTCTGCCCTCGCTGGTGATCATCTGGGTGCGGATCGTCCATCGCCCCATTTTCAAGAAGCTTGTCCATAACACCGCCGTCATTCTCGCCTGCGTCGCCGTCTTCGTCGCTGCCGGCACCACCTTCTACAAGACTTATGCTGGCGTCGGTCGTGCCCATCGCGACCTCATGGATACCCTTAATCCGGTCATGCCGATCACCAGCGTGGTGCGCTACGCCATTGACACGCAAAGGGATGCAAATGTCGTCGCAGGCCCATTGGGGACGGACGCCCGCAGGGTCGGCGTTGTTGATAACGGCAAGCCGCGCGTCACGATCATCGTGGCGGGCGAAACCGCGCGCGCGCAGAACTTTTCGCTCGGCGGCTATGCCAAGATGACCAATCCGGAGCTGGCGAAGCGCAATGTCGTCTACTTCCCCAATACCAGCAGCTGCGGCACGGCGACTGCAACCTCGATACCTTGCCTGTTCTCCGTCTATACGCGGGCGGAATACAGCCATCGCAAGGGGCTGGAGACGGAAAATCTGCTCGATGTGCTGACCCATGCCAAGGTCGGCGTGACTTGGCTGGACAATGACACCGGCAGCTACAATGTAACCGATCGCGTCCCCTACACCTATCTGCCGCCCTCGAACGATCCCCGCTTCTGCAAGGACGGGGAATGCAAGGACGAAATCCTCGTCGACAAGGTCGATGGCTGGCTGGACAAGGTGAAGGGCGATAGCGTCCTCGTGCTGCACCAACTTGGCAGCCATGGCCCGGCCTACTATCAACGCTACCCCGAGGAGTTCCGCCGCTTCCGTCCGGATTGCCGCGCCAACGACTTCGGCTCCTGCTCGCAAGAAGAAATCACCAACGCCTACGACAATACGATCCTTTACACCGATCATATCGTCTCGATGATCATCGACAAGCTGAAGCAGCGCTCGAACTCGCTGTCCGGAGCTGTCCTTTATTTCTCGGATCACGGCGAGTCGCTCGGTGAGAATGGCATCTATCTGCATGGCGCGCCCTATATCATCGCGCCTGTACAGCAGACGCAGGTGCCGATGCTGGTGTGGATGGCCGACGATCTGGCAAAGGCGGGCGGCTACGACATGGCCTGTCTGTCCAAGCGCGCGCCTGAGGGCACGCACTCGCACGACAACATCTTCCATAGTGTTCTTGGGATGATGGACATATCGACGAAAGTCTACGATCCGAGCCTGGACGTATTTGCCGCCTGCCGCACGCCGTCGAACAAGCTGGCGCAGAAGTGATACGCGGCCCTCAGTAGCCGGCAGCCCCGTTTCGGTGGGGCTGCCAAACAATTGGGATTATTCAAAGTCGCTTAGGCTGGCGGATCGTCCGCTCGTTTTCCACATTGCCCGTATTGAGCGTCGTATTCGGCTCGAAGAGCACGACTTCGCACGTCGGTTCTGCGACCGGGCAATGTTCCACGCCATGCGGCACGATGATATATTCGCCCGGACCGAGGACGATATCGCCGCCGTTTTCCTCCCGCAGCTTCATGCGCAGAGTGCCCCTGACGACCAGGAACAGCTCGTCCTCCGCTTCATGATGATGCCAATGGAAGGCGCCATCCAGCTTGACGAGCTTGACCTGAAAATCGTTGATGTCGCCACCGACGCGCGGGCTCCAAGCCTCGTCGAAGGCTGCAAAAGCCTTGGTAAGATTGACCTTTTTCAGCGTGATCATGCGCTCCTCCTTCTCGCCAAGCAGCTTGATGTCGAAGCTAATATTGGAGGCAGTATCGCCGAACGCAACGCCGACACTGCGGAATGCGGTCGATTGCCATTGCCATATCGAATTCCTCGAAGGTTTCAGCCGAAACTTTCCGGGTAGTTGACGATCCGGAACGGCGCTACATGCCCCCTCAATATTATTTGGACAGACGACGGGAAAAATCATGACGACAAATAATGTCGAATTCGGACTCGATACCTTCGGCGACGTGACCTTTGACGACAACGGCGCGCCGCTGCCGCACGCGCAAGTCATCCGCAACGTCGTCGAGGAAGGCGTCCTTGCCGATCAGCGCGGCATCGATTTCTTCGGCATCGGCGAACATCACCGTGAGGACTTCGCCGTCTCCTCGCCCGAGACCATACTGGCCGCCATCGCCAGCCGCACCTCGCACATTCATCTGGGATCGGCCGTAACTGTTCTGAGCTCGGATGACCCGATCCGCGTCTTCCAACGCTTCTCCAGCCTCAATGCCATCTCGAACGGTCGGGCCGAGGTGATCCTCGGCCGGGGGTCGTTTACGGAATCCTTCCCGCTGTTCGGCTTCGAGCTGTCGCAATACGAACAGCTCTTCGAGGAGAAGCTGGACCTGTTCGCGGCGCTTTTGTCCAACGAGCCGGTGACCTGGCAGGGCAGCATCCGCCCGCCATTGCAAAACCAGCGGGTTTTCCCGACCATCGAGAGCGGCCATCTGAAAACATGGATCGGCGTCGGCGGCAGCCCGGAATCGGTTGTCCGTGCCGCCCAATATGATCTGCCGCTCATGTTGGCGATCATCGGCGGCAGCCCCTATCGCTTCCAGCCCTACGTCGATCTCTATCATCGGGCCTTCGCGCAACTGGGCAAGCCTGTGAGGCCGATCGGCATCCATTCGCCGGGCTATATCGCTGACACCGACGATCAGGCCCGCGAGGAATTGTGGCCCTGCTACAAGGCTATGCGCGACCGGATCGGTCGCGAGCGCGGCTGGCCGCCCATGACCCGAAACGAATTCGAAAACGAGATCGAAAAAGGTTCGCTTTATGTCGGCTCGCCGGAAACGGTCGCCGCCAAGCTCGCCCCGGTCATCAAGACGCTCGGCATCAACCGCTTTCAATTGAAGTACAGCGCCGGTCCGCTCGGCCACGACAAGTTGATGCGCTGCATCGAACTATACGGCCAGAAGGTCATCCCTGCCGTGCGCGCGGCATTGGCGGCATAGTTCAAGACCGACCCAGCCGCCTTCCGTGATCGACTGGAACAGCACATGCTTCGCTACGCGGCGAGGCATGTGCTGAATCCTGTTGTCATCACTAAGTAGTAAATGCTACTAATATTAATAGGAGTAGCATTTACTACGAAACGGAATTGCACGAATGACGGAGAAGACGCAGGAGCGGCAGACCTTCGAAAGCCGGGTTCTCGCAGCGCTCGATGCGCTCGCCCCGGCGGAACAGCGCATCGCCCGTTTCTTCATCGACCAGAAGCAGGCGGTCCTGCTGAATTCCGCCGCCCAGATTGCCGAGCGTGCCGGCGCCAGCGACGCGACCGTCGTGCGCACCGCACGTGCGCTTGGCTTCGAAAGCCTGTCTGCGCTGCGTGCCGCCTTGCTCTCCGAACTGACGGGCATGCCATCACCCGGCGACCGGATGGAGCGGACGCTGGCCGAGACGGGTGGCGATGCGCTTCGCCACGTGATGAGCATCCACGAAAAGGCATTGGAGGCTTTGCGGGATCAGCAGTTCACCGTAAGCTTTGAGCGTTGCATCGATATTCTGGCTGGCGCGGCGCGGCGCCATGTCTTCGGTATCGGCCCCTCGGGCGCCATGGCGGACTATGCCAGCCTGCAATTCAACCGCATCGGCCTGCCGACGAACGCCCTCTCCGTCTCGGGCATTGCCTTGGCGGATCGCCTCCTGTGGGTCGGCAAAGGCGATGCGGTGCTGATGATGGCCTATGCGCCGCTCTATCGCGAAGTCGATATCCTCCTCGATCACGCCGCTCGGCATGACGTGCCGGTCATATTGATCAGCGACGACCTCGGCCCGCTGGTTGCAGGCAAGGTGGCGGAGATCCTTCCCCTGCCGCGTGGCAATGCCGATCATCTCGCCATGCATGGCGGCACGATGGTTCTGATCGAAGCCATGATCGTTGCACTGGCAGCGAGGAACAAGGAAGCAGCCCTCGATAGCCTTGATCAACTCAGCATGCTGCGCGGTTCTATCGATAAGGCCTGGAGCAAACGCGGCACAAGGAAACGGAAGTGAACGTCGAGGCGTCCGGTGCGAGCCAAGGCTCGCATCATGCGGCGGCCATTCGGCCTCGGGCGCAAGTTAACCCAGGGCACGAAGAAAATCTACGGAGAAGACCATGCGAAATCAAAGTCCTCATCGTCATTCGGGAATCGTTTCATGAGCAGCCTCACACCCATTCTCTCCACTGTGACGGCATCCTTCCTTGGTTCTTTCGTCGAGGTCGTGGAAGCCTTCACCATCGTCCTTGCTGTCGGGGTCACGCGTAGCTGGCGCCCGGCGCTGACGGGTGCCGCGCTCGCGCTCGCCGTGCTGGCGGCCCTCGTCCTCATCTTCGGGCCGTTGCTGGCGCTCGTGCCCATCGCAACGCTGCAATTCGTCGTCGGCGTTCTCCTGATCCTGTTCGGGATGCGCTGGCTGCGCAAAGCCATTCTCCGGTCCCTGGGCGTCATCGCCTTGCATGACGAGGAAGCGGCCTTCTCGAAGGAGACCGCATCCTTGAAAGCGCAATCCACGGATCGCCGCGCCGACTACCTTGCCGGCCTCGCCGCCTTCAAGGCGGTGCTGCTTGAGGGCGTCGAGGTGGTCTTCATCGTCATCGCCGTCGGCGGCGCGCATGGCCTGACGCTCTATGCCGGTCTCGGCGCCCTTGCCGCCTTCGTTCTGGTCATGCTGATCGGGCTGCTGGTGCATCGTCCGCTTGCCACCGTGCCGGAAAATACCCTCAAATTCGTCGTCGGCCTGATGCTCACCAGCTTCGGCATTTTCTGGACCGGTGAAGGCATCGGCACTCGCTGGCCGGGCGCGGATCTCGCCTTGATCGCCATCTTTGCGATCGTTTCGCTGGCCTCCTTCGCCATTCTTCGCGGCCTGCGCGGCTCCACCGGCACGCCCACAGCAAAGGCAGCCCAATGACCGTGCTCCGTATCGCCCTGTCCGAGCTCATCGGCATGTTCATCGACGACGGCAGCCTCGCGACCCTCTGCCTGATCCTCATCCTCGTAATTGCGGGCGCGGTTGAATTTCTCGCCATGCCGCCGCTCGCGGGGGCAGTTCTCCTGCTGTTCGGCTGCCTCGCCATTCTGCTCTACAGCGTCCGCCGTGCGGTGAAGCGGTGATATTTCATGTTCCCCTGCGAGCCTCTTCGGGCCTGCAGGGGAATATGACCTCCTCAATCGCGAATTCCGCCAAGCCCACCACTGTCGCGCATGTCGCCGGATCTCGCCCCTCGACAGGACCCTTCGCGGATGCGAAGAATTCGGCATCATCAGCCAATTGGAGAAACGGTCACATGAGCAGCGCCCATCCCGAAGTCTATCTGGTGCGGCACGGGCAGACGGAGTGGAGCCTTTCCGGCAGGCACACGGGCCGAACCGACATTCCTTTGACCGCCGCCGGCGAAGAAGCCGCCCGCAAAGTCGCCGGGCGTCTGCCTGCCATCGATTTCGCCGCTGTCTGGTCGAGCCCGTCGCAACGCGCCCAGAATACCTGCGCGCTGGCGGGTTTCGGCGGTCGGCGCATTGTCAAGGACGATCTGGCGGAATGGGACTACGGCGCCTATGAGGGCATCACCACCAAGGCGATCCTGGCCGAACGCCCCGACTGGCAACTCTTCCGCGACGGCTGCCCGAACGGCGAGACGGCAGCCGATGTCGGTGCGCGCGCCGACCGGATCATCGGCGAACTTCGCGCCATCGACGGCTCCGTCCTGATCTTCTCCAGCGCCCATTTCCTGCGGGTCTTTGCCACCCGTTGGGTCGGCCTGCCCCCGCAAGACGGCGCACGCCTGGTGCTCGACACGACAAGCATCAGCGTGCTCGGCTACGAACACGACCTGACCGAGCCGGTCATCCGTCGCTGGAACCAGGTCTAAAGGACACACCAACTCCGCGTCTCAGTCAGCTGCCGACATCGCAAGCAGCCTGGCAATCCTCTCCGCCGCCGCATTCGCCGCAGCAGCCTCCATGCGGGCGATACCAAACAACATCCCCGGCCGCGATGGCCCGAGATGCAGCGACGACATGGCCCGCAATGCGAAGCCGTGAGAATTGATGGAGCGAACGGCCGCGACGTCATCGACGGCGATGTCCCGGAACCAACTCGCCAGTTGCTGGCCTCCGTTGCCTTCGCCGACATCAAGCCACGCGCCGCAATGACGATTGAGGGCGGAGACAACAGCGGCCATGCGTTCCGCGTAAACGGCATTCATATGCCTGAGATGCGCGCGAAACCGACCTTCGTCGATAAAGTCGGCAAGGGCTGCCTGGATATGAACAGGCACGACCGCCCCTCTCAGCCGTTGCGCTGCCTCGACGGTCGCCACGAGCCTGGAAGGCACAACGGCATAGGCGACGCGCAGACCGGGCGCGAGCGTTTTCGAAAATGTGCCGAGATAGGCGACCACTTCGCCACGATCGATGCCCTGCAACGCGGCGATCGGGCGGGAGGCATACTGAAATTCACTGTCGTAATCGTCTTCCAGCACGATCGCGCCCGTGGCGCGGGCAAATTCGAGTAGCGCAAGGCGGCGTGACAGACTCATGGTCACGCCGGTCGGATATTGATGCGAGGGTGTGACGTAGATCAGCCGCGGCGGCGGTCCGTCCCCACGGGCAATATCGATCCCTTCCTCATCGCAGGGCACAGCCACCAGAGCGGCACCCGCCATCCGGAGCAATGCGTGCGCGGTGGCGTAGCCGGGATCCTCGATCCATGCGAAGCCACCGTTCGGATGATCTGCCCAGAGCAGAACGCTCGCAAGCAGGCTGATCGCCGCGCCGGTCGAAGGCACGATCAACACCTGTTCGGGACGGGCGATCACGCCGCGCGTCGCCGAAATATGGTCGAGGATTGCAGCGCGCAATTCTAGAATGCCGCCATGGGCGCCATAACCGAGATCATGCACCCGAAGTGACCGGCCGCGGGCGCCGAGACATCGCGCCCAGGCGGCATGGGGGAAAGCGGAGACATCTGGCACACCGGGCGCGAACAACCCACCCGTGGCGAACTCTGTGGTCTGGAGCGAGGTGGGCGGTGGCGCTGCGACCTGCCCCTGCAGGGGTGGCGTCGAGAAAGCCGCAACGCGGGTTGCGGCACCTGTCGTCGATTGCAGATAGCCCTCCGCCTTCAGGCGGTCATAGGCGTTGACTACGGTTGAGCGCGCGACACCGAGCGAGATGGCCAGCGCCCGCGTCGAGGGCACGCGTTGCCCCGCTGGCATCTGCCCATGAAGGATACGGTCGCGCATCACGCGATAGACCTGCCCTTCCAGATCACCCGAGGTCCGGTCGAGCGCCGGCCATTGCGCTACAGATGTCATCAAGCTCCAACTGGTCTGTTAAAAATCGAGAAACTGGCTGTTTATAGCCTACCTCTTTGCTGGCAGAGATCAACGATCAATCGATGAGGAAGACATGGCCGATCACTATCCGCCCGCCACAGAAGACTACCCGACCACTGAGCGCAGCCGCGTGCGGCGCAGCCCCCGCCGCGGCAGCCACGCCCGCGCCGAAGTCCACGCCATTCTGGATGCCTCTCCTCTCTGTCACGTCGGCTATGTCATCGATGGTGCGCCGTATGTGACACCGACCTTGCACTGGCGCGAAGGCGAATACGTCTATTGGCATGGCTCGGCCGCCAGTCGCTTCCTGCGTGCGGCGGAAGACATGCCAGTCTGCCTGACCTGCAGCATCATGGACGGCTATGTGCTCGGCCGCTCCGCCTTCAATCATTCGGTCAACTACCGCTCCGCCATGGTCTTCGGCACGGCACGCCTGGTTGATGACGTCGAGGAGAAAGCCGATGCCTTGCGCCGCCTTATCGAAGACCTGTTTCCCGGCCGCTGGGACAGCCTGAGGCCGATGACGGGGCAGGAAGCGAAGGCGACATCGGTACTGCGGATGAAAATCGACGAGGCGACTGCCAAGGTCCGCAACGGCCCGCCGGGCGACATCGACGAAGCGGACTACCCGGTCTGGGCCGGCGTCCTGCCCATAAGAAGCCAGCTGGCCCCGGCGCAAGCCGCGCCCGGCATGCCCGACGGGATCGCGCTACCGCAATCGCTCTCGGACCTGATAGGATCGGGCCGGATTCGCTGAACTGCATTTGATGACCAAAGGACTTTGACATGGATCTTGCCAACTGGAGCGGCGTGCCACGCCCTGAAAGAATCACCCTCGAAGGTCGCTATGTGAGGATCGAACCGCTCGATCCGGCGCGCCACGGCGCGGAGCTGTTTGCCTCGGCACAGGCTCCCGGCGCCGAGGATCGCTTCCGCTATCTGTTCGAGGATGCGCCTGCCGATTATGCTGCCTTTTCTCCCTGGCTCGAAAAATCTGCCTCCAGCACGGATCCCCTGTTCTTTGCGGTGATCGACAAGCGGACAGGCCGTGCCGAAGGTCGCCAGGCCTTGATGCGCATCGATAGCACGCACGGCGTCATCGAGATCGGCAGCATCCTCTGGGGGCCGGCGATCGCCCGCAGCCGCGCGACCACCGAAACCCTCTATCTCTTTGCATCCTACGTCTTCGATACGCTCGGCTACCGCCGTTTCGAATGGAAGTGCAACAATCTCAATGAACCGTCAAAACGTGCCGCCGAACGCTTCGGCTTCACCTTCGAGGGCATTTTCCGTCAGCATATGGTCGCCAAGGGCCTGAACCGCGACACCGCCTGGTTCGCGATGATCGATGCCGATTGGCCGAGACTGAAGGCCGGATATGAGCGCTGGCTTAGCCCCGAGAATTTCGACGAAGTCGGGCAGCAGAAGAGCAAGCTGACGTTCGGCTAACCAGCCAGAGCCCCTCTGGCGTGGTGTTTCGATGCCAAAGGGATTTTCGGCAGCACACGACGCGTTCGGTTTCCTCTATGCAACCAAGAACGCGCTTCGCATCAGCTCGACAACATCCGAAACCATCGGCCCCGTCACCTGCGGTGGATTTGGTGCTTCGCAAAACTCCCGCCAGATGTAAAATGTCAGCTCGGCCCCATCCGTCTCCGGCTCGGCAGCAGGCCTGCCGAAGGAGGCGAGAGCTCGATAGCGCTCATCCTTCCAGAACAGGGTCTCAAGCCAATCATAGACCGGTATGATATGGAAATGGATCGGATGCCCCGGCGAATGACCGTAACGGCCGATATAGACACGCTTGGGACGAAGCAGGGTTTCGACTTCCCGCTGCGCCCTGGCAAGGAGAGGCCCAAGCGATACAAGCGCTCCGGTCGGCAGATCGTACAACGCGTTGGTTCCCGACTTGGAGCCGACCATCAGGTAACCCGGCAGGACCGTGTCAATGCGATGGTTCACGAGCCAATGTTCGGTCTCGTGAATTCTGAACTTGGAAGGAATATCCAATTCCGACACCTTTTCATTGCCGTCAGGGCAGCCTTCCCTAGAACAGTCGTTGGACGAGCCGGATTCCCGACGTGGAGCAACCGAGGATGGCGAACTCGATCGGTGTCAGCAATATAATGAAACAAAAACACTTCTGTTCCACTCAAGATTCCGCTTCCGTGGCCGCAATCATCACGGTACATATCGCCTATATTCGCGCCAACCCACCTGATGACGATCCGAGGATAGTGGCATGACATTTCAGAGCAGTTCGCGTCTCTACGCTGCTGTTTCATCCCTGTTGTGGCCGGCCATCTTTTGCGCCGGACTGACGGGTTCGTATTTCGCGTTCCATTCGCAGATGCATCTGCTGTGGTTCAATGTCGTCTATCTCTCGGTCGTTGCGACAATCGCGCTCTTCGAGCGGCTCATGCCCTATGAGGAGACTTGGCTCGATGCCGATGGCGAGACGTTCAACAACCTCGCGCATACGCTGCTGAGCAAGGGTGCCGTACAGATCGCGGCGGCCATCGGCACGTCATTTCCGATGGCGGTGGCAATCGTTGCGCAACCTTTCCTGAGCCACAAGGCAAATATCTGGCCGGATCAATTGCCGATGGCCTTGCAGGTCGTGCTGGGACTCGTCATCGCCGAATTCGGCCTCTATCTCGCCCATCGCTTGGCCCACGAGCACCTGTCGCTCTGGCGTTTCCATGCCTTGCATCACAGCGTCGAACGCCTATGGGTCATCAATACCGGGCGCTTTCATATCATCGACAGCCTGTTCAAGATCGCGCTCAGCCAGATCCCGCTCTATCTGCTCGGCGCGCCGCTGCCGGTCTTCCTGTGGATCGGCGCCGTCACGGCCTTTATCGGCCTTCTGACCCATTGCAACATCGATGTGCGCACCGGTCCGCTCGACTGGATCCTGTCGACTCCGCGCCTTCACCGTTGGCATCACTCCAAGCTGCTTGCCGAGGGCAACACCAACTACGGCGAGAACCTTGTCATCTGGGACCAGATCCTCGGCACCTATTATAATCCGCCCCGCCCCTCCTCCACCGACATCGGCATCACCGGCAAGGTCGCCGACAGTTTCCTCGCCCAGCTTGTGCAACCCTTTTCCAAGAAGGGCGCCAAGCAGATTATCGGCAAGAAGCCGAAGGAATTGCGGGACAAGGAAGAGCTGGCTGCAAAGGCGGCTGCCGCCCGCGAGCAGGCCAACGAACCGATCCGCAAATCCAGCTAGCCCCCCTCCGGTTCGTTGCACCAATCCGAATTTCCGGGTGGGAAAAATGTCGAACTCGCTCAGCAAAGGGCATCGGCTGCCACGAATCCCGGCCGGGCCAAAGCACGTAAATCCATTTCAATTCGAGTGGATATTGTCATTTAACGTGTATTGAAAAAGGCACCCGGGGGGGTTACCTAGGTCCACACAAATTATTCATGATGAAAGATTAGGAAAATCATTGAGATGGAAGGGAGGTTTACCACAGAATACCTCAAGCAACTCCATAGAATATTCTTTATTTCTAGAGAAATAGATAGGCTTGAGCGAGAATTCATTAAGCAAGGCATAGCACATTTTCATGTCTCCGGCGCCGGGCACGAGTCGACGGCGCTGCTCAACGAATTCCTCCATGACGACGACTGGCTGCATCTGCACTATCGCGACAAGGCCCTGATGCTGGCGCGCGGCATGCCCATTCGTGAGTTCTTCTCGAGCCTGCTCGCCACAGCCAATTCCCATTCCGCCGGCCGGCAGATGAGTGCGCATCTATCCTCACGCGCGCTCAACATCACCTCCATCGTCGGCCCGGTCGGCAACAATGCGCTGCATGCGGTTGGTGTCGCCGCATCGCTGAAATACAAGCCCGGCATGCCGATCGCCATCTGCTGCGTCGGCGACGGTACGACCCAGCAGGGCGAGTTCCTCGAGGCCGTGGCAGAAGCGGTTCGCAGCCAGTATCCGATTGTCTTCATCGTCGAGGACAACAGTTTCTCCATCTCGACACGGACCAGCAAGCAGACCTTCTTCGATCTGCCCGATGGCCCCGCATCCTCCTTCTACGGCATCGACATCATCCGCACTGACGGCGACGATCTGCCGGCCTCGCGAGAGGCCTTCCGCAAGGCCGTTCGCCACAGCCGCAACAACCGTACGCCGAGCATCGTGCTTCTCAATCTCGAGCGCCTGTCCGACCATACCAATGCCGACGACCAGAAGACCTATCGCACCCTATTGGAAATCGAATCGGGCTCTTCTCGCGATCCACTTCCAAACTTGCGGGCGATGCTTCAAAAAGCGGGCGTCAGCGCTGATGCGCTCGAGAAGATCGAACAGGAACTGACAGCCGAAGTGCAGGCGGAAGCCGCACTCGCCCGCAAGGAAGATGCACCCGAGGTCGAGCCGGACGCAAAAGCCCCATACCCTGCCTCCTTCGCCAAAACGGCGGAGTATCGCGGTCTCGAGCGCGAAGCAACGCTGACCATGCGCGAGGCGCTGAACGGCGTGCTCGACAGGCAATTGGCCGCCAATCCCGAAGTCGTGCTGTTCGGCCAGGATATCGAAGATCCCAAGGGCGATGTCTTCGGCGTCACCCGCGGCCTCAGCACCAAATATCCCGAGCGCGTTCGCAACGCAGCACTCACCGAATCCACCATCGTCGGCACCGCCGTCGGCCGGGCGCTCGCCGGGCAACGGCCAGTCGCCTTCCTGCAATTCGCCGATTTCCTGCCGCTCGCCTATAACCAGATCGTCTCGGAAATGGGCAGCATGTACTGGCGCACCAAGGGCGCCTGGGAATCTCCCGTGATCCTGATGGTGAGCTGCGGCGGCTACAAGCCCGGCCTCGGGCCATTCCACGCGCAGAGCTTCGAAAGCATGCTGGCCCATACGCCCGGCATCGATGTCGTCATGCCCTCCAGTGCCGGCGATGCCGCCGGCCTGCTGAATGCCGCGTTCGAATCGAGGCGCCCCACCGTTTTCCTCTATCCGAAAGCGGTGCTCAACAATTCCGACGGCCGCACCTCGACCGATCTCGACAAGCATTTCGTCCGTCCGGGCCTGTCGCGCTACGCTGCCCGCGGCCGCGACCTGACACTGGTCAGCTACGGCAACACGGTGTCTCTCTGTGCCAACGCCGCCAAGGCCTTCGAAGCGCAGGGCTTTTCCGTCGAGGTGATCGACCTCCGCTCCATCTCGCCGTGGGATGAAAGGGAAGTGTTGGCAAGCGCCAAGCGCACGAGACGGCTGATCGTCGTGCATGAAGACAACCGCACTGTCGGCATGGGCGCCGAGATCGTCGCCACCGTCACCGAAAAGGCCGACGTTCCCGTCGTCGTCCGCAGGCTTGCCCGCTCGGACGCGCATGTTCCCTTCAATTTCCGCAACCAGCTCGAAATGCTGCCGTCCTACAGCAAGCTCGTCGACCTGATGGCCGAGGTTCTCGAATGCGAGGTCACCTGGCACGAAGAGGATGATAGCGGCCCGACCGCCGCCATCAAGGCAATCGGCTCCGGTCCCGCCGACGAGAACGTGTTGATCACCGATCTCCTGGTCAAGCCGGGCGACACGATCGAGGTCGGTCAGCTCGTGGCCGTCGTCGAGGCGACGAAGGCCTCGGTGGAAATCTGTGCCAATATCGGCGGAGTCGTGCTCGAGGTCTTCGCAAGGATCGGTGACCAGATCGCCACCGACAGCACGCTTCTGACTGTTGACGCCAACCGGGATACGAGCGAACAGAACTTCGCTCTCGCCTCGGAGACGCAAAACAAATTCGTGCTGCGCCGCCTGAAATCGCACTCCATTCCGGCACTGCGCCGTCATTCCGGCAGTTTCTCGGAAATAGCCGTCAGCGGCATCGGCTTTGCGACCGGCGCCCGCCGGGTCGCCAACGAAGACATCATCCATCATTGGCCGAACCGGCGCGCCGACGAAATCTTTGCACTGACCGGCATCAAGAGCCGGTTCTGGGTCGGTCCGGGAGAAGGCACGTTGAGCCTTGCGACAGCGGCCGTGCGCGATCTGCTGCGCCAGACCCAGATGTCGATCCACGACATCGATCTGGTCATCGCCGCGACGGGCACCCCCGATATCGCCACGCCGTCGCTTGCAAGCCGCGTCGCCGTTGCGGTCGCCGAAGATGGCGTGCGGCCGTCCCTTGCAGCCTACGATATGGGCGCCGCCTGTTCCGGCTATCTCTACGCGCTGCAGCAGGCCTACGATTTCATCGCGCAGCAGAATGACGCGAAGGTGCTGATCGTCACCTCGGAAGTGCTGTCTCCGCTGCTCGACATGAAGGATTTCTCCACCGCCATCCTGTTCGGCGACGCCGCCACCGCCAGCCTCGTGACCACCCGCGACATGGCGCGCAGCCCGCTATTTGCGGCGAGCCGTCCGACCATCAGCGGCCGCCCGGAACCGGGCGATCTTCTCTTCGTCCCTCTGCCGGATGAAGGCGTCATCGCCATGAACGGCCGCGCGGTCTTCACCGAGGCGGTGCACTCCATGTCCCGCTCGATCGAGGACGCTTGTGTCGACGCCGGCATTGAACTCGCCAATCTCGATCTGCTGGTGCCGCATCAGGCCAACCAGCGCATCATCGATACCATCGCCAAGCGCAGCGGCCGCCCGGCACTGAGCGTCATCGAGAACTACGGCAATACCAGCTCTTCGAGCATCCCGCTTGCCATGCTTCACGTCGCCAACGAACGGCCCGAGCCACTCAATCTCGGCCTCGTCGCTTTCGGCGGCGGCATGACATCGGGCGCGGCAATCGTGCGCACGATAAAATAGTCATCGCAGCAGCGGTTGCTGCCATTGCAGCCATCGCCGCCGAACAGGCAATCGCCGAACGCGAAGTCATGGCCAAGCAGGTGCGCGAGTCCGCCAACGTCGGCTCGACCCGTGCTGTCCAGCAGCATGAGACGGAGGCTCGCGCGACAACCGGATCGTCGCGCAGGAAAGCACCATTGCGGTCGCCAGCAAGAGTCGCGAGGAGTCGGAAGCCAGGCGAAAGCCGAAGCCGTACGCGCACTCGCCACCGCCTGCTCAAGGAAGCCGGCTTCGATGGTGACAATGCCATCTCGGCGCCGCCTGGCAATCTGGGCGGTAAAACCGCTACCACGCAGTCAAGCGATGATAATAACGAAGATACCGAAGCGGCGGATAAGCCAGCTTAACGGCTGCGCCTGACCGACCAAAAGCAAAACCCCGGAATCCGCAGTGGATTCCGGGGTTTTTCGTAGAATTCACAAGCCAGGCTGGATTATGCCCTTGGGCGATTTCTCAACGCCTCTGCCTCGGCATAGAACTTTTTTTCCCATTCCTTGTGGTTGTCGAGACCTTCCTTGATGAACGGCGTGAAGATCGCCAGGTTCATCAAGGCCCAGTTGACAAAGCGGGCCGGGAATTTCAGCGGCTTGACGAAATCGACGAAGAGCACCACGCGGGTCTTGTCGGTGTGGTTCCAGGCTTCATGCTCGTAGGCGTCGTCAAAGATCAGCGCCTTGCCTTCCTGCCAATGGCAAATCTGCTTGTCGACGCGAATGGCGAGCTGGTCCTGTGGTTCTGGCACGATGAGGCCGAGATGCAGGCGCAACACGCCGTTATAGGGGCCGCGATGCGCGGGAAGATGCTTGCCGGGCTCGAAGATGGAGAACATGGCGGTCGTCAGCCCAGGGATTTTCTGTACCGCCGCCCAGGTGTTCGGGCATGCCTTGATGTTTTGCTCGGATTTCACGCCGAAACCGAGAAGGAAGAAGGTCTTCCAGCGGGTATCGGTCGAGATGGTCTTCACATCGGTGGAGATGTCCTGGAATGTCGGCAGCTCGCTCTGGCGCAGCAGCACCTTTTCGAGCTCCGCGCGGATCGCCGGATAATCCTTCTCGATCTCGGCCGCCCAGGGGAAGGTCGCGCTGTTGTAGACCGGCGGATTGCCGAGCTTGGCATATTTCAGATTGAGGCCTTCGGCCCAGGCAACGATGCCCATGAAAAAACGTGTCAGGGCGCTCGGGCGGTCCATCGGCGCGATGCCGGTTGTGCCAAAGGTTTGTTCCGGAGCATGAGATTCGGTGGAAGTGGGAGCAGGTGCGCTCAAGGGGCTCTCCGTCATGTCTGTCTTTAGGGCGGTCAGGGAGGAAGGCTGCCTCAGGGGGAATCTGCACGGAAATTCCGGGGGAGCAACAGGTTCGACGCTTTCAATGCTCGCCCGCCCGTTCCTGATTGACGCCGGACTCCTCTGTTATGCGATGATCATAATAAGCGTTTATATGAGTTGATTAGTCGAATTTCGCAAGAGAGTCCGTTCACAACGAGCGGTGATTTGTCGTGGATTGAATCTCCGGTGATTTCTCGAAGAAATTCACCCCAGAATTGGCAAAAATACGGCACGACAGACTTGAGCCATCCGCCTAGATGGTTTGAGCCTGAATTATTAGCCGGACAACGGCAAATCCGGCAATCAGGGCCCCTAGCGACAGAAAAACGGACAGGCCGACATAAGCCACGAAGGGCATCCATTGGCCGCGCTCCCAAAGCACGACGCTCTCCAGCGCAAACGTTGAAAACGTCGTGAACCCGCCCAGAATGCCTGTTGTCAGAAAAAGCCGAAGCTCCTGCGACACTCCGCCACGGAAGGCGAAATATTCCGTCAGCACCCCCATGATGAATGCGCCGACGACATTGATGATAAGCGTACCGAACGGAAATTCGCCCCCGAACAGACGAGCAGCAAGCTCGTTGACGCCGAGACGGAAAGCGCCACCCAATCCGGCGCCAAGAAAAACGACAAGATAGATCACGACAATCTCCCGCTATGGTTAAGCGCCGATATTCACGTCCACGACATTGCCGATCAAAACATCTTGATCATCAGCTTCGCAATGCTCGAGACAATCGCAAAGCGACCTTATTGAATGTCCCGCTCCTGTTGTAGCGGCGGCGGGGCCTGATTGTTTTTGCGATCATCTTCACTGCGTCCATTCATGGCGATGTCGCGAATATGGCGAAGAGGGATACCGGAGGGAATGTGGCCGGAGGCCGCGCTCTTTGCGATGCCGAGACGCTGCGACAAATAGATGCTGGTATGGCCGCTGCAGATGTAGGCAAGAAAACAGGCGACGGCGAGATAGACCGTATGCGTGGCGCCGAAGAGCTCGATGCCCATGATCATGCAGGCGAGCGGCGTGTTGGTGGCCCCGGCAAAGACGGCGACGAAACCCAGACCTGCAAAGAGATCAGCAGGCGCGCCGAGGATCGCCGCAAGCGCATTGCCGAGTGCGGCACCGATAAAGAACAGCGGCGTCACTTCCCCGCCCTTGAAGCCGGCGCTGAGGGTGACGATCGTGAAAACTGCCTTCCAGAACCAGCTCCAGTAATCGACATCAGCCGGATCGAAGAAGCCGAGGATCGTCGCGTCGGCAGGATTGGGCGACCAGACGCCAAGCCCGAGATATTCCCGGGTGCCAAGCAGATAGACGAGACCGATCAGCACCGCGCTGGCGATGACAGGCCGCAGCGGCGCGTAAGCACAGAGCCTCTTGAAGGCCGCAGACGCTATATGCGAGATCTCGCTGAAGCAGCGCGCCATCAGGCCGAAGAGCACGCCGGCGACGCCGACTTTGACAAGCAGCAGCGCATCGAGATGGAACGTGCTCGCCGGAGTGCCTGAGAGATAGCCGATATGGTACTGGATATGCTCGATGCCCCAGGCATGGCAGGTCCAATCGGCTGTTATCGCGGCCGCAAGGCTCGGGATCAGCGCTTCATACTGCATGCGCCCGATCGTCAGCACCTCAAGCGCAAAGACCGCGCCCGCGATCGGCGTCCCGAAGACCGCGCCAAAGCCTGCAGCTATGCCCGCCATGAGGAGTATGCGGATCTCGGCATGACTGAGGCGGAAAACCCTCGCGAAGGCGCTCGCAATGCTGCCGCCGAGCTGCACCGCCGTTCCCTCGCGCCCCGCCGAGCCACCAACCAAATGCGTCAGAACAGTCGACACGAGAATGAAGGGCGCCATGCGCAGCGGCACGCCGCCGCCAGGCTCATGGATCTGATCGACGATCAGGTTGTTGCCGCCTTCCGCGCCGCGGCCGAAGCGCTGATAGACCAACACCATCAGGAAACCGGCAACGGGCATCAGGAAGATCAGCCAGGGATGTTCGAAACGCCCCGCCGTTGCCCTATCCAGGCTCCACAGAAACAGTGCGCAGAGCGAACCGACGGCTACCGCCATCGGCACGACAAGCGCTACCCATTTGAACAGGCCGCGAAATTGCTGAAAACGATATTGAAAGAACAGAGATGCGGACATCATTTCGCCCCTCCCGCAGCACCGAAATTGGCTCTGTCGGGGACAATGGATATGAAATCTGAAAGAGATAACGGCAATAAAAAAGACATGACTCTACTCCCTCGCCTTTCGAGGCGCTTTGAGTAGGAGTCATCAGCTTCCCTGGAAAATTCAAGGCAGCGGTTCGGCCACCATGGCCCGGCAGAAATCCATTACCGTTGGATTTTTCATACAGACAGGAAAGCGCCTCTGTCAATCCGGGCGCCCGCCAACTCTATTTCCATCAATCGGCCTTGGCGATCATTTCGATCGGCGCAATCAGGCCGCTTCCGACCGACATGCCGACATTGCCCACGCGCTCCGCCGCCCTCGGCCCCATCAGTGCGCCGAGGCTCAGCGTCTGACCGCCAACGGCAGCGCTGGCACGCATCTCCTGCGCCATCCGGATCGCCAGAGCGCTGCGGTCCTGCTCGGATTCCACGGTGAAGCCGGCCTCTTTGAGCAGTTGACGATAGGTTTCGGGGCTGCGGACGAAGCTCGTTTCCGGCGTCATCGCCCAGGGCATCGGATAGGGCAGCGCGCCGTCGCGCATCTGCATGACTTCGTAGAGACCAAACCGGCCGCCGGGCTTCAGCACACGCCGCGCCTCGGCAAACAGACGCGCCTTGTCCTCGATGTTCATGCCGACATGGATCAGCGTCGCTCGGTCGAAGCTTTGGTCGGCAAAGGGAAGCGCCAGAGCGCTCGCCTGCCGAAACGACACCTGCGCGGCCATGCCGCAACGCTCGGTCAGGACATTGGCGACCTTGACGAATTCATCGGTCAGATCGACGCCGGTGACCGCGCAGCCATAGGTGCTGGCGATATAGCGCGCCGGCCCGCCAAGCCCTGATCCGATGTCGATGAGCCGCAGGCCATCACTCACGTCGAGGTCCCGAGCAAACTCCCGCGTGGCTTCGCGCCGCCCGAGATGGAATTCATCGATCCCAGCAAGGTCGTCGATGCTGAGATGATCGATATCCTTACCGCCCGCGGTAAGTGCCGCAAGGAGCGTCTCCTCCAGTGATCCATGCGTATAGTGGCTAGCAACCTTTTCTTCGGTGGACATAACACCTCCTCCCACAACCTCGTATCCGGAGCTTTCATGGAGGAATGCTGCGCCTGCCTCCGTATCCCGTCAAGCAATTGCGATAATATGGGTGGACCTTAATGAAGCGGCCGCCCGAAGGCGGCCGTTTGAATGTCGAGATGAAGCCGAGACGGCGTCAAACCTTCAGTTCGCGCCGCTCCGTCTCCGTCACCATGGCGAGATCCAGCACGCGCTGCAAGTTGGCAGCGTGGCGGAAGCTCGGGTCCTGGCTGCTGCCGGTCATAACAGCCTCGGCGAAGCGCTGATAGTTGGTCAACACCGGCGGCACCTCGATGACCCTCCACGTCGCCGTTTCGGTGTCATCGCCAAGGCAGCCGCGCAGTTCGGAACCATTCGGGCTATGAGACACCTCAAGGCCGCCGCGCTCGCCATAGATACGCAGCTTCAGCTCGTTCAGATGTCCTGTCGCCCAACGACTCGCATGCACCACACCGAGCGCACCGTTGGCAAAATCGACCGACATCGAAAAGCTGTCGTTCGCATCCAGCGTATACTCGCCGATGCGCTCGTCCGGCGCCTTGTTGAAGGTCTTCAGCCGGGCGAAGACATGATCGATATCGGTCGCCGCGCCATAGGCGGCGAAATCGAGAATATGGATGCCGATATCGCCAAGAACGCCGTTGGAGCCATGACCGGTGGACAGCCTCCAGAGCCACTTGGATTCGCTGCGCCAATCGCCCCATGCCCTGGAGACGAGCCAGCTCTGCAGATAGGATGCTTCCACATGCTTCACTGTGCCGATCTCGCCCGAGATCACCATCTCGCGCGCCTTCTGCAGTTGCGCGACATTGCGATAGGTCAGGTTGACCATGTTGACGACGCCTGCCCTTTCGGCCGCCTCCGTCATCTCAAGCGCTTTTTCATAGTTCTCCGCGAGCGGCTTCTCGCAAAGAACGTGCTTGCCGGCGGCAAGCAGCGGCAGGGTCGTCGGATGATGGGCCTTGTCGGGCGTGACGTTGGTCACCGCATCGAATTCATTCCAGGCCAGCGCCTCGTCCAGCGACGAGAAGCGGTTCCTGATATCGAACGTATCGCAAAAGGCTGTGAGCCTCGTCGCATCCGTATCGACGGCGCCGACGATCTCGACGCCGGGAATACGGGCGAAATGCTCCACATGGTTCTTCGCCATGCCGCCCGTGCCAACTACTATGAGACGCATATTATACCTCAGCGATAACCGGCTTCGCCGGCTTGGTGCAGTCTTGGGCCACGCTCGACGATCGGCTCCAGCGCCTTTTCGACCGGCACATTCGGCGCATCGTGGATGCTCGCCTGCGTGCCGAGCGGATTATGGGCCCATTTCACGGAGTTGATCAGCACCTTGTGGACGGTGTCGTTGTGATAGGTCGGGTAAGTCTCGTGGCCGGGGCGGAAATAGAAGATATTGCCCGCGCCACGGCGCCAGGTCATGCCGGAACGGAAGACTTCGCCGCCCTGGAACCAGGAGATGAACACCGTTTCCAGCGGCTCGGGAACGGAGAACTGCTCGCCGTACATTTCCTCGTTTTCGAGCTCGAAATGCTCGCCAAGTCCGGCGGCGATCGAGTGACGCGGATTGATGACCCAGAGACGTTCGCGCTCGCCGGCCTCGCGCCACTTCAGCGCGCAGGGCGTGCCCATAAGCCGCTTGAACACTTTCGAGAAATGACCGGAATGCAGGACGATGAGACCCATGCCTTCCCAGACGCGCCTGGCTACGCGCTCGACGATCTCGTCCTTGACGGCGCCGTGGTCCTTGTGGCCCCACCAAAGCAGGACATCGGTATCCTTCAGCCGGGCCTCGCTGAGGCCATGCTCCGGCTCCTGCAACGTTGCAGTAGTCGCCTCGATACCGGCATCGGCATTCAGCGCCTTGGCGATCGTCGTATGCATGCCTTCCGGATAGATCTCGGCGACGACCTTGTTAGTTTGCTCATGGATGTTCTCGCCCCAAACGACGGCACGAATAGTCATTACGGCACTCCTCTTATACCATTGAAATTGAACAGGTTATGCGGTCCAAAGCGCTTTGGAAAAGCGCCGCTTTTCGAGCCTCCAGCAGCCATCCTGCGCAAGACATAATGCGTCCCCGATGATTTGACAAAGGCAAAAACGGCCATGGATAACACCTGCTTTTTCAGTGCGACACGGATTTTGAAAAGAGATTGACGACAAGGACGCCGGCGATGATCAGCACCAGGCCGACGATGGCGGCAAGATCGAGTTTCTGGCGGAAAAACACCAGCCCAACGGCTGAAATCAACACGATGCCGAGCCCACTCCAGATGGCGTAGGCAATGCCCACCGGAATGACCCGCAGCGTTACCGAAAGACAATAGAAGGCGGCGGTGTAGCAGACTACCAGCACGGCCGTCGGGCCGAAGCGGGTGAACTGCTGCGACATCTGCAATGCCGTCGTACCGATCACTTCCAGCACGATCGCAACCAGCAGCATTGCATAGACCGATGCATTCGCCATTCCGTCTTCTCCGATGTTCCTAAAGTTGCGTGAGCTCGATCAGCCGCTCGACCAACCTGTGGCGGGCGCTCTCGTCCATGTCCTGACTGCCGAGCAAGTCCGCCAGCCAGATCCCGTCGGTCGCCAGCCTGACGATTGCCGCATCCACTGAGGAGTCCGTTCCGACATATTCCTCGCTGCGCTCGCGCACCCAGTCATGCCAGCGCTGGCGCAATTGCGGCTCGCTGAGCAGCACCATCGTCACCTGCGCCCAATCTTTCGTTCCCTGCGGCTGGTCGCGCAGCGAAAGGCAGGCGTGGAGATAGCCGCGAGTAAAGCGTCCGTGCGGCAGTGGATCGGCGCGCATCGCCTCCTCTATCGCCGCATCCAGCCGCTCGATCAGGCTGTCGAACAGGGCTTCGAGGAGCATGTTCTTGCTGGGAAAATGATGCAGCAATCCGCCCTTGCTGACACCCGACGCACCGGAAACGGCGTCCAACGTCACCGCCGTCATCCCCTTTTCCGAGGCAAGCCGCGCGGCCACCTCCAGCAATTGCCGGCGGACGAACAGAGGCTGCTTTTTCCTATGGTGCGCAGTGGACATGGCGGCATAACATACCAATTAGACGGTTTCGTCAACGAACTATTCGGCAACCCTAAAATTCATGAATTCCAGACATCATCCGGGCCATTCTCTCCTCAATTCACGCAATGATGCGCGACATCATTCTCATCGAAGATCGACACCTTTGCCGCATCGACGGCAAATGCAATCGGCGAACCGGCAATGACGGTGGTCATGCCCGGATCCGTGCCGATGATCTTCGAACCGTCCTTGAGCCGAACATGAACGAGCGAGCGGTCGCCCAGGCGCTCTACCGTCTCGACGTGACCGGCAATGCTACCTTTTTCCGCTGCCGTGACCACCAGATGCTCCGGGCGGATGCCGAGCGTCAAAGCAGAGCCTCCGATACCGTTGAGCGGCACCGCCGTGTTGATGACCGAGCCATCCGGCAAAGTCGCAGTTGCAAGGCCGCCTGCTTCGCCGACGCTAGCCATGGTAATAAAGTTCATTCCGGGAGAGCCGACGAACTGCGCGACATAGCGGGTTGCCGGGCGCGTATAGATCTCGACAGGCGTGGCCACCTGTTCGATCTTCTTGTTGTTGAGCAGCACGATACGGTCGGCAAGCGTCATCGCCTCCACCTGGTCGTGCGTCACGAACACCATGGTCGCTCCCAGCCGTTCATGCAGCTGCGCCAGCTCGACGCGCGTGCGGGTCCGCAGGCCGGCGTCGAGATTGGACAGCGGCTCGTCAAACAGGAAGACATCGGGCTCGCGCACGATGGCGCGACCGATCGCTACGCGCTGGCGCTGGCCCCCCGACAGCGCCGAAGGCTTGCGATCCAGAAGATGCGGCATCTCTAGAATCTTCGCCGCAGCCTCGATGCGTCGTTCGATCTCGGCCTTCGGCGTTTTGATGTTGCGCAGGCCGAAGGACATATTGTCGCGAACGGTCATATGCGGATAGAGCGCGTAGGATTGGAATACCATCGATACGCCGCGCTCGCCAGGCGGCAGCTGATCGACCCGCCGCCCGCCGATCCAGATCTCACCGCTGGTGATCGACTCCAGGCCCGCGATCATCCGCAGCAACGTCGACTTGCCGCAGCCGGAGCCGCCGAGGAACACGACGAACTCCCCGCGCTCGATCGTCAGATCGATGTCGTTGAGAACCTGCACGGCACCAAAATGCTTGGTGAGGGACTTGATGTTAATTCCTGCCACTTTCTCCTCCTGCGGAAAACTTGAATTTTGCCAGATCTGCCATTCATCCCGTCCCGGCCCTTCGGATTATTGCCGAGGGGACGGGACTTTCCGCATTGGTTTATTTGACCGCACCGACAGCCACGCCCCGTGTGAGCGTACGCTGGAAAATCAGGAAGAAGATCACCGTGGGCGTGATGCCGAGCAAGGAGGCCGCCGCAATCGCTGTTGGTTCCTGCGTATTCGATCCCGACAGCACGCCCATGGCGACGGAGACCGTCTGGTTGTTGTTGGAGACCAGGAACACCAGGGGGATCAGAAACTCGTTCCAGGTCCAGATGAAGAAGAAGGTCGCGAGCACGGCGAGCGTGGGCCGCATCACGGGGACGATCACCAACCAAAGGATTTGCCAGCGGCTCGCATTGTCGATCTGCGCTGCTTCGATGATCTCGCGCGGAAACGTCGCCATGACCGATGAGAGAAGAAAGGTGCCGAAAGCGGTATGCAGGACGCCGAGGATCAGGATCACCGAGAGCATCGAGTCGAACAGCCCAACCTGCTTTGCCATGTAGTAAAGCGGATAAACCAGCGCTTCCTGCGGCGCCATGATGGCGATCAGCAAGAGAACCAGCAAGGCCTGCCCGCCACGCACCCGCCCGATGCCGATGGCATAGGCGTTGAGCAGGCTGAGGACGACAGCCAGTATGGCTGTGCATCCACTGATAAGGATGCTGTTGAAGAGCTTCCGGGGGAAATCGACTGTCGCCCAGAAGTTCTTGAGCGCCGTCAGGTCGAAGCTCTGCGGGAAGGCGAGCGGACCATTGGCGGCATAATCCGAAGGCGTCTTGATGGCGTTGAAAGCCGCCAGGAAGAACGGAAACAACGTTCCGGCCAGGAAGACGAGCAGGATAGCCAGAACGATCCAGCGGCCAACTCCCTTTCCTTGGCGATGATGCACCGAAGCAACCGAGTTAGAGAGCGAAGACGTAGCTGTCATATTAGTGCCCTCCCTCGGACTGTTTCGATTGCATGCGCAGGAACACGATGCCGAGCACGATGGTCACGATTGTCTGTAGCGTCGCGATCGATGCGGCATAACCGACGCGGTTCGTTGTGAAGAAATGATAGTAGGAAAGATAAGACGGAACCGTCGTTGCATTGTCCGGGCCGCCTGATGTCAGGACATAGATTGGCGCAAAAACCTTGAGGGCCGCGATCAGCGTCGTGAGAGCGACCACGAAAATCTCGGGCATGAGCATGGGAATGGTGATAGAGCGGAAGCGACCGAACCAGCTCGCATTGTCGAGCTCGGCGGCTTCGTAAAGCGACGGATCGACGCGCGCCAATCCGGACATGAAGACGACAAGGCAATAGCCGACCTGAACCCAGACGATGACGGCTGAAACCGCCCAAAGGGCATAGTTTGCATCCCCCAGCCAGTTCTTCGCCATGAAATCAAGGCCGATCGCCCTCAGCACCGCGTTGATGATGCCGATGGGATTGAGGATCCATCCCCATAGAATACCAACCGCGGTCAGCGGCAGGATTTGCGGCAGGTAGAAGCCGGCGCGAAAGAAACTCGACCATGTCTCGCTGAACTGTGCACTGATATAGTCGAACAACACTGCCGCCAGCACCAGCCCCAGAAGAATGGGCACGATCGTCATCGAGATGATGAACAGCAGCGTATGCTGGATCGAGCCCCAGAAGGCGGCATCCTGGAGTAGCCTCTGATAGTTCTCAAAACCAACATAGCGAGGCGGGATGACGCCGCCCTTCCATGTCGTGAAGCTGATCGCGAAATTGGCAATAAGCGGAATGAGCACCACTACCGCAAACCCCAGCATGCCGGGGATCATGTAGAAATAGTACCCCGCTTTGCCGGCGCTCCTCGAATTCTCCATCGAATTCCTCCAGTCCGATACGGCGAGGCGGCATGAAAGCCGTCCCGCCGTTGTGATTGTCGCCGATGGTGTTATTGGGCCGCCTGCACGTCGTCATAGGCCTTCTTCAGGCGTACAACGAATTGATCAGGCGTGGTCGAGCCATTGACCAGGCCGGTCGTCGCCTGGATCAGCAGTTCGTAATAGCCAGGCACCGGCCAGTCCGGGTAGAAGCCGAGGCCACCCTTGCCGGAGATCTGGTTGAAGAGTTCGACGTTGCGCTTGCCGACTTCGTCGGTGACCGAGGCCGGATCGGCGGCAATGGCAACGCCACCGAGATTGGCCTGCATGTTCTGGTTTTCCTTGCGCAGGACGAGATCAATGAACTCGTACGAGAGATCCTTGTTCTTGGCGCTCTTGGGCACCATGAACAGGTTGCCGGTCGAACCCACGCTGTACTTCGGGGTCGGGAAGATGAACTGACTCCACTTGAAGTTCTTGATCGAACTCGCGAAGTTGCCGTTGTTCCAGGTGCCGCTGACAAACATCGGAGCTGTGCCCGATGAGAAGAGATTGTCGGCGCCGCCGGTACCCTTCAGGCCGGTCGAATCCTTCGAAATATAACCCTTGCTCACCCAGTCGGCGATCTTCTCAGCGGCAAACAGGAAGGGCTTGGTATCAAGCGGTGCCTTGAGCCCCTGATAGTTCTTGACCCAGGTGTCGTCAGCCTGCGTCAGTGCAAGCGTATAGACCAGATGCTGTGCGTTGGAATCCACCGTACCATAGGCAAGCGGTGTAATGCCCTTCTTCTTGAAAGTGTCCAATGCAGCTTCGAACTCGTCCAGCGTGGTCGGCACTTTCACGCCGTTAGCCTGGAACATGTCGATATTGTAGAAAACCGAAACGAATTCGCCATAAACGGGAATGCCGATAATTGGGCCCGAACCGTAGATTCCGTTCCCATCGTATTTGCTGAGCTGGCTATTGGTTTCGTTGAGGATCTTATCCCAGCCTCGCGACTTGAATTGATCGTCGAGTGGCGTCAGCAGACCTTGCGAGGCGACGAGGCCAGCCGTGGCATTGCCCTTGTTGTACTCCAGAACATCAGGTGCCTGATCCGAGTTGAGGATGAGGCTGCCTGCCTTCTGCAATTGCTCGAAAGTCTTCTGTTCGAAATTGATCGTAACGTCGGGATGCTTTGCTTTCAGTTCTTCCAGCGCCTTGGTCCATGCCTTGGCCTGCGAAGTATCCGGCAGTTCGAACCACCAGACGTTAAATGTCTTGTTCTGCGCTTGCGCCACACCGGCGGCAAGCAGAAGCGACATGCCGGCGGAGATCGCCAGCTTCGAAAAAATATTCATACATTCTCCTCCACCATGCGAACCTTGACGGTATCTGTCCGATGACATGGCCCGCGCTGCCATCGGCGTTTTCCTCTCACCTGCGCCAAGCGCCCGCCTGTCCCATGGGACAAGGTGCGGACGCTCGACAGTTCCTCCGTTGGGTATCCCGTCATGCCCTAAGCGTCGATCACTCAGGGCATTTCATTAACGCACAACTTGCTTCCTAAATCGATGCAGTTTTGCGGATGCATGCATTACTCGATGAAGTCCCCACCCCGGCTTGCCTTGAGATAGTTCAGGCCATGAACCTGGCCAGTCATTTCGAGCGCATCGCGATAGACCGGGTCATGCCAGCCCTCAATGTCGATGGAGCCGGACCAGCCGGCCAAGCGCAGCTCGGAAATGATGTCGGTCCAGTTGCTGTCACCAAAGCCCGGCGTGCGCATGAAGACGAACTGCTCCTTGCCGAAGATGCCGTGCTCCTTGATGACATCCCAGCGGATCGTCGCATCCTTGCCGTGGACGTGGAAAATCTTTTTGGCCCACTTGCGGATCTGCGGCAGCGGCTCGATCAGATAGACCATCTGATGGCACGGCTCCCATTCCAACCCGATATTGTCGTCCGGAGTCTCGTTGAACATCAGTTCCCAGGCATCGGGATTATGCGCGATGTTCCAATCGCCGGTCGCCCAGTTGCCGTCCATGGCGCAGTTCTCGAAGGCAATCCTGATGCCCTTGTCGGCGGCCCGCTTGGCAAGCTCGCTCCACACCTGCTTGTAGCGCGGCAGGCTGTCAGTGAGCGGCTTGTTGCGGATGCGCCCGGTAAAACCGGCAACGCAGGTCGCGCCGAAATGGTGGGCGTTGTCGATGCAGTCCTTCCAGCCCTGCAGCGTCTGCAGGTCCATCTCGCGCTCTTCAAGCGGATTGCCGAACATGCCGAGGGTCGAGATGGTGATGTCGCGGCCGCCGATGGCGTCGAGGCAGCGCTTGCCGAGCTCGCCGAGCTTCTGGCCGTTGGTCGTCTGCCAGAAGAAGGGTTCGAAGCTCTCGAAACCGAGATCGGCGATCTTGGCAATGCCCTGGGCGGCATCCTCGTTCGTCGCCCTGATCATCGTGCCGATGCGGATGGCCTTTGCCGGATTAGTCATGATGTCACTGTCCTTGTGCTGAAATGTCGACGCGCCGGCCCGTCTTGGCGCTCTCGATAGCGCCGAGAACCATGGCGAGGCTGCGGATGTTGTCGCGGCTTTCGGTTTCGGGCGGCTTGCCCGTCTTTATCGCCTCGATGAAGGAGGCGATGACGCTGGCATGACCATGCGTCTCCTCCTCATGCTTCGGGCCGGGAACCTCGATTGGGGTGAAGCCATGCAGCAGCCCCGGCTCATGGCCGGCAATGGTGGCCTCGAAATCCTCCTCGCCATCCCAGGTCAGCATGCCCTTGCTGCCGGTCAGCCGCCACTGGCTTTCCCAGCTCGTGCGCCGTCCCTCAGCGCACCAGGAGCCCCGATAGCTGAAGACGACATCGTCGGAAAAGTCGAAGAGCGCATGAGCCGATGCACCATGCTTGTACCAGGAGCCCACAGGGTTCTTCTCGAGGCAATAGACCGAGACCGGCACTTTGCCGGAAACGAAACGGGCGGCATCGAAGGTATGGATCGCCATGTCGAGCAGCAGTACATTGTCCATCTCCTCGCGGAAGCCGCCGAAATGCGGGCCGAGGAAGAAATCGCAATGAATACCCGTGAGTTCGCCGATTGCTCCCTCTTCCACGAAGCGCCGCAAGCGGCGAATGCCCGAGATGAAACGGCGGTTCTGGATGATGGCATGGACCTTGCCCGCCTTAGCGGCAAGATCGATCAGCGCCGCACCCTCGGCGAGCGACGTCGCCATCGGCTTTTCGCTGAGCACGTGGCAACCGGCCTTCAGCGCCGTCGAAACCACGCCGAAACGCGCGGCCGGAATGACGACGTCGAAAACCAGGTCGGCCTTGGTCGCGGCGATGACCTCGGCCAGATCCGAGCCGATCACAGCATTGTCGAGGGAAAACTCCTTGGCCAGATTCTCCGCGGTCGACCGGTTGAGATCAACCAGGCCCACGATCTGAATGGATTGGGCAAGCGATGGCGTCGAGGCGATGGCTTTAAGCCAGCCCTTGGACATAGCTCCGCACCCGCACAAAATGGCATTAAATTTCACGATATCCTCCAGCGGCCGGTGTCGAACCCCTCATGACACGCGCTCCGTAAACGTTTACGATACTATGCGAAAAGATTTTCCTGTGTCAATAGAGGAGGACAACGGAAAATGGCGCATGGAGGAAAACCGCAGCCGATGAAGGGAATTCGTCAGCTTGCCGACCATCTCGATATCTCGATCGGCACAGTATCACGCGCGTTGAACGGCAAGCCAGATGTCAACGAGGAGACCCGCAAGCGCGTACTCGCCGCCGCCGAACAGCTGGGCTATGTGGCCAACCAATCGGGGCGCAGCCTGCGGCAAGGCACGACAAACGTCATCGGCTTGATGATCCAATCCAGCAGGGAAACGGTTGAAAACAGCGACAACTTCTTTCTGACCGTGACGGGCGGGCTGCAGAGCGTGTTCTCGCGCCACAACCTCGATCTGATCATGCTCCCCTGCCCGAACGATGAAGATCCCTACGAGTATCTTAAGCGCATGGTAGCGAGACGCGTCGTCGATGCGATGATCATTTCGGAGACGCAGCGCATCGACAAGCGCTTTGATCTGCTCGCCAAAGCGAAGATCCCTTTCGCAGCACTTGGCCGCAGCCTCTCGGGCGCGCAGCATCCCTGGGCCGACCTTGATTTTGACGGCGTCGCCAATTGCGCGGTCGACCGGCTCGTCGCGCATGGGCACCGCCGCATTGCCATCAGCACTCCCGCCAGCGACATCAACCTCGGCTTCGTCTTCGTGGAGGGTTATCGTCGCGCGCTGGAGCGGCACGGCATCTCCTACGACCCGGCGCTGGTCATCCGGGCCAAATCGAGCGAACAGGGCGGCTATCAGGTCGCCGACGAACTGCTTCGCCTCGACGACAGGCCGACGGCCGTGATCCTGATCTACGAATTGATGGCCATCGGCCTCTATAGGCGGATGATGGAGACCGGCATCATTCCGGGGCGCGATATTGCCGTCGTGGGCTTTCGCGAGGCGCCGCGCGCCAAGTTCCTGCAACCGCCGCTCACCTGCTTTCGCACATCCCTGCACGATCTCGGTGTCGAACTGGCCGAGATCCTGCTCTCCAGCATGCCCGCCTACAGCCACATCTACCCCAAGACGAGGCGCCAGACGATATGGCCGCTCGAACTCGTTCCCGGGGAAAGCGATGCTTTTCAACGGACGAGCATCAAATAAAGCAGCGCTGAAACGCCGCACCGGCCCTGCCGACGGTTGCGGCACCCTCTGTCAGTTGCCATGTAGGACATCGCAAACAGGGATCATGGCTTGAGCGAAGAAACCATCACACTTTACGAGGCGATCGGCGGCGATCGGACCGTGCGGGCGCTGACGGTGCGCTTCTACGAGCTGATGGACACGCTGCCGGAAGCGGCCAACTGCCGCGCCGTCCATCCGCCGAGCCTCGAAGGCTCTCAGGAAAAATTCTACGAATATCTGACCGGCTATCTTGGCGGGCCGCAGCTCTACATCGAGAAGCGCGGCCATCCGCGCCTGCGCAGCCGGCATTTCGTCGCCGCCATCGGCCCCAGGGAGCGCGACGAGTGGCTGCTGTGCTTCCGCCGCGCCATGGACGAGACCATCGACAACGAGAAGCTGAGAGCGATCATCTGGGAGCCGATCGAGCGGCTGGCTTTCCACATGCAGAACCGGGAATGAGGAAGACATGAGCATTGACGCCATAATCCGTCCAGCTACCCTGTTTGTCGCCGGTATCCTCGGCGGCGGCGGCGTTGCGCTCGCAGCGGCGGCTACCCACGGCGGCGATACGCATTTTCTCGGCGCCGCCTCCACCATGTGCCTCGCCCACGCCCCTGCCCTGCTGGCGCTTTACGCCGGCTATGACCGCATTCGTACGGCACCGCTCGCCGCCCTGCTGCTGGGACTTGGAACGCTGATCTTCGCCGGCGATCTGATCAGCCGCCACTTCGGCGGCAGCTCACTGTTTCCCCTGGCCGCTCCGACGGGAGGATTCGGCATGATTTCGGGCTGGGCGGCGATAGCGCTGGGCGCCTTCTTCAGGATGGGCCGGGCAAAAGCATGAACGGGCAGCGCAAATTACCGCTAGCATGGGCAAGCTAAGCTACGCCCTCTCAAATCCCGGAAACCACAGTGAAGCCTTCGAATTGCGGCGGGCCCCAATAGAGCCTCTTGTTTTCACCCGCGCTGCGGTGTGCCAGACGGAAGTTTTCGGATTTCGTCCAGTTGAGGAAATCCTCTTCGCTGCGCCAGGTGGTGTGCGACGAAAACAGCGTGTAGCCCTCATCCATATTCGTCTTGCCACGCAGGAGACGAAACTCGAGAAAGCCGAGCACTTCGGACAGTTGCGAATCCCGCTCCCGCCACACCGTTTCGAAATCGCTCTCCAAACCGATGACGACTTTGAAGCGGTTCATGGCGATGTACATGGCAACCTCGTTGGACGATCAGACCTTCTTGCGACGGGCGACAGTCTTATTCACGCCCGGTGCAAAGGCAATGACATTCGCGCCGTCCCGGGTTGCTTCGACCAATGGGCGATCCGGCGTCTCGCCCGGAAACCGTGCCTTCCAGGCAGGAAAGGTCGTTACGTTCGGCGCGCGCCGCTGTTCCTCGGCGCGACGCATCAGCAGTTCGTACAGTTCGGGCACCAGCCCGTCGCTGTTCTGCGCGGCCAGCTTGTGCAGGCCGATCAGCATAAAACCCTCGGGGTCACCATCGATCATTGGGAAACGTCTCGTTCTTTCATGGTCTGTAGCGCCCGCTCGAGGCTGGACTTGCTGCCGTTGCGCAAGGGAATGAACGCCTTGCCGAATTTCTTGCAGCCAGTCTTCACCCGCAGGCAGGCATCGTGGCTGATACAATCGATCGGGCAGAAGACGCAATCGACGGAAGGCAACACCGTATCGATGCGCGAGACTGCCTCACGCAAGCCGCCATCATGATGGATCAGCTCAGCTCCGAAGTTGCTGGCGATCTGGCGCAGATGCGCCACCTGGCAATCGCGCCCGCCGACATAGAGGAAACTGCGCCCGTCGAGACTGGATTTCCCCGGAACCTCCGCCGGCGCCTGTGCCTGGCGGCTCTCGCGGCCAAAATCCTTCTTCCCCTTACGCGCCATGCATCACCCGTTTGCTGGTTGCTCTCGAGCACTCGATTCCATCGAGCGCGAGGCGACCATATTAAACATGAGTTTTAGAGTAAAGTATAAAGTTGAGGTTTTTCATCATATTTCAATGCAGCCGATAGGCCGTTCCGCTTTCAGCCGGTCTCTAGGGGCTAGCGCCCTGTAACCTGAACTTCCTGGGTGAAGGACCAACTCGGCTTGCCCCATTCTGGCGGCAATGGCGGGAACGGCGCGGCTCGCCGAATACCGTCGGTAACAGCCTCATCCAACTCAGGAATGCCCGAACTCCGCGCGATCGACAGTGAGGTCAAGTCACCACTCGAACCAATCGTAAGGCGAACGCGCACTGTAATGCCGCCTTCGTATTTCGACGAAAGGCGCACAGCACGACGGATACGCGATTGAACTTTGCCCGGATAGTTGGCAACCGCAGCGCTGCCCGAGCCCGTTCGGCGAGCATTCGATTGTGAATTCGTATCGGATTGCGCCGTCTCGGTACCGTCGACAGACCCTTTCTTCGAATCCTGCTGGCTCTCACCCCTCGATCCCGACTTCGCCTTCACAATCTTTGCGACCGGCTTCTTGATTTCCTTCGGCTTCTCGACAGGCTTCGGCTTTTCAACAGGCGTTACGACTTCCGGTGCCGGCTGGACCGGTTGAGCCTCAACCGCCTCGCTATTGACGGGCTGAACCGGGTCGACCGGCTGCACCACGGTCATCTCGGCCGGCGCCTGTGTCGCCAATATCTGCGGCTGCTCGGAGGTTACTGTCTCGGGCTGGGTCTGCTCGTCCGGCTGGACGGCTTCAGCCGTTTCGACCGGCTGCGTTTCCGCGGTTTGCGGCTGAACGACATCGGGCTGAGGCACAGGGGTCTCTTCAGGCGTAACTTCGGTGGGTTGAACCGCCTGTGGCTGAACAGCCTCTGCCGTCACCTGCTCCGGCTCGGGCTGCTGATTGTCTTCGCCCGCCGCCATCTGATCGGCATCGGAATTGCCGATCATGATAACGCTGACGGTATCGCCCGCTTCCTCCTGCGCATCTTCCGGCGCCGCAATGAAGGTTAGCAGCAATATTACGACAACAACGGCATGAAACAGGCAGGACCCCATGCCGGAGAAAAGAAGGGACGTTGTGCGTGCCGCTATGGTCTTGCTCGGCCTCTCGGGCAGCGCATCCATCGGCAGCGGTTCCGCCGTCTCAGCGGAAGCGGGTTCTGCAGGATGGTTCGGAAAAGAGCCGATCTGCGTAAAGCGGCTATAATGCATCACCGCTTCGCCGGCCGGCGGTCGCGATACGCCCTCGAAGCCGGTCAGTTCGTGCCCTGGAAGCACACTCGGATAATTGTCATTCATGCCACCGCCGGCGCGGCGGCGCTCCATGGAAACCTTGGCCGAGCGCGTCGCCATGGCCTCAGCCTTCGAAAGGAACTGATGTCTGCGAGCGGGTCGTCAACGCGGCCTTGCACTCGCCCGCCGCAGGGCCATCGCACACGGGCGTATCGTTGATGATAATGCGGGAGACGGTCTCGCACTTCACGCCGGGCATATCGAATTGCCGCACCCGCTTCTTGCCGAGCGGCAGGTCGCGGAAGTCAAGCACGGTGACGCGATCGACCGCGTTCTTGTCGTTGAAGAAGGCAAGCTCGAAGGAGATCTTGTTGATCGGCGCCGCCATGTCGTTTTCGGCGACGAAGGTCATCATGCATCCCTTCTGGGACGGCGCCAGCGCATTGAGTTCGACGTTGAGCTTGCGCGCAGCCGTTGCCGGAGCCGGAGCCGCGCCTGCGTCCTGGGCAAAGGCCGGAACGCAAGATGCCGCGGCCAAAAGCCCCGAAGTAACGAGTGCCAAAATCGTTTTCGTCAGCATCGGCCATGTCTCCCGAATATGTCCTGACAAGCACCTGCCCGGGCCTTCCGCCTAAGCGTGCATCGCCGAAATTTTTAAACTTGACTTTATCAGTCTTCTATTGCGTCTTTATGGAACCATGAGTATGTGAGTCAAGTTAAATTTGGCCGCAACGCTGTTCGGCCTCCGATGAATTTTCAGGCAAAACTAAACAGGATGATCGCTGAGAAGACCCCAACGCAGCCGGCGCATTACGCGGCCGCCCAAGATATACGAATTGTCGAGAGCACGGATATTTTCCGGGGCCAGACCGAAATCATGATCAAGCACGAAGGCGTCATCTACCGCATGAAGATCACGCGCCAAGGCAAGCTCATACTCAACAAATAGGCATGACAAATGACTGAGACGACCAGACCGACCCCCGCCGCCATTCGCGCCTTCCGCGCAGAAAACCCGAAGATGCGAGAGCGCGACATCGCCGCCCGCCTCGATATTTCCGAAGCCGCCCTGGTCGCGGCCGAAGTCGGCATCTCGGCCATCCGCATCGATGCCGACGCCAACCGCTTTCTCGAGCGGGTCGCCTCGCTCGGCGAAGTCATGGCCCTGTCGCGCAATGAGAGCGCCGTGCACGAAAAGATCGGTGTCTACGAAAACATCAAGTCCGGCGTGCAGGCCGCGATCGTTCTCGGCGAGAATATCGATCTGCGTATCTTCCCGAAGCGTTGGGCGCATGCCTTCGCCGTCACCAAGATCGATGGCGACCAGAAGAAGCTGAGCCTGCAGTTCTTCGACAAGGCAGGCGACGCGGTTCACAAGGTGCATCTGCGCCCTGATTCGAACGTCGACGCCTATCACACCATCGTTGCCGAACTGCGGGTCGAAGATCAGTCGCAGGAGTTTGCCGAGGATCGCTCCGGCTATGACAATGGCGAAACCGATGGCGACGTAAGCCGCGACGAACTGCGCGATCACTGGAGCCGCATGACGGACACGCACGAATTCTTCGGCATGCTGAAGAAGCTGAAGATCGGCCGTCAGGACGCCATCCGCACCGTCGGCGACGACTATGCCTGGAAGCTGGAAACCGGCGCGGTCGGTGAAATGATGCAGGCTTCGGTGCGCGAAGGCCTGCCGATCATGTGCTTCGTCGCCAACGAAGGCACCGTCCAGATCCACTCTGGTCCGATCTTCAACGTGCAGACCATGGGCCCTTGGATCAACGTCATGGACCCGACCTTCCACCTGCATCTGCGACAGGATCATATTGCCGAGGCCTGGGCCGTGCGCAAGCCGACCAAGGACGGCCACGTCACTTCGCTGGAAGCCTACAACGCCAAGGGTGAGATGATCATCCAGTTCTTCGGCAAGCGGAAGGAAGGCTTCGACGAACGCCGCGATTGGCGCGCGATCATCGAAAATCTGACGAGAGCCGGCGCCAGCGTCGCTGCATGAGAGATGGCTTATGACGATATTTAGGAATTTCAAGCGCATCAGACCGTGGGAAGTCACCCTGACCTTGGTGGTGATGGCCTTGCCTCTCGTGCCGGCAAGCCCGATCGCCGGATTTAGCAGCCTCGTGCGGCACGCCCATGCCACAGAGACGACCAAGAAGCTGGATACCACGCGCCTCGTCTCCATCGGCGGCGACGTCACCGAGATCATCTATGCGCTCGGCGAGGAGAAGCGGCTGATCGCCCGCGATTCCACCAGCCTCTATCCGAAGGAAGCGACCACGCTGCCCGATGTCGGCTACATGCGAGCCCTGTCCCCCGAAGGGATCCTTGCCGTCAACCCGACCGCGATCATTGCCGTCGAAGGCTCCGGCCCACCGGAAGCGCTGGCCGTGCTGCGCAATGCCAGCCTGCCCTTCGAGACCGTGCCGCAGACCTATGATCGCGACGGCATCCTGAAGAAGATCGACGTCGTCGGCTCCCTGCTCGGCGTGCCGGAAAAGACGAAGGCCCTGGCAGACAAGGTCGCCGTCGATCTGGATGCCGCCATTGCCGATTCCGCCAAGCGCCCCGAGGCCGAGCGCAAGCGGGTGCTCTTCGTGCTCAGCAATCAGAACGGCAAGATCCTCGCTTCGGGCACCGATACCGCCGCCGACGGCATCATCAAGCTTGCCGGCGCCGTCAACGCGATCACCGGCTTCACCGGCTACAAATCACTGACGGACGAAGCCATCATCGATGCCAAGCCTGATGTCATCCTCATCATGGATCGCGAGGGCCCGTTGTCGATGACGAATGACGATCTCCTCAAGCAGCCGGCGATTTCCTTGACGCCCGCCGCCAGCCACAAGGCGATCGTGCGCATGGACGGCCTGCATCTGCTCGGGTTCGGACCGCGCACCGCCAGCGCCGTTCGCGAGCTCAACGCAGCCGTCTACGGAGGCTGAGGTGGCATTCAACGATACCGTGACGGGGCTGAAGCAAATGTCGCAACGTACGACATACCGTCGCGATGGGGATCGCACCGCGCTTGCTGTTCTCGTCCTCGTCGGCCTCGTTCTCGTTTCGGCTATTGCTTTTGCCTTCTCGATCACGACAGGCGCATCGAATGCTTCGATCATCGATGTGATCGTCAGCATGGCGACCGGCAGTGCCGACAGCGCGCTGAGCAATCGCGACCGCATCGTCATCTTCGACATACGCCTGCCCCGCGCCATCCTCGGCTTCCTGATCGGCGGCGGGCTGGCGGTCTCGGGTGCGGTCATGCAAGGGCTGTTCCGCAACCCGCTGGCCGACCCCGGCCTGATCGGCGTTTCCGCCGGCTCCAGCCTCGGCGCGGTGGCCATGATCGTGCTCGGTGGCGGTGGCCTTGCCCCGGTCGCCCACCTCTTCGGCATTTTTTCCCTGCCGATCGCCGCCTTCATCGGTGGCCTGGTGACGACGGTGCTGCTCTACAGGGTGGCGACCCGGCATGGCCAGACATCCATAGCCACCCTGCTGTTGGCCGGCATCGCCCTCGGCTCGCTTGCCCTGGCGGCTACGGGAATCCTGATCTACATCGCCGACGACCGGCAATTGCGCGATCTTACCTTCTGGAGCATGGGATCGCTTGCCGGCTCGACCTGGAGCAAGGTGATCGGTGCAGGACCGATCATTATTTTTTCCCTCTTGCCTCTCCCCTTCATGGCACGTGGCCTCAACGCGCTCACGCTCGGCGAAGCAGCGGCGTTCCACATGGGTGTCGCCGTACAGCGGTTGAAAAATGTCGCGATCGTCAGCGTGGCTGCGGCCGTCGGCGCCTCCGTCGCCGTCAGCGGCGGCATCGGCTTCGTCGGCATTGTCGTGCCGCACATACTGCGCATGATAATCGGGCCGGATCATCGCTTCCTGTTGCCGGCCTCCGCCCTGCTCGGCGGCTCGTTGCTGATCGTTGCCGATGTGGTTGCCCGCACCATCGTTTCCCCGGCCGAACTGCCGATCGGCATTCTGACAGCCGGCGTCGGCGGACCATTCTTCCTGTGGATGCTGTTGCGGCAGCGCTCGCGCCTCAGCCTGTGAGCCAGCGATGATCGATGTTTCCAATCTCGTCGTCCGGCTCGGCGGCAAGGCCGTCGTGAAGGAAGTCTCTTTTGCGGCTGAGCCGGGAACGCTGACGGCGATCTGCGGACCGAACGGCTCTGGCAAGACGACGACGATGAAGGCAATTTCAGGCGAGCTGGCCTATCAGGGTTCGGTGCATATGAACGGCTCGGAAATCGGTAGCCTGCAGGCGTGGCAGCTCGCCGAAATGCGAGGCGTGCTGCCGCAGGCAAGCTCCATCTCCTTTCCTTTCACGGTTCGCGAAATCGTCCGCATGGGCCTGACTACCGGCCGCAACAGTCGTCCGGAACAGGCTGACCGCATAGCCGCGGACGCACTGGCCCGCGTCGATCTCATCGGGTCCGAGGGACGCTTCTACCAGGAGCTTTCCGGCGGCGAACAGCAGCGCGTGCAGCTCGCCCGCGTGCTTTGCCAGATTTCCGAGCCCGTCATCGACGGCAAGCCCTGCTGGCTGCTCCTGGACGAGCCGGTTTCCAGCCTGGACATCAGCCACCAGCTGACCATTATGACGCTCGCCCGCCAATTTTGCCGACGCGGCGGCGGCGTTATCGCTGTCATGCACGATCTTAATCTGACCGCCCTCTTCGCCGACCAGATGGTTCTGCTCAAGGAAGGCCAGCTGCGGGCCGCCGGCCCGGTCAGGGAGGTCTTGCAAGACCGGCATCTGCAGGATATCTTCGGCTGCAATCTAAGGGTCAATCGCATTCCCGCCGACGGTGTACCCTTCGTCCTCGCCCACAGCGCCCTCCCCGGCTGAGCTTCCCTTAAGTCACGCGCTTTGGAACTTTTCATTGCATCCACGCGTTGAGGTATAGTGATGGGAATAAATGTTCCGCACGCTCACCCACCTAGTGCGCCGCGCAATATCCGATCATAATGATAGGTGGCGCTCCATCGGCGCCAAGCAACGCAATAAACGACGAAAGGGAGCTCAAACATGGCTTCATCCATTCTCCATTCGACGCGCAAGCGTAACGGCAGCAGCCTGCACGATGTCGAGGCAAGCATCGAAGACCAGATCGAATCCCTGCGCGAGGAAGTTGCAGCCTTTGCCAAACTGATTGGCAATAACGGTGCAAAGCAGGGCAAGAAATTGCGCGCGAGGGCCGAGTCGGGATTCGACGACCTGACGGTTCGCGGCGAGGAATTGCTACGCGACCTGCAAAAGGGTTATACACGGGGCTCTCGCGAAGTCCGCAGGACCGTTCGCCAGCATCCGGTCGCCACGGTCGGCGCGGCTGCGGCATTCGGACTTGCAATCGCTCTGCTTCTGTCACGCCGCTAGGAAGTTGGCATGCTCGCTCCGATTCTCGGCCTGCTCTTGTCCGGCTCTATTAATCGCACCGTTGCGCGAACCAAGCGCAACGGTATTTTCATCGCCATAGCGGTCCTTCTTCTGCTGACGGGCTACGCCTTTGCGCTGATCGCCGCAGCGATATCGCTGGCGACCATCTATGGCGCCGCAGTCGCGGCACTTCTGATCGCGGCAGGCGCACTCTTGCTAGGCTTGATTGTTCTCGTCGTCATGGCGATCGTCAACAAACAGGAGCAACGCCGAGCCCGCGAACGGCGGCTTGCATTGGAGTCTGCAGCAGCAGCGGTACTCGGCCTTGTCAGGAAGCAACCGCTGATGACAGCGGCCATTGCCGCCGCGCTCGTGTTTGGCAATGTATTCGGATCGAGCGACGACGACGATTGACGCCTCACGTGGAAAAAAGCCGACGCAGGCGCCGGCTTTGAGAAAACGCATCAGGTGTAAAACATAATGAAAAATGGGAGGACGCCCGGCCGTATCAAATACTGCCGGGCTTTTTGCTATCAGAAAGCGAAGGCCTTGGAGGTAAGCGGCGCCGACGTCGCATCAGGCCCAAAGTCAGCTTCACCGGAGATGTCGAGCAATTCCTGCAGGCGCTGGCGAGCGCGGTTGACGCGGCTTTTGATCGTACCGATGGCGCAGCCGCAGATCTCCGCAGCCTCTTCATAGGAAAAGCCGGAAGCGCCCACCAGGATGATGGCTTCCCGCTGATCCGGCGGCAATTGATCCAGCGCCTTGCGAAAGTCCTGCAGGTCGAGCGCGCCGTATTGCGAGGGATGTGTCGCCATCGATTCAGTAAAGATGCCGTCGCTGTCTTGTACCTCGCGCCCGCTCTTGCGCATCTGGCTATAAAGTTCGTTGCGCAGGATGGTGAAGAGCCAGGCCTTCATATTCGTGCCCATCTCGAAATGATCCTGCTTGGCCCAAGCCTTCATGATCGTGTCCTGCACAAGATCATCGGCACGGTCATGACGCCCGGTCAGCGAAATGGCGAAAGCACGAAGACTCGGCAGAGCCGCGAGAAGTTCGCGCTTGAAGCTCGATTGCGTTTCCATCACGCCCACCCCTATTCGGACACCTTTACGGAAGCCATGCGCTCTGCCTGATCCAACTTCTCAAGCAGATCAAGAAAGCGATCGGGAATGACTTCGTCCTGCATGGCAGCGTAGAAGGAACGCAGGCGGTTGCCGATCTGATTGTTGGGGTCGAGGATATCCATCACGCGTAGGTCTGATGCCTTGTTGTCCGCTTCCTCATTATTCTGAATTGTCATTTAACCTGCTCGCTTCTCATGTGTCGCGTTCGTGGGTCGGGTATGCTTCCTGCCTCCCGTCCGGAAGACCGGCAAACCTCTCCAGAACTGTTTCCTAACGAATCGTAAAGGATGAAGCCAACCGTTTGTAAGCATTGTAATGCGACTGCCTAAAAAAAGTTCCGACAAAGAGGAACTTTTTTACTCAACTGACGTTTGTTAGTCATTGCGGCCTCCGGGCTGTATTTTAATTAGAATGTGATAAAAGGCGGGAGCCATTGATGACACTTTCCACACGCATTGCGCCGCACCTTCCGTATTTGCGTCGCTACTCACGTGCTTTAACCGGAACGCAGACGTCAGGAGACGCCTATGTTGCTGCGGTTTTGGAAGCTATCATCGCCGATATTTCCATATTCCCGGATACGGACAACGACCGCGTTGCACTCTATAAACTGTTCACAAAGCTGTTCGGTTCCCTGACCCTACAGATTCCTGAACCGAATTCGCCCTACGCATGGGAACAGCGCGCCTCGGTAAACCTGTCCAAGGTCTCTCCGGTTGCGCGTCAGGCGTTTCTGCTTGCCTCCGTTGAAAGTTTCCGTCTCGGCGAGATCGCCGATATTCTCGATGTATCGGAAAGCGACACGATGCATCTGCTTGATGTGGCATCGCAGGAAATTTCGCGGCAGGTAGCGACCGATATCATGATCATCGAGGATGAGCCGCTGATCGCCATGGATATCGAGCAGATGGTGGAAAGCCTTGGGCATCGGGTCACGGGCATCGCTCGCACCCATGCCGAAGCGGTCGCGCTGCATAATGCCACCAAGCCCAGCATGGTGCTTGCCGATATTCAGCTTGCCGACGGCAGCTCGGGTATCGATGCCGTCAACGATATCCTCAAGACTGCAAACATCCCGGTCATCTTCATCACCGCGTTTCCAGAGCGCCTTCTGACCGGCGAGCGACCGGAGCCGACCTTCCTCGTCACCAAGCCATTCAATCCGGACATGGTGAAGGCTCTTATCAGCCAGGCTCTTTTCTTTAACGAAACCACAAAGGTGGCCGCCTGATTCAATTGAAACCTCCGTCGCGGAACAAAGGTGATAGCCGGACGTTTTGGTCCGCGGCGATCGGTTTACCGACTGTTATCCCGCACGATTTTATAGATCGGTCCGAGTTCTTCCGATTGAGAATGTCCCCGTCGGTGGACATCTCGAAATTCGAGTGAAAGGCACGCCGTGAATACGTCTGAACCATTGTCCGGCGCGCCTTTGAGTTTGGAAGGCAAAGCCGCTCTGATGGAGCGGGCGCTTGCTAGCGCCAATGTATCCGTCCTGTTTCAGGACACGACACTCGCAATACGCTATGCCGACAACCTGCCCGAGCACCTCATGCCATCTTTGCTGATCGGCGGCAACGATTACCATTTGTTCGGCGAGAAGGATGGCGAGCATCTTACGCTGCTGAAGCGGGGCGTGCTTGAAAACGGCAGGGCCGTGACCGCCGAAGTGGAAATTGCAAGCGGCGACGGCGTGCGCATCTATGAGCTGAAAATGGAACGCGTTGGTGGCCGCAAGGCGCAAGGCGTGCTGTCCGTCATCTCCGAAGTCACGGAAAGCCGCCACCGCGAAAAAGTTCTGAAGTCGCTGCTGCGCGAACTGTCGCACCGCTCCAAGAATCTCCTGGCGATCATTCAGGGGATTGCGACGCAGACGGCGCGCCACACGCTTTCCCTCGATAATTTCCTGATCAAATTCCGCGGCCGCCTGCAATCCCTGTCGAATTCGCAGGATCTCATTACCGACTCCAGCTGGCGCGGCGCATACTTGTTCGAGCTTGCCGAGAAGCAGTTCGCTCCCTATTGGCCCGATGCCGGCGTCCCCATGCCGATCTACGGCATCAATGCGCATCTGACACCCAATGCCGCCGTGCATCTCGGGCTTGCCCTGCATGAACTGATCGTCAACTCCGCGTCGCACGGCGCCATTTCAGCGGGGGCAACCAGTATCACGCTGAATTGCAAGGAAGCCGAGCTGGACGGGAAGAAAGCCATAGAAGTGGCTTGGCTGGAGCGTTTCCACGCGCCTGCCGACCATGAATTTGAGGATAACAGTTTCAGCCGCACGGTGCTCGAACGAGTCGTGCCGACTTCCATGAACGGGCGTGCCCAGTTCACCATCAGCGACGGCAATATCGGCTATCACCTCACCATTCCCGAGACAGAGTATGAAATACTGAGACGCCGCTGACGGCGTCAAGAAAACAGCCAGTGCGAGGGCGACGCACTGGCTGCTTTACACTCATCGGGAGGGGACCGTGAGTAGAAGTCCGATGATGGCTTTGGGCGCGCATCAGGAGATGCGATCATCATCCGGACGATAGGTAAACGGGGCAGCAGGGCCTTGGTTCCACGCGATCACGAAAAAATCATTTTTTCTTCACATCCATCGCAACCGCGAAATGACGCCGGCTACGTTCCGGCGGCTGTCCCGCGCCATGGCGAAACCGCGCAGCCTTCGAACGCCCTCATCTGAAGATCACAAGAAAACCTGTCAAAACATATAGTTGAACGACCCGACGCAGTCCTCCCGGACGCTTGCCCGCCACGGCCGAAATGTGTGCCCAGGCAATTTCAAGGGTCAAAATTTTACCGTTTGATAAATTTTTTATCCTGAGTTACCGTTCTTGCCACTAGCCGTTTACTATAAGAGGGAACTTCAATGGGACGACTGGAAACTGGGATTCATAAAGGCAGGCTGACGCCCGCCGAATATGATGCAAACTTTTCCGATCTTCACCCGCGCCTGAACAATCACGAGGCGCTGGTCGCAGCCGACCGCTGTTATTTCTGCTACGACGCGCCGTGCATGACGGCCTGTCCCACCTCCATCGACATTCCGATGTTCATCCGCCAGATTTCGACGGGCAATCCGATCGGCTCGGCCAAGACGATCTTCGATCAGAACATCCTCGGCGGCATGTGCGCCCGCGTCTGTCCCACCGAGCAGCTCTGCGAGCAGGCTTGCGTGCGCAACACCGCCGAAGAGCGTCCGGTCGAGATCGGCCGGCTGCAGCGCTATGCGACAGATGCCGCAATGGCCGAAAACAAGCAGTTCTATGCCCGTGCCGCCACGACCGGCAAGAAGATCGCCGTCATCGGCGCCGGTCCGGCCGGCCTTGCCTGCGCCCATCGCCTCGCCGTGAAGGGCCATGAGGTCACTATCTTCGACGCTCGCGAAAAGGCCGGCGGCCTCAACGAATACGGTATCGCCACCTACAAGGCAGTCGACGATTTCGCCCAGAAGGAAGTCGAATACGTGCTCGCCATCGGCGGCATCGAGGTGAAGAACGGCCAGGCGCTCGGCCGCGACTTCAGCCTGTCCGACCTCTCCCAGCAATATGACGCCGTCTTCCTCGGCCTCGGTCTTGCCGGCGTCAACGCATTGCGCGCCGAAGGCGAGGATCTCGACGGCGTCGCCGATGCCGTTGCCTATATCGCCGATCTGCGCCAGGCAAACGACAAGGCCGATATCGCCATCGGCCGCCGCGTCGTCGTTCTCGGCGGCGGCATGACCGCAATCGATGCGGCCGTGCAGGCAAAACTGCTCGGCGCCGAGGAGGTGACCATCTGTTATCGCCGCGGCAAGGAACACATGAACGCCTCGGAATACGAGCAGGATCTCGCCGCATCCAAGGGCGTCATCATCCGCCACTGGCTCGCCCCGAAGCGCATTCTCGACAAGGACGGCAAGGTCGCCGGCATCGAGGTTGAATATACCGAGCTGCGCGACGGCAAGCTCACCGGCACCGGCGATGTCGGCGTCATCGCCGCGGACCAGATCTTCAAGGCGATCGGCCAGACCTTCGAGACCTCCGGCCTCGGCGCCCTGCGCATGGAAGCCGGCCGCATCGCCATCGACGGCGAAGGCCGGACCTCGGTCGAAGGCGTATGGGCCGGCGGTGACTGCGTGCTCGGCGGCGACGACCTGACGGTCTCAGCCGTCGCCCAGGGCCGCGACGCGGCCGAATCCATCAACCATGCGCTCGCTGCCGCCCAGTCGGCCGCTGCAGTCGCCTGAAAGGAGAATCGAAATGGCTGATCTCCGCAATAATTTCATCGGCATCAAGTCTCCGAACCCGTTCTGGCTGGCCTCAGCGCCGCCGACCGATAAGGCCTACAACGTCGAACGCGCCTTCAAGGCCGGCTGGGGCGGTGTCGTCTGGAAAACGCTCGGCGAGGAAGGCCCGCCGGTCGTCAATGTCAACGGCCCGCGCTACGGCGCGATCTGGGGCGCCGACCGCCGCCTGCTCGGCTTGAACAACATCGAGCTGATCACCGACCGCGACCTCCATACCAACCTGCGCGAAATGAAGCAGGTTAAGAAGAACTGGCCTGATCGTGCCTTGATTGCCTCGATCATGGTTCCCTGCGTCGAGGATGCATGGAAGGCAATCCTGCCGTTGGTGGAGGACACCGAAGCAGACGGCATCGAATTGAACTTCGGCTGTCCGCACGGCATGTCGGAGCGCGGCATGGGTGCTGCGGTCGGACAGGTGCCGGAATATATCGAAATGGTCGTGCGCTGGTGCAAGCAATACACCCGCATGCCCGTCATCACCAAGCTGACGCCGAACATCACCGACATCCGCAAGCCCGCCCGCGCCGCCAAGGCCGGCGGCACTGATGCCGTATCGCTGATCAACACGATCAACTCGATCGTATCAGTCGATCTCGACAATTTCGCACCGAACCCGACCGTCGGCGGCAAGGGCAGCCATGGCGGCTATTGCGGCCCGGCGGTCAAGCCGATCGCGCTCAACATGGTGGCCGAGATCGCCCGCGATGCCGAAACCTACGGCCTGCCGATATCAGGCATCGGCGGCATCACCACATGGCGCGATGCGGCCGAATTCCTGGCGCTTGGCGCCGGCAATGTGCAGGTCTGCACGGCGGCGATGACCTATGGCTTCAAGATCGTCGAAGAGATGATCACGGGCCTTTCCGACTGGATGGACGAGAAGGGACATCGCAGCCTGGACGACATCATCGCCCGCGCCGTGCCGAATGTCTCCGACTGGCAGTATCTCAACCTCAATTACATCGCCAAGGCCAAGATCGACCAGGATGCCTGCATCAAGTGCGGCCGTTGCTACATTGCCTGTGAGGATACCTCGCACCAGGCAATCACCAACATGGTTGATGGCGTCAGACATTTCGAGGTGATGGACGAGGAATGCGTCGGCTGCAACCTCTGCGTCAGCGTCTGTCCGGTCGAGAACTGCATCACCATGGAGGAACTGCCGGCCGGCAGCCTCGACAAGCGCACCGGCAAGATCGTCGATCCGAACTACGCCAACTGGACAACCCATCCGAACAATCCGATGGCGCAGCAAGCGGCGGAGTAAGCCTCTCTCCACCAGTCAACATTGCACCCACGTCCAACGACGTGGGTGTAAAAAGCCAGGCCAGTAAAGAGTGGCGGTAATGCCGAATTATGGTTGGCGAATGCCGAGCCCATCGACGAAGAGCTTTTCCAGATAGCGCGCAGCATCCTCGAACCGCCCCTCGCCCGAATGCTCTTGCCCGAGCACCGCGCGCACCTGCACGTCGAAGTCAGCATAATGCTGCGTCGTCGACCAGATGGAGAAGATCAGGTGATAGGGGTCGCATTTGGCGATCTTGCCGGCCTTGGCCCAGGCACGGATGACCTCCGCCTTCTCGTCGACAAGGCTCTTCAGCGGCCCGCGCAGCTCATCCTCGACATGCGGCGCCCCCTGCAGCATCTCATTGGCGAAGAGCCTGCTTTCGCGCGGGAAATCGCGGGCCATTTCGAGCTTGCGGCGGATGTAGGAGCGGATCTCGCTTTCGGGATTGCCGTTGGCATCGAAGGCACGCAGCGGTTCCAGCCAGGTAAACAGCACCCTGTCTATCAGCGCCCGATGCATGGCCTCTTTCGTTCGGAAATAATAGAGCAAATTGGGCTTCGACATGCCGGCCACTTCGGCGATCTGATCGATGGTCGAGCCGCGAAAGCCGCTTACGGAAAATACATCGAGTGCGGCCTCGAGTATGATTTCCTCTTTTTCTTCCTGAATCCGGGTGCGGCGTTGGGTGCGGGCGGCTCTGGGGATGGCCATATCTGCTCTGTTTCTCCTTGAAATCCAAGCCTTTCGGCCAAGCTCTCATTCACCCTGTCAGTGCTTTGAATTTAGGCAATCGCCTGAAATTTTATCGGAATTTTTCGTGCTTTTCGTCTTGAGCCGCGCCACGGAAGTTGTAATGTTTACCAATCGGTCAAATTATCTGTCAGATGTCTCTTAAAGGCAACTGGCGATTTCCCGAGGCGATAAAAACAAGTAGACGCTTCGGATAGACCATCGGGAACAATCGGGCATGCACCTTGCATGCCCCGGGACGAAACAGGTGAGGATTGCATCATGGTGGCAGCGCCAGGCGAGAACATGCGTATCAATGGCGATCGCCTTTGGGACGCATTGATGGACATGGCGAAGATCGGCCCCGGCATTGCCGGCGGCAATAATCGTCAAACGCTGACCGATGCCGACGCCGAAGGACGCAGCCTTTTCAGGACATGGTGCGAAGACGCCGGCATGAAAGTCGGCGTCGACAAGATGGGTACCATGTTTGCGACCCGCGCCGGCACCGATCCAAACGCACTACCGGTCTATGTCGGCTCGCATCTCGATACCCAGCCGACCGGCGGCAAATATGACGGCGTGCTCGGCGTGCTCGGCGCCCTCGAAGTCGTTCGCACCATGAACGATCTCGGCATCCGGACTAAGCATCCGATCGTGGTCACCAACTGGGCCAATGAAGAGGGCGCACGCTTTGCTCCCGCTATGCTCGCCTCGGGCGTCTTTGCCGGCGTACACTCGCTTGACTATGCCTATGGCCGTAAGGATCCGGAGGGCAAGACCTATGGCGAGGAACTGAAGCGCATCGGCTGGCTCGGCGACGAAGAGGTCGGTGCCCGCAAGATGCACGCCTATTTCGAATATCATATCGAACAGGGCCCGATCCTCGAGGCCGAAGAGAAAACCATCGGCGTCGTCACGCACTGTCAGGGCCTGTGGTGGCTGGAATTCACGCTGACCGGCAAGGAAGCCCATACCGGCTCGACGCCGATGAACATGCGCGTCAATGCCGGTCTCGCCATGTCACGGATCATCGAGATGGTGCAGAGCGTGGCGATGGAGAACCAGCCGGGCGCCGTCGGCGGCGTCGGCCAGGTGTTTTTCTCGCCGAACTCGCGCAACGTGCTTCCCGGCAAGGTGGTCTTCACCGTCGACATCCGCACGCCCGACAAGGCGAAGCTCGATCGCATGCGCGCCAAGATCGAGGCCGAGGCGCCTGCCATCTGCGACGCCCTCGGCGTCGGCTGCTCCGTCGAGGCCATCGGCCATTTCGAGCCTGTGACCTTCGACCCAAAGCTCGTAGCCGCGGTGCGTAGCGCCGCCGACAGGCTCGGCTACAGCCATATGAACATCATCTCCGGCGCCGGCCACGATGCCTGCTGGGCCGCCAAGGTGGCGCCGGCCACCATGGTCATGTGCCCCTGCGTCGGCGGCCTGTCGCACAACGAGGCCGAGGAGATTTCCAAGGAATGGGCGACCGCCGGTGCGGATGTGCTGTTCCATGCGGTCGTCGAGACGGCGGAGATCGTGGCTTGATCACGGCTCGCGCCCAGCCATCCCCCTTGTCCGCCCTTCGGGCACCTTCTCCCCGAGGGGAGAAGGGGATTTCCGCCGCAGCGCCATCTTTCTCAAGAAACCGTTGGTACAATCAGAAATTGTTTATCGCCGAAGACTCGCCACGCCTCTCCTTCTCTCCTCGGGGAGAAGATGGCCCGAAGAGTCGGATGAGGTGGCGCCACGGATGCCAGCCTCTTAAGAACAGGGAACAAACGTCATGAGCACAGTCATCAAGGGTGGAACCATCGTCACGGCCGACCTGACCTATAAGGCCGATATCAAGGTCGAAGGCGGGAAGATCGTCGAGATCGGGCAGAACCTGTCGGGCAACGAGGTGCTGGATGCCTCCGGCTGTTATGTCATGCCGGGCGGCATCGATCCGCATACGCATCTCGAAATGCCGTTCATGGGCACCTATTCCTCCGACGATTTCGAGAGCGGCACCCGCGCGGCGCTCGCCGGCGGCACGACGATGGTGGTCGATTTCGCCCTGCCCTCGCCCGGCCAATCGCTGCTCGAAGCGCTGACCATGTGGGACAACAAGTCGACGCGGGCGAATTGCGACTATTCCTTCCACATGGCGATCACCTGGTGGGGAGAACAGGTCTTCAACGAGATGGAGGCCATCGTTCGCGACAAGGGCATCAACACCTTCAAGCACTTCATGGCCTATAAGGGCGCGCTGATGGTGGATGACGACGAGATGTTCTCGTCCTTCCAGCGCTGTGCCGAGCTCGGCGCATTGCCGCTCGTCCATGCCGAAAACGGCGACGTGGTCGCGCAGATGCAGGCAAAGCTGCTGGCCGAAGGCAATAACGGGCCGGAGGCACATGCCTATTCCCGTCCGGCCGAGGTCGAAGGCGAGGCGACGAACCGCGCCATCATGATCGCCGATATGGCCGGCTCGCCCGTCTACATCGTCCACACCTCCTGCGAACAGGCCCACGAAGCCATCCGCCGTGCCCGCCAGAAGGGCATGCGCGTCTATGGCGAGCCACTGGTCCAGCACCTGACGCTCGATGAAAGCGAATATGCCAACCCCGATTGGGATCACGCCGCCCGCCGCGTCATGTCGCCGCCCTTCCGCAGCAAGCAGCATCAGGACAGCCTCTGGGCTGGCCTCGCCTCGGGCTCGCTGCAGGTGGTCGCAACCGACCACTGCGCCTTTACGACAGAGCAGAAGCGCTTCGGCCTCAACGATTTCACCAAGATTCCGAACGGCACCGGCGGCCTCGAGGATCGCCTGCCGATGCTCTGGACCCATGGCGTCAAGACCGGTCGCTTGACCATGAACGAGTTCGTCGCCGTCACCTCCACCAACATCGCCAAGATCCTCAACATCTATCCGAAGAAGGGCGCGATCCTCGTTGGCGCCGATGCCGATATCGTCGTCTGGGATCCGAATCGCTCGAAGACCATCACCGCCAAGACGCAGCAGTCGGCGATCGACTACAACGTCTTCGAGGGCAAGGAAGTGACCGGCCTGCCGCGTTACACGCTGACCCGTGGCGTCGTCGCCATCGAGGAAGGAACGGTAAAGACGCAACAAGGCCACGGCGAGTTCGTCAAGCGCGAGCCGTTCACCGCCGCCAACCGGGCGCTTTCGACCTGGAAGGAAGTCACCGCGCCGCGCAAGGTTCAGCGCAGCGGCATCCCCGCAAGCGGGGTGTGACGCTTGGCCCCAGCCGTTCGGCCCATCGGTTTATCAACGTGGCACATGCCGCTCCAGATCCGGCAGCAGGACGACGCTTTCCTGCTCGTTCGGATCGGTGCGGGCGATGACGGCTGTCGCCGGCCGGTCGCTGAGATTGGCGGGAAGATGCGGGACGCCGGCCGGAATGTAGAACATTTCGCCCTCGCGAACGATAACGTGTTCTTCCAGCTGATCGCCGAACCAGCAATGCGTCTCGCCGGAAAGTGCATAGATCGCCGTCTCGTGCGACGCATGCAGATGCGCCTTGGCGCGGCCACCCGGCGGAATGGTCAGAAGATGCATGCAGATGCCCGTCGAACCGACTGTCTCGGCGGCGATTCCCTCGAAATAGCTGAAGCCCTGTTTTCCGGCATAGGTGCTGCCGGGCCGCACGACACGACAGGTGGGCTTTGATGACAAACTCATGGCATTGCTCCTCTGGATCCGGCAGCCGCGCGGCGCCCTGGTTTTCCAAAGCTACAGCAATGCCAAACTGGATAACAAGCAATCCGCCCCGACTGCGTGGCGAAAATAGGACTGGTAGGTGTTAATGACGTCGTCCGCTTCCTCCGTCGTCTCCGCGCGGAACCTCTGTCTCACCTACGATACGAATGACGGGCCTGTGCATGCGCTGAGCAATGTCGATCTCGATGTTCGAAAGGGCGATTTCGTCTCCTTCATCGGCCCTTCCGGCTGCGGAAAGACTACATTCCTGCGCGTGATCGCCGATCTGGAGCGGAAAACCTCTGGCGATATCACCGTCAATGGCATGACGCCGGACGAAGCGCGCAAGGCCCGTGCCTACGGTTATGTCTTTCAGGCGCCCGCACTCTACCCCTGGCGCACCATCGAAAAGAACATTGCCCTGCCGCTGGAAATCATGGGCTATGCTAGAAACGAACAGGCCCAGCGCATCGCCCAGACGCTCGACCTCGTCAATCTCAGCGGCTTCGAGAAGAAATTCCCCTGGCAGCTTTCGGGCGGCATGCAGCAGCGCGCCTCCATCGCTCGCGCGCTCGCCTTTGACGCCGATCTTCTGCTGATGGACGAGCCCTTCGGCGCGCTCGACGAGATCGTTCGCGACCACCTCAACGAACAGCTGCTGAAGCTCTGGAAGCGAACGAACAAGACCATCTGCTTCGTCACGCATTCCATCCCCGAGGCAGTCTATCTCTCCACCAAGATCGTGGTCATGTCCCCTCGCCCCGGCCGCGTCACGGATGTCATCGAATCCACGCTTCCGCTCGAACGCCCGCTCGGCATTCGCGAAACGCCTGAATTCCTGGAGATCGCCCATCGTGTCCGCGAAGGTTTGCGGGCCGGACACAGCTACGAGGAATAGGATCATCATGAACCCGCAATTCCTCCTCTGGCTCACCGGCGCGATGGCGATCTTCATCAGCGGAGCGACCGCCTCGCGCGCCTATATCGCTAACAACAACATATTGGTCCTGATCCTGGCGCTCATCCTTTATTGCATCGGCAACCTGATGATGGTGCGGCTCATGCGCGAGGGTGGCCTCGGTCTGGCGATATCAGCCTCCTCCATTGCCCAGCTCATCGTCGTCAACATCATCGCCTTCCTCGTCTTCGGCGAACGGCTGAGCCTGCCGCAGCTGGCTGGCGTCGGGCTCGGTATCGTTGCCATGGCGCTGATGCTGCTGCCGGCACAAGGGAGGGCATGACCGTGGAGAAGCAGCAATTCTTCAGACACAAGTTCGTGCCGGTCGCAAGCATCGTGCTCGCGATCGTCGTCCTCTGGTATGTCTTCGCGGTCGTCCTCAACGCACCGTTCCAGCGCGATCTCGATCGCCGCGGCAATGTCACCTCGACGACGATGGAATTCATAGGCAAGACGCTGGCCCAGCCGAAACCGATCCTGCCGGCACCCCATCAAGTGGCGCAGAATGTATTCGAAAACACCTTTCTGCGGGCGCTGACCAGCAACCGCAGCCTGGTCTACAATGCCTGGGTGACCTTGTCCTCGACGGCAGTCGGCTTCGCCTTCGGCACGGTTCTCGGCATCCTGATCGCGGTCGGCATCGTGCATGTGGTGGCTCTTGACCGCAGCCTGATGCCCTGGATCATCGCATCGCAGACCGTACCGATCCTCGCCATCGCGCCGATGGTCGTTGTCGTGTTGGGTTCGATCGGCGTCACCGGCCTTATTCCCAAAGCGCTGGTCTCGACCTACCTCTCCTTCTTCCCCGTCGCCGTTGGCATGGTCAAGGGACTGCGATCGCCGGAAACCATGCATCTCGACCTGATGCGCACCTACAATGCCAGCGCCATGCAGACCTTCTGGAAACTGCGGGTTCCCGCGTCGGTCCCATTCCTCTTCACCTCGATGAAAGTTGCAATCGCAGCGAGCCTGACCGGAACGATCGTTGGCGAACTGCCAACGGGCGCAGTCGCAGGCATCGGCGCCAAGCTCCTCGCCGGCTCCTATCAAAGCCTGACGATCGATATATGGGCGACGCTCGTCGCCGGCTCGATACTCGCCGCCGTGTTGATTGCCATCGTCGGCATCGCGGCGCGTATCGTCGATCGTGCTATGGGAGGTCGGGCGGCATGAAGAATTCTCATCTGTCGTGGCAGGGCACACTCTCTCTTCTTCTCTGCCTTGTGGCGCTCCCGGCGCTGCCGCTGCTCGCAGCGGATGCAGCAACGCCCATCAGCAGCGGAACCACTTTCGTCATTTTCATTCTCATTGCGTCCGCGGCCGCGATTTCCTTCATGAACCTGTCCGCAACCCTCAGCGCGGCGATCCTCTTCTTCGCCGCGCACGCAGCGGCCTGGCTGCTGCTGGCCGGAATATCGGGTAATGAAGGCAACGCGCTTGCGTCGTTTTTTATCCTGCTTGCCGCTGCCTGGCTGCTTGCCTGGCGTTGCGTCTCGATCTTGTCGACCATCCGCGTGCACTCGACCGCCGACAGCTATACGTTACGATTGCTCATTCCCGCGATCTTCGGCGTCTGGATCATCATCATCTGGGAAGCGGTGACGCGCGGGGCCGGCGTCCCTTTCATCCTCCTGCCGCCGCCGAGCGCCATCGGCGCGCGGATTGCCGGCTCCATCTCGATACTATGGACGGATGTCCAGCAGACGATCTTCCGATCGGTCCTGATCGGCTACACCATCGGCTGCGCCAGCGGCTTCATCGTCGCTATCCTCGCCGACCGCTTCACCTTCCTGCGCCGCGGCCTGCTGCCGATCGGCAATCTCGTCTCGGCATTGCCGATCATCGGCGTTGCGCCGATCATGGTCATGTGGTTCGGCTTCGATTGGCAGTCCAAGGCCGCCGTCGTCGTCGTCATGACCTTCTTCCCGATGCTGGTGAACACGGTGGCCGGCCTGGCGGCAGCCGGCAATATCGAGCGCGACCTGATGCGCACCTATGCATCGAACTACTGGCAGACGCTGCTGAAGCTGCGCCTGCCGGCCGCCGCTCCCTTTATTTTCAATGCGCTGAAGATCAACTCGACCTTGGCTCTCATCGGTGCCATCGTAGCGGAGTTCTTCGGCACTCCCATGTCGGGCATGGGCTTTCGCATCTCGACCGAAAACGGCCGGTTGAATCTCGACATGGTCTGGGCTGAGATCGCGGTCGCCGCGGTCGCAGGCTCCGTCTTCTACGGTATCGTCGCCATTATCGAGAGAATGACGACGTTCTGGCATCCGTCTATCCGCAGTGGGCAGACGTAATCCGGGATCTCCTCAAGGGATCAAGGCATAACTTCAGAGGGAAAAGGGTGAAAACATGAAAAAACTGATGTTCGCATTGATGGCAAGCGCTATGACGCTGGCCGCAACCCAGGCCGCGACGGCCGCCGACAAGCTGACGCTGCAGCTGAAATGGGTGGCCCAGGGCCAGTTCGGCGGCTATTTCGTCGCCAAGGACAAGGGCTTCTACAAGGAAGAAGGCCTCGACGTCGACATCAAGCCGGGCGGCCCGGATATCGCCCCGGAACAGGTGATCGCCGGCGGCGGCGCCGACGTCATCGTCGACTGGATGGGTGGCGCGCTGGTTGCCCGCGAAAAGGGCGTACCGCTGATCAACATCGCCCAGCCCTTCGAGAAGTCCGGCCTGGAATTGATCTGCCCGAAGGATGGCCCGGTCAAGACGGAGAAGGATTTCAAGGGACATACGCTCGGCGTCTGGTTCTACGGCAACGAATATCCCTTCTTCGCCTGGATGCACAAGATCGGCCTGAAGACCGATGGCGGCAAAGACGGCGTCACCGTGCTGAAGCAGAGCTTCGATGTGCAGCCGCTCGTCCAGAAGCAGGCCGACTGCATCTCGGTCATGACCTATAATGAATACTGGCAGGCAATCGATGCCGGTTTCAAGCAGGAAGACCTGACCGTCTTCAACTATACCAAGCTCGGCGTCGACCTTCTGGAAGACGGCCTCTATGTCAAGGAAGACAAGCTGAAGGATGCGAAGTTCAAGGCCGATATGGTCAAGTTCGTCCGCGCCTCGATGAAAGGCTGGAAATATGCCGTCGAACATCCGGATGAAGCCGCCGGGATCGTCATGGACAATGGCGGCCAGGACGAAAACCACCAGAAGCGCATGATGGGCGAAGTCGCCAAGCTCATCGGCAGCGGCAAGCTCGACGCGAAGCTCTATGATCGCACCGTCGAGGCGCTGCTTGACCAGAAGATCATCAACAAGAAGCCGACTGGCGCTTATACGCATGAGATCACGGACGCGGCCCTGAAATAGTCTCAGGCATCGCGAACAACCGAAACGCGCGAGGTTTCATGCCTCGCGCGTTTTTTTCATTTTGTAACAGCAGCAACAAAAAGCTGGCCTTATCGCGGCACTTGCACGAAAAGCTCACAACTATCAACTATTCGAATGCCGACATCACAATGCCGTGATTGCTTCGCAGAGTTGCGATGGGTAAAATTACCCGCGAAATCATTTTCTCGTGATCTTGTGAAATTTGGAAACCGCTCCCATGTACAGGAGCGAATTTAGGATGAGGGACCTGCAGGCATGACAGACGGATATTGATCCGCCGGAGTAGCCGGCCCGCACGCATTGATCCCCGTGTTCGCGACGGAAAACAGCGAAATCCTTTTACCGAGATGCCGAACTGGAACCGGACGCATGGCCCTTACGCCGTTTAGATTTCTAAGCACGACCGCAATCATGCTTTCCTTGTTGGCCGCACCCGCCGCGCTGGCGGAGGAGCCTGCCGTCACGACCCCGAAGCAGAACCTGCCGGCGATCGTCATTACCACCGCCACGATGCGCAAGCTGGTCGACAGGGTCGTCGCGACGGGCACGGTGAAGGCCGTCGAAGAAATCTACATCCAGCCGCAGGTCGATGGCCTCTCCATCCGCTCGCTGAATGCCGATGTCGGCGACAAGGTCGAGGCAAACAGCACGCTCGCCACGCTGAACGAAGACGCGCTGATCCTGCAGAAGAGCCAGATGCAGGCCACGCGCGCCAAGGGCGAGGCAAGCCTTGCCCAGCTGCACGCGCAGCTCGCCGAGGCTCACGCCAACGCGGAAGAAGCTGAATTGCAACGCGTCCGCGCGGTCACAATGGGCGCCAAGGGCACGATGTCGACCTCGTCAGTCGAGCAGGCAAACGCGTCGGCCGCAGCCAACAAGGCTCGCGTGGGGTCCGCCGAACAGGCGATCGCGGTTGCGGAAGCCGATCTCAAGGTCACCGACAGCCAGATCGCCGACACCGACCTGAAACTTGCCCGTACCGGCATCAAGACCCCGGTCGCAGGCACGGTTGCCTCGCGCAACGCCCGCGTCGGCGCCATCGCCAACGGCAGCGGCGATCCGCTCTTCACGATCATCCGCGACAGCCAGCTTGAACTGGTGGTCGACGTTTCCGAAAGCGACATCACCAAGATCGCCACCGGGCAGAAGGCTTTGATTTCGCTTTCCGGCAGCCGCGAAAAGCTTGGAGGCACCGTCCGCCTCGTCGCGCCTGTCGTCGATTCCGTTACTCGCCTCGGCGCGGTGCACATCACCATCGACGAGGGCGACAAGGCGCGTGCCGGCATGTACGGCAGCGCCGAGATCGTCATCCGGCAGGAAGAGGGTGTCTCCCTGCCGCTGACCGCCGTCAATAGCGACGAAAACGGCTCTTCCGCCCGCAAGGTCGAGAACGGCGTCGTCAAGTTCGTCAATGTCGAGACCGGCATCCAGGACGGAGCCTATGTCGAGATCCTCAAAGGCCTGACGGCCGGCGAAGATGTCGTCGCCAAGGCCGGCGCCTATGTCCGCGACGGCGACCACATCACGCCCGTGCGCGAAACGCCGCAAGCCTCCAACTGAGCGAGAATGGCAAGATGAACTTCTCCGCCTGGTCCATCCGAAATCCGATAGCCCCGCTCCTCGGCTTTTTCCTGCTGATGGTGGTGGGCGCGCACGCCTTCTTCAATCTGCCCATCACGCGCTTCCCGAACATCGACGTGCCTGTTGTCAACGTCACGGTGACGCAGAGCGGCGCCTCGCCCGCCGAGCTCGAAATGCAGGTGACGAAGGAGGTCGAAGACGCCGTTGCCGGCATCAACGGCATCGACGAGATACAATCGACCGTCACCGACGGCCAATCGCAGACCGTCGTGATCTTCCGCCTGGAAGTGCCGACCCAACAGGCCGTTCAGGATACCAAGGACGCCATCGATCGCATCCGCGGCAATCTGCCGTCCACGATCGATGAGCCCATCGTCTCGAAGGTCGATGTCGAAGGCCAGGCGATCCAGAGCTTCGCCGTCTCCTCGCCGAACATGACCCTTGAGGAAATGTCCTGGTTCGTTGACGACGTTATCAAGCGCGCGCTGCAGGGCCAGGCGGGTATCGGCCGCGTCGATCGCTACGGCGGCGCCGACCGCGAGGTGCGCATCGAGCTCGATCCGAACAAGCTGAATGCCTATGGCATTACGGCGCTTTCGGTCAGCCAGCAGTTGCGCAGCACCAACATCGATCTGGGTTCCGGCCGCGGCCAGGTCGCGGGCAGCGAACAGGCGATCCGCGTGCTTGGCGACGCCCGCGAGGTCGCGCAGCTCGTCGATACCACGATCGCGCTGACCAACGGCCGCTTCGTCAAGCTCTCCGCTCTCGGCGTCATCAAGGACACCTATCAGGAGCCGAAGTCGTTCTCGCGGTTCAACAGCGCCCCCGTCGTCACCTTCGGCGTGTTCCGCGCCAAGGGCGCCAGCGAGGTAACGGTCGCCAAGACGGTTGGCGATACGCTCAACAAGGTGCGCGCCGAAAATCCGAACGTCTCTATCGAGATGATCGACGACTCCGTCTATTACACCTACGGCAATTACGAAGCGGCGATGCACACGCTGCTCGAAGGTGCGCTCCTGGCGGTTCTCGTCGTCTTCCTCTTCCTGCGGAATTGGCGCGCGACGCTGATTTCGGCGGTCGCCCTGCCGCTTTCCGCGATCCCGACATTCTGGATCATGAACCAGATCGGCTTCTCGCTGAATCTTGTCAGCTTCCTGGCGCTGACGCTGGCAACCGGCATTCTGGTGGATGATGCCATCGTCGAGATCGAGAACATCGCCCGCCACATCAAGATGGGCAAGACGCCTTACCGTGCCGCCATCGATGCCGCCGATGAAATCGGACTGGCCGTCATCGCGACGACCTTCACCATCATCGCGGTCTTCGTCCCGGTCTCCTTCATGCCGGGCATTCCGGGCCAGTACTTCATTCAGTTCGGCCTGACAGTCGCCTTCTCGGTGTTCTTCTCACTGCTTGTGGCGCGTCTGATCACACCGATGATGGCGGCCTATCTCATGCGCGCCGAAGATGCGGTCGACGATCACCACGACAAAGACGGCCCCTTCATGCGCGGCTACAGCGCACTGGTGCGGTTGACGACCAAGCGGTGGTATACGCGTTATCCGACGCTGCTGGCCGCCTTCGCCTTCTCCATCGCCTCGGTTTTTGCGCTGATCATGTTCGTCCCCGGCAGCTTCATTCCGCCGGACGATTCATCGCGTATCGTTCTGTCAGCCGAGCTGCCGCCGAATGCACGGCTCGAGGATACGGAACAGGCGACCAACGAGATCTACCGGCGCGTCAAGGGCATCGACGGCGTTGAAAACGTCTTCGTTCTCGGCGGTGCTTCGCCGAAGGGCGATCTGGAGCTTCGCCGCGCGACCGTGACGCTGACACTCGGCAAGCTCGACCAGTCGCTCGTCAAGAAGTTGGTGAACGACGTCCTCGGCTCGCTGCCCGTCATCGGCCCTCACCTGCCGAAGGTCACCGTGCATGGCCGCGAGCGTCCCCAATGGGATGTGGAAAAGGAAGTCTTCGCGAAATTGCGTTCGATACCTGACGTCCGCATCACCAAGCTCAACGACCGTGGCGACCGCGACCTCACCTACAATTTCCTCTCCCGCAACGAGAAGGATCTGAACCAGGCGGTCGGCATTCTCGAAGCCAAGTTGCGAACCGATCCTGCGCTCGCCAACGTCAGCGCCGACGGCGCCCTGCCGCGTCCCGAGCTGCAGATCTATCCGCGCAAGGACGAAGCCGCACGACTCGGCATCACGCCGCAGATGATTTCCGATACGGTTCGTGTGGCCACCATCGGCGATATCGACGCGTCGCTTGCGAAGATCTCGCTCGACGATCGCCAGATACCGATCCGCGTCCAGGCTTCGCTCGGCATGCGCCGCGATCTGGCGGCGATCCGTGCCTTGCGCATCAAGACCGCCTCAGGCACCACCGTGCCGATGTCGAGCGTCGCCGACATCGATTATACCGAGGGCCTGTCTTCGATCAAGCGCAACAACCGCTACCGCGTCGTTTCCATCGGCGCGGACCTGCCGCAGGGCGTGGCGCTGGATACGGCATCGGAGCATTTCCTCGATATCGTCAACAGCGCCAAGATCCCGGCAACCGTGCATCTGGCCGAAAGCGGCGACACCAAGGTCCAGAAGGAAATGCAGCAGAGCTTCGGCAATGCCATGCTGCTTGGCCTACTGCTGGTTCTGACCGTGCTGGTGCTGCTGTTCAAGGACATCATCCAGCCCTTTACCATTCTGCTGTCGCTGCCACTGGCGATCGGCGGCGTGGCGCTGGCACTCATCCTGACGGGCAATGCCCTGTCCATGCCTGTGATGATCGGCATTCTCATGTTGATGGGCATCGTGACCAAGAACGCCATCCTGCTCGTCGATTTCGCCATCGAGATGATGCATCAAGGCATGCCGAGGCTGGAAGCCGTCGTCGAGGCCGGCCGCAAGCGTGCGCGGCCGATCATCATGACCTCGATCGCCATGTCGGCCGGCATGCTGCCGTCCGCGCTCGGTGTCGGCGAAGGCGGCTCCTTCCGCGCGCCGATGGCGATTGCGGTGATCGGCGGCATCATCGTGTCCACCGTCCTCAGCCTGGTGGTCGTGCCGTCCTTCTTCTTGATCATGGACGACCTCTCGCGCCTGCTCGGCTTCCTCTTCGGCAAACTGGTCGGCAAGAAGGACGCGGATGATGAAGTCGTGACCAAGGAAAGCCTGGCGACTGCCGTCAATGAAAACCGACAGTCGCTCGCCGCCTTGGAAGAGCGACTGGAGGTCATCGAGAACAGGGATGTCAGGGGTCGCAAGGCGACCGGTACGAATGTGCTGAAGCTGCCGCCGTTCGCCGCCGAATAGCGGTCGGCTCGACCTGGCGAAACCGATAGGTGACGGGACGGCCTAAAGGCCGCCCTGTTCCTTCAGGAAGCTGACGATCGTACCGACGCCCTCTCCCCGCTTCATGTCGGAAAACACGAAAGGACGAGCCTGGCGCATGCGCGTGGCATCGCGGTCCATCACCTCGAGATCGACCTCGACGAAAGGCGCCAGATCCTTCTTGTTAATAACGAGCAGGTCCGATTTGGTGATGCCGGGGCCGCCCTTGCGCGGAATTTCCTCGCCCTGGCACACAGAAATTACGTAGATGGTGATATCGGCGAGATCGGGCGAGAAGGTCGCGGCCAGATTGTCGCCGCCGGATTCGATGAAGACGACGTCGAGATCCGGAAGCCGCTCGTTGAGGCCGGCGATAGCCTGCAGGTTGATCGTCGCATCCTCGCGAATGGCGGTATGCGGGCAGCCGCCGGTTTCGACGCCGACGATGCGATCCGACGTCAGCGCCTGCATCCGCACCAACGCCTCCGCATCTTCAGTCGTATAGATGTCGTTGGTGACGACGGCGACGGAATAATCGTCGCGCATCGCCTTGCACAGCTTTTCCGTCAGCGCCGTCTTGCCCGAACCGACGGGGCCGCCGATACCGACACGCAAAGGTCCATTTCTCGATTTCATGCTGGAAACTCCAATAAAATAGCAGCATAGCGAAGCGTCGGCCTGCCGCACAGCGGCGAATGACGTAGGGCGTGCCTCGATTGTAGCATTTCCCCAAAGACGCGGATCATGAGCGAAAGAGCCGCGTCTCCTGGGTTTCATGACGCAGGCTTGCAATGTCGGCGTGCACAGTCGCAGCGCCAAGATCATCGAGATCGGATTGCGCTACCCGTTTCGCCACGTCGGCGATGATATCCTCCAAGGCGGCCAGGATCGCAACGCCATCCTTCTGCCCGGTCACGCCGAGCCGGATGCCGGCCGAAAGCATCTGCGACGCAAGGGCATGCAGGAAGGCGGCTAGTGTCTTCTCGATGGATATCTCGTGTGCGGCGGCTACCGCGCCGACTGCGACGGGATATGCAGTCTTTGCCGGCAGCATCGAAAATATCCCGTGCGGCCAGGCGCCGGCGGCCGACAAAAAGGCGTCGCCGAGCAGCATCGTTTCATTGTGGCGCTCTTTCGAGCCCGCCAGCGCTTCTGCAAGTTCCGCTACCGCGGCAAGCCGCAGCGCATCCTCGCCGGCATGATGTGCCTCGGCAAGCAGGACGGCATCATTCCAGACAGGGCCATGCTGGATGAGGGTCGCGATCCAATCACGCAGGCTCTTGCTATCGTGAACCAGCCCGTCATGCACCGCACGCTCGAGCCCACCGGAATAGGCAAAGGACCCCACCGGAAAAGCCGGCGACAGCCAAGCCATCAGCCGCAACAGCGCCTGCAGATTGCGATCGTCCGCTGCCATCCCCTCGCTCATCGGCGTTCAATCGTGCGAATGGTGATCGTGCCCATGATCGTGATGATCGGCATGGTCATGCGAATGGCCGCCATGGGAGTGGTAGGCACCGCGAGCAGGCTGGAAAGGCTCACTGACTTCCGTGACCGTCGCGCCGAGCCCTTCGAGCATGGAACGGATCACATGATCGCGCAAAATCAGGATGCGTTCCTCTTCGATCTGCGCCGGGAGATGGCGATTGCCAAGATGCCAGGCAAGCTCGATCAGATGCCTGCGATCACGCGGCTTGATTTCGAAAAGCTTCTCATTCGCCGCAACGATCTCGATCAACTCGCCGTCCTCGCGCACCAGGAGGTCGCCATTGGCAAACAGGACCGGCTCTTTCAGGTCGAGCATGACCATGTCGCCGTTTTCGAGATGCAGCAGCTTGCGGCGCAGATGCCGCAAATCATGCGGCAGGACGACACGATCGATCGGATTGGAGGACGGGGTGCCGGCCGGCAGATAGGAGGTAACATGTTGCATGGCGGGTCCAATTCAAAGCTTTGTCAGACCATGCAAAATAGTCGCTTCCGGCGCAAGCGCCAATGCCGCTTTCGCAAAGCTCTATATTCGTTGCGCGTAGCGCTTCGGTTCCACATGCTCCGCCGTGGCTTCGCGCTTCTGGTCGGTTGCAGAACGATGCCAGACGTGGTTCAGCCGTTCGTATTCGTGGACCACGCGGTTGCGGCCAAGCGTCTTGGCGAGATAGAGCGCCTTGTCGGCTACCGCATAGACGGCTTCCGACTTGCGGTCCTTGCCTATGTCGGCGATCCCCGCGGAAATGGTGATCTTCACCGAACCACCTTCGACGGCGATGGGATGATTGGCGATCTCAGCCCTGATGCTCTCGACGCGGGCAACGCGTTCAGACGTGTCGCCGCCGTGAACGATGGCGCCGAATTCCTCCCCGCCGAGACGAGCGACCACGTCCTCGCCGGCAAAGACATGCGCAAATATCTGCGATACGGCAACGATGACAGCATCGCCGGATGCATGTCCGAAGCGATCATTGATCGTCTTGAACCGATCGACATCGAAGATGACGAGTGACGCACCTTCGGCGGCCTGATCCAATGCTTCGGTAAAGGCACGACGATTGAGCAAGCCGGACAGCATGTCAGTGCGGCTCAGCCGCTGGAACTCGGCGCGCGAGACGGCAAGCTTGTGAATCGAACAACCTGCCAGCGCCGCCAGCGCGCCGGAAACGGTACCGCCGACGATCCATGCCAAGAGGACACCGAGACGCATCGCCTCCGAAATCGGCACTGGCAAGAGATCGAACCACTGCAGCACGGGCAGCATTACAAGCATGATCAAAAGTGACATGATGACGGCTGCAAAACTCATCTTTAACGCGAAAATATAGATCGCACGCCGCCGCTGAAAATTACCGAGATCGGCTTGCAGCGAAATCCATTGTCTCATGCGATTCACCTTCCTCAGCCACCATTTCAATCATGTGAAATAGGGGTGAAGACGCTTCCAGGTCTTTAATGTAACGATTAAAATGCGTGGTATTTCCCAAGTTGTGAACAATCAGAAATGGCCGCCGACATCATCGCTTTCGCAAGTCGAAAAGCGATGCGCAAAGTTGCCGCCACAAGCCTATGATAACGCAGCATTAAGTACGCGGAGCTGAAAAAGCCCCGGAAACCGGGGCTTTTTCAGCTGCCAATGATCGGCCGTCAGAAAACCTGTCAGAACAGGAAATAACGCTGCGCCATCGGCAGCACCGTCGCCGGCTCACATGTCAAAAGCTCGCCATCGGCGCGAACTTCATAGGTCTCGGGATCCACCTCGATATGCGGCGTCAGGCTATTGTGGATCATCGACGCCTTGGAAATGCCACCGCGCGTGTTCCTGACGGGCAGGAGCGTCTTGGCAATGCCGAGCTTGCCGGCAAGACCTGCATCGAATGCGGCCTGGGAGACGAACGTCACCGAGGAATTCGTGCGATTCTTGCCATAGGCACCGAACATCGGGCGATAGTGCATCGGCTGCGGCGTCGGGATCGAGGCGTTCGGATCGCCCATCGGTGCAGCCGCTATGGAGCCGCCGAGCAGGATCATCTCCGGCTTGACGCCGAAGAAGGCCGGGTTCCAGATCACAAGATCGGCGCGCTTGCCGACCTCGATCGATCCCACCTCGTGGCTGACGCCATGGGCGATGGCCGGGTTGATCGTATATTTGGCGATGTAGCGCTTCACGCGGAAATTGTCGTTGTCGCCGGTCTCCTGGGCCAGGCGGCCGCGCTGACGCTTCATCTTGTCCGCGGTCTGCCATGTCCGGATCGCTACTTCGCCGACGCGGCCCATGGCCTGGCTGTCGGACGAAATGATCGAGAAGGCGCCGATATCGTGCAGGATATCCTCGGCTGCGATCGTCTCCTTGCGGATGCGGCTTTCGGCAAAAGCGATATCCTCCGGGATCGATGGCGACAGGTGATGGCAGACCATCAACATGTCGAGGTGTTCGGCGATGGTATTAACCGTATAGGGGCGCGTCGGATTGGTCGAAGACGGGATGACGTTCGACTGGCCGCAGATCTTGATGATGTCGGGCGCATGCCCGCCGCCCGCGCCTTCCGTGTGGAAGGCATGGATGGTACGACCCTTGATGGCACCGATCGTATCCTCGACGAAGCCGCTTTCGTTCAACGTATCCGTGTGGATCATCACCTGCACGTCATATTCGTCGGCAACGCTCAGGCAGCAGTCGATCGCCGCCGGCGTGGTGCCCCAGTCCTCATGCAGCTTCAATGAGCAGGCACCACCGAGCACCATCTCCTCCAGAGCTGCCGGCAGCGAGGCATTGCCCTTGGCCGAAAGGCCGATATTCATCGGGAAGGCGTCGAAGGCCTCGATCATGCGCGCCAGATGCCAGGGTCCCGGCGTGCAGGTGGTCGCCAGAGTGCCATGCGCCGGCCCGGTGCCGCCGCCGAGCATCGTGGTGATGCCAGACATCAGCGCTTCCTCGATCTGCTGCGGGCAGATGAAATGGATGTGGCTGTCCATGCCGCCGGCGGTGACGATCTTCCCCTCGCCCGCAATCGCCTCGGTGCCCGGCCCGACGATGATGTTGACGCCCGGCTGGGTATCCGGGTTGCCGGCCTTGCCGATCGCGACGATGCGGCCGTCCTTCAAGCCGATATCCGCCTTCACGATCCCCCAATTATCGAGAATCAAAGCATTGGTGATGACGGTGTCGACGGCGCCGTTCGCGCGCGTTACCTGGCTCTGCCCCATGCCGTCGCGAATGACTTTGCCGCCACCGAACTTCACTTCCTCGCCATAGGTGGTGAAATCCTTTTCCACCTCGATGAACAATTCGGTATCGGCCAGCCGCACCTTGTCGCCGACGGTCGGTCCGAACATGCTGGCATAGGCGGCGCGGGAAATCTTATAGGGCATGAATCAGTCTCCTTCGGAGGCAGAGATAAGGTTCGTATCGGCGAGGCGCTTCAGGCGGCCCCGGGACACATAGCCGTCCACCAGCCGCTTCTCGGCAGCAAAGGGATGGCCGTCCCAGCCCGTATGGCTGAAGCCGGTAATGGCGATATCGTCGTCGGGGTGGTGCAAGAGTACGTCCGCGATCACGATCATGCCGCTGCTCGGCGCCACATAGGCGCCGGGCTCGTAGGCCGCCAGCGCCGCATCGACGCTGTCATGGACGGACCGGTCGATCACGACATGACGCTTGCCCGTCGCATGGCAGAAGGCGGTGAATTGATCGGTATAGTCGTCGCAGAAATCATCGAGTTCCGGATGCGACAGCGCCAGCGGCGCACGCAGGGCAGCGAATTTACCGGGATCGCGCACGCTCCAGATTTCGGAGGCGGAGGCGACGGCTGGGCTCTTGCGCCATTCGGCCGAACCCAGCATGGCGCGCGCCGGCCGGCCGGTATTGCAAACCGCGACGACATGGGTCCGGCTGCCGCCGGCACCCATGGAGCGGCAATCGTTGAAGCGGATCACCAGATCGGCGGCGTCGATCTCTTCCGTGACCCCTTCCGCAATCTCGCCGTTGCCGACGATCATGATCGTGCGCTTCGCGCTCACTGCGCGCCCTCCGATCCATCTGCCAGCACCTTCAGCTCCTTGGTCCGCTGCTGCGTCAAAGTCGTCTTGCAACCGGAAACGAGCAGCGGCTCCATCGTTCCGCCCCGGGCTTCGAAACCTTCCGCCTCGCACTGGCTGTCACGGAAATCGATCCAGGCGCGCTGTGCCTTCACCAATGCCTTTTCCGCGCCCTTGATATCGGCGTCGAGGTCGGCATCTATCGCGACCATGGCGGTACGGGTCTTCTTGTATTGCTCGTTCAGCGCCTTGTCGGCCCTCTGAAAATCGAGGGCGGCGCAGGTGTTCATATCCGTCTGCGTCTGGGCATTCTTGCAATCGATTTTCGGTTGATCCGCGTCGCTTTGCGCAAACGCCTGACCGCACATCAAAACCGCCGCAACAAACGGACCGAATGCAACCAATTTCAAAGACATGTCGCTCCCCCGCGAGCCTAGAGCTTGCCCATGACCTGCTGCCGAAAGCCATAGACTTCGCGCTTGCCGGAAAGTGGGATGAGCGTCACCGAGCGCGTCTGGCCCGGCTCGAAACGCACCGCGGTGCCGGCGGGAATATCGAGCCGCATGCCCTTCGCCCTGTCGCGATCGAAGGATAGGCCGCCGTTCGTTTCGGCAAAATGATAGTGGCTGCCGACCTGCACCGGCCTGTCGCCGGTATTGGAAACCTCAAGCGTTACTGTGGGTGCACCGACATTGAGTTCGATATCGCCGCTTGCGGCAATGATTTCGCCTGGGATCATGGTCTTTCTCCTTATGCAGCCCGGACGGGCGCACAGCCTTCCGCTTTCAGAACACGTTTGGTCGACGCAGGGTATTTGGCGAGCAACGCCGCCGGGCGAATGGGACGCTGAACGAGTTCGCCGCCGCAATTCGGGCAGATGCCGCCGAGAACATTACCGACGCAATTAACGCAGAACGTGCACTCGAAGGTGCAGATCATCGCATCAAGGCTTTCCGGCGGCAAATTCCGGTCGCAGCATTCGCAATTGGGTCTGAGTTCCAGCATCGCAACCTCAGCGGATTGGTTCGTGCACGGTCACCAGCTTGGTTCCATCCGGAAACGTCGCCTCGACCTGTACGTCATGGATCATCTCGGCAATGCCCTCCATCACCTGATCGCGGGTGATGACGTGGGCGCCGGCCTCCATCAGCTCGGCAACCGGACGGCCATCCCGCGCGCCCTCGACCACGAAGTCGGTGATCAGCGCGATGGCCTCGGGATGATTGAGCTTGACGCCACGCTCCAGCCGCCGCCGCGCCACCATTGCCGCCATGGAAATCAGCAGCTTGTCTTTTTCTCTCGGAGTGAGGTTCATCGCCTACCTATGTAATTGCTGTTTTCTCGGACTACAGGTTCCAGACTTTCGGCACTGGCGCTCCGTTGCGCAAGGCGGAAATGATCGGGATCAGGATTTTTCTGAGCGCGAAACCATCGGAGGCCGCAAGCCGCACCACGAGCTTCTCTCTCCAGTGGCTGACGCCTCCCATATGGCTTTCGACAAGCGGCCGGACCTGGCGCAGATAGGTTTCCGCCAGCGGTCCGGCATAAAGCAGCGTCGCGAAGGCGACCTGGCCGCTGAGCACGGCATTCTCGGCCGTCAAAGCCGCAATATCGCCACCAAGCCTCAGTTCCTCGGCATGGATCAGGCGCCCGTCGCGGCGGATGCGCCAACGATCACGGAACAGCCCCTGCGCCATCGTCTCGCCCATTGCCTTCCGTCCCAGCAGAATCGCCTCAACGGCAAGAAATTCGGCTGTTTCGTCAAGCTCGACATGCAGCTTGCGAGACAGCGAGGCGCGGTCGAACAGGATGGTTTCCTGCGGCAGCCAATCGACGCGCGCGCCGGCACCGACCCTGATTGATGTCTCCACCACGGCGCTATCGGCCGAAGCCTTGTAGATCTTCTCACAGGCCTGGGTGGTCACGTCAATGCGCGTGCCAGGCCCGGCAACGACGCTCCAATCCATACGGTCACCGCCGGTGAGCCCGCCGGCGGTATTGATGATGACCGCTTCCATGGAACTGTCGAAAGTCTCGGGCAACCGGATCTTCGCCGCTCCTTCCTGGTAAAGCTCGGCAAGACGCGTGCGACCGCCAAGCGACTTGGCCGCCAGATGGCCGCGACCTCGCGCCCTCTGCGGTCTCGTGCTCGCCGCTGCCATTGCCATTCGGTCTCTCCGCTCAACACACCATGCCAATACCCAGGCATTGAAACCCGGCAAGGAATAAAGGCAAGCAATTTCTGTGCCTTATGCAATCGCCTGCAATGGCGCTCTGCAATAGGCGACGCCCGCTGCATTTTTCACCAGACGCTGAAAAGAAAGGCATTCGCCTCAGACGGTCAGATGTCTGCGGGCTTCAGGTGTATCCAGCGACTCCGCCAGGCCCTCATGCACGATCTCGCCGCGATCCATGATGTAGACGTAATCGGCAAGCTCGCGGCAGAAATCGAGATATTGCTCGACCAGCAGGATCGCCATACCGGTGGAATCCCTGAGATAGCGGATCGCCCGGCCGATATCCTTGATGATCGATGGCTGAATGCCCTCCGTCGGTTCGTCCAGCACCAATATTTTCGGCCGCGTCACCATGGCCCGCCCGATCGCCAGTTGCTGCTGCTGCCCGCCGGAAAGATCACCGCCCCGTCGCGACAGCATGGATTTCAGCACCGGAAACAGGCTGTAGATGTCGTCAGGGATATTGCGGTCGCGGCGAGAGAGCGGCGCATAGCCGGTCTCCAGATTTTCCTTCACGGTCAACAGAGGAAAGATCTCGCGGCCCTGCGGCACATAGCCGATGCCCTGCCTGGCGCGGGTAAAGGGCGCCATGCCGTTCAGCGTCACGCCGTTAAAGGCGACCGTGCCAGCCGACAGCGCATGCTGGCCGGTGACGGCGCGCAACAGCGAACTCTTGCCGACGCCGTTGCGCCCAAGGACACAGGTGATCTTGCCCATCTCGGCCTTGATGGAGATGCCGCGCAGCGCCTGTGCCGCGCCATAATGCAGATTTGCGTTTTCAACTGTCAGCATCTCACCGCCCCAGATAATTCTCGATCACCTTCGGATCGCTGCTGACGAAATCGATCGAACCCTCGGCCAGCACCGAGCCTTCCGCCAAACATGTCACCTTGACGCCGAGGTCGCGGATGAAGCCCATGTCGTGCTCGACCACGACGACCGAGCGCGTCTTGGCGATCTCCTTCAGCAAGACCGCTGTCTCCGCCGTCTCCGCATCCGTCATGCCGGCAACGGGCTCGTCCACCAAGAGCAGCTTCGGCTCCTGCGCGAGCAGCATGCCGATCTCCAGCCATTGCTTCTGGCCGTGGGAGAGATTGGCCGCCAGTTCGTCCCGGCGATGCGACAGGCGCACCGTCTCGAGGATTTCGTCGATGCGGTCGCGATCTGCCGGCGTCAGGCGATAGAACAGCGTCGCGAAGACGCCGCGATTGCGGTTGAGCGCCAGTTCGAGATTGTCCCAGACGGTGTGGCTTTCGAAGACGGTCGGCTTCTGGAATTTGCGGCCGATGCCGAGCTGGGCGATATCGGCCTCGTCCTTCTTGGTGAGGTCGACCTGGCCGTTGAAGAACACCTCGCCCTCGTCGGGCCGCGTCTTGCCGGTGATGATATCCATCATCGTGGTCTTGCCGGCGCCGTTCGGGCCGATGATGGCGCGAAGCTCCCCCGGCTCGATGACGATCGACAGCGCATTCAGGGCCTTGAACCCGTCGAACGAGACCGAGACGTTGTTGAGGTAAAGCATGCTGTTGGGCTTGATATCCGGGATCATGGTCTCACTCCGCCGCCTGTACGGGCTTGCTGGCTTCCTCTTCCGCGGCTTTGGGCTGCGAGCTCTCCGGCTTGCGCCCTCTGCCGATGTAGGGAGCGATCGTTCCGACGATGCCCTTGGGCAGGAACAGCGTCACCGCGACGAACAGGCCGCCGAGCGCAAACAGCCAGAAGCTCGGGAACAGGCCGGTGAAAACCGTCTTGCCACCATTGACGAGGATGGCGCCGATGATCGGGCCGATCAGCGTTGCCCGGCCGCCAACCGCCGTCCAGATGACCACTTCGATCGAGTTGGCCGGTGCGAACTCGCCGGGGTTGATGATGCCGATCTGCGGCACATAGAGCGCGCCGGCAATGCCCGCCATCATAGCCGACACCACGAAGACGAAGAGCTTCATGTGCTCGACGCGGTAGCCGAGGAAACGCGTGCGGCTTTCCGCGTCGCGCACGCCGACCAGCACCTTGCCGAACTTCGAGCGCACGATGGCCGAGGACAGCATCAGCGCCAGCGCCAGGATCAGCGCTGTGATGGCGAAGAGCACGGCGCGCGTCCCGTCGGCCTGGATGTTGAAACCGAGGATATCCTTGAAGTCGGTCAGACCGTTGTTGCCGCCAAAGCCCATGTCGTTGCGGAAGAAGGCGAGCAGCAGGGCATAGGTCATCGCCTGCGTGATGATCGACAGATAGACGCCGTTGACGCGTGAGCGGAAGGCGAACCAGCCGAAGATGAAGGCAAGCAGGCCGGGTGCCGCCAGCACCATGATCATGGCGAACCAGAAATGGTCGAAGCCGTACCAGAACCATGGCAGTTCCTTCCAGTTCAGGAAGACCATGAAATCAGGCAGGATCGGGTTGCCATAGGTGCCGCGCGAGCCGATCTGCCGCATCAGATACATGCCCATCGCATAGCCGCCGAGCGCGAAGAAGGCGCCGTGGCCGAGCGAGAGAATGCCGCAATAGCCCCAGACGAGGTCGAGCGCCAAGGCGAGCAGCGCATAGGTCAGATACTTGCCGAGCAACGACATCAGGTAAGTCGGCACATGCAGTGCGCTGGTTTCCGGCAGAGCCAAGTTCGACAGTGGCACGAGGAAGGCGACGGCGATCAATATCGCGATGGCGATGCTGATGCGGCGGTCGAGAGAGCGGAGGATGAAGGCCGTGATCATGCTTCCACCGCCCTTCCCTTGAGCGCGAACAGACCGCGCGGTCGCTTCTGGATGAAGAGGATGATGAGGACGAGCACGAGGATCTTGCCGAGCACCGCCCCCGCATAGGGTTCAAGGAACTTGTTGAGAATGCCGAGCGAGAAGGCGCCGACCAGCGTGCCCCAGAGATTGCCGACCCCGCCGAACACCACGACCATGAAGCTGTCGATGATATAGCTCTGGCCAAGGTTCGGCGAGACGTTGTCGATCTGCGAGAGCGCGACACCCGCCATGCCGGCAATGCCGGAACCCAGAGCAAAGGTGAAGGCATCGACCCAGGGCGTGCGAATGCCCATGGAGGAAGCCATGCGCCTGTTCTGCGTCACCGCCCGCATCTGCAGACCGAAGGCGGAACGCTTCAGCAGCAACAGAAGCGCCACGAAGACACCGAGCGCGAAGACGATGATCCAGAGACGGTTCCAGGTGACGGAGAGATAGCCGAGATCGAAAGAACCGGACATCCAGGAGGGATTGCCGACTTCCTGATTGGTCGGCCCGAAGATAGAGCGTACCGCCTGCTGCAGGATCAGCGAGATGCCCCAGGTGGCAAGCAGCGTCTCCAGCGGCCGGCCGTAGAGAAAGCGGATGACGCCGCGCTCGATGACGAGGCCGACAGCGCCGGTCACGATGAAGGCGACCGGCAAGGCGATCGCCAGCGACCAGTCGAAGAGTTCCGGATAGGATGTGCGGATGACGCTCTGGACCATGAAGGTGGAATAGGCGCCGAGCATCACCATCTCGCCATGCGCCATGTTGATGATGCCCATGACGCCGAAGGTGATGGCAAGGCCGATGGCCGCCAGAAGCAGCACCGAGCCGAGCGACAGGCCGTACCAGACGTTCTGCAACGCATCCCAGAACTTCAACTGTTCCTGGATGCCGGCAATCGCGGCTGCGACGTCCGGCTTGAGACTGTCACCGACGGAAACGGAGGAGAGGATGCCGATGGCATCACGGCCGCCCTCGACCTTGATCGTCTCGATTGCGGCCTTTTTGTCTTCCACAGGGCGATCGGAGCTGAGCACGGCAACAGCTCGTGCCCGTTCAAGAGCGACACGAATTTCTGCGTCCTTCTCGTTCTGCAGCGCCGTCTCGACAGCCTCCAGCGAATCCGCGCTCGGCGATTTCAACACCGATTGCGCCGCCTCCAGGCGGACGCCGCGATCCGGGCTCATCAGCGTCAAACTGCCGAGAGCCGCACGAACGGCGCGGCGGAGACTGTTGTTGATCTTGATCTTGCCGAGATTGTCCTGGGCTTCCTGCCCGGCCGCCTGCCCCGTAAGTGGGTCCACCAGGGCCATCGCATCGCCGGAGGACTTGGCGATGAAGACTTGGTTGTCGGATTTCCTGATATAGAGATCGCCATCGGAGAAGGCCTGCAGTGCCGGCACGACCTTGGGGTCGCCGGTCTTTGCAAGATTCTGGACGATTGCAGCAGCCTGCTGGAAATTGGCCTGACCGAGCGAATTGATGAGGCCGTGAGCATCCTCCTGGGCGCGCAGGCTCGTGGCCGTTAGCGCCAGCACCAGGCAGAAGCAGGCGACGAGCGCCAAGGCCATGCGGTAAACGAATTTGTCGAACATTGCGCTTGTCCCCTCAAGCTGCCACGGGCAGAAAAGCCTGCCCGCGGCGGTCTTGCGTTACGGCGGCGAAAATCAGGAACCCTTGCCGCCGCACTTGCCGGTGGAAACGTTGAAGTTGCCGCAGTTCATCGGCATGCGCCAATCCGAGATCAGATCCTTGCTGTCGGGCAGATAATCGGACCATTCCTTGCCGACCACGGCAGGGGTCTGCAAAACGACGTCAAACTGGCCGTTCTCCTGCACTTCGCCGATCAGAACCGGCTTGGTGATGTAGTGGTTCGGCATCATGGTGGCGTAGCCGCCAGTGAGGTTCGGAACCGAGACGCCGACGAGTGCGTCGATGACCTTATCGGGATCGGTCGTGCCGGCCTTTTCGACGGCCTTCACCCACATATTGAAGCCGATATAGGCGGCTTCCATCGGGTCGTTGGTCACGCGCTTGTCGTTCTTGGTGTAGGCGTGCCATTCCTTGATGAAAGCGGCGTTGGCGGGCGTGTCGACGGACTGGAAGTAGTTCCAGGCGGCCAGATGTCCCACAAGCGGCTTGGTGTCGACGCCGGCCAGTTCCTCTTCGCCGACCGAGAAGGCGACGACCGGGATATCTTCGGCCTTGACGCCCTGGTTGCCCAGTTCCTTGTAGAAGGGCACGTTGGCATCGCCGTTGATGGTCGAGACGACGGCCGTCTTCTTGCCGGCTGCGCCGAAGGCCTTGATCTTCGAGACTTCCGTCTGCCAGTCGGAGAAGCCGAACGGCGTGTAGTTGATGATGATGTCTTCGTCCTTGACGCCCTTGGACTTCAGATAGGCTTCGAGGATCTTGTTGGTCGTGCGCGGATAGACATAGTCGGTGCCTTCAAGCACCCAGCGCTGCACGCCTTCGTTCTTCATCAGGTAATCGACGGCGGGGATCGCCTGCTGGTTGGGAGCAGCACCCGTATAGAAGACGTTGCGCTCGGACTCTTCACCTTCGAACTGAACCGGATAGAACAGGATCGAGTCCAATTCCTTGAAGACGGGCAGAACCGACTTGCGCGACACGGAGGTCCAGCAGCCGAAGACAGCTGAGACCTTGTCCTTCTGGATCAACTCGCGGGCCTTTTCGGCAAAGAGCGGCCAGTCGGAAGCCGGGTCGACGACGACGGGCTCGAGCTTCTTGCCGAGAACGCCGCCCTTCTTGTTCTGCTCGGCGATGAGCATCAGCATCGCGTCCTTGAGCGTCGTTTCCGAAATCGCCATGGTGCCGGAAAGGGAATGAAGGACACCGACCTTGATGGTGTCGTCGGCGGCAAAGGCGCCGTGGAATGCGGTGGTGGACATGATGGCGCCAAGCAGCGCGCCGGAGACGAGAGTCTTCAGTTTCATTTGTGGTTCCCCTCTTTTGTCTGCCGCAACGGCCGGTAACGAAGATTAACCGTTGCCTTCCGCGACTATCCGGCAGCCCCTGGGGAAACCACATACGTAATATGACGTAGGCGCCGGGGCGAAATGTGCAGTCTATGGTGCTCTCATGCCCTTAAGCACGGTATCGATCCATGTTACGACATTTCTGGACTGCCGGGATACGATGGGCAGGACTGCTGAAGGGTAAGCATGGCTGCGCGGCAACGCATTATTCCGGTGAGACGCGAGTATAACCGCTGGGTCGCGAACCAGACGCTGGAAGACTACGCCCTGCGTTTCACCGCCAAGAGCGCCCGGCAATTCTCCTCGCAACGCATCTCGCAGACGGCGATCGGCGCCATCTCGTTCCTGGCACTGGAGGCGATCGGCGGCGCGATCACGCTTTCCTACGGCACGACCAACGCCTTTTACGCCATCGTCGTCGCCAGCATCGTCATGCTGGCCATCGGGCTGCCGATCAGCCGCTATGCCATCCGCCACGGCGTCGACATCGACCTGCTGACGCGCGGCGCAAGCTTCGGCTATATCGGCTCGACCATCACATCGCTGATCTATGCCAGCTTCACCTTCATGCTGTTTGCGATCGAAGCATCGATCATGTCCGGCGCACTGGAGCTGACGCTCGGCATACCCCTGTGGATCGGCTACATCATCAGCGCCGTCATGGTGATCCCGCTGGTGACCTATGGTGTGCGCCTGATCAGCCGGTTCCAGCTGCTGACGCAGCCCTTCTGGATCGTTCTCAACATCCTGCCCTTCGTCTTCATCGCCTTTTCCGACTGGGGGAAATTCGATCTCTGGCGGGCTTTCGCCGGCATTCATCACGCATCGAGCGCGCCGGGAAGTGCCGCACCCTTCGATCTCGTGGAATTCGGCGCCGCCTCCGCCGTCATTCTGGCGCTGATGTCGCAGATCGGCGAGCAGGCCGATTTCCTGCGTTTCCTGCCGCCGGAAGGGCACCGCAAATGGCGCCATCGCCTGGCGATCTTCCTCGCAGGCCCCGGCTGGGTGATCATCGGTGCGCCGAAGCTGCTGGCCGGCTCGTTCCTCGTCGTCTTGACCTTGACCTCAGGCGTGCCAGCCGATCGTGCCGCCGATCCCGCCCAGATGTACCTCACCGCCTTCGGCTACATGATCCCCTGGCACAATGCCGCGCTGCTCCTCATGGCGGCTTTCGTCATGGTCTCCCAGCTGAAGATCAACGTCATGAACGCCTATGCCGGCTCGCTCGCCTGGTCGAACTTCTTTTCGCGACTGACGCACAGCCATCCCGGCCGCGTCATCTGGCTGGTCTTCAACGTCGCCATCGCCCTGCTTTTGATGGAGCTCGGCATCTACCGGCTGCTGGAGGAGACGCTCGGCATCTTCTCGATCATTTCCATGGCCTGGCTCTGCACGATCTCTGCCGATCTCTTCATCAATAAGCCGCTCGGGCTGGCGCCGCCGGGTATCGAATTCAAGCGCGCGCATCTCTATGACATCAATCCGGTCGGCCTCGGCGCCATGGCCTTGTCAGCGACGATCTCGCTGATCGCCCATTTCGGCGCTTTCGGCGCGGTCGCCGCCTCGCTTGCGCCCTACATCACCCTGATCGTCGCGCTCATCGCCTCGCCTCTTCTCGCCTGGGCCACCAAGGGCAAATATTATCTGGCCCGCAAGCCGCGCCAGAGCTGGAAGAATCTCTCGACCATCACCTGCTCGATCTGCGAACATCCCTTCGAGCCGGAAGACATGGCCTGGTGCCCGGCCTATGCCGCGCCGATCTGCTCGCTCTGCTGCTCGCTCGACAGCCGCTGCCACGATATGTGCAAGCCGAAAGCACGGCTCAACACGCAAGTCGGCACCGTCGCCAAGACGCTTCTGCCCGAAAGCATCGTCGCCAAGCTCGCCACGCGTCTCGGCCGCTACGGCATCGCCGTCGCCGTGGCATTGACCGCCGTCGGCGCCATCCTGGCGATGATCGCGCATCAGGTCGGCGCCGCCTCGCCCGAAACGGCTGTCGTGGTCAACCGCACCATCCTCATCGTCTTCTTCGTCTTCGCCGTCATCGCCGGCGTCGTCTGCTGGTTCTACGTGCTTGCCCACGACAGCCGCGTGGTGGCGGAGGAGGAATCCTCGCGCCAGAACACGCTTCTCTTGAAGGAAATCGCCGCGCACAAGAAGACGGACGCCGCCTTGCAGAGCGCCAAGGAAGTGGCGGAAGCAGCAAACCGCGCCAAGAGCCGTTATGTCGTGGGTCTCAGCCACGAATTGCGCACGCCGCTCAATGCCGTGCTCGGCTACGCCCAGATCCTCGAGCGCGACGAGACCATTCCGGCACCCCGCCAATCCTCGCTGAAGGTCATCCGCCGCAGCGCCGAGCATCTGTCCGGCCTGATCGACGGGCTGCTCGACATATCGAAGATCGAGGCCGGCCGCCTGCAGGTCTATTCCAACGAGATCAACATCCACGACTTCCTCGACCAGATCGTCGACATGTTCCATCCGCAGGCGCACGCGAAAGGACTGGCCTTCATCCATGAGCGCTCGGCCGCCCTGCCCGACTATGTTCGCACCGACGAGAAACGCCTGCGGCAGATCCTCGTCAACCTGCTGTCCAATGCCATCAAATTCACCGATGCGGGCAGCGTTCGCTTCGAGGTCGGCTACCGCAACCAGGTCGCCACCTTCACCGTTTCGGATACGGGCCGGGGCATCGCCGAAAAGGATCTCACCCGCATCTACGAGCCTTTCCAGCGCGGCGAGGCCGACAGCGTAAGGCCCATGCCCGGCCTCGGCCTCGGCCTGACCATCACGCAATTGCTGACGAATACGCTCGGCGGCGAGATCTCCGTCGCCAGCGAGAAGGACAAGGGCTCGACATTCCGCGTGCGCCTGATGCTGTCGGCCGTGCTTCGCCCGATGAAACCACCGCCACAGGAGCAGCGCATCGTCGGTTATGAGGGGCCGCGCCGCACCGTCGTCGTCGTCGATGACAATGAAGACCATCGCGAGTTGATGCGCGAAGTGCTGTCACCGCTCGATTTCATCGTGCTGACCGCTGCCGGCGGCCCCGATTGCCTGACGCTGATCGAAGGCATCAAGCCGGACCTTTTCCTGGTCGATATCTCCATGCCCGGCATGAACGGCTGGCAGCTGGTCTCGCGGCTGAGAGAAAGCGGCCAGACGGCGCCGATCCTGATGCTGTCTGCCAATATCGGCGATGCCGCCGCCGCAGCCGATAGCGACGACAGCCACAATGACGCCGTCTCCAAGCCCATCGACATCCGCCAGCTTCGCGACAAGCTCGCCCTGCATCTCGGCCTCAAGTGGGCCTATGCCGACGCATCGGCCCCGGTCGCCCCGAAACCGCCGCCGCCCTTGAAGAGCCCGGGGATGGAGCATGTGCACGAATTGATGCGGCTGGGCGAGATCGGCTATGTCAGAGGCATCGAGGCAAAACTTTCCGACCTCGCCAAGCTGGACGAAAACAAGCCCTTCACCGACGCTTTGCGCACCTATGTCCAGGCCTTCGATCTTGGCGGCTTCCTGGAAGCACTGCGTACCTTCGACAACGAAAAGGTAGAACAGATTGGCTGAGCCCACCCTGCCCCGCGATATAGTCTTGCTGGTGGACGATTCGCCGGAGGCGCTCGGCTTCCTGACCGATGCCCTCGAACAATCCGGCTTCTCGGTGCTGATCGCCACGTCGGGATCGGCGGCGCTGAATATCGTCGAGCGCATCACGCCGGACCTCATCCTGCTCGATGCCGTCATGCCGTCGATGGATGGTTTCGAGACCTGCCGCCGGCTGAAGGCCAATGCGGGCATCGCCCAGATTCCCGTCGTCTTCATGACCGGCCTCACCGAGACCGAGCATGTGGTGCACGCACTGGAATCCGGCGGCGTCGATTATCTCACCAAGCCGATCAATGTCGACGAGCTGCGCGCCCGCATCCGCGTTCACCTGCGCAATGCCCGCTCTGCCCAGAGTGCGCGAGTGGCGCTCGATGCCGCAGGCCGCCATCTCCTGGCGGTCAAAGGCAATGGTTCGATCCATTGGTCGACGCCGCAAGCGACACGCCTCATCAACGCCGCTACCGGCAGCGACGACGGCCTCGATCTCGCGTCGAAACACATCGCTGCCTTCATGCTCGAACGCGAACGGCTCGGCCCGGCGCGCGACAACATCGTTTCGATCAGCAATGGCGGTCAGGCCGCCCTCCAATTCGCCTTCCTCGGCGCCATCGGCCCCGACGAATACCTGTTTCGCCTGACGGCCACCAATCAACGCGCCGACGACGAGATCCTGCGCCAGCACTTCTCGCTGACGCAGCGCGAATCCGAAGTGCTGCTATGGATCGCCAAGGGCAAATCGAACCGCGACATCGGCGAAATCCTCGGGCTTTCAGCCCGCACGGTGAACAAGCATCTGGAGCAGATCTACGTGAAGCTCGGCGTCGAAAACCGGGCGTCCGCCGCCGTCAAAGCCGCTCATGTGCTGCACGAGATCTAGATGCGATCACCCTTCTCCTCGTATTGCGGGGCGAAGGGGCTAGACCACCCGATCTGGCGGCTCGCGCCCCGCAAAGAAGGCGATGATGTTGTCCACCACCTTCATGCCCATTGCCGTGCGCGTCTCTTCGGTGGCGCTGCCGAGATGCGGCAGAAGCACCACGTTGTCCATCGCTCTCAACCGCTCCGGCACGTTGGGTTCCCCCTCGTAAACGTCGAGACCGGCACCGCGGATCGTGCCCAGCTCGAGCGCCGAGATCAGCGCTGCCTCATCGACGACATCACCACGCGCAGTATTGATCAGGAAGGCGCTCCGCTTCATTGCGGCGAAACGGGCGGCATTCATCAGGTGATGGTTTTCCGCACCGCCGGGGCAATGCAGGGAGACGAAGTCGGAAACTGCAAGCACATCCTCCACCGTCGGCAATTGCATAGCGCCATAGCGCGCGGCTTCCATCGGATCGATGGCGGAGCGACTATGGAAGACGACATCCATGCCGAAACCGAAATGGCAGCGCTGCGCGAACGCCCTGCCGATGCGGCCGAAGCCGATGATGCCGACGGTCTTGCCGGTAACCTTGGTGCCGACCAGATGTGTGGGCCGCCAGCCGGTCCACGCGCCGGCGCGCAATTCCCGCTCGCCCTCCCCGCCACGGCGGGCGACGGACAGCAACAGCAGCATGGCGATATCGGCGGTGCAATCCGTCAGCACGCCGGGCGTATTGGTGACAACGATACCCTTCGCCCGGGCGGCGGCGATATCGATGTGATTGAAGCCGACACCGAAATTGCCGAGGATCTTCGTCCTGATCGCATCACCCTCGAAAAGGGCTGCCGGAAGCTTGTCGGAAACGGTCGGCAGAACCGCGTCGTAAGCAAAGAGCGCCTCTTGCAGTTGCCCCGCATCAAGGGCAATGTCATCCTTATTCAGCGTGACGTCGAAGCGCTCTGAAAGGACCGCTTCGACCGTAGCAGGCCAGCGCCGGGTAACGAGAATACGGGGTCTGCTCATGATGCACTTCCTCCTGTCGATATCGGGCAGACTTAAAGCAGGTTCACCGCGAAGAAAATGGCGATCCTCTGCCGGCAGCAATGAAAAAAGCCCGGCCAATGGCCGGGCTCCTCAGATCGAACGGATGCCGGCAAGCCGGCAGCGCGAAGATTACTTCGAGATTTCGTCGTAGCTGTACTTGCCGTCGGAACCCTTGGACCACTTGTACATGACGTAGTCCGGACGGGTGATGTCGCCCTTGGCATTGAAGCCGAGTTCGCCGATGGCAGTCTTGTACGGACCCTTTGCCTTCATCGCGTCGGCAACAGCCATCGGGTCGTTGGAACCGGCAGCCTTGGCAGCGGCGGCAATGACCTGCAGAGCAGAGTAGGAGTACAGCGTGTAGCCTTCCGGCTCGTAGCCGGCAGCGCGGAACTTGGCGACGAGATCGGTGGAAGCCGGGTTCTTGCGCGGATCCGGAGCGAAGGTCATCAGCGTGCCGTTAACGGCGTCGCCGGCGATCGAAGCAAGTTCGTTCGACACGATACCGTCACCGGACATGAAATGAGCCTTGACGCCCTGGTCGGCCATCTGACGCATGATCAGGCCGGCTTCGGTGTGCAGACCGCCGTAGTAGACGAAATCGACGCCGGCTTGCTTCATCTTGGCGATGAGGGCCGAATAGTCCTTGTCGCCGGGGGTGATGCCTTCATAAAGAACTTCCGTCACGCCAGCGGCGTTGAGGTTCTTCTTGGTTTCGTCAGCGAGGCCCTGGCCATAGGGGGTCTTGTCGTGAACGACGGCAACCTTGGCACCCTTGAAATTGTCGGCGATATACTTGCCGGCAACTGCACCCTGCTGGTCGTCACGACCGCAGGTGCGGAAGGTGTTCCAGAGGCCGCGCTCCGTAAATTGCGGGTTGGTGGAAGCCGGGGTAATCTGGAGAATACCGTTTTCGGCGTACACTTCCGAAGCCGGGATGGAAACGCCCGAGTTGAAGTGACCGACAACGAACTTCACGCCGTCAGCGACGAACTTGTTGGCGACCGAAACGCCCTGCTTCGCGTCCGAGACGTCGTCGCCGAGTTCGATCTTGACCTTTTCCCCGTTGATGCCGCCGGCTGCGTTGATATCGGCAGCAGCCTGCTCGGCACCCTTCTGGAGCTGCGCACCAAACGCAGCATTCGGGCCTGTCAAGGGACCACCAACGCCGATGATGATGTCGGCCTTCGCGACGCCGCCGAACGCGATCATTGCCGACAAAGCCACCGCCGACAGAAGATACTTCTTCATATTGTTACTCCCAATTTTTAAGCGGGTTCCGTTTGATTTGCCCTGCGCGATACCCACCAATCATCACGCCGGTAACGCTTGTATTCCGAATACTTAAAGCATGATCCCGTCGGGTGTCATTCGTTTTATAAGACAGGATTACGCCGATGCCGCACGCAGACTGTGCCTAGTTTAGGCACAGTGTCAATTCTTCTTCTTCCATGAAAAGGCTGAGGTCTTTTCATAGAGCCAGTAATAATTATTGACCATTTGGTCGGTGCGCCGATAGCGATATCCGGCCGTCGCGAAGATCAGCAGCAGAACCACGTCGAGAGCATAGTTTCCGAGATCGAAGACTGGCCCGTTGAACAAGGCGTGGTGCAGAAATTGCAGCCCGAGCCCGACCAGGAAGGTGTAGATCACCGCCAACGGATAGGAATCCCAGTTGGAGGCCACAGCCCGGCCCGCGCGCCAGGCCGTCCAGAAGCCGAGGAGGACGATGATCGCGCGGATGACGATGCGGCCGCCGGTATCGCTTTCGAAGAAAATTCCCTGCATATCAAATTCTCCGCAAAACGAGGCTCAATGATGCCCGCCTTCGAGATAGGCGGCGCGCACTTCCGGATTGGCTAGCAATTCCTTGCCCGAACCGCTCATCGTCACCCGTCCGTTGACCATCACATAGCCACGGTCGGAAAGCTTCAGCGCCGCAAAGGCATTCTGCTCGACGAGGAACACCGTGAGCCCCTGGGTCTTGTTCAGAACCTTGATGGCTTCGAAGATGCCCTTGACGATCAACGGCGCAAGGCCGAGCGAAGGCTCATCCAGCAAAAGCAGCTTGGGACGCGCCATCAGCGCGCGACCGATCGACAGCATCTGCTGCTCTCCCCCCGACAGCGTGCCGCCGCGCTGCGACTGACGCTCCTTCAGGCGCGGGAACAGCGTGAAGATCTTCTCGACGTCCTCGTTGAAATATTTGAGCTTGTCGAGGCTCGCGCCCATCTGCAGGTTTTCATAGACCGTCATGCGCGGGAAAATGCGCCGCCCTTCCGGCGACTGGGCGATGCGAAGCCGGGCAATCTCATGCGTCGGCATGCGAGTGATATCGCGCCCCTCGAAGATGACCGAGCCGCTGCGCGCCTGCGGGCTGCCGCAGATCGTCATCATGAGCGTCGACTTGCCGGCGCCGTTCGCACCGATCAGGCTGACGATCTCGCCGCTGTTGACTTCGATATCGACGCCGGCAAGGGCACGGATATTGCCGTAATAGGTCTCGACGCCCTCAACTTTCAGAAGCGGTTGCCCCGTCATCAATGTTCGCCCTCTTGGAGGTGCTCGACTTCGGCAATCACCTCTTCCACTTCTTCATCCTCGACACCCAGATAGGCCGCGATCACCCTCGGATCGTTCTTGACCTGATCCGGCGTACCATCGGCGATCTTCTGTCCGTATTCGAGCACGACGACATGATCGGAGATTTCCATCACCACCGACATGTCATGCTCGATCAGAAGGATCGACGTTCCGGTATCCTTGCGGATGTTGCGCAGGAACTCGTTGAGCACCAGGGACTCGCGAGGATTGAGACCGGCCGCCGGCTCGTCCAGGCAAAGCATCTCCGGGCCTGTGCACATGGCGCGGGCGATTTCCAGACGGCGCTGGGCACCATAGGAGAGGTCGCCGGCAGGATCGTCGGCCCGGTCGATGAGATCGGCCTTCTCGAGCCAAAAGCGCGCGAGTTCGATGGCATTCTTGGCTTCTGCCCGATAGCGGCCAATGCCGAGCAGCCCGAGGATCGTGTAGCCGGAGGCGCGCATCAGCTTGTTGTGCTGCGCCACCAGCAGGTTTTCGAGCACTGTCAGGCCTGAAAACAGGCGGATGTTCTGGAAGGTACGCGCCACCTTGGCTTCGCGCGTGATCCGGAAATCCGGAAGCCGCTCCAGAAGATATTCCTTGCCGCTTTTCTGTTGAAGCGTGATCATGCCCATCGTCGGCTTGTAGAAGCCCGTGATGCAGTTGAACACGGTCGTCTTGCCAGCGCCGTTCGGTCCGATCAACGCGGTGATGTCGCCACGCTTCGCCTCGAAAGAGAGATCGTTGATCGCCATCAGGCCGCCGAACCTCATCGACAGGTGATCGACCTTCAGCAGGATGTCGTCAGGGGTTGCGGTCACAGCGTTCATCAGCCGTGGCCCTCCTTGGTAAAGCTGCCCGAGACCGCTTTCCGCTCCTTGAGGAAGGCGGTCGGCTCGCGGGTGCCGACGAAGCCGCGCGGCTTGAGGATCATCACGACGACCATGGCGAGCCCGAAGATCAGCATGCGATACAGTTCGGGAGTGAAATCGGGACCGAAGCCGGGAATGATCGTCGTATTGCCCACGACCAGACCGGTCTTAAGGAAATCCATATCGCGCAGCAATTCCGTACCGCCGATCATGGCGATCGCCGCAATGGCGATGCCCTTCAGCGAGCCCATTCCGCCAAGAACGACGATCGCCAGGATCACCGCAGACTCGAGGAACACGAAGGATTCCGGCGAGACGAAGCCTTGACGGGCTGCGAAGAATGAACCTGCAAAACCGCCGAACATGGCGCCGGTGGCGAAGGCAGTCAGCTTCGTCGTCACCGTATTGATGCCGAGCGAGCGGCAGGCGATCTCGTCTTCGCGCAGAGCTTCCCATGCACGGCCGATCGGCATGCGGCGCAGCCGGATCGTCACATAGGCAGTCAGCGCGCAGAGCGCCAGGGCGACGTAAAAGAGGAAGATCTTGTACCAGGCCGACGAGAACGGCAGGCCGAAGCTGCGGATGAAGTTGTGCGGGTCCTTGGTATCGAAGGTGTAGATGCCGAACATCGATGCCTTGGTAATATTGGAAATACCGAAGCTGCCCTTCGTCACGTCAGTCCAGTTCGTCAGGACGATGCGGATGATCTCACCGAAAGCCAGCGTCACGATCGCCAGATAGTCGCCGCGCAGGCGCAGAACCGGGAAACCGAGGATCATGCCCCAAAGCCCGGCAAAGATGCCGGAGAGCGGCAGCAGTATCCAGAACGACAGACCGAAATGCGTCGAGAGCAGCGCGTAGGAATAGGCGCCGACCGCATAGAAGGCGACATAGCCGAGGTCGAGCAGCCCCGCCAGACCGACGACGATGTTCAGGCCCCAGGCAAGCATCACGTAGATGAGGATCTGGATGCCGAAGTTGTCGACATAGGTCAGAGACCCCTGTGGACCGAAAAGCGCCAGTGCCAGCATCGGATAGATAAGCAGGAAAACCAGCGCTATCGTGTTGAAATTCTTACCGACGAAACCCTGCTCGGTCACGACTGGCGCAAGCTTGGCTTTCTCGGCCTTTCTAGCCTCCAGACGGGGCCGCACGAACACCGTCATCACGAAGCGTCCTACCGCCGCAATGGCGACGATGATGGCCAAGAGGCCCCAGCGCTGGACGATAACCAGCTTGTTGTCCATGTTCTGATCGGTCTTCAGGCCGATATAGAGCACGAACATCCCAAAGGCGATCAGCGCGGTCCAGAGGGCATCCGTAATCCCTTTCTGGACAAGGCCGGGCGCGGTCTTGTCTGCAACGAAATTTGAATTTGCCATGGCGTTATACCTTTTCGACTTCCGGCCGCCCGAGAATGCCGGTTGGCTTGAAGATCAGAACGAAAGCCAGGATGCCGAATGTCGCGACATCCTTATACGCGATGGGAAAATTACCCGACCAGAACGACTCGATGAAGCCAATCATCAGGCCGCCGAGGACAGCGCCAGGCAGCGAACCAATGCCGCCGAGAACCGCCGCGGTGAACGCCTTGACGCCGGGAGTGAAGCCGTCGGCGAAGTTGGCGACGCCATAGTACATCAGATACATCGTGCCGGCGACGGCGGCGAGCGCGGCGCCCATGATGAAGGTGACGGAAATGGTGCGGTCGACATTGATGCCGAGCAGCGCCGCCATCTTGCGGTCCTGCTCCGTGGCGCGCTGGGCACGACCGAGCGCAGTCTTGTTGACCAGATACCAGAAGGCGGCAAGCAGAACGACCGTTATGATGAAGATGATGATCTGCTTCAGCGACAGCGACACGGCGCCGAAGTTGTAGACATCACCCACCAGCGTCGGGATCGGCTTGTTGCGCGGACCCTGAGCAACCTGGATGAAGTTCGACAGCACGATCGACATGCCGATTGCCGTGATCAGCGGCGCGAGGCGGAAGGAACCGCGCAGCGGCCGGTAGGCGATACGCTCGATCACCCAGTTCCAAAGGCTCGTCATCAGCATGGCGACGATCAGCATCACCAAGAGCAAGACCGCCACCGGCAAGCCGGCGAAGAGCGACACGAGAACCAGATAGGTGATGAGAGCGGCAAAGCCGCCGAGCATGAAAACATCACCATGGGCAAAATTGATCATGCCGATGATGCCGTAAACCATGGTGTAACCAATGGCGATCAGGCCATAGATAGACCCGAGAGTCAGCCCGTTTAGGAGCTGCTGGATAAAATAATCCATATGTCATTTCCCCTGGATGCGGCGTCAATCGACCGCACCTCTTATTACTTTTAGGGTTTCCTTCATGAGGACCCGTGGGGGCGATTCCATACCGCTTTCGAGGGAAATGTGAAGCCAAAAAGGCAAGAAATTGACAAATTCTTTTCAAATCGCCGCGCACTGGCGCAAATCAGGCCAAAAATGATATAAAAGCGGCATCCCCTGCCTCAAAAAATAGCCAAAATGATCAACAAGGGAATTTTCGCTGAAGAGCTTTTGTCAGCGGCAGGCCCTCTGCGGGGCCTACCAGTTTCGCTTTCACAAGCATAATTAGGCTCGCATGCGCGCTCCGTCGGCATCGAACAGCGGCTCCGCCTGCAGGTTCGCAGGCAAGAGTTCGCCAAGCAGTTCTATCGACCAGCCCTGTGTCTCATCGGCAATTTCCTTCGGAACATAACCGACGGCAACCGAAAGACCGGAGGCATGGGCATATCCGCCAGACGTGACCCAGCCACAGACCGCGCCATTGTGGTAGATCGGCTCATCGCCGATGACATCGGCATCCCTCGCCTTGAGGATGAAGGTTTTCAGCCGCAGTGCCCCGCCTTCCGACTTCTCCTTTGCTGCAGCCGCCTTGCCTATGAAGTCGGCCGGCTTGGAAAGCGCCACGAAGCGGCCGAGGCCGGCCTCGAAGGGGCCGTAAAGCGGCCGGTATTCGCGCGCCCAGCTGCCATAGGACTTATCGAGACGCAGCGCATTCAGCGCCCTCAAGCCGAACAGCCGTATGCCGAATTCGGCTCCCTCCTCCATCAGGAGATCGAAGATGTAGCGCTGATGTTCCGGCTTCATCCATATCTCGTATCCCAGGTCGCCCGTATAGGAGACGCGTCCGACGATGGCGGACGCCATGCCGATATCCATGCGCCGGATGGACATGAAGGGAAAGGCGTCGGTCGAAAGGTCCTGATGCGTCAGCTTCTGCAGCAATCTGCGGGCATTCGGACCGGCGATCGAGAGGCCGAGAAGCGACAGGCCCAGCGGTTTCAGCTCGACCGAGCCGTCCTTGGGCAGCAGGCTTTCGAACCAGCGCATATGATAGGCTTCCGCGATACCTGAGCCGATGAGGAGGAAATCGCCCTCGCCGAGCTTTGCCAGCGTGAAATCGCCGATGAGTTTGCCGTCATGCTTCAGCATCGGCGCCAGCGTCATGCGGCCGACGGCCGGAATGCGGCAGGTGAGCAACCTGTCGAGGAAAGCTTCCGCCCCCGGCCCCTTGACCGAATATTTGGCAAAGCCCGAAGTCTCCATCAGGCCGACACTCTCGCGCACCGCCTTCGCTTCGGCGCCGACGACGTCGAAGTCGTTGGAGCGGCGCCAGGAGAATTGGTCCACCTCGCCCTGCGGAGCAAACCACAGCGCCTGCTCGAGACCGTAGTAAGCTCCGAAGACGCCGCCTGCCTCCTTCAGTTTGTCGTAGATCGGCGTCGTCAGCAACGGACGCGCGGCCGGCAGTTCCTCATTCGGATAGCGGATGGAGAAGCGCCGGGCATAGTTCTCGCGCACCTTGGCGTTCGTATAGGCAAGCGTCGCATAGTCGCCGTAGCGGGAGACGTCCATGGCAAAGACATCGAAGCCCGGATCGCCGTAGATCATCCAGTTGGCGAGCGCCAGCCCGACGCCGCCGCCCTGGCTGAAGCCGGCCATGACGGCGCAGGCCGACCAATAGTTCCTGAGCCCGCGCACGGGACCGACAAGCGGGTTGCCATCAGGCGAGAAGGTGAACGGGCCGTTGATGATCTTCTTGATGCCGGCATTGTTGAAGGCCGGAAAATGGCGGAAGCCGACTTCCAGTTCCGGCGTGATGCGCTCGATATCCTCGGCGAGCAGCTCGTGGCCGAAATCCCAGGGCGTCGTCAGCGGCGACCAGGGGCGACATGCCTTCTCATAGGTGCCCATCAGCATGCCCTGCCGCTCCTGGCGGAGATAGATCTCGCCATCGAAATCGACGCAGTGCATCAGTTCCTTGCCGGTGGTCTTGTTGAAGTCGATCACCTCCGGCATGTCCTCGGTGATCAGATACATGTGCTCCATAGCGAGCACGGGAAGCTCCAGCCCGACCATGCGGCCGACTTCGCGCGCCCAGAGACCGGCGGCGTTGACGACATGCTCGGCGATGATCTCGCCCTGGTTGGTGATGACGCGCCAGGAACCGTCCTCGCGCTGCACCAGCTCTTCCACCTTGGTATGCAGATAGATGTCGGCACCGTTCTTCTTCGCCGAACGGGCATAGGCATGCGTGGTGCCATAAGGATCGAGATGGCCTTCGACGGGATCGTAGAGAGCGCCGACGAACTGATCGGGATCGAGAAGCGGCATCATCTCATGCGCTTCCCTGGGCGTCAGCAGGGTCGCCTCCAGGCCGTTATAGCGTCCCTTGGCAAGGATCGACTTCAGCCAGTCGAAGCGCTGCGGCGTCGCCGCCAGCATAAGGCCCGAGGTCAAATGCAGCCCGATGTCCTGGCCCGAATACTCCTCGATCTCCTTGTAGAGCTCGACCGTATATTTCTGCAGCTTGGCGACATTCGGGTCGCCGTTGATCGTATGCATGCCACCGGCGGCATGCCAGGTCGATCCGGAGGTCAGTTCGGAACGTTCGAGCAGCACCACATCCGTCCAGCCGAACTTCGTCAGGTGATAGAGCACCGAACATCCGACGACACCGCCACCGATGACGACGACCTTGGCATGGCTTTTCATCTAGGAATCCCCTGTTTTCAGCACGAAGTCGCCGGGTGTTTTCCCGTATGACCGGCCGCATTTGCAGGGCAGCCTAGAGACTATCCGGGAAGCCAAATAGCCCGAACTGCGAAACCGATATGTCTGTTTGCGCCATCGCAATTGTTCGGATCGCGCCATCGGTTTTCGGAGACACAAATCGATCGGCAAGGCATTCGAAGTCTGGCGGCCTATGGCTTTTCAGTCGGCAAAACCGGCCGTCAGGGCAAATTCGCGCCCCATCTCCATGATCTCCTCGAACACGCTGCCGGCATAGGAGCGCGGGATGATGATCTCGAAGCGGTCAGGGCCGGTGCGGGCGACATTGGCGCTGACATGGCAGCACAACATGCTGGCCGACTGGCCCTCGGCGAAAACCTGCGGATGCAGGTCGACGGCCACGCATTTCGCCAGGATACGGCGAACGCTGGGGCCGGACATACGAAGCAATACCCGGCCGTCGCTCTGCTCGAAGAAGGAAACGCGGGCAGGATCGAGCGTGAAGAGATCCCGCGCCACGCTCTCGACACCAAGCGTCTCCGACAGAACAAGCCATTCTCTCGGCCCGACGTCGCGAACCGACACATCGTCAATCGCCTTCAGGCCGGCCAGAACCCAATCCTTTTCGCCGGCCTTGCCAAGCACCGAGAAGATGACCGGCCGGCGGACAACGGCAAGATGATTCGGATTGGGTGCAGCCTCGAAGCCGGAAATGTGATCTTCCAGCACATGTCTGTTTTGATACGCGACGCTCATCAATCCCTCACCCGAAAAGCTTCTTGTTGTCAGCATCGACGAAGACCGGGTTGCAGACCTCCGCCGGCACTTCCTCGCCGCGCAACCCGTCCCAGACGACCACATGCTCGCCGATCCGTTCCCGGCCCGACTTCAGGAACGCCAGAGCGATGGAATGGCCGAGAACGGGCGAGAAGCAGGCCGAGGAGACATGACCTTGATCGTTCGCGGTCGACGGCCTGGCGCCTTCCCTCAACAGATGCGCGCCGGCATGAATCTCCTTCGTCGTATCGAGCGGCTTCAGGCCGACGAGCTGCACGCGGTCGGCCGCAGTCAATCCGAAGCGGGTGGACAATCTCTTGCCGATGAAATCCGGCTTCTGCGTCGCCATCATCCGGCCAAGCCCGACATCGTCGGGCGTCGTGCGGCCGTCCAGCTCGTTATGGGTGACATGGCCCTTCTCGATGCGCAGCACGTTGAGGGCTTCGACGCCATAGGCGCAGATGCCATGCGCCTTGCCGGCCTCCATGATCGCATCCGCGACGGCCTCGCCATAACCGGCAGGAACCGCAAGCTCATAGGCAAGCTCACCGGAGAAGGAGATGCGGAACAGGCGTGCCTTGAGGCCGCCCTTCAGCATGACCTCGGCAGCGGCGAGGAACGGGAAGAACGCATCGGAAATATCATCCTCGACGATCTGTTCCAGCACCAGCCGCGCCTTCGGCCCGGCAATCGCCATCTGCGCCCATTGATCGGAGGAGGAGACGAAGCGAACGTCGAGCTGCGGCCAGAGCGTCTGCGCGCAAAACTCCATATGCGTCATGACTTCGCCGGCCATCGCGGTCGTGGTCGTCAGGAAGAAATGATCGGGCGTCAGCCGGCTCGTCGTTCCATCGTCGAAGACGATGCCATCCTCGCGCAACATCAACCCGTAGCGCGCCTTGCCGATCGGCAGCTTCAGGAAGGCATTGGAATAGAGGCGATTGAGAAATTCCGCCGCATCCTTGCCGAAAACCTCGATCTTACCGAGCGTCGACACATCGCAAAGGCCGACATTGTTGCGGACGTTCAAGACTTCGCGATCGACGCTGTCACGCCAACCCTTTTCGCCCGTCCGCGCAAACCAGGACGAACGATACCAGAGGCCGGCCTCGACGAAAGTCGCGCCATTCTTCTTTGCCCAGCCATGCAGCGGCGATTCGCGCACCGGCTGCGCGTGTTTGTCGCGCGCCGTGCCCGCCAGCGCGCCGAAGGAGACAGGGGTGTAGAACGGCCGGAACGTTGTCGTGCCGACGGCGGCTGGACTGACGCCGCGCATGCCGGCGATGATGCCGGCGGCGTTCACGTTGCCGAGCTTGCCCTGATCGGTCGCCATGCCGCTGGTCGTGTAGCGCTTGGCGTGCTCCACATGGCCGAAGCCCTCACGCAGGGCAAGACCGAGATCCTTGGTATGGACGTCGTTCTGAAAATCCACGAACGCCTTGTCCTTGGCGCCGGGCACATGCCAGATCGCCGCGAAGGACGGATCATAGTCCCCCTCGACCTCGGGGACATCCGCCGCATGAACGGTGCGGCCGAGACTTTCGACAATCTTCCGCGCCTTTTCCGCTCCATCGGCGAGACAGCCGGAAACGCTCTCGATGCCCGCAGCCGATCCGGCAATCTCCAGCTCACCGCCAACTGTTGGCGCCATGAATGCCTGGCTCTCGTCCGACCAGACCGGCTTGGCGCCGCGCTGGCAAGCAAGATGGATGATCGGCGACCAGCCACCCGACATGGCGAGCGCATCGCAGGCAATGAGTTCATCCAGGCCGCCGCGATCGGCGATGACGCCGCTGATGCGATATTTGCCCTTGGTTGCGTGGACGCTCGCCCCATGCACGACGCGAACACCTTGCGGCGCAACGTCGGAAGAGGCGGCGCGCGTATCCATGATCGCCGAAATCTCGACGCCGGCCGCCGTCAAGTCGAGCGCTGTGCGATAGCCGGAGCCGCCATTGGTGAACACGGCCACCTTCTGACCCGCAACGACGCCGTAGCGATTGAGATAGCTGCGCATGGCACCGGCCACCATCACGCCGGGGCGGTCGTTGCCGCCGAAAACCAAGGGCCGTTCCTCCGCGCCGGAGGCAAGAATGGCGCGCTTGGCTGCGATACGCCACAGACGCTCGACCGGCAGGTCGGGCGACGGCATCGCGACATGCTTCTGCACCTTCTCGACCGCACCGAAGACATTGCCGTCATACCAGCCGAAGACTGTCGTACGTGGCATCAGGGTGACATTCTCGAAACCTTGCAGCTCCTCCAGCGTCGCCTGAACGAAGACATCGGCCGACGCGCCGCCGATCGAGACCCTTTCCGACAACAGCGAGCCACCCAGACGGAAGCCCTCATCGGCGAGGACCACGCGCAGGCCGGCACGCGCCGCGGTCAGCGCTGCCATCAATCCGGCAGGACCAGAGCCGATAACAAGCAGATCGCAATGCGCCCAGGCTTTCTCATAGCGATCCGGATCGGCCTGCATGACTGCCTTGCCGAGGCCGGCGGCGCGGCGAATCAGCGGCTCATAGACCTTCTCCCAGAAGGCTGCCGGCCACATGAATGTCTTGTAGTAGAAGCCCGCGCCGAGGAAGGGCGACAACAGGCCGTTGAGCGAGCCGAGATCATATTTCAGCGACGGCCAGCGGTTCTGGCTGGCAGCCGTCATGCCCTGATAGAGCTCGGCGACGGTGGCTCGTGTATTCGGCTCCGTGCGCCCGTCCTTGCCGATGGTGACGAGCGCATTGGGTTCAGCCGAACCTGCCGTCAGGATGCCGCGCGGCCGGTGATATTTGAAGCTGCGTGCGACGAGCAGCTGATCATTGGCAAGGAGAGCGGCGGCGAGCGTATCGCCCTCCAGGCCCCTCATATCCTTGCCGTCGAATTTGAAGGAAAGCGGGCGGCTGCGATTGACGAGGCCGCCGGTCGACAGACGATAGGCCGTCATTGCGCCGCCTCCCTTGCCTTGTCCTCGGCATCGGTGACGGAAAAGACCTCGTGGGTGATGTTGCTGCGCTCAACGACCAGCCAGCGGCGGCAGCCCGCCGCGTGATGCCAGTATTCGAGAATCCGTCCCCGCTCATTGTCGCGGATATGGACATAGCGATGCCAATCCTCATCCGGAGCCGAAGGAGCCGGACGGGCGACGGACGCGCCGCGAATGGAGAATTCTTCCTTCGGTCGCATGCCACAATGCGGGCAGTTGATCAAGCTTGCCATTGGTTTCGTGCCCTCAATGCAGGTTCGGCTGCGGACCCTTGCCGCTTTCGTCCAGCGCGAAGCCGCGCTCGAAGCGGTCGAGACGCAGGAGACGGCTGACTTCGTGGCTTTCGCCCTTGGCGATCAAGTGCGCGAAGCAGAAGCCCGAAGCCGGCGTCGCTTTGAAGCCGCCATAGTTCCAGCCGCAGTTCAGATAGAGATTGTCGATCGGCGTGCGGTCGATGATCGGCGAGCCGTCCATGCTCATATCCATGACGCCGCCCCAGGTGCGCAGCACGCGCACACGCGACAGGCCGGGAATGAGCGCCACCCCCTCCTCCATCGTATGCTCGACGGTGGCGAGGTTGCCGCGCTGGGCATAGGAGCTGTAGTAATCGATATCGGCCCCGAAGACCAAGCCGCCCTTGTCCGACTGCGAGATATAGAAGTGCCCCGCTCCATAGGTGATGACGTTGTCGATGACAGGCTTCAGCCCTTCTGAGACGAAGGCCTGAAGCACATGGGTTTCGATCGGCAATTCCAGATCGGCCATATTACCCAGGATCGAGGTATGACCGGCCGCCGCCAGCGCCAGCTTGTTGCAGCCGATGAAGCCGCGGTTCGTTTCCACCCCGGTCACAACGCCAGCCTCGCGGCGGATGCCGATCACCTCGCATTGCTGGATGAGATCGACGCCGCGGCTGTCGGCGCCGCGCGCATAGCCCCAGGCGACGGCATCGTGGCGTGCCGTACCGCCCCGCCGCTGCAGCAGGCCGCCGAGGATCGGAAAGCGCGCATGGTCGAAATTCAGGTACGGCATCATCCGGCGCACCTGCTCGCGGCTCAGAAGCTCCGCATCGACGCCATGCATACGCATGGCATTGCCGCGGCGGGCATAGGCATCGCGCTGGCCGTCGGAATGGAAGAGGTTGACGATGCCGCGCTGGGAGACCATGGCATTATAGTTGAAATCCTGCTCCAGCCCTTCCCAGAGCTGCATCGAGAATTCGTAGAAAGGTTCATTGCCCGGCAAGAGGTAATTGGAGCGGATGATCGTGGTGTTGCGGCCGACATTGCCGGAGCCAATATAGTTCTTTTCCAGCACCGCGACGTTGGTGATGCCGAATTCCTTGGCGAGATAATAAGCCGTCGCCAGCCCATGCCCGCCGCCGCCGACGATGATCACGTCGTAATGCGATTTTGGCTCCGGCGTCCGCCACACCGGCTGCCAATGGCGGTTGCCTGAAAACGCCTGTTTTAGAAGCTGATATGCCGAATATCGCATGCATTCATCCCGATCATTACCCGGCCGCACATTCGCATATGCAATAAAAACGACAAGTCCCGGAAAGACGAAAAAGATTCGCAAACAGAACATGTTCTTTTCCGAATGCGCAGGAGAAGCCGATGATTGTCTCCGGAAGATCACGCCTCGCAGGTCAATGATTTTAGCGGCGACGCAAGCACGCAAAGCGCTGTTGCGAAACCTCGGTTCAGGCGCTAAGCCGAAACGAGCCGGATCTTTTGAAGTCTAAATTTCACAATCGAGACTTACTATCTATAATGTCCGGAAACTTGAACCGCGGACACGGTGCGGAAAGACGAACAGGCAGATGCTTGCAACATTCGAAAGAGCAGCGCTCGAGGCGGGGAAGGCTATATTGGAGGTCTACCGCGCCGGCTACGCCGTGGCCTTGAAACAGGATATGAGCCCTGTAACCCTTGCAGACGAGCGCGCGGAACACATCATCCTCGAACATCTCGCGCGCGATTTTCCGAACATACCGGCCATTGCCGAGGAATCGGTGTCCGCCGGCAGAGTTCCGGATGTTCGCGGCCGCTCCTTCTTCCTTGTCGACCCGCTCGACGGCACGCGCGAATTCATCGAGCATCGTGACGAATTCACCGTCAACATCGCCTATATAAAGAATGGCGTTCCCGTTGCCGGGATCGTCTATGCCCCCGCACTCGGAATAGCCTTCACCGGCGAGCAAGGCAGAGCCCGCAAGTTGATCATCGACGATCATTTTGCCGTCGCCGACCGCCTGACCATCGCCGTGCGCGCACGGCCGGTCAATCTGACCGCGCTTGCCAGCCGCTGCAACAGCAATGAAAGGACCGAAAGCTTCCTTTCGGACAATGCGGTTGCCGCCTGCACGTCGATCGGCTCATCGCTGAAATTCTGCCTGGTTGCCGAAGGCAAGGCCGATGTCTATCCGCGTTTCGCGCGCACCATGGAGTGGGATACCGCAGCCGGCGACGCCGTCTTGCGCGCAGCGGGCGGCGCTACCGTGACGGTCGATGGCCGTCCCCTGGCCTATGGCAAGATCGACCAGAGCGAAGATAGCGACTTTGCAAACCCGCACTTCATCTGTTGGGGCGGCAAGAAGAGCGCCATACACGCTTAAGAGCGCTTTTTTCGAAAGAAAGATCCCCTTTGACGCAACCGGACAACAAAGCCGGCGCAGGGATTTTTGATCCAAAAGCGTAAGTTTTCACTGACAAAAAATGATAGGATGAAAGCTGTTTCCCCTGAAATAACAGGGGATTATCCGGCGTTTTCTCTCTTCGGCCAAAGGCAAATCAGTTGCCGGCCACATTTCTTAAAATTCTTAGCAAAGTCTTACTATGTGCTTAGGCAATTTTTAAATGTGGCAAGATAGAGTGCCACTCGTGGTCTTGAGTGTGTGTAGAGAGTCCAATGACCGAAATGATACGTCCCCGAGTGAAGTATGTCATCGGCCCCGATGGCAGCCCGCTTACGATAGCCGACCTTCCGCCGCCGAATACGCGCCGCTGGGTCATCCGTCGTAAGGCAGAGGTTGTTGCCGCTGTGCGTGGTGGTCTGCTCAGCTTGGAAGAAGCCTGCGAACGTTATACGTTGACCGTCGAAGAGTTCCTCTCCTGGCAGTCGTCCATCAACAGCCATGGCCTTGCCGGCCTGCGGACGACCCGCATACAGCAGTATCGCCACTGACAACAGCGACAGACACGACCTTTATCTGATCTTTGGTTCGGGCCTCCTTCACCCCAAATGGGACGGAAAGAGGCCCGAATTATTTGGCTGAAGCCGCCTTGAGACGAGGTTGTCGGTCTCCCTGCAAGCAGGCGCCGATAATGTATCCATCTTAAGATTTCCGCAGGGTGCTCCCGCGATGCGTGTTACAAGAGCCTGGCCAAATGAAGGGTTCAGGCTACTTGCTACTTCACACGCTACCCATGGTGATTACCCATAATTTCCATCCAGAACGGGGTGCGTTCCGCAACGTCTGCGGTCTGCCGCGAGAAGATGCCGAGCGGATCGTCGCCTCGATCCGGCATTGCGGGCATTCCTATCGCAAGGAAAATTATCTACCGCGGCGGTTGCACACTGAAAATTGGCTCATAGCGGAACGCGCCCGAAAGATCGGCGAAACACCCCTCGCACGCCCCATCTATTTCTTCCTTGGCGACATGGCCGACGGATGGGACAGATCTCGCCCTGCATCTGTTGTCCTTCCACTCGCCCTGTTCGATCCTCGCACGATCACATTCACCTTTCCCGATAGCATGGCAAGCTGCCCACACATACGCCCGGCGAGCCCTTCCGAAAAAACATGGCATGGGCACGTTTTCACCCTTGCAGAGATCACGCAGGTAGTCGCTCGCTACGGCTTCCCCGACCCGACGCTGTCGAGAGATCGACGTGGACCGGATGCCTTCATCGAAGTTCAGGTATGGGACGATCGTCCGCTTGTTGAAATTCGCTGACAGGCCGGACCATGATGCAGCATTCAGCGGTTGGCAGCTTGCCGAACCCATGCAATCTTCGCCGCATGTAACGATCAGGGAGATAAGCCATGGATATCCGCAACGAAGACAATGCGTCGGGCGGCCGTTATGTCGCGACCGTCGAGGGTCATGAGGCGGAAATGACGTTTTCCCGCGCCTCCCCCCAGCTCATCATCGTCGATCATACCGGCGTGCCGGACACCCTGCGCGGCAAGGGTGTCGGTCAGGCGCTGGCTCTTCACGCCGTCGAGGAAGCCCGCCGCGGTGGCTGGAAAATCATTCCTCTCTGCCCCTTCTTCAAGGCGCAGGCGCAACGCCATGATGACTGGCGCGACGTCGTCAATCTCTAGGCAGTGGTGTCAAACAAGGATTCGCTGGTGTGTCCAGGCAAACGCCGGATGCAGGAATGCCAGGCGGATGCCCATATCGACACAGGCGAAAATACAAAAAGCCCCGCATGACCGGCCCTGTCACGGCCGGTCATGCGCGGCTTTTGTGCCGCCTCTGTCTTATCCCGCATATTCCGAGGAAGGCCCCGTGTCGGAGTGGAATGATGCGTGGATCAAAAGAGGACGACGAAATCGCGACCTCAGGCGCGCGCCCTTGCGGGGCCCGAACCGTCACGCTCCTCGAGCGCTGCGGCCTTGGCATATTCAGCCTGCATTTCCTCAAGCGAATATTCCAACGCCTCTTCCTGAACCTGAAGCTCCCGGATCGACACCTGCAGGTTGTCCGCGCGTTGGCGGGCGGCCTTGGCAAAGGTCGGGTAAGCAAAGTGGTTAGGGTCAGAAATGCCGGACTTTTTCTCTTCCAGCACGATCTGGCTCTCCAGATCCTTCGTCATGCGGTCAAATTCCGCCATCATCATCTGCAACTGCTGCAGCTGACGGCGTTTTTCGTTCACCTGAAACTCTTTCAGGCGAACTAGGCTCTCACGTGACTTCATACGCATTACTCCCGTGATGCGAGACCCCGGCTCTCGGTATTTCCGCCCGCCAAACCGGTTTTAAACGACTTGGTTAAAAAAATTTCCAGCGATCTTAATAAAAACCTACCGCTGGTAACCTTTCGTTTACGGGCATCGTTAATGATAGGCGTAATGATTTAAGGGTCAGTAAATGCCGGGGTCGGAATTCGATATGTCGGCATTGATGAGTCAGATGAATCACTTGGCGTGAGTTCCTAATGCGATACTTTAGAAACGGATATTGCTGATTGTCGTTGGAAAACAGTGCAATGGAAAAATTATTTAATAAATTCGATACGACTTGCCAGAGTGAATCAGAATTTGTTAACCATTCCATGGCAGCTTCCAAATCAAGCAGTGATTTGATCGGTATCGCGTAAGGGGGCTGACGACCTTTCGGCGGCGGTAAAGGGGACAATTATGCGGGTTCTACTCATTGAAGACGACAGCGCGACAGCGCAGAGCATCGAATTGATGCTCAAGTCCGAAAGTTTCAACGTCTATACCACCGATCTCGGTGAGGAAGGCGTCGATCTCGGAAAGCTTTACGACTACGACATCATTCTGCTCGATCTCAACCTTCCCGATATGTCCGGCTACGAAGTGCTGCGCACGCTGCGCCTTTCGAAGGTCAAGACACCGATCCTCATCCTCTCCGGCATGGCCGGCATCGAAGATAAGGTTCGCGGTCTCGGCTTCGGTGCTGACGACTATATGACCAAACCCTTTCATAAGGATGAATTGGTCGCACGCATCCACGCTATCGTTCGCCGCTCCAAGGGCCATGCCCAGTCGGTGATCATGACCGGCGAGCTCATCGTCAATCTCGACGCCAAAACAGTCGAAGTCGGCGGCCAGCGCGTGCATCTGACCGGCAAGGAATACCAGATGCTGGAGTTGCTCTCGCTTCGCAAGGGCACGACGCTCACCAAGGAAATGTTCCTGAACCATCTTTATGGTGGCATGGACGAACCTGAACTGAAGATCATCGACGTCTTCATCTGCAAGCTGCGCAAGAAGCTCGCCAATGCCGCCGGTGGCGCCAACTACATCGAAACCGTCTGGGGCCGCGGCTATGTGCTGCGCGAGCCCGACGCCAGCGATTTCGCCGAAAGCGCCTGAGCCGCCGCCCCGCCATTGCCGCCCATGCATCGAAATCCCGCCTCAAAGGCGGGATTTTTTGTTGGCGGTACCGAAAAAAATAAAAGCCGCCCCGAACGGACGGCTGTCATTATTTCGATAATCCTCAGCGGGAACTAGGCGGCGATGGCGCGATTGCCGAAGATCGCCGTCAAGATCTTGCGGTCGAAGGGTTTCAACAGGAAGTCCGTAGCGCCAGCCCGCTTTCCAGCCATCAGCTTGCGCAGGTCCGCTTCGACGACGCAATAGTAGATCTTCACGTCCTTGCCGTTCGGCATGGCACGGATGCTGGCAATCAGCTCGAGCGCGCCTTCCATGCCGGCGTCGACAATCAGATAGTCCGGGATCTCGGCCTCGCAACGCATCAGGGCTTCACGGACATCACCCGCCTCGCTCACCAGGAAATCCAGCTCGGATAGAATTCGCTTGCCGACCTTGCGTACGACATCCGATGTATCCGTTATCATGAACCGCTGCATGTGTGCGCTCCTTAGCGTCAGTCGCCGAGACCTGAACGACAACTTCAAATTGGAACGATAGGATCAGCAAGCTAAGGATTCGTTACCGCTATGTTGTCAATTGCGCGGACAACCGGAAGATTGCAAAAATATCGAATGCACGAAAAGATAATCCCGCGACCGCCATTCGGCCGCGGGTCAAGACATGCAGCTATCAAGAATCCGTCTATGCGGCCGGTATGAGCGCGGTGAAGGTGAGCTCTTCCGGCGTCGCATTGTAGGAGAGCTCCATTCCGCTCTCGTCGGCGAGAAGCACCGTGTAATAGGGCTGGATCGAATGGGCGTCGATTGCCTCTTCCAGCGTGCCCGAGCAGATTTCCGCAAATTTCGGCGGCACACGCATCAGCCGCCCCTTGACGGTGATCGTGAACTTGGCCTCGAGTTCGGGATTTTCCAGCATCACCTCGATATTGCCACCACGCGGGATCGCGCTGTAGGCGACGAGGAAAAGGTTGAGCAACAACTTCACGCGGTTCTTCGCGATGATGGCGCGAGGACCAATCCAGCTCACCTCGGTCTTCTTCTCCGCGGCGGCAAAATCCTTTGCGGCGCGTTCGGCTTCACCCGTGTCGATCGATGCGCCGACCGAGCCGGACGCGCCAAAAGCCAGGCGCGCGAACTTCAAGCGGACAGAGGCATTGAGCGCGCTGGTGCGGATCAGATCCATCGCATCGGCATCGGCACCACCCTCGTCGAGCAGCTCCAGGCCATTGTTGATGGCCCCGACCGGCGAGATCACATCATGGCAAACGCGGCTGCACAGCAGCGCGGCCAGATCCGGTCCGGTCAGAGTGAGATTCGGATTCTTCGACATTCATTGTCTCCTGAATGCTGACAAGGCGAAACGCAGTAGATTCCACGTTGCCACGGTAAGGTTGCTCGAGGATTGTCGCAGCCGGTGTACCGCACGCCATAAAGACACCATATTTGGTAAACCGATTGTTAAGACCATCGACGCAAAATGCATTCATCACTATCAGACGTCTTCGCGCGCGAATCATACTGCGATGGACGGGCGGAACGGTCTGAAAGAGGGGGCGAGCCATGCTTGGCACGTCCATCGCACCGACCATGATGAACGGATGACTTTCATGCGCTATGAATTCCTGAAGAGAATGCCAAGCCCCGGCACCAGGACGCTCGGGCTCGGTCTGATCCTGGCCATTGTTGCATTCGTGAGCTTCGCATTGCCGGTCCGTCAGGCCGCTGCCGCGCCCGACAGTCAATATTCGGCGCAGGAAATCGTCGATGCCGGCCATTCCTTCTTCGGCTCCACCAGCGGCGGCCTCGCCAAGGTCATCGAGCGGGCCTTCCAGCAATATGGCCTGCCCAACGGCTACATTCTCGGCCAGGAAGGCTCCGGTGCCTTCCTGGCCGGCCTGACCTACGGCGAAGGTCAGCTGAATACCAAGAATGCCGGCGAGCATCCGCTTTATTGGCAGGGTCCTTCGCTCGGCCTCGACTACGGCGGCCAAGGCACCCGCGTCATGATGCTGGTCTATGATCTGCCGAACATTGACAGCGTCTATACCCGCTTCGGCGGCGTCAGCGGCCAAGCCTTCGTCGTCGCCGGCTTCGGAATGACTGTCTTGAAGAACAACAATATCGTGCTGGTTCCGATCCGCACCGGCCTTGGTGCCCGCCTCGGCGTCAACCTTGGCTACCTGAAGGTCACGCCCAACGCGACCTGGAATCCCTTCTGAGCATTGGCTACATCGTCTCCCAAGCAGCCGATACCTTGGCCCGCCTAGACCGCGGGCCTTTTCTTTCAGCAAATCCGGCCCACGCCGATAAACCATATCCGCTTTAAACGCTTGCCGCATGCCCAGCTCATGATTAATCATTTCATCGAGATCGAAAATAAATCCAGGATACTGGCCGCGTCGTGATTCAATTTGCTCTGTTGTTCGGATTGGGCTTTCTGACGGCCTCTCTTCTGGTCTTTCTCATCGCGCCAGCAATCCATCGTCGCATCGTCTGGTTCACCGAAAAGCGCCTGAAGGCGACCATGCCGCTGAGCCCTCAGGAAGTGCGGGCTCAGAAGGACATGGCGCGCGCGCTCTTTGCCGCCGAAAATGCCAGGACGGAGCAGGCCTTGACGCAGGAGCGCGACAAGACCGTCGCGCTGCAGATTCACAATGGCAAGCTTCAACAGGAAGCCAGCCGGCTTGCCGGCGGAAACAGCGAACTGCAGACACGCATCGACGATCTGGAGATGGAAGCCGGAGAGCTGCGCTCGCGCCTGCGGCGTGAAGAGAGCTACATCAGCCAGCTCAAGTCAGGCATTCATGTCGCGGAGCAGGCCAGTGCGGAGAAGGAAGCCGATATCGATAATCTGCGCAAGCGGATGATGAAGATGTCCGCCGATGCCGACAACCTCAAGATCGACCTTGCAACCAGGGAAACCGAAATCGAGAGTTTGAAGCTTCGCATCAATACATTGCGGGACGAACGGGATACATTGCATCGGGATCTGAACGCCGCAAGCGTACGCGCCGCGGATGCGGAGCGGTCGCTTCGTCAAGAAACCGACAAGAACAAGCGGCTGGACGAACGGCTCACCCGTGAGATCGCCGGCAGCGCCGACAAGGAGACCGCAATCGAGCGGCACGTCCAGGACGTTGTCCGCCTGAAGGAACGACTCGAAGCCGCCGTCAAGGAATCAAGGGAAGCCAGCAAGGCGTTGCGCGCCGCCGGCATAGCGCCGCCGAAGAAGCCGGCGAAAGCGCCAAAACTCTCAGCAGTGTCCATGATCGTGAATACCGCCGACAATCAGACGAACGCGGCTGAACCGGAACGCACAGTGGAACACGATATCGCGCACATGACGGAAGAGGTCCGCAACCGGGCCGCAGCCCTTTCGGACCGCCTGCTGAAGGCCCGCACGCCGGCCCATGAGGAGGCCGTGCGCGAGGAGATCGCGACGATCGCCGCCAATATGGTGGCGCTGACCGCGCTCAAGGAAGGCAGCGCATCCCCCATCCTTGATCTTCTGCCGAAGGATAAGGTCGCTGCCGAACAGGGCGCGCGCATCAGCCTTGCCGATCGCGTGGCTGCCATGCTGCCGAAGCATCCCTAGTCCGAATTAGCATGCACGGCGCTCAGATGCGCTTGATCCTCGACGCCATCTCGAAAAGCGCGATACCGCTGGCCGTCGCGACATTGAGGCTGTCGAGCCCCGGAGCCTGCGGTATCCGCACGCTGCCGAATGCGGACAGGATGTTCTGCGGCAGACCATCCCCTTCCGTGCCGACGACGAGGGCCATGCGGTCCGATGGCGGAACATCGCGAATATCGGCCTCCCCCCGCGGCGACAGGCTCCAGATCGCAAAGCCGCGATCGGCTAGCGCCGCTAGCAGATGGACGTCGCTCGACTGCCGGCAATAGGGCATGGTCAGAACGGAGCCGACGGAAACCCGGAGCGCCTTTCGATAGAGCGGGTCGCAACAGCTCTCGTCGAGCAGCACCGCATCGGCCCCGAAGACCGCCGCGTTACGGAACATGGAACCCATATTGTCGTGGTTGGAAATGCCGCAACCGACAAGCACGAGCGCCTGTTGCGGAAGGCGGTCGAGAAACGCACTCAGTTCGCTTTCCGTCTTCCGCCGGCCAAGCGCCAGAACGCCGCGATGCAGATGGAAGCCGACGATGCCGTCGAGCACCTCTGATGTCGCGACATGGACCGGAACCTCGGGAGGGAGGGCAGCAATGATGTCCGCCAGGCCGGCGACGCGGTTTTGCAGCAGCAGCACCTTTTCGGCGATGAACTCGCCGCCTGCCGCATGGGCCTCGGCAAGCAGCCGCAGCACCACCGTACCCTCGGCAATGAAGCGGTTCTCGCGACCCGTCAGATCGCGCTCGCGGATATCACGGAACTCGGCGATGCGCGGATCGTCAGGATTCGTGATCTCGATGAGCCGATCGCTCGTCATCGCGCGGCCGTCAATTGGACAGAGATATGGTCGCCACGATGCGGCCGATGCCGTAGTCGAAGACGATGGCCTGCCGCTGGCCGCTGGCGAGCGTGCCGTAAAACAGCACCTGGTTTGCCGAAAGAGCCGTGGACTGTACGGTGAAGCCCGCCGGCAGCAAAGCCGTCACGGCGACAGGAGCGTCCGAAGGAATGTTGGAGGCAGCCTGGCCTGCCGGCTTTGCCGCCGGCCGCATCGTCTTGTAGACAACGGCGCCGAAGACAGCCATAAGGCTCACCACCATGACGGCCGCGGAGATGATCTGCAGGCGGATCATCTTGCGTCGGACACTCTCCAGGGCCGGATCGAGGGGCTTTTCCTCTTGATCGTCTGGCTCGAGATTTGTCATCGATGCGTCCTTGCTGATTGAGAGCGCCCTCGAGCGCCGGAGAAATACGTTTGAGCGACCCCTTTAAAGAAGCCGCGGGCAATAGAAAAGTCCTAACCGCCGATGAAAGCGCCGAAGGCCGGCTCGATGCGTGGCTGACCGTGGAGCTCGGCAAGGAATTTTCCCGCAGTCGCGTCCAGGCTCTGATCAAAGAAGGCGTAGTGCTGCTGAACGGCAAGCCGGTGACCGATGCCAAGCGCAAGGTGCGCCCCGGCGACGTCTACGAGATCACGCTGCCCGAGCCCGAGGACCCGACGCCGCAGGGCGAGGATATTCCGCTCGATGTGCTCTACGAGGATGAAGACATCATCGTCATCGCCAAGCCTGCCGGGCTCGTCGTCCATCCGGCCGCCGGCAATTGGACCGGCACGCTTGTCAACGCGCTGATCCATCATTGCGGCGACAGCCTTTCCGGCATCGGCGGCGTGCGCCGCCCGGGCATCGTGCATCGGCTGGACAAAGACACGACCGGCGTCATGGTCGTCGCCAAGAACGACGTCGCCCATCGGCACCTCTCCCTGCAATTTGCCGATCACGGCAGGACGACATCGCTGGAACGCGCCTATCAGGCGATCGTCTGGGGACGCCCCCGCCAGCTCATCGGTACCGTCAATGCGCCTCTCGGACGTTCGAACAACGACCGCACACGGCGCTCTGTCAAGCGCCCGGGCTCTCAGGACGCCGACGAGGCCATCACGCATTACGAAGTGCTGGAGCGTTTCCACGAGGCGCCGGATGCGACCGCCCTCGCCTCATTGGTCGACTGCCATCTCGAGACGGGCCGGACCCATCAGATCCGTGTACACATGGCGCACATCGGCCATCCGCTCTTGGGCGACGCCGTCTATGGCGGCGGCTTCAAGACCAAGGCCAATCTTCTGCCGGAGGCGGCAAAGGAAGTCGTCAATCGCTTCACGCGCCAGGCCCTGCATGCCTACATGCTGCAATTCGAGCATCCTCGAACCGGCGAAATCATGCATTTCGAAGCGCCGCTGCCCGACGATATGGAAGACCTGGCGGCTGCGCTCCGCGCATGAGCGGCAACTCCTCACGATGAATGCCCGGCTGGACGCCTGCCCCTTGTCGGCCTATACTCTCTCCCAGAGGGCCGAACTCCGGTGCACCTTCGGTTATCAAAAACGCGGACGCGATTTGGAGGCCGATATGGTTGAAACTTATCGTGCCGGAGCATTCGGGAGGAGAATCACAAGGGCGGTATCACGGCGAGACGAGCGGTCACGTCGGGGTAACACTTGCGTGACACTGTTCTTGAATCGCCGTTTCGCCATACTTATCTGTACATTGGTTTAGTGCGGGGTTTTCGTAACCCGCACGCCTTGGTCCGCTTCGCAGAAGGCGCGCAATACGCCCCCAGAAGGAACCAAATCTCGAATTAGGAGGGTGCATTCATGACCCGTAATACCTTACCGTCCATCGCAGCCGGAGAAGCCGGCCTCAATCGCTATCTCGACGAGATCCGCAAGTTCCCCATGCTGGAACCGCAGGAAGAGTACATGCTCGCCAAGCGCTATGCGGAACATGCCGACCGTCAGGCCGCGCACAAGCTCGTCACCAGCCATCTGCGTCTCGTGGCGAAGATCGCCATGGGCTATCGCGGTTATGGCCTGCCGATCGGCGAAGTCGTATCGGAAGGCAATGTCGGCCTGATGCAGGCCGTGAAGAAGTTCGATCCGGAGCGCGGTTTCCGTTTAGCAACCTATGCCATGTGGTGGATCAAGGCTTCGATCCAGGAATATATCCTGCGCTCTTGGTCGTTGGTGAAAATGGGCACGACCGCCAACCAGAAGCGCCTGTTCTTCAACCTGCGCCGGCTGAAGGGTCGTATCCAGGCCATCGATGAAGGTGACCTGAAGCCGGAGCATGTCTCCGAGATCGCCACCAAGTTGAACGTCTCGGAGGAAGAGGTCATTTCGATGAACCGCCGCCTTTCGGGTGACGCTTCGCTAAATGCGCCGATCAAGGCCTCCGAAGGCGATTCAGGCCAGTGGCAAGATTGGCTGGTGGACGATCATGAGAGCCAGGAAGCCGTACTGATCGAGCAGGACGAACTTGATACGCGCCGCCGTATGCTGGCGCGCGCGATGGGCGTGCTGAACGACCGCGAACGCCGCATCTTCGAGGCTCGCCGCCTTGCCGATGATCCTGTGACGCTGGAGGACCTTTCGTCCGAGTTCGATATCAGCCGCGAACGCGTCCGCCAGATCGAAGTCCGTGCCTTCGAAAAGGTTCAGGAAGCGGTACAGAAGGATGCGCTCGAGCGCGCCAAGGCCCTGCGGGTCGTGGAAGCAACGGCTTGACGCTTTCGGTTTGAGCGTTTCATCACAACATGAAAAAGGCGGGCCTCGCGGCCCGCCTTTTTCGTATTAATCGACTGAGAATAGCTTACTGACCGCTCGAGGCGACACCGCCGAGCGCCTGCCATTCCCCGATCGCCTTATTGAAAGCGTCGGTGCCGGTCGGCCCCTTCTCCATCGTCAGCAAGGCACGGCGGCCGTTGCGATAGACGACGGGAATGTCGATCCAGTTGCGGGTCTTCAAAAGGTCGAGATTGGTCTTGCGCGCATCCGGGAAATCGTTGAGTGCGACCATGTAGACATCGTCGGTGACCTTGGCCGGCACCGCGATCAGCGCATCGCCACGATCCTGCTCGGTCGACTTAAGGGCGATGCGCTGGACGTTGTCGATCGCACCACCCTCGAAATTCGGCGGAACCTGAAAAGCGAGCTCGATCAGATGGCTTGCGGGCAGCGAAGGGTCGCCATTGCGGGAAACGGTGATCGTGGCTGTCAGGCCGCGTTCCGGAACGTTGATAAGGCCCTGGACCGAAGGTTCCGGCCGGCCATCAGCGCCCTTGCCTTCCTGTACCGACCAAGTGACGGTGCCTTCGAAGGCAGCCGGAGACGTCTGACCGAGGCGCTCCTCATAGAGAAAGACTTTTTGCCCGTCCGTGACCGGAGCCGTCTGCTGCGTAACGGGCGGCGGCTGGTTGGCTGGGGCCTGCTGTTGCGGTTGGGCCGCGGGAGCCTGCTGACCGGTCGAAGCCGGCGGGGCAACCGCGGCGGTCACGGGCGGCTGGGTCTGAGGCGCGGCAACCGCGTTGCCAGCAGGCAGCGCCGCTGCTGCGGCAGCGGGTGCTGCTGAAGCGACATTCTGCTCGGCTACGGACTTGCCCTCAACGACGCCCGGTTGGCCGTTTGCAGCCGGTCCTTGATCCTCTTCCGTACCGTCAGGCCGAAGACGCTGCGTGAATTTCGTAGCGACCGTATTGGGGTCGTTGTTCAATGCGGCGACATCCGTATTGCCGGCAGCAGGTGGCTGAGCAGCGGCGGCGTTGGTTTGGGTCTGAGCCGGCGCAGCCGATGGCTGTGCGGAAGCCGCAGCACTGCTGTTGCTGTTTGCCGCATCTGAAGCGGGAGGTGCCGCGGACGTGTTCTTCGGTGCGGAACTGACGAGTTTCGTTACCATGTTGTTGAGCGCATCGCGATTGAGCCAGGCGGCATAGCCGCCGCCACCGACGATGGCGAGGCCGACGAGCGTGAGAACGACGCTGGTGGCATTGAAACGCCGGCGCTTCGGCTCCATGCGGAAGCTTCTGCCCTGCAGCTTTGCCGACATGGCCTGATCGAGATCGGGCGGAACGGAAGAACCGCTGCCTCGCTGGTCTTCGCCCCGTTTGTCGAAACCGGCGAGCTCCTTCAGCTCGCGCCAGCCATCGCCGGCGGCTTCGTTCGCAAGCGCGCCCTTCGACGAAGAATGCACGTCGGCAAAGAGGTCGACGTCTTCAAAGGCGTTGTCCGGCACCTGCCGGGCAGGCTGCACCGGCTGGGGAGCTGCCGGCGTCGGCTGAAGCTCCTCGAAAACATCCGCGTCCCATACGAAGCCCTTGTTGCCGGCAGGTGCCTTCGCCGCTTCAGCCGGCTCGACGGCGTGGCCGAATGGCATCTCGGCAAAAACAGCAGCAGGCATCACGGGCTCGTCAGGCTGTGAAATCGCTGGTTCCGGCGCGCTGCGGCGGGCAGGTGCATCAACCTCCGCCCAAATCTCTTCGACCTGGCTTATGACATCGTCAACCGGTGCCCTGCTCGCTTGAAATGACGGGGCGGCGTGGGCGGGTTCGGTAACAACCTCCGGCGCTTCCTCAGCATAGTCCTTCGGCTCGTCATGATAAGCCGGTTCGGGAGCCGGCTCTTCGTGGAGCTCGGCGTGATGTTCCGCCGCGGCATGCTGCGGCTCGCTCCATTCTTCTACAGGCTCGTGCTCGTGCGTCCGGTCGGGCTCGACATCCGCAACCGGCTCCTCGTAAGCGGGCTCCTCATAAGCGGGCTCCTCATGGGCATGAACCTCGGCGGGAGCCTGCTCGGGCTCTTCTACATGAGGTTCCGCAACGGCATGATGCTCCTGAACTGGCTCGGGCGCGACCTCCTCGTGAACCGCAGGCGCTTCCGCGATTGGCTCATCGGTCGCCGGCAAGGCTTCCGCATGTTCGGCCTCAACCTCGACGATCGCAGCTTCGAGCTTGTCCAGCTGGCGGCGCAGCATCTCCTCGGGCGGGCGCGGCTTCATGCTCTCGAGCTGCCGCTGAACGGCACCACGAGCTCGATCGTAAACCTTGACCCGCATCTCGGGATTGTTTTCCGTCAGGCCATCCACGGCCCGTCGAATGACTGCTACAAAATCCGCCATCAGTACTTTCTCATGATACCCGGCAAGCAGCCGGGCCGGGATTCGTCATTGATCCGTAACTCTAGCCCTCAAAGGGGTCGGTCACAAGTATAGTGTCCTCGCGCTCCGGGCTGGTCGAAAGCATCGCCACAGGCGCGCCGATCAGCTCTTCCACCTGCCGGACATACTTGATCGCCTGCGCCGGCAAATCGGCCCATTTGCGGGCGCCTACGGTCGATTCCTTCCAGCCTTCGAGCGTGATGTAGATCGGCTCGACACGAGCCTGGGCGGCCTGGCTTGCCGGCAGATAGTCGATTTCCTTGCCGTCGAGTTTGTAGCCGATGCAGATCTTCAACTCGTCAAGGCCGTCGAGCACGTCGAGCTTGGTAAGCGCAATGCCGGTAATACCCGAGGTCTTCACCGTCTGGCGCACCAGCACGGCATCGAACCAGCCGCAGCGGCGCGGGCGACCGGTGTTGACACCGACTTCGCGGCCGACGGTCGACAGGTGCTTGCCGATTTCGTCATGCAGCTCGCAGGGGAACGGCCCCTCGCCGACGCGCGTCGTATAGGCCTTGGTGATGCCGAGCACATAGCCGAGCGCCGTCGGGCCGAGACCGGAGCCGGCTGCCGCCTGCCCCGCCACGGTGTTGGACGAGGTCACGAACGGATAGGTGCCGTGGTCGTTGTCGAGCAACGCACCCTGTGCGCCTTCGAATAGGATGCGGGCACCCGCCTTGCGCTGCTCATCGAGCAGCCGCCAGACCTGATCGATATAAGGAAGAATGTGCTCCGCGACCGAGGTCAGCTCGTTGTGCAGGGCATCGAAGGAGATCTCGTCGAGGCCCATGCCGCGGCGCAGGGCATTGTGATGGGTCAGAAGCCGGTCGATCTTCGCGGGCAGCGTTTCCGGTTCGGTCAGATCGACGACGCGGATGGCGCGGCGGCCGACCTTGTCTTCATAGGCCGGGCCGATGCCGCGGCGCGTCGTGCCGATCTTCGTGCCGCTGTTGGAAGCGGCATCTTCGCGCAAAGCGTCGAGATCGCGGTGCAGCGACAGAATCAGCGGCGCGTTTTCAGCGATGCGCAGGACATCCGGCGTAACCGCAATACCCTGGGCACGCAGCCTATCGACTTCGGCTACGAAATGATGAGGATCGACGACAACGCCGTTTCCGATGACGCTCAGCTTGCCGCGCACTAGCCCGGAGGGCAGGAGCGCGAGCTTGTAGCTGACGCCATCGACGACAAGCGTATGACCGGCATTATGGCCGCCCTGAAAGCGTACAATCACATCGGCGCGTTCCGAAAGCCAGTCGACAATCTTGCCCTTGCCTTCATCGCCCCATTGCGAACCGATCACTACTACGTTCGTCATTTCTCCATTCCCGCTTCCTGCGCACGGCGGCGCGCCTTGCTCAAACCCGCGCATCTATAAAGCTTTGTTTTTGGGAAAGCGACCCTGTTGTCCCAGGAGATTCGGCTTTTTACGTGACGAATCCGCGCGCCCAACACGATTTTTCCCGCCGGCTGGCCGGATAGGCTTGAAGATCGCCCTACCCGGCCAAGACCGATTCTCTGTCAAATGCCAGGCTTGTGCGCGACAACGTGGAAATATTCGTGTTCGGCCGACGCCACCGCGCCGATCGCCTTTCCATCCAGATCAAACAGCAATGCCGGCATGGCGAAGCCGGCTTCGGCCAGTTGCGACTGCAGTTGCGTGGGCGTCGTCGCATAGACCATGACACCGAAATCATGCGCGCCGTGCAGCAGGGCAGCATGCTCGCCGTCCTGTTGTTCAAGCGGCCTCAGACGACGCTGGCGCAACGTACCGGAAACGCGGCCCTCGACGTAGCGAAGGGTGCGCAGGCCGAGCCGTACCGGATTGGGTGTCCATTCCAGCCGGCATCCATATGCTCGAAACGGAGATCGGGATGATTGGTGCGGCAAAGCTCGACCATCTCCGGCGTATAGTCGATACCGATATAATCGCTCGCGATCGGACGCAAGAGCCCGCCCGTACGGCCGCTGCCAACACCGATATCGAGGATGCGCGCTCTGCCCGCTTGCGGGGCGGCGATCGCAAAAGCGACACGCTCGCCTTCGTTGGGATGGCCGCTGCTGCGACGATAATCCCGCAAGGCCCAGGGACTACGCCAAGTCTACCGATTGACGGTTTCCATTACATGCATGGCTGGACTCCATTTTAAAATGAACGCTTCGGTTGCTCAATTCCCCCAGCTCATCAGTTGCCAATTCCCCACGGCACCTACGCGATCCATATAGCAGGTCGCACCGGACCTGCAGCATCACAAGGCTGGTCAAGCCCTCGATCCGGCCGTTGATCGTTTGTTAAGGTAAAAATCGCGCACACGCCTGGCGCGACAATGGGCTGAACTAGCCGAGTTCGAGCGTGGTCACGCCGAAAACACGATCGAGCGGGATTTCCGGCGCCTGACCGCGATACATGCGCGCCGTCTCGAAGATGGGCGACAGACCGAAGTCCTCTGCAAGCCTGATGGCCTGAGCATTATCAACCGGCACATCCATATAGATATGCGCACCCTTGGCCTCGGTCACCATCCTCGCCAGCAACGCAGCCGCGACCTCCGGCTTGTTGGCAAACAGCGGACCGATCTTGTAGCCGTCGAAACAGCGCCGGATGGTGCCATAGCCGCGAACTCTGCTGCCGCCGCCGACGATGAAGGATTTCCGTCTCTCGGGAGAGCCGCACCACGCCTTGATGAAGGAATGGCGCAAGCCGGGGAAAATGGCGGCATCGTATTCCAATAGTCCCTGAAGCTTCCCATGCGTGACCGGCGTTACCTGTGCAGCCTGCTCTCCTGCGTCGAGCACTTTGGGAATGCCGCCATAGCGCAGCGTTCGATAGGCCGCTTTGAAACCGTAACGGCTGTAGTTTTCCTGTTGCGCGGCGACGCCGTCCAGCCCGACGGTACGGTCGCCGGCAAGCGCCATGCCCTTGTTCCAGAGCTGCTTGCCATATCCTCGGCCGCGAAACTCCGGATGAAGCATATAAAGGCCGAGAAAGGCAAAGCTCTCGCCATAGCGGACGACGGAGATGCATCCCACAGGCACCTCTCCAATCGCGCCGACCAGAAAGCCGGAAGGATCCGCTTCCCAAAAGGCCGGAGCATCATCGACGCCGGGATTCCATCCCTCCTGCCGAGCCCATTCCAGAGCGAGCTCCAATTCCCCAGCCCGCATTGTACGCACGGCAAAAGTCGATTTCATGCAATAGTCCCGAACCACCGTTTCGAACCGTCCCCGCCGAACGATTGCGCCCGATTCATCATGCTGCAACGCGATGCCAATCACAAGCGACAGACGACGACAAGCTTAACGCAGGAAGCTTTCGCAGCGCGCGGAATGCAACGTCCCGAACGCCGTAACCGCGCAAGCCGGTCTTTGTAACACTCCTGTCGCAACTTTCCGGGTAAGAGCATCGCATATAGGCGTCACCGGCGATCCTGTGTATAAGCGCAGGCAAACGCCAATGCCGGGATCGCGTTCACTCGCTGAACCCGGCGCCAGCAAAGGGATTGAAATTTCATGCGCATCACCATGATCGGCTCAGGGTATGTGGGGCTCGTGTCCGGCGTTTGCTTCGCCGATTTCGGCCATGATGTCATTTGTGTCGACAAGGACGTGAGCAAGATCGAAGCACTGCAGCGGGGCGAGATACCGATCTTCGAACCCGGCCTTGAGCAGCTTGTCGCGGACAATGTCCGCGCCGGCCGCCTCTCCTTCACCACAGAGGTCGAGGCGAGCGTCGCAGCCAGCGATGTGGTCTTCATCGCCGTCGGCACGCCTTCACGGCGCGGCGACGGCCATGCCGATCTTTCCTATGTTTATGCCGCCGCCCGTGAGATCGCGCAGCATGTCGACGGTTTCACCGTCATCGTCACCAAGTCGACCGTACCGGTCGGCACCGGCGACGAGGTCGAGCGCATCATTCGCGAAACCAATCCACAGGCCGATGTCGCCGTGGTCTCCAATCCCGAATTCCTGCGTGAAGGCGCTGCTATCGAGGACTTCAAGCGGCCGGACCGCATCGTCATCGGCCTCAACGACGACCGCGCCCGCGGTGTCATGACGGAAGTCTACCGGCCGCTCTACCTCAACCAGGCACCGCTGCTCTTCACTGCCCGCCGCACCTCGGAGCTGATCAAATACGCCGCCAACGCCTTCCTCGCCATGAAGATCACCTTCATCAACGAGATGGCAGATCTCTGCGAGAAGGTCGGCGCCAATGTGCAGGAAGTGTCGCGCGGCATCGGCCTTGACGGCCGCATCGGTTCGAAATTCCTGCATGCCGGCCCTGGCTATGGCGGCTCCTGCTTCCCGAAGGACACGTTGGCGCTGGCCAAGACAGCGCAGGACTTCGACACACCCGTACGCCTCATCGAAACCACCATCTCCATCAACGATAATCGCAAGCGCGCCATGGGCCGCAAGGTGATCGCCGCGATGGGCGGCGATATCAGGGGCAAGGCGATTGCCGTCCTCGGCCTGACCTTCAAGCCGAATACCGACGACATGCGCGACAGCCCGGCGATCTCTGTCATCCAGACGCTGCAGGACGCCGGCGCCACGGTAACGGGCTACGACCCCGAAGGCATGGACAATGCCCGGCTGGTGATCGACAACATCACCTATGCCGACGACGCCTATGGCGCAGCGCGCGGCGCCGATGCGCTCGTCATCGTCACCGAATGGAACCAGTTCCGCGCGCTGGATTTCGCGCGGCTCAAATCCATCATGAAATCGCCCGTCCTTGTCGACCTCAGAAATATCTATCGCCATGAGGAGGTCACAAAACACGGCTTTGCCTATACCAGTATCGGCAGACCGATGAACGGCGCCGAACTGTAAGCAAAGGCCGACCAATGCGTTATCTCATCACCGGAACCGCCGGGTTCATCGGCTTCCATCTTGCAAAGCGCCTGCTCGACGAAGGCCATTTCGTCGTCGGTTTCGACGGCATGACGCCTTATTACGACGTCAAACTCAAGGAGAAGCGCACTGCCATCCTGGCACGCTCCAACGGCTTCAAAGCCGTCACCGGCATGCTGGAAGACAAGGCCGCGCTGGATCACGCCGCAGAGCTGGCGGAACCCGACGTCATCGTCCACCTCGCGGCCCAGGCCGGCGTTCGCTACAGCCTCGAAAATCCGCGCTCTTACGTCGATTCCAACGTCACCGGCTCGTTCAACGTCCTGGAACTGGCGAGAAACCTGCAGCCGAAACACCTGCTGCTCGCCTCCACCTCCTCCGTCTACGGCGCCAACGAGAAGATCCCCTTCGCCGAAAGCGACAAGGCCGACGAGCAGATGACGATCTACGCGGCGACCAAGAAGAGCATGGAGCTGATGGCGCATAGCTACGCCCATCTCTTTCACGTGCCCACGACCGCCTTCCGTTTCTTCACCGTCTACGGCCCCTGGGGTCGCCCGGACATGGCGCTGTTCAAGTTCGTCGATGCCATCAGGAACGACAGGCCGATCGAGATCTACGGCGAAGGCAAGATGAGCCGCGATTTCACCTATATCGACGATCTCGTCGAAGGCATCATCAGGCTGATCGGCGTCATTCCATCGGAAGAAAACCGGGTCGTATCGGATACGATCACCGATACGCTCTCGAAGAACGCCCCCTTCCGCGTCGTCAATATCGGCGGCGGCCAGCCGGTGGGGTTGATGACGTTCGTCGAGACCATCGAGACCATGCTCGGCAAGAAGGCGATCCGCCAGATGCTGCCGATGCAGCCCGGCGACGTGCACAATACCTATGCCGTTCCGGACTTGCTGGTAGCGTTGACCGGCTTCAAGCCGCAGATCGAAGTCGACGAGGGCGTGCGCCGCTTCGTCGAGTGGTATCAGGAAAATTATTGAGGAAAACGACTATCCGGCCGGGTGATAGGCCCGGTCGAAATAGATAAGTCCCTGCCCGCCGTCACGCAGGCGGATAGCATCGACTTCGCACATCAGAATGTCGTGCGTTCCGCCATCGGCCTGGCGCACGATGCGGCAGTCGAACGAGACGAGCGCATCCTCCAGTACGGGCGCACCGGTGGCCAATTCTGACCATGCAGCGGCCGCAAAGCGCTCCTCGACCGGCGTTTTGCCGCCGAAAAGGCGCGAAAGATCCTGATGTGCCTCGGATAGGACGTTGACGCAGAGCACGCCATTCTCAGTCACCGCCGGATGCACCGAAGCACCACGATTGAGGCAGACGAGCAAGGTCGGCGGGCTGTCGGTGACGCTGCAGACGGCGGTCGCGGCAAAACCAGCCAGTCCGGCAGGGCCGTTGGTCGTGACGATGTTAACGGCTGCGGCCATTCGCGCCATGGCGTTGCGAAATTCGGCTCGCACAGCATCGGGATCGGCAACAGGCACCGCATTCTCGATCGCCACGGACGTTTTCATGTTCATTCCCACTATCCCCACAACTCGCGCCGGATGATCCAACGTATCGGGTCGAGGCGCTTATCTCAAGCAACGGCGTTTCACGGAAGCGGCATCCAATAAGCAATTAGTTTTCTATAAAATCTATCAACAATAGGAAAAGCAATCCCTCCTGCTGACATCCAGGGTATTTCCGCCTGTTACATGCAAGCGGAATGCCAAAACTTGCGGCTTGCGATGGCCGTGCATTGCAAGTGCACGCAAAAAGGCAGCGGCACGCCCGCAAATTGATGCTTTCCACCGCCATCATCCTTACCGTATCCGTTTAGCCACAAGATGCAGACGAGAGGATATGGCAAATGGCAAAGCCCTTTTATTGGAACGAACTCAATACCTATGATTTCGCCGGCCTCTCGCCCGATACCACGATCGCCATCCTGCCCATCGCCTCGACTGAACAGCATGGCCCGCATCTGCCGATTGCGACTGATGTCGCGATCGCCGAGGGCATGCTGGCGGAATTGAAGGTTCAGCGCCCCGACGATCTGGATTTCCTTGTGCTGCCGACGCAGGAAATCGGCAAGGCCAACGAACATATCTACGGGCCCGGCACGCTGTCGCTCGGCGCGGAACTGCTGATCCCGGTCTGGACCGCAATTGGCGCGAAAGTCGCCGAAGCCGGCATTCGCAAGATGGTGATCGTCAACTCCCATGGCGGCAATCTCGATATCATGGGCATTGTCGCGCGGGAGCTGCGCGTGCGCCATCAGATGGCCGTCGTCGCCACCCAATGGACGCGCTTCGGCACGCCGGACGGCATGATCGACGAGCATGAACAGCGTTTCGGCATCCACGGCGGCGATGTCGAAACCTCGCTCATGCTGCATTTCCGGCCCGAACTCGTGCGGATGGACAAGGCTGAGAATTTCGCCTCCAAGGCGGAATGGATGAAGGAACATTCCAAATATCTGCAGCCGTTGCCGCCGCATTCGCTTGCCTGGATCGCGCACGACCTCAACCCGAACGGCGTCGTCGGCAATGCCGCCAACGGCACGGCGGAAAAGGGCGCGCTCATCTGCCGGCATCAGATCGCAGGCTTCGTCGAGATGCTGCGCGATCTTCGCGACTATCCGCTCTCCAACCTTTATTCGAAATAAGCATCCCCGCGGCGGCGTTCCGAGGGCAGGATGATATGCCCCTTCGCCTGCAATTCCTCGACCATTCCGGCCAGTTCGGCGAGCAGATATTCGACGAACAGGCTGGTTGCGGCATCGAGCGGCGCACGCGTTCGGGCAAAGAGCTTCATGGGCTGAGACCGTGAATGTGGTTCGGCAATCGGCCGGAACACCAGTTCGCCGCGCCGACAATCGGTGATGACGTCGAGCGGATTGAGCAGCGTCAGCCCTGCCCCGCACTTGACCAATTGCTTCAGCATTTCCGATGCATTGCTCTCCAGCACCGGCTCGACTTGCACGGCGAGACGCGCCAGCGTCAGATTGATAACGTCCCTGAGGCTGGTGCCCGGCTGCGCCAGCAGCAAGCGCTCCTCCACGACATCAGCGAGGTTGATCGGCCCCGGCCCGATCAGGGGATGGCCGGGCGGCAGCACGACGCCGATCGGAATATCGAAATTGCCGAGCGAGCGGATGCCGGGCGTCGCCGGTATGTTGAAGCCGAGGCCGATATCGACTTCGCCCGAAAGCACCGGCGCCATTGTCGTCGAGCCGGAATCGTTGCGCAGCTGAATGAAGACGCGCGGATGCTCGGCGAGAAAGCGCGCGATGATCTCTGGCAACGGCCCTGACGCCAGCCCGACCGTTGCCACGATCCGGACCTTGCCTGCCTGCTGCATCTTGAGGCTGCGGATGCGTCCCTCCAGCCGCTCGTAGTTCTTCAACACGTCGCGAATGTGCTCGATGCAGAGCTCGCCGGCCGCCGTCAGCCGCAGGCCGCGCGGCAGGCGTTCGAAGAGTGGAGCGCCCATTTCTTCCTCCAGCGCCAGAATCTGCCGGTTGATCGCCGATGAAGCGACGTTGAGCCGTGCCGCTGCTTTGCGGATCGAGCCGCAGCGGGCGATTTCGTTGATGTAAAGAAGCCGTCTCGAGTGCAGCATGCGCATCCCCATTGCATAAATTTTGCCCAGGCCGCACAATTTAGGCACAGACCCAGGGACAGATGCCTAAAAGGCATCAATGCGCACGAATTTTGATGCTTTTCAAAGCGCAACGCAACCGCTCAAATGCAGAAAATGGGCGTCACTGGCGGCGTCCCATGGCAGATAAGGGGAACAGTCAGCCATGTTTAGGGCATTGAAGACAAAAGCATTTCTCGCCGTCATCGGCCTATCGGCCGCCATCGCCGCTGCAGAGCCCGCAAATGCTCTCGACAAAGTCACCTACGGCACCAACTGGCTCGCCCAGGCGGAACATGGCGGCTTCTATCAAGCCGTCGCCGACGGGACCTACAAGAAATACGGTCTTGACGTGACGATCGTCCAGGGCGGCCCCAATGCCGCCAACTCGGCGCTGCTGATTTCCGGCAAGATCGATTTCTACATGGGCGGACCACAGCAGGAAATCGACGCGGTGAAGCAGGGCATCCCGGTCGTCGACGTCGCCGCGATCTTCCAGAAGGATCCGCAGGTGCTGATCGCCCATCCGGATGCCGGTGTCGAGAAGTTCGAGGATCTTGCCAAGCTGCCGACGCTGTTCATGAGCAAGGACGGCTACATCACCTATTTCGAATGGATGAAGGCGAACTATTCCGGCTTCAAGGACGAGCAGTTCAAGCCTTACAACTTCAGCCCGGCGCCGTTCCTGGCCGACAAGCAGTCCGCCCAGCAGGGATATCTGACCTCCGAGCCCTATGAGATCGAAAAGCAGACCGGCTGGAAGCCGAAAGTCTTCCTGATCGCCGACGCCGGCTATTCGCCCTATTCGACGATGATCACGACCCAGACCTCCTTGGTTCAGAAAAACCCCGATCTGGTGCAGCGCTTCGTCAACGCCTCGATCGAGGGCTGGTACAACTATCTCTACGGTGACAACAAGGCGGCCAACGATCTGATCAAGAAGGACAATCCCGACATGACGGACGGCCAGATCGCCTATTCCATCGCCAAGATGAAGGAATACGGCATCGTCGAGTCCGGTGAAGCGCTCGACAAGGGCATCGGCTGCATTACCGATGCGCACTACAAGAAGTTTTTCGACGAGATGGTGCAGATCAAGGTCTTCGATGCCGACATCGACTACAAGAAGGCGTTCGATCCGCAATTCGTCTGCAAGGGATTTGGAATGGCCCTGAAGAAGTAAGTTTTAGCACCTCCCCCTTGAGAGGGGGGAGGTCGCCGCAAAGCGGCGGGTGGGCGTGACGCTCCGAGATTCCGTAGGATCACCCCACCCCGGAGCCTTGCTCCGACACTCCCCTCAAGGGGAGGGTGGATCAACAAAGAGCCGAACCATGACCCTGTCTGAAGCCACTACGATTACCAAACCAGAGACCCGCAAGCGGCCGCTTGTTGTCATGGAGCAGGTCTCCAAAGTCTTCTCCAACGGCACGCTGGCGCTTTCCGGCATGTCGATCAACGTGGAGAGCGGCGAGTTCATCAGCCTGCTCGGCCCCTCCGGTTGCGGCAAGTCGACGGCGTTGCGCATTATCGCCGGCCTCGGCGGCGCCTCAGGCGGCAGGATCGACTGGCCGAGTTCGCGCATCAACGCCAAGGGTCTTCCGGACGGCGATATCAGCTTCGTTTTCCAGGAACCGACGCTTCTCCCCTGGAAAACGGTCTTCGGCAATGTCCATCTGCCCTTGAAGCTGCGGGGGGTTTCGAAGGCGGCGGCGTATGAGCAGATCATGGAGACTTTGGCGACGGTCGGCCTTCAGGATTTCGCCGAGGCCTATCCGCGCGAATTATCCGGCGGCATGAAAATGCGTGTCTCGATCGCCCGCGCTCTGATCACCAAGCCGAAGCTGCTGCTGATGGACGAACCCTTTGCTGCGCTCGACGAAATCACCCGCCAGAAGCTCAATGATGACGTCCTGCGCCTCTGGCAGACAACGGGTATCACCGTCATCTTCGTCACCCACTCCGTTTATGAATCCGCCTATCTCTCCAACCGCATCGTCGTCATGAAGGCCCGTCCAGGCCGTGTCCACACGGATTTCCCACTGGTGACCAGCGGCGAGCGCGACCCTCTCTACAGGTCATCGGAAGAGTACCGGCAGGTTTGCGAGAAAGTCTCCCTCTCCCTGATCGAGGCCATCGGCTGGCCGGAGGCCCATTGATGAGCGACAGCACCAGCCTGCCCGCCGATCTTTCCACCAACGCCTCCGAGGCACCGCCTGCGCCGGCAATCGGGAAAAGGAACGCTGGGCGCCTCCTCGGCGTCACCGTGCCAGTGCTGACCGTCGTCGTCTTGGTCGCCCTCTGGCAGCTCCTCGTCGTCGGCGCCGACATCCCGCAATATATCCTGCCGAGCCCGATCGCCGTCGCCAAGGCGCTCATCTCCGACTGGGGCATCCTGTGGCCGGCATTGTGGGTGACCACCCAGATCACCTTCATATCGCTGGTGCTGGCGCTCATCGGCGGCGTCGGCTTTGCGGTCTTCCTCGTGCAGTCGCGCTGGATCGAGCTCGCCTTCTATCCGCTGGCGGTCATCCTGCAGGTCACGCCGATCGTGGCGATCGCGCCGCTGATCCTGATCTACGCGCCGACCCGCGAGTCGGCGCTGCTGATCTGCGGCTTCCTAGTCGCCTTCTTCCCGATCCTGTCCAACATGGTGCAAGGGCTGAAGAGCGTCGATCACAATCTGCTCAATCTCTTCGATCTCTATGGGGCCTCGCGCTGGCAGGCCTTGCTGCATCTGAAGCTGCCGGCCGCCCAGCCTTATTTCATGACCGGGCTCCGGATCGGCGGCGGCCTGTCGCTCATCGCATCCGTCGTCGCGGAATTTGCCGCCGGCTCCGGCGGTCCCAATTCCGGCCTGGCTTTTCGCCTGCTCGAAGCGCAATACCGCCAGAACATGCCGCGCCTCTTTGCAGCCTTGCTGCTGTTGTCGGCGCTCGGCGTCGCCATCTTCGCCTTCACCTCCTTCATCTCATGGCTGAGCCTGCATCGCTGGCATGAGAGCAGCCTCAAGCGGGAGAACTGATGTCCCACGCCTTCATGTCGCCGCCGAATGCCGCCCGCTTCGTGCTGAGCAACGCCACCGTTCCCGCCGTGACGCTGTCCGGCTTTCGCGCACCCGCCAGCGAAGGGCTCGTCAGGGCCGATATCGTCGTCGCCGATGGCCTGATCAAGGATATCCTGCCGGCCGGCACCGCGCCGGCTGAATATGCCAAGGTCGATATGAAGGAAGGCATGATCTGGCCGACCTTCGTCGATATGCACACCCATCTCGACAAGGGCCATATATGGGAGCGACGCTCCAATCCGGACGGCAGCTTCATGGGCGCGCTCGATGCCGTGCGCTCCGACCGGGAAGCCAACTGGTCGGCCGACGATGTGCGCAAGCGCATGGAATTCTCGCTGCGCTCAGCCTACGCCCACGGCACCGGCCTGATCCGCACCCACCTGGATTCGCTGGCGCCTCAGCACCGCATTTCCTTCGAGGTTTTCACGTCGGTCCGCGAGGCCTGGAAAGACAGGATCGCGCTGCAGGCCGTCGCCCTCTTTCCGCTCGACAGCATGGTGGACGATGCCTTCTTCGCGGATCTGCTCGGCGTCGTGCGCGATGCGGGCGGCCTGATGGGTGGCGTCACGCAGATGAACCCGGACATCGATGCGCAGCTCGACAAGTTGATCCGCGCCTCTGCCGACAACGGCCTCGACATCGATCTGCATGTCGACGAGACAGAGGACAGAGAGGTGCTGACGCTGAAGGCGATTGCCGAAGCCGTGCTCCGCAATGGCTTCACCGGCAAGGTCACCGCCGGGCATTGCTGCTCGCTTGCCCGCCAGGACGAGGATGTGGCCCGCGCCACCATCGATCTCGTCGCCAAGGCCGGGATTTCCATCGTCTCCCTGCCGATGTGCAACATGTATCTCCAGGACCGCCATGTGGGTCGCACACCGCGCTGGCGTGGCGTCACCCTGCTGCACGAGCTTGCCGCAGCCGGCGTACCCACAGCCGTCTCCTCCGACAATACCCGCGATCCCTTCTATGCCTATGGCGATCTCGACCCTGTTGAGGTCTTCCGGGAAGCCGTGCGCATCCTGCATCTCGACCATCCGCTGGATACGGCCGCTCGCGTGGTGACGACCTCTCCCGCCAGCATCCTCGGCCGCCCAGATATCGGCCGCGTCGCCGTCGGCGGTCCTGCCGACCTCGTCCTCTTCAGCGCCCGGCGCTGGAGCGAATTCCTCTCCCGCCCACAGTCCGACCGCGTCGTCCTTCGCAAGGGCAAGGTGATCGACCGGAGCCTGCCGGACTATCGTGAACTCGACAGCGTCATTGGAGCGTAAAATGCCGGATTATCAGCGCATCAAGAAGGAACTCGAAGGCATCGCCGTCGAAGACAATCCGGCGCTCGTGCGCCAGAAGAGCCGCGACTTCTATTGGTATTCGCCGATCCTGAAAGCGCAGCTCGACAATGTCACCGCCGACCTCGTCGTCACGCCGAAGACCGAGGAAGAGGTGATCCGCACGCTGAAGGTCGCCTATGCGCATGACGTGCCCGTAACGCCGCGCGGCGCCGGCACCGGCAATTACGGCCAGGCTATGCCGCTCTCCGGCGGCATCGTGCTCAACCTTGCGGCCATGAACAAGGTCAGGGAGATCCATCCCGGCCGCGTCATCTGCGAACCCGGCATCGTCATTGCCGAACTCGACCGCCAGACCAAGGCCCATTCCGGCCAAGAGCTGCGCTTCCACCCCTCGACCGCACAGACGGCGACGATCGGCGGCTTCATCGCCGGCGGCTCCGGCGGCGTCGGCTCCATCACCTGGGGCGGGCTACGCGATCTCGGCAATATCCTGCGCCTGCGCGTCGTCACCATGGAAGCAGAACCGCGCGTTCTCGACCTGACCGGTTGGGATTTGACCAAGGTCAGCCATGCCTATGGCACCAACGGCATCATCACCGAGATCGAAATGCCGCTGGCGCCCGCCTATGACTGGGTGGACGTGCTGGTCGGCTATGACGACTTCATGTCTGCCGTGCGCTTCTCCGATGCTCTCGCCAAGTGCAACGGCATACTGGTCAAGGAAATCGCACCGATCGCAGCACCCATCCCGCACGAATACTTCACCCGCCACAAGCCCTATATCCGCGAGGGACAGTCGGTCGTGGCGTTGATGATCGCGCCGCATTCGATGGATCCCTTCGTCGCCTTCGCCAGCCAGCAGAAGGGTGAGATCACCTTCCGCTCCGACAAGGTGGAGAGCATGAAGGGCATCCCGCACGCCTATGAACTCGCCTGGAACCATACGACGCTACGCGCCATCAAGGTCGATCCGTCGATCACCTACCTGCAGGTGCAGTATCCGGGACCGGACCATGTCGCCAAGGTGCAGAAGATGGTGGAAATCTTCGGTGACGAGGTGCCCGGCCATCTCGAATTCATCAAGTTCGACGGCCAGATCCAGTGCTCCGGTCTGCCGCTGGTGCGCTACACCTCCGAAGCCCGGCTCGAGGAGATCATCAAGATCCATCAGGATCACGGCTGCCCGATCTTCAATCCGCACCGCTATACGCTGGAGGAAGGCGGTATGAAGCAGACGGACGCCGTCCAGCTCGCCTTCAAGCGGGAAACCGACCCGAAAGGCCTGCTCAACCCCGGCAAGATGATCGCCTGGGACGATCCGAATTTCGACTTCAAGTCAGGCAAGAACTACCTCTTCCCCGGCCTTGCGGCGCTGATGGAGGCCTCATGAAGGTTCTCGTCCTTCATTCGCATCCGGTGGAGGAAAGCTTCGGTGCGGCGCTGCACCGGCAAACCATCGAGAGCCTGAAGACCGCCGGCCACGACGTCGATGACTGCAACCTCTATGCCGAGGGCTTCGATCCCGTGCTGTCTCGCCGCGATCGCATGATCTATCACGACTATCCCGACAATACCGAGGTGGTGAAGCCCTACGTCGAACGGCTGGAGCGCGCAGAAGCGCTTGTCATCGTCACGCCGGTCTGGAACTTCGGCTTTCCGGCCATTCTGAAAGGCTATTTCGACCGCGTCTGGCTCCCCGGCGTCTCCTTCGAGCTCGTCGACGGCAAGGTGCGCTCCAAGCTGCAGCATATCCGCAAGCTCGGCGCGGTGCTCACCTATGGCGCCGATCCCTTCCGCGCCTTCATCGCCGGCAATCCGCCGAAGAAGATCGTCAAGCGTGTCCTGCGGGCGCAGATCAAGCCCTTTGCCCCGGTCGTCTTCCTCGCCCACTACGACATGAACCGCTCGACCGACGAGACGAGAGGGCGGTTCCTTGAAAAGGTGAAGCAGGAAATGGGGCGGTTCTGACGCTCCAGCCTCAGGTCCGGGTCGAGATCAGCAGGAACATCGGCCGCTCGCGCTCGATCGCCCACTCCGGATGCAAGGCAAGTTCCGCATCGCTCGGCGACCACTCCTCGACATGCGCAATAGTGAAGCCCGACTTTATCAGCAGGTTGAGCGTCGTGCCCATGGTGCGATGCTGCTTGACAACGCCTTCGGCGAGCCAGTTCGTCACCCTCGGCCCCTCGATCTGATAGGCATTCAGCGGCCAGACCTTGCCGCCATCCGCGCCGACCAGCCATTCCGGCTGCCGCGGCGCCATGTAGATCGGATGTTCGATGGAAAAGATCAGCCGTCCGCCCGGCTTCAACGCCTGGCGGATATTGATCAGAAGCCCGGCGAAATCCTTGATATAGTGGAAGGCGAGCGAGCTGTAGACGAGATCGAAGCCGCCGGCCGGAAGCTGCAGCCTTTCCAGATCCGCCTTGTCGTAGCGAATGCGGGCATCCGTCGTCTCGGCGCGGGCACGCGCAAGCATGTTGTCCGACACATCGAGCCCCAGCACGCCGGCGGCGCCGTGCTCGGCCGCCCATCGGCAGAACCATCCGAAGCCGCAACCGAGATCGACGACATCGAGGCTATGCAGATCCGGCAGCAAGGCGCGGATAGCCGGCCACTCCGCAGCTCCAGCCAGCCCGTCGACCGAACGCTGAAGCCGGCTATAACCTTCGAAAAAGCCTGGATCGTCGTAGATATTCTGGGTCACGCCAGTCTCCTGAAGATCGGCAGGTTCGATCCGACAGCGCCAACACCGGAGCCGGAAGCGCTGAGGTTACATCACCTTCGCTGCCGTGACCTCGACCTCTACCAGAAACTCCGATCGGGTAAACCCGCCGACGATCAGCAGCGTCGAAACCGGCTTCGGATCCAGCGTATAGCGGTCACGCACGGCCATATAGGCGGGGAAGTCCTCGCGTGTGGTGACGAAACCGGCGATGCGGATGACGTCGGCGAAGCTCATGCCTGCATCGTCGAGAATGGCCTTGATTGCCTGGAAACACATCTCGGCCTGAGAGGTAACGTCATGCGGGATTCGGTCATCGAGGCCGATGCCGAGCTGGCCGGATGTGACAAGAAGACTGGCGCCCGGCGGCACCAGCAGGCCGTGATTGTAATTGCCGAAGGGGCGTCGGACAGACGGTGGGTTGAATACCTTCTTCATCGATAGCGATTCCTCGTGATCGGACCGATTTCAGCATTTTGAGGCCAAGCCGACAAGCCGTTCAATGCGCTTGTGCTGAAGTAACCACCCGATTTCGACGGACCTCCAACAGGATATGACCGAAGAGTGCAGCCAGCACGATCGGTCCGCCGATCAACGTCGCCGTCGACGGGCGCTCGGCAAAGGCCATCCAGACCCAGAGCGGCGTCAGCGGCACTTCGAGCGCCGTCAGCAGGGCGGCATCCGAGGCCGGAACCAGCCGCGAGCCGAATGTGTAAAGGCTGAGGCCCATTGCATTCTGAATGATGCCGAAAGCGATGATCAGGCCGAGATCCTGTCCCGACAGCGCAAGCGGCGAAGCGAACCAGAAGGTAATGAAGGAGCACAGCCAGGCCGACAAAGCCATGGCCGGCAGCATCGGCACATTGCGATGCTGACGCATGACAACGGCGAGACCGGCGACCGTCAGCGTCATGACGCCCGCGAGAACCTTGCCGAGCCAGCTGCCCCCGTCGCTCGCATGTCCCGAAAGCATGACGAGGACGCCGATAAAGGCGATGCCGCTGGCAACCAGCGTCCGCATGTTCGGACGCTCGCCGATGAAGAGAAAGGCAACGCCCGCGGTAACAAAGGGCACGGTCGCGTAGATGACCATGGCATCGGCAACCGAGGTATAATAGATCGAGCCGATACCGCTTATCATGGACGCCGTGGAAAAGATCGTCGCCGCCAGCGAAGGGCCGCGCATAGAGCGCAGGATGCGCCAGGCGTTGCGGCGTTCAATGTAGAAAAACAGCGTGAATACGCCCAGGCCTGAGACTATTCCACGACAGAAGAGGATGGTCATGAAGTCCGCATGGATCGCCCGCACGAAGAGACCGGAGGTCGACCAGGCCAGCGCCGAAAGCGCCACATAGGTCACGCCCAGCCTGTATTGCTGCTGTTCCGCCAGCGTCACCATCAACTCCCCCGTCCCTTAGCGGCAGATCATTAGCGAGCGGCGATGATACCCACAAGCAAAGCTTGCGCCGCTCCATGTCGCGGATGCCGGAAGATTGTGAGGGTTGCAGGAAGGCCACGCCAGATCCCGTCAGTTGAGTGGCGGATGGTCGATGTCGTCTTGAACACGGACCGGATCACATTCATCTTGCAGATATTCTCTGCCGCTTTACGGTCCGCATGGGTTTCGGTTCAGGGAGAATCAATTGCGCTTGCTGTCAGCCACCTTGTTCGCATGCGGCTGCGTCAGCCTGGCCGATGGTCCTCTTTGGCCGCCGGCGCAAACCTATGTCGATACGACGGTGCAATGCAGCCAGAGCAGCAATCCGGCCCGTTGCCAATACACGCGCGATACGTGGAAGGCCGACTATGACGAGGCCATTGCGGGCGGATATCGAGCCCAGAAACATGTCGCATTGTGCCTGAGTACCGGCTGCGATGAGGCAATTCAGCCCGACAAGATGCTTGGCTGCGCCTGGCGCATCGTCATTGCCGATGCGAGACATGCTGAGGCCGACAGCACCGATGCGATGAATCTCGACCGTTTCTGTGGAACCGATTATATCGACGAGAACGGAAAACTTGCGGCCGCATCCCAGGCGAAGGCAATGCTGCGCCTGATCGGAAAATAGCCGGCCGCAGAGCGGCCGGGATCTCATTCAAACTCACGCGTAAGGCGTGAGGAAGACGCGGATCGCCTCGATCTCGTTCGGCCTGATGTCGTGGCCGCCGGGATGCCATTCGAGCGTCGTCTCAGCCTCCTGCCGCGCGAAATAATCGGCCAGAGCCTTGGTTACGGGCGCAGGCGAGATCGGATCCCGCTCGCCTGCGGTGATCAGCACACGCCTGCCCTCCAGCCGGGCATTATCCTTCGGCTGGAACGGGATCAGCGGATGCATGAGCACGGCCGCGTCGAAAAGATCGCCATGCTCGATCAGCACGGTGGCGAGGATATTGGCCCCGTTGGAGAAACCGAGACCAAGCACCTGCGACGCGCCGTATTCGGCCGCAAGGCCCGAGACATAGGCCGCCATCTTGTCCGTTGCCCGAGCAAGGTCCGCCATATCGTAGACACCCTCGCCCGTCCGGCGGAAGAAGCGCGCCGCACCATGTTCCGAGACATCGCCGCGCGGCGACACGATGGTCGCCTCGGGCAGCAAGCGGGCACCGAAATCGAAGAACTGATTCTCGTCACCGCCAGTGCCGTGAAAGGTGAAAAGAATGGGTTTTCCGGGTGCACCGGCCTTCAGCCGGTGCACATAGGTCGTATCCGTCATGATCCTCTCCCAATTAGCCTTCCAGCGGTTCGAGGTGCTGCTCGATCAAGGCGCGCAGATGCGCATGCTGCTCAGGCAGTTTCAGTGCCTCGCCGAGATGGGCCGTATCCTCGTCACGGTTGAAGCCGGGTTCGTTGGTGGCGACTTCGAACAGCACGCCGCCCGGCGTGCGGAAATAGATCGCCCAGAAGTAGTCGCGGTCGATAACAGGCGTGACCTGGTACCCCGTATCCATCAGCGCCTTGCGCACCTCAAGCTGCTTTGCGCGGTTCTCGACGGCAAAGGCGACGTGGTGGACGGAACCCGCGCCCGGAAGCGCACGGTTGATATTCGGCATGGTTTCAAGGTCGACATAGTCGGCACCGTTGCCGCCAGGCATGGCGAGACGCTTGACGCCCTCATGCGTATCGACCACCTCGTAACCCATATATTTCAACAGTTCGGCCGTGGCGCCCTCGTCCCGCAGCCGCATGGCGACGGAATGGAAACCCCTGATGGCATGCTCGGCATCGACACCGCCATGCGTCCAGGGCTGACGGTTGTCATCCTTGACTTCGACGAGAGCGAAGCCATCGCCATCCGGGCCGGCGAAATGCAGGCGCTTCTGACCGAAGGATTCGTCGGCTTTCAAGCCTTCGACACCCTGCTTGCCCAGCCGGTCGGTCCAGTAGCCGATCGCACCTTCCGGAACGGAGAAGACGGTGTTGCCGACTTCGCCGGTGCCCGGGCGACCCTGTGCCATCTTCGGGAACGGAAAGTAGGTCATGATCGTGCCGGGCGCGCCGGTCTCGTCACCATAGTAGAGGTGATAGACATCGGGCGCATCGAAATTGACCGTTTTCTTGACGCGGCGCAGGCCGAGCGTATCGGTGAAGAACTTGTTGTTGGTCCGGGCGTCTCCAGCCATCGAAGTAACGTGGTGAAGACCTTTGATCTGATTGAGCATCTCTAACCCCTTGTCTCGCCTGCGACGGCAGGCGTTTCTCATGGGCAGAAGATGGTCCGGGAAGCCCTGTTTCGATAGCCCCCAAGTGCCAAACGGATTGTCTTCAATTGTTGAACGACGGATAGAGGTCGTTCAATATGAGCTTAGCTATTGCCCGGATTGCTCGGCAGCGCCCAATCGATCGGCTCTCGACCATTCTCAGCCAGATAGGCATTGGCCTTGGAAAAATGCCGGCAACCGAGGAAACCGTTATGGGCAGACAGCGGCGATGGGTGGGCTGCCTTCAGCACCAGATGGCGTTCGGTATCGACAAAGGCGGCCTTCTTCTGTGCATAGGAGCCCCAGAGCATGAAGACGACGCCATCGCATTCGTCGTTGACCTTGCGGATCACGGCATCGGTAAAGCGCTCCCAGCCCTTGCCCTGATGCGAGGCGGCCTGCGATTCCTCGACCGTCAGCACGCTGTTGAGCAGCAGCACGCCCTGCTTCGCCCAGCTTTCCAGAAAGCCGTGCCGCGCTGGCGGAATGCCGAGATCGGTCTCGAGCTCCTTGTAGATATTGACAAGCGACGGCGGAATGCGCACGCCGGGGCGAACGCTGAAGCAGAGCCCATGCGCCTGACCGCTGCCGTGATAGGGGTCCTGCCCGAGAATGACGACCTGCACCTCATCGAGCGGCGTCAGATCCAGCGCCCGGAAATACTCGCTGCCGCGCGGAAAGATCACCTTGCCACGCTGCTTCTCCTCGACAAGAAAGGATTTGAGCTGCTGCATGTAGGGGCTTTCGAATTCCGGAGACAGCGCCTCTTTCCAGCTTTCCTCCAGCTTGATACCCGCTTCCGCCATCGTCTCTCGCCTCCGTCTGTTGTCAGCATGCCGATTGAGGATGAAAGCGAGGGCGTGTCAAGAAAATGGCGGATGTCGCGGCGGGGAGATCACAGTTTTCAGGGCGCATGCACGGAAGCCTTTCATTCGAGGTTCCGCATTTCGGTATCCATCCAGCCGCAGAATTGCCGGACTGCTCTCGATTCCGAGCGGCGCTGGTAACGATATGTTCCGGTCTCCACTGGCTCATATCCGGGTAGCGTCACCAACGCGCCCGACTTCGTTTCCCTGCCTGTCAGAATTGTCGGTGCGAGTAACATCCCAAGACCGGCAACACAGGCATGAAGAGCAGCGTCGTCCGTGTCGAATGCATGGGCGAGAGAAAGGTCTGCTGGCGAAATATCAAACGTCTCGCACCAGAGCTTCCAGTCCCAGTTTCCCACACAGCATTGAAGAGCCGGTATGTCCGGAACGGCAATCTCCTGACTGGCATCCCTTGCCAGCAGGCTCGGAGAAACAACCGGGCGGCGCAGGTCGCGAGCAAGGAACTCCCATCCCTCGGCCGCCTCCCCTATCCGGAAATGACGGATGCTGACGTCAGAGTCCGGGACGGTTGGAAAACCTCGCGCAGAACTCGTTTCCACCCGAACGCGGACCTGTGGGCAGAGGGCGCGAAAACGATCCAGTGACGGGATGAGCCAACGCAGCGCAAGCGACGTCGTCGCGTGGACGCTGATTTCATTTTCGTCGCGATAAAGGGCATCGGCCGAACGCTCGATGAGTCCGATCGCCGGCGCGACCTCCTCATAGAACCGCCGTCCCACGTCGGTCAGTGAAATGGTGTTATTTCCTCGGCGGAAGAAGCCCACCCCAAGCTCGTCTTCGAGTTTTTTGAGTTGGTGGCTTACCGCGCCGGAGGTAACACCGAGTTCAGCGCCCGCGGCCGTCAGACTTCCGGTGCGCGCCACGATTGCAAATACCCTGATGGCGTTGAGAGAGACGCGATGCTTTTCCTGCATGAATTTTCCTCAGGCTCCCCTCAAATTCCTCGTTTGAGCATCACGCGAAAATCTAGCACAAGCGAAGGCGAAAAGGCTCCCAAGAAAATGCGATGTGCTCACGCCGATCACACAGATACCAAAGCCGTCGCATGGGTGGTCGCTGGGGCAGCATTATTTTCTTTAGGCCTCACATCGACAAAGTCTGCTGACGGAAGCATCGGTCCTTCGTCGTTTCCTTGACAGAAACAAAAGCTACTCGCACTCAGAGGTCTTTAATGACTCCCCTTCGACATCACGGCCGCGATTTGATCGCGCTTTCCGCGCCAGTTGCAGGGATGCCGTTCCGCTCGCCCACAGCCCGGGCCGTTGCCGCCCTGTCGCTGACCCAGCTCATTGGTTGGGGCGCTACGTTCTGGTTGCCCGCTGTCACAGGACCTGCCATGGCCGGCGAACTGGGCATGGCCCTGCCCATGGTCATGGCGGGACCCACAGTGATGCTTGTCGTGATGGCCATGGCGTCCTGGCCGCTGAGCGCCATCTTAGAGCGGCACGGCGCCCGCCCGATTATGGTTTGGGGGTCGCTTCTGGGCGCAGCCGGTCTGCTGGTCATGGGCTTGGCCAATGGTCCGGCACCCTATGTCCTGTCGTGGATCATTCTCGGGCTCGCCGGTGCCAGCATGTTAACGACACCGGCGCAGATCGCGGCGACCGAGATCGCCGGCGAGAAAGCGCGCCAGGCGCTCGGCGTGCTGATACTTGCCGGTGGGCTGACATCAACCATCGTCTGGCCGCTGACAGGCCTTCTGCAAGCTCAATGGGGATGGCGCACGACGACGCTGGTCTATGCCGCCCTCATGCTCCTTGTCTGCATGCCACTGCATTGGACCATGCTTGCGCACCGCCCCACGGAAAAATCGGCTGCGAAGGCGACGACCGAGCCTGCTTCCATCGACAGGCCGAGGTTCGTCCTGCTGGCCGCAAGCTTTGCCGCCAACGGCTTCGTAACCTGGGGATTTGCCCTCACCATCATCATTCTGTTCGAGGCTGCGGGGCTCGATCACGCCAGTGCGCTCGCGGCCGCAGCCTTCATCGGTATTGCTCGATGGGCGGGGCGCATGATCGACGTCCTAGGCGGCCGGCGATGGTCAGGCTTCGTCACCGGTGTTGCCGCCTCTGCCCTGCTTCCGCTGAGCTTCATCGTTCTTCTCCTAACCAACAATTTCATCGGCGCCATGCTTTTCGCCACGCTTTATGGAATTGCCAGTGGTATCACCGCCGTCACCCGAGCGACGCTGCCGCTCCAGATTTTCCCCGCCGGCGCCTATGCTCGCGCATCGGCACAGCTGGCCGTGCCGCTCAATCTCTCCTTTGCCGTCGCTCCACCGGCGTTCACCGCCATCATGACATCTGCCGGTCCTCATGCCGCCCTATGGCTGGCCTTTGTGATCTCAATCTTTGCCTTCTGCACGCTTCTTGGCCTTCTGCTGCTACATCGCCGAATGGACCACACAACACAAAGGGCTGAAACCTGATGTCATAGTCTCGGAGCAGGCTGACAGCGCTTACGACACAGTTCCCTTGGATCCTGTCTCTCAACCGCCTCCCCTCCGCAATCACCCCTTGATCCGCACCATCTGCGGATCATAAAGCGGTTTCAGCGACACCTGGCATGGCACGCGCTGCTGCGCGACATCTAGCTCATAGCGGCCGGAAAGCACGAAATCCTCCGTCACCCCGCCGGGGTCACGGACATAGCCATAGCCGATGGCCTTGCCGATCGTGTAGCCATAGCCGCCGCTCGACAGCCAGCCGACGCGCTGGCCGTCGCGGTAGATCGTCTCTCGGCCGAGCAGCACGGTCTGCGGATCGTCGGGCACGAAGCAGGCAAGCATCTTCTTCACGCCTGATGCCAGTTGCCGCTCGATCGCCTCTCGGCCGCGGAATGCGACATCCTTCTTCGTCTTCACCGCCCAGGCGAGCCCTGCCTCGATCGGCGTATGATCCGGCCCGATATCGGAACCCCAGGCGCGATAGCCCTTTTCCAGCCGGCAGCTTTCGATGGCGCGATAGCCGGCATTGATGAGGCCATGCTCGCGGCCGGCCGCCATCAGCACATCGTAGACGGTGGTGGCATATTCCACAGGCACATGCAGCTCATAGCCGAGTTCGCCGACATAGGTGATGCGCAGCGCCCGCACCGGGCAGCCGGCAATACCGATCGTCTTCACCCTGCCAAAGGGGAAAGTGGCGTTCGAAACATCGTCCGATGTGACAGTCTGCAATATCTCGCGCGATTTCGGCCCCATCAGCGACAACACGGAATAGGCGGAGGTCACATCCACCAGTTCGGCATGCAGGTCGGCTGGAATATTTCGGGCAATCCAGTCGAAATCATGCGTGGCGAAGCCGGTGCCCGTCGTGATGTAGAACTCGTTCTCGGCAATACGGCCAATTGTGACATCGCACTCGATGCCGCCCCGATCGTTCAGCATCTGCGTATAGGTCAGCGCGCCCGCAGGCTTGGCGACGTCGTTGGAGGCGATCCACGAGATCGCCGCCTCAGCATCCCGGCCTTTCAACACGAACTTGGCAAAAGACGTCTGGTCGAAGATGACGGCGGCCTCGCGAACCGCCTTATGCTCACGACCGACGGCATCGAACCAGTTCTGACGGCCATAGGTGTAGACGTCCTTCGGCTCCTCGCCCGTAAAGAGATCGGCAAACCAGTTCGGCCGCTCCCAGCCGAGCTTTTCGCCGAAACAGGCGCCCTGCGCCTTCAGGCGATCATAGAGCGGCGACTTGCGGCAGGGTCGGCCGCTGGAATGCTCCTCGAAGGGCCAGGCCATGGTGTAGTGCTTGCCATAGGCTTCCAGCGTGCGCGTGCGCACCCAGTCTGTGTCGAAATGCGGACGGCCGAAGCGGCGGATATCGACCGGCCAGAGATCGTAGGGCGGCTCGCCCTTTACCACCCATTCGGCGAGCGCCATGCCCGCGCCGCCGGCAGAGGCGATGCCGAAGGCGTTGAAGCCGGCGCCGACGAAGAAGTTTTTCAGCTCCGGCGCCTCGCCGAGGATGAAGTTGCCATCGGGCGTAAAGCTCTCGGGGCCGCAGAGCAGCTGCTTGACGCCGGCCATCTGCAGGGCCGGCACGCGCACCAGCGCCTGCTCCATGATCTGCTCGAAATGATCGAAATTGCTGTCGAGCAGCGTGTAGTGGAAATCTTTGGGAATAGCATCAAGCGCCCAGGGGATCGGGTTGGGCTCATAGCCACCCATGACCAGCCCGCCGACCTCTTCCTTGTAGTAGGTCAGCCTGTCCGGGTCGCGCAGCGTCGGCAGGTTGGAGGGCACGCCGAAGGACTCGGTGATCAGATATTGATGCTCGACGGAGACGAGCGGCACATTGACGCCGAAGCGGCCAGCAAACGTCCGCGTCCACTGCCCGGCGCAAACGACGACGCGCTCGCATTCGATGCGGCCCCTGTCGGTAATGACGGCGCGGATCCGGCCCTTGTCGATCTCGAGATCCAGAACCTCGGTATCCTCGAAGATCGAGACGCCGCTCATGCGAGCGCCTTTCGCCAGCGCCTGGGTGATATCGGAAGGATTGGCCTGACCGTCGGTCGGCAGGAAGGCGGCGCCGACGAGATCGTCGATATCCATCAACGGCCAGAGATCGAAAGCCTCCTTGGGCGTCAGCAGATGCATCTGCAGGCCGAAGGATTGCGCCGTCGTCGCCTGCCGCTTGACCTCTGTCCAGCGCTCCTCGTTACAGGCGAGACGCAACCCGCCATTCATCTTCCACCCGGTGGCAAGCCCTGTCTCGGCCTCCAGTTTCTGGTAGAGATCGACGGAGTAGCCGAGCATCTGGGTGATATTGGCGCTGGTGCGCAACTGGCCGACAAGGCCGGCGGCGTGAAACGTGGTGCCCGACGTCAGCTTCTTGCGCTCCAGCAGCACGGTATCGGTGAAGCCGAGCTTGCCGAGATGATAGGCCGTCGAGCAGCCGATGATGCCGCCGCCGATGACGACGGTCTTTGCAGTGTTCGGCAGTTCCTTCATTGCTTCACCTCAAGAATTCCGAAAACTCTGCCAGGCGCTCTCGAACCGCCGCAGATTTTCGTTTGTGTAGGAAGAATAGTCGAAATCGATATCGGAATGGATTTCCGAAACCATGCTCCACATCGTCTCGCGCAGGAGCGAAGCGCATTTCATCGCCTGGTAGCGCCGGCGCAGATCGTCATTTATCGGCGCTTCGAAATAGGTTTCCAGCATGACGCTCTCCTGCGCTTCGGAGAATTCGTTGTTGGAGGCTAGGCCGCCAAGATCGAAGAGCGGCGTGTTGAAGCCGGCATAGTCCCAGTCGATCAGCCAAAGCCGCTTGCCATCATCGAGAAAATTCGCGGCCAGCAGGTCGTTATGGCCGAAGGCGATGTCGAAAGGGCCGGCCGCCTGTTCGAGCCGTTGCGCTATATCGAGAAAGGACGGCAGCAACGGCTTGTGCCGGCTACCGCCGGCATCGAGTGCGGCCGCATAATCCCTGACCACATGAAAGACCCAGAAGATCGCGGGCGGCCCGCGAAAATGCCCGGCGACATCGCGATGGCAGGAACGGACGAGACGCACGACGCGCGCCAACATCGCGGGATCGCGGACACCGTCGGCAGAGAGCGGCTTTGCATCGATATAATCCAGCACCAATATGCCGGGCTCATGGTGGATGACGGCCGGCGAAAGACCGGCCGCATGCGCTGCCCGGCTCGCAGCCACCTCGTGGACGCGGCTGATATGGTGAATGGGAATATCGGAGCCAAGCCTGACGACGAAGCGCCGGCCGCTGTCGCTGACCAGATAATTGCGATTGGTGATGCCGCCGACGAGCGGGGCGATATCGATCGGCCCGTGCCAAATGCCAAGAGACTGTATCTTGTCTTCAGCCGTTGCGATCATCCCCCCTCCGACGTTGCGACCGTGTATCCTCGATAATGGAAGGGTTCCTCACCAACGGAGGCTTGTCAAGCATCATCCCACAAAAGGAAACGAATATTTGGCTTTTTGTTGGTTTGACGAAAAGGAACGCCATCGCATGAGCTATGGATATCGCAACAGAGCGCTTCACCGTAAGTGAGATTTGACTTAAAAACTCACACGCGAGGCAAATGGATCGAGCTTGCGTCTTTACGCCACTTTCCGGCGTCGCATGACTGCCCGATCCGCAAGCCGCTCGCACATTTTGGGATCATACCCCTAATAGGATCAGGACCATGCCGGGCACCTCCCAACCGCCGCTTCATTCCAATCATCGCGAACGGGAGATCCTGGAGGAGCTGCGGCTGGCCGGCGGCGCCAGCCGCATTCAATTCCTCGCCGAACGGCTCGGCGTCTCGGAAGAAACCATTCGCCGCAACATCCGCAGTCTGGAGGCCAATGGCCTCGTGACCAAGGTGCATGGCGGCGTCCATATCAAGGACGCCATGATCGAGCCGCCGCTGCACCTGCGGATGAACGAGAATGCCGAAGCAAAGCGGATGATAGCCGCGTCCGTCGCGGCGATGATCAAGGACGGCGACACCCTCTTCCTTGATGTCGGCTCCACCACGGCTTTCATCGCCGTTGCGCTGCAAAAGCACCAGAACCTCTTCGTCGTCACCAACGCCGTGTCTGTGGCCCATGCGCTCGCCACCCGCAATGGCAACCGCGTCTTCTTCGCCGGCGGCGAGCTGCGTGGTCACGATGGCGGCACTTTCGGCATGGAAGCGGCCAATTTCCTGCGGCGCTTCAATGTGCGTCATGCCGTGTTGTCCGTCGGCGCCGTCAATGCCACGTCCGGCTTCATGCTGCACGATCTCGAGGAAGCGGAATACTCTCGAGAAGCCGCAAGCCGCGCCGAAAACCGCATCATCGTTGCCGACAGCGCCAAGTTCGGCCGCACCGCGCCGGTCGTTCTCAACGAACCGGCAACCTATGACGTGCTGGTCACCGACGACATGCCGCCGCCGGACATCCGGGCCATGCTGGAGCGCAACGAGATCGAACTGGTGATCGCCAACCGGCAGCGGATGGAGCGGCGGTAAGCGGCTAACCCTTGCACATGGCTTCCAGCGTCAGCGCCGCCTTGCTGGCGTGGCGCTCCTTATGACGCAGCAATCGGAAGCTGCGGACGGGCATATCGAAGCGGGCCTGAACCAGCAGACCCTGCCCGAGATAGGCCCTGGCCGCCGCGCTGGAAATAGCGGCCGCGCTTTGTCCCGCGCAAGCGGCTGATAGCACGGCCTCGTTCGAGGGCAGGACGAGCGCCACCTTGAGATCACCCGGCGAAGCGCCAAGCTTGGCAACCGCGTTTTCGAATTCCGATCGGGTGCCGGAACCCTCTTCGCGCATCACCCAGGATGTGTCGCTGGCAAGATCGGCCGCGGCCAGCTGCCGTCCATCCGCCCAGGGATGGTGTGGCGGCACGACAATGACCAGCGCATCCTGCGCAACGATCGTCATCGACAGGGCCGGCGCATCCACCTCACCTTCGATGAAACCGAGCTCGGCCGCGCCATTGATGACGGCTTCGGTGACGGTGCGCGTATTGCCGATCGTCAGGTCCAGTTCGATGCCGGGATAGTCACGATGAAACCGCATCAGCAACGGCGGCAGCCAGTAGCTGGCGATGGTCTGACTGGCATAGAGGCTGAGCTGACCGCGCTGCAGGCCGCCCAGCTCGGACAGCATCAGTTCGGCCGAGCGCACGCGGGCCAGCGTCGCCTTGGCTTCGCCGAGGAAGGAGCGGCCCGTCTCCGTGAGCTCGATTCGCCTGCCGACGCGGTCAAACAGCTCCACGCCATAATAGGCTTCAAGGTTCTTGATCGCCGAACTGACAGCCGAGGGTGTCAGATGAATGGCTTCCGCGGCATGCGTCAGATGTTCCCGCTCGGCGACGGCGACGAAAATGGCAAGTTGCTCGAAGGTCATGGGAAATCATTCTAATTTATCGAACGAAACGTAGGATAATATTCGATGGATGTCCACATCGGGAGATGAGACTTTCCAGCCGTCACTCAATCGGAATAACGAACGGCAGTACGACATGTCCTATGCTCAGCGCGCAAACCAGATACTTCCCGGCCTTGCACTCACTTGCGTCGTTGCGCTTCTTGCCTATGCCGGCGAGCACATTGAGGAGGGCATTTTCGGTGGCAGGTGGATCGAGGGCCTGGTGCTTGCCATCGCGCTCGGCATCGTCGTCTGCACCATCAAACCGCTGAAGCCGGCCATGCGGCCAGGTATCGATTTCAGCGCCAAGATCCTGCTGGAAATCGCCATCGTCCTTCTGGGCGCATCCATCAGCCTTTCGGCGATCCGGGGCGCGGGCGTCTGGCTGATTGCCGGCATCGCCATCGTCGTCGTCCTTTCGATCGCGGCCACCTATCTCATCGGGCGGCTGCTCGGCCTGCCGCCGAAGCTGGCGACGCTGATCGCCTGCGGCAACTCGATATGCGGCAATTCGGCCATCGTCGCCGTAGCCCCCGTGATCGAGGCGGACTCGCAGGAAATCGCGGCAGCCCTGGCATTCACCGCCGTGCTCGGCATTGCGGCTGTATTCCTCTTGCCGCTTCTCTATTTTCATCTTGGCATGAGCGTACCGCAATACGGCACATTGGCCGGGCTCACCGTCTACGCCGTACCCCAGGTGCTTGCCGCCACGGCCCCGGCCGGCCTTCTCGCCGTCCAGACCGGCACACTCGTCAAGCTCGTGCGCGTCCTGATGCTGGGACCGGTCATCTTCCTGCTCGGCATCCTCACCAAGGTCGAAACGACAGACGCGAAAGGACGCAGCGGCCATCATCACTCGCTGGTTCCGTGGTTCATCTGCGGTTTCCTTGGGCTGATGGCACTGCGCTCCTTCGGCCTCATTCCGGACGCGCTGATCGCCCCGATGGAATCGGTTTCAGGCATCCTGACTGTCATCGCGATGGCGGCACTCGGGCTGTCGGTGAATATCCGCTCGGTTGCCCATGCCGGCGGCCGCGTGATCGTAGCGGCCACATTGTCGCTGCTGATGCTGGGCGCCATCAGCTACGCTCTGATCGTCGCCTTGCAGATCCAGTAGTCCGCCCGCCGCCACCAGCCGAGGATCGGTTCTTGCCCGATGTGCGGGCCGATTTCAGCAAAGCGGCGGTATCGCTCTCCGAAGAAGGATAGCCGATGGCGTAACCCTGAAGTTCATCGCAGCCGACCTCTGCCAGAATGCACGCATGCTCTTCGGTCTCGACACCCTCGGCGATAACCTCGACATTCAATGTCCGGGCGATTTCGACGATCGAGCCGACGAGGCGGCGCTGCTCGTCTGACACGGTTATCGCCGTCACCAGCTGCCGGTCGATCTTCAGCCGCTTCGGCTTCAGCTTGACCAGACCGATCAGCGAAGCATGACCCGATCCGAAATCGTCGATTTCAATATCGATCCCCATCTCCTTGATCGCATCGATATTGGCCAGCACCCTGTCATCGGGATCGTCGAGGAAAATGGTTTCCACCAGTTCGAAGGCGATGGCCTGGCGCGGTATCTCGAGCGCCTGCAACCCCTCGATCAAATTGGGGTCGGCAAGCCGGCGTCCGGAAATGTTGACGGCAATGCGCGGCGGCGCGATACCTTGCGAAACCCAGGCGGCGCGATCGGCAAGCGCGCGCTTCAACACAGCGGCATCGATCTCGGCCGTCAGCCCATATTCGTCTGCAACCTTGAGGAACGCTGCCGGGTTCAACAGTCCCTTTTCCGGATGCCGCCAGCGTGCCAGCGCCTCCAGCCCGACGATGTGGCGGCTGCGCGCATCCACCTGGATCTGATAGAAAGGCTCGATCTGACGCAGCACAGGCGCCAACCGCAACTCGTCGGCCAGCTGACGTTCCGTGTGCAGATCGGACTGGAGCTGCGGCGTGAAGAATTCGACCCGATTGCGCCCGAGCTTCTTGGCCTGGAAAAGCGCCACGTCGGATTCCGCCAGCAGATTGCCCGCGCGGTCAGCCCGGCTTGAGGCCACGCCAACGGATGCGCCGATCCGCAGCATTTCATTGCCGAAGCGCACTTCGCGCCGCAATCGCGAGAGAATATCGTCCGCAATGGCTTCCAGCTTTTCGGCACTGCCGACATTGGCCAAAACAGCGACGAATTCGTCGCCGCCGACACGGGCCACAATGTCGTTGGCGGTGATCGCGCCGGAGATACGCGCGGCCGCGCTCTGCAGGGTCGCATCCCCGGCCGCATGGCCCCATTTGTCGTTGATCTCCTTGAAGCCGTCGAGATCGATATGGAGCACGGCCAATGTCTGCCCGGCATTATCCTTGCGCAATTCGGCCAGCCGCCGGTCGAAATAACGTCGATTGGGAAGGCCGGTCAGATAATCATGATCGGCGGCATGCTCGATACGCGCGCGGCTTTGCTCGAGCGCCACCGCGCGCGCTTCGGCGATGGCCTTCTGGCTGCTGAGCTCGCGATTGAGCAGGACGTCGGCGGTGACATCCCATTCCGCACCGATGAAGGACGGCGCACCATCGGGACCTTCATAGAAATGAGCGCGTGAGCGCAGATGCCGCACCTCTCCGCCCGGCAGGACGACGCGAAACTGCGAGTTATAGAAACCCCTTTCGCCAAGGGCGGCCTGAAAGTCGCTAAGCGCCTCCTCAACGTCTTCGGGGTGCAGGGCTTTCAGCCAGACATCGGATGATACCTTGCGATCCTGGCGACCGGTCCCGTAGAGCTTGTGCATCTGGGGATCCCAGAGCAGTTCCTCATCCTTGATATTGTGCTGCCAGACACCGATTTGAGACGCCTCCAGCGCAAGCTCCAGCCTTCTCAAAAGGTCCTGGAACTCTTCCTCTGTTCGCCCTGACGCCGCCTCTGCCAACCGGCTTCACCCCCTTGGGACACATTGAGAGATTACGCACATGCAACTGATATATTTGCACTACTCCCTTACACGAACTTTAATGCCCGCGCGCGTGTCGTGACCTAGTCTGCGATTTCCCTCGATATCCTTAGCTAATGATTGTGCCGCGGCGGATTGGCCGCGATGTTGCGGAAATCGGCCGCGCCCTCGAGCACGGCACCATCGGACAGCTGCGTCACGGAGCGGCGATAGATGCGCTGCCATGGCGTTGCGTCGGGCGGGACGGCCGGGATGCCATCGCCCTTTCGACGCTCGATTTCCGTTTCGTCCACCAGCATGTCGCAGCGCCCGTGATTGAAATCGATACGAATGATATCGCCGGTCCGCAACCAGGCAAGCCCTCCACCCGCCGCACTCTCCGGCGAAGCGTTGAGGATCGAGGGGCTGTCGGCCGTGCCCGACTGACGCCCGTCGCCAATTGTGGGCAGGCTGCGGATGCCGCGCTTCAGAAGCGCGTCCGGCGGCTGCATGTTGACCACTTCGGCCGATCCCGGCCAGCCGATCGGCCCGGCACCACGGATGACGAGGATGGTTCTCTCGTCGATGCCGAGATCGGCGTCGTTGATGCGCCTGTGATAGTCCTCGGATCCGTCGAAGACCACCGCCTTGCCCTCGAACACGCCTTCTTGGCCCGGCTCCTGCAGATAACGAAGGCGGAAGTCTTCCGATATGACGCTCATCTTCATGATGGCGAAATCGAAGAGATTGCCCTTCAGCACGAGGAAGCCGGCCCGCTCTTTCAACGGCGCCGCGAAGGGGCGGATAACCTCTCGATCCGTCGCTTCGCGCCCCTTCAGATTCTCTGTCATCGTCCTGCCGGTCACCGTCGGACAGTCGCCATCGAGCTTGCCGGCCTGCAGCAGCTCCCACATCACGGCGGGTACGCCGCCGGCACGGTGGAAGCGTTCGCCGAGATAGGCACCCGCAGGCTGCACATTGGCCAGAAGCGGAATGTCGAAACCATGCACCTGCCAGTCGTCGGGATAGAGCTCGACGCCGGCATGCTTGGCCATCGCGGCCAAATGCGGCTGCGCATTGGTCGATCCGCCGATGGCGGAATTGACCCGGATGGCATTCAGGAAGGCCTGCCGCGTCAGCACGTCGGACGGCTTGATGTCCTCGAGTACCAGTTCGACGGCGCGCCGCCCGGTGCGGTAGGCCATCTGACCGCGCTCGCGATAGGCGCCGGGAATGGCCGCGCAGCCGGTAAGCGACATGCCGAGCGCCTCGGCCATCGCATTCATGGTCGAGGCCGTTCCCATCGTATTGCAGTGACCCACCGAAGGAGCAGAGGCGAGTGACGCCTCCATGAATTCCTCTTCGTCGATCTCTCCGGCCGCCAGCTTGCGGCGCGAACGCCAGATCACCGTGCCGGACCCCGCAAGCTCGCCATCGTGCCAGCCATCCAGCATCGGCCCGCCTGACAGCACGATCGCCGGAATATTCACGGTGGAGGCCGCCATCAGCGCCGACGGCGTGGTCTTGTCGCAGCCGGTCGTCAGCACAACCCCGTCGAGCGGATAGCCGTAGAGCACCTCGACGAGGCCGAGATAGGCGAGATTGCGGTCGAGCGCGGCCGTTGGGCGCTTGCAGTTCTCGAAGATCGGATGGGTCGGAAATTCGATCGGAATGCCGCCCGCGTCGCGAATGCCGTCGCGCACGCGCTTGGCAAGATCGAGATGATGGCGGTTGCAGGGAGTGAGATCGCTGCCGCTCTGGGCGATGCCGATGATCGGCTTGCCCGAACGCAGCTCTTCCGGCGTGATGCCGTAATTCATGAAGCGCTCCAGATAGAGCGCGGTCATATCGATGTGATCCGGATTGTCGAACCAATCCTGGGAACGCAGGCGACGCCTGGATGCACCCTTATCGCTCATCTTTTCCTCAAGCCTTTCCTCGGGCATTCTTGTCTTCCAAATGCTGCAGCAAACCGCTGTGATCCTGTTCGCCGCCGCCATTTTCAACGAATTCGGCAAATTCGGTCCTGACGATTTCAGTCAGCGGCAGGTGAAGCGACAGGCTTTGCGCGGCAGCAAGAACCGTATCGAGATCCTTCAGCTGATTGCGGGCCGTTCCGCCCGGCTCGAAATTACGCTCGATCATGCGCTGACCGTGCAGGTCCAGGATTCTGCTTTCAGCAAAACCACCGCGAATGGCGGCACGGAACGCCTCGCGCGATCCACCACCGGCTTCGACCAGCAACATCGCTTCCGCGACGGCACCGATGGTCACCGCGACGATCTGCTGATTGCCGAGCTTGGCAAGCTGGCCGGTGCCGCTTGGCCCGACGCGAGTCACGCGACCGAGCGGTGCCATCACATCGCGAACGCTGTCTATGATATCGGCATCGCCACCGGCCATGATGGCCAAAGTTCCGGCCATAGCGCCTGCCACACCGCCGGAGACCGGCGCATCGATATGCCGAATGCCGCGTTCGGCAAGCTTGAATGCGTGTTCACGCGCGACCGCCGGCGATATCGAGCTGTTGTCGATGACAACGGCACCTGGCTCCAGCGCGTCGGCCACCCCGCTGCCGAACAGGACTTCGCTGACGGCGCCGCCATTCGTCAGCATGGTAAAGAGCACCGATGCACCCCGCGCCGCCTCGGCGGCAGTGGCGGCGAGGGTGGCGCCATCATCCGCCAAGGGATCGGCCTTGCTACGGTCGCGATTCCAGACGGTGACCGGAAAGCCGGCGGCCAGCAGCCGCCGCGCCATCGGCGCTCCCATCAGACCCGTTCCGAGAAAAGCGATCTTTCTGCCGCTCATGGCAAGCGCCCTCCGACATAAATTTGTGCCGGCCCCGCCATCGCGCGGCCACCGATTATGCCGATCGATTCGGCAAGGACGTCATGCACGCAATCCTCCTCGAGCCTCGAGCGTCAAGAGCAACTCCTCTTGCCCGACGCACGTCAATCAACTCATCCAAGAGCTTGATAAACCTATGGTGCCCGCATGCAAAAGAAATCGGCGCGCATACGGCAAATTCTTCAAAAAATCAGATGATCGAAGCGGCAGGAGTGAAAAAGTGGCCGCACAAAAACAAAAAGGGCGGGACCTTGCGGTCCCGCCCGTGAACGTATCCGGCACCGGAGTACCACTCTATTCGGCGGCGATCGGAAGCACCTCGGCCGAATGGTCGTTGTCGTTGTGATGGTGCTGCTTCAGCGGACGGTTGCCCGTCAGATTGCGGATCAGCACGTAGAATACCGGCGTCATGAAGATGCCGAAGAAGGTCACGCCGATCATGCCGGCGAACACCGCCACGCCCATGGCCGCACGCATCTCGGCACCGGCACCGGTGGAGGTAACGAGCGGGACGACGCCCATGATAAAGGCCATGGAGGTCATCAGGATCGGGCGCAGACGCAGGCGGCTGGCCTCGATAGCGGCCTGTACCGGCTTGCGGCCTTCCAACTCCAGCTCGCGGGCGAATTCCACGATCAGGATCGCATTCTTCGCCGAGAGGCCCACCAACACCATCAAGCCGATCTGCGTGAAGATGTTGTTGTCGCCACCCGTCAACCAGACGCCCGTCAAGGCAGCCAGCACGCCCATCGGCACGATCATGACGATCGCAAGCGGCAGCGTGACGCTCTCATACTGGGCAGCCAGCACGAGGTAGACGAGCAGCAGGGCTAGAGGGAAGATGATGATACCCGAGCTGCCGGCCAGGATCTGCTGGTAGGTCAGATCCGTCCATTCGAAACTGATGCCCTTGGGCAGGGTTTCGTTGGCGATACGCTCCACGGCCGCCTGTGCCTGACCGGACGAGAAGCCCGGAGCCGGACCGCCGTTGATATCGGCGGCGAGGAAGCCGTTGTAACGCGTCGTCCGCTCGGGACCGGTGCTGGCCTCGACCTTCAAGAGCGCCGACAGCGGGATCATCTGACCCGATGCCGAACGGACTTTCAACTGGCCGATGTCGCTTGCATGAGCACGGAACTGGGCGTCTGCCTGCACACGCACACTGTAGGTACGACCAAAGGCGTTGAAGTCGTTGACATAGAGCGAACCCAGGTAGATCTGCAGCGTATCGAAGACATCCGTCACCGAGACGCCGAGCTGCTCGGCCTTGGCGCGATCAAGGTCCGCATAAAGCTGCGGCACGTTGATCTGGTAGCTCGAGAACAGGCCGGTAAGCTCCGGCGCCTGATAGGCTTTGGCGAGGAATGCCTTGTTGGCCTGGTCAAGCGCCAGGTAGCCGAGGCCGGCGCGATCCTCGATCTGCATCTTGAAGCCGCCCGTCGTGCCGAGACCCTGAACGGGCGGCGGCGGGAACATGGCGATAAAGGCGTCCTGGATGCCGGCGAACTTCTGGTTCAACTGCATGGCGATGGCACCGCCCGACAGATTCGGCGTCGTGCGCTCCTCGAACGCCTTCAGGGTCACGAAGACGATGCCGGCGTTGGACGAGTTGGTGAAGCCGTTGATCGACAGGCCCGGGAAGGCGATGGCATGCTCGACGCCCGGCTGCTGCATGGCGATGTCGCTCATGCGGTGGATGACGTCATCCGTCCGGTCGAGGGTCGCGCCATCAGGCAATTGCGCGAAGCCGATCAGATACTGCTTGTCCTGCTGCGGCACGAAGCCGCCCGGAACGGTCTGGAACAGGAAGTAGGTTGCGCCGATCAGAGCGATATAGATGACCATGACCAGGCTCTTCAGCGACAGGATGCCGCCGACGCCCTTGCCGTAGGCATTCGAACCACGGTTGAACACCCTGTTGAAGCCGCGGAAGAACCAGCCGAATGTCACGTCCATCACCCGCGTCAGCATGTCCTTCGGCGCGTGGTGGTCCTTCAGGAGAAGAGCCGCCAGAGCCGGAGACAAGGTCAGCGAGTTGAACGCGGAAATCACCGTCGAGATGGCGATCGTCAAGGCGAACTGACGATAGAACTGGCCCGACAGACCGGAGATGAACGCAAGCGGTACGAAGACGGCGACCAGCACGAGAGCGATCGCGATGATCGGACCCGAGACTTCCTTCATGGCGCGATAGGTTGCGTCACGCGGACTGAGGCCGTTCTCGATATTGCGCTCGACGTTCTCCACGACCACGATGGCGTCGTCCACGACGATACCGATCGCCAGCACCAGGCCGAAGAGGCTGAGCGCGTTGATCGAGAAGCCGAAGACATACATCACCGCGAAAGTACCGATGATCGAGACAGGAACGGCGATCAGCGGAATGATCGAGGCACGCCAGGTCTGCAGGAACAGAATGACGACGACGACGACCAGCGCGATGGCTTCGAGCAGGGTATGGACGACCTTGTCGATCGAGGCACGCACGAACTGAGTGGTATCGTAGACGATCTCATACTTGACGCCATCGGGCATCGCCGTCTGCAGCTCGTTCATGGTCTTGATGACATTGTCCGAGATGGTGATCGCGTTCGATCCCGGGGCCTGGAAGACGGGAACGGCGACCGCCGGCTTGCCGTCGAGCAGCGAGCGCAGCGAATAGTCCGACGCGCCGAGTTCGACGCGGGCGACATCGCGCAGACGCGTGATCTGACCGTTTGCGCCACTCTTGACGATGATGTTGCCGAACTCTTCCGGCGTGGTCAGACGGCCCTGGGCGTTGACGGAAAGCTGGACGTCGAGACCGGGAACGCTGGGGGACGCACCGATGATACCGGCGGCGGCCTGGACGTTCTGTTGACGGACGGCGTTTGCGATATCGCTGGCGGCAAGACCGCGCTCGGCGGCCTTCTGCGGATCGACCCAGACGCGCATCGAGTAATCGCCCGAACCGAACACCTGAACCTGGCCGACGCCCTCGATGCGGGCCAGGCGATCCTTGATGTTCAGCGTCGCATAGTTGCGCAGATAGGTGATGTCGTAGCGATTGTCAGGCGAGATGAGGTTGACCACCATCATCAGGTCAGGCGAGCTCTTCACCGTGGTGATGCCGAGGTCGCGGACGTTCTGCGGCAATCGCGGTTCTGCCTGCGAGACACGGTTCTGCACCAGCTGCTGCGCCTTGTCCGGATCAGTGCCGAGCTTGAAGGTGACCGTCAACGTCAACAGACCATCAGAGGTCGCCTGGCTGTTCATGTAGAGCATGCCGTCGACGCCGTTGATCTGCTCTTCCAGCGGCGTCGCCACTGTTTCGGCAATGACTTTCGGATTGGCGCCCGGATACTGCGCCGTGACGACGATCGAGGGCGGCACGACCTCCGGATATTCGGAGATCGGCAGCAGCCGCATGCCGATCAGGCCGGCGACCAGGATGAGGACCGATAGCACCCCGGCAAACACCGGACGGTCGACGAAAAATCTTGAGATGTTCATGGCAGAACCCTCTCCAGGGGGTGAATCAAGAGGACACGAGGCCCGTGCCCGCGGCCCACCGAGGCGCCACGAGCATTGAAAATCGAAACATTGGAATAGCGGCCGGAAGATTTCGCCTTCCGGCCGCGCAGATTACTTCGCGGCGACCTTCTCTTCCGGCTTCGGATCGACCACGGCACCGGGGCGAACCCGCTGCAGGCCGTTGATAATGACCCGGTCGCCGGCATTCAGGCCGGAATTGACGATGCGCATGCCATCGGAGGTATCGCCGAGACTGATCGGCCGATACTCAACCTTGTTATCGGCCCCAACAACGAAGACGAACTTCTTGTCCTGGTCCGTGCCGATCGCGCGCTCGCTGATGAGGAGCTTGCTCTCGGCCTTTGGCTGGCCCATGCGCACCCGCACGAACTGGCCCGGGATAAGACGGCCGCCCGGATTGTCGAAGACGGCGCGAACGGCGATGGTGCCGCTTGCAGTATCGACTTCATTGTCGATCAGCTGCAGCTTGCCGTTGACCGGCGTGCCGTTGTCGTTCGCTGTACCGATCTGCACGGGGATCTGCTCGACCGGGGGCGCCGCGCCATTGGTGACCGGAAGTTCGGCCAGCGCTTGGGTGACCGTCTGTTCGCTTGCATTGAAGCTCGCGTAGACCGGATCGACCGAAACAAGCGTCGTCAGCGCCGGCGAGGACGAACCGGCAGCAACCAGATTGCCGACGGTAACCGCAATCTTGCCGACGCGGCCGGAAATCGGAGCGCGAACCTGCGTGTAGTCGAGGTTCAATTGCGCCGTCTGCAAGGTTGCTTGCGCCGCCTTCACATTGGCATCCGCTTCGGCGTAATTGCTGGCGCGCGTATCCATGTCGCTCTGCGAGATCGTCTTGTTCTCGAAGAGCTTCTGACCACGGTCGACTTCGACCTTGGTCAGGTTAAGCCTGGCCTTTGCCGCTCCGACCTGGGCCTGAGCCTGGGCGACGGCCGCCTGGTAGGTTGCCGGATCGATCGTCACCAGCAGGTCGCCCTGCTTGACCAGGGCACCTTCGCGGAATTGCACCGACTGAATTGCGCCGGCCACACGCGGCCGGACTTCAACCCGGTCAATGGCTTCGAGCCGCCCCGAAAACTCCTGCCATGAGGTGATGTCACGCGGCTCTACCGCAGCAACGGTGACGGGGACGGGCGGCATTGCCGCCGGGCCAGCCGCCTCGGTTGCTTGAGCGCCGCGTGGCAGCTCAAGATAGAAAGCTGCGCCTGCAACAGCCGCAGCGACACCCATGCCGGCGCCCCACAGGGCCCAGCGCTTACCGTTGGACTTCATGTTATTCTCTCCTTTGGCACCGCCTTGGGAAACGGGACCGAAAATTCCTAATATCTCAATACAGTCTGGGGTCCGAAGCACTGCGCATCCGCGCGAAGATCACTCCGGCTTTCTGCCTCCAACATCCCGTCCAATTCCGCGATTTCCCTCGCGATCGGGATGCTGTAGTCGATCAAGCCTGCACTTCTTCGACAAAGCCCTTGAAACAACAGCAAACATCTTGCTGCCACGAGGGCCTGTCCTTCGACTGCCCGCCGTAGAGGGTGGGCCAGCCTGTCCCGGCGGGAAGGACTTGCTGGCGAACACGGACGCCGGCCGCTTTCAGCCGGCTGCCGTATTCCATGCTCTCGTCGCGGAGCGGGTCGTCCTCGGCCGTGAGCACCAATGCCGGCGCGAGGCCCGAAAGCCGCGAACAGTATCGAGGCGCCGCATAGGGGTGGCAGACACCGCCCAGGAAACCCAGGTATCGGTTCCAACCCTCCGTCCAGCGCTCGCGCATGCCGCTTTCCTCCGCCTGGAGGAAAGATTTCGATCCCATGAAGGGGTCGAGCAAAGGCGATATCAACACCTGTCCATCCAATGAACCCGGCATCTGATCGCGTGCCTTTAAAGCGACACCTGCTGCTACATTGCCACCCGATTCCTCTCCGGCGACAAACAGCAGTGATTTTTTCGCTCCACCCAGCGCAAGCATGTTTCGCTTGTTGCCGAGATAGGCCAGAATCCCGTAGGCGCATTCGAGCACCTGCGGAAAAGCATTCTGATTGCCGCTGGTATAGTCCGCGGCAACCACGATCGCGCCGGCTTCCGCGAGGCTTACGGCCACCGGCCGGTCGATTGCGTGATTGGTGTCCAGAAAAGCGCCGCCGTGCAAATAGAGCACGAGAGGTGCCGCCTTCTTCAAACCTTCGCCGTTATAGATCCGAGCTGCCACCGGCCCCGTAGGCACGTTTTCCAGCACAACATCTTTCCACGGCGCACTCATCGACCCAAATCCTATCTGCTCGAGTGAATATGATCACTTTCAGAGGCTTTTATCATGCCCTGTGACCATGTTCCCGATAATGCGGTCTTTAGCGCCCCCATGCCGCATTGCAACAATTACACAGACAACATATTGTTATTCCGTTCCGAGAATAAGTAGCCTATATTCGATCAGACTATTCACAATCACAAACAATCGACCCCTTTTCGTTGTGGTCGAGGGGCATCATGGAATGGACCAGTTGTCAGCAATGCGGGCATTCGCGCGTGTGGTGGAAACGGGTAATTTTACCCGCGCCGCCGCGGCCCTCTCCATGCCGAAAGCGACGGTGACGACACTCATCCAGTCGCTTGAGGCGCATCTGCACGCCAAGCTTCTGAACCGGACGACCCGGCGCGTCATGGTGACGACCGACGGCGCGCTTTATTACGAGCGCGCCATTCAAATCCTCTCGGAAATCGAGGAACTGGACGGCAGCATCAGCAATTCGCAGAGCCTGCCGAGCGGCCGCCTGCGCGTCGAAATGGCCGGCGCCTTCGCCGAGAGGATCGTGATGCCGGCGCTCTGTGATTTCCACCAGCGCTATCCCGATATTCATATCGACCTCGGTGTCGGTGACCGACTGGTGGACTATCTGGCCGAGAATGTCGACTGCGCCTTGCGCGCCGGCATGCCGAGCGACCAGTCGCTGATCGCCCGCCGCGTCGGCGAGATCCACTTCGTTACCTGCGCCGCGCCGCTTTATATTGAAAAGCACGGCATCCCGGAGCGCCCGGAAGAGCTGGAGACGGCTCACTATGCGGTCAGCTATTTCCGCGCGCAAACGGGCCGTACTATCCCTTTCATCTTCGAACACGGCAACGAGTCGCTGGAAATCACCCCGCGCTACATCCTTTCGGTGAATGACAGCCGCAGCTACATCCAAGCGGCACTGACCGGGCTAGGCATCGCACAGGTTCCCAGCTTCATGGCCCGCGAGGCGCTTGCCAAGGGTGATCTGGTGCCCATCTTCACCGGCTGGACCCGGCCCGCGCTGCCCATGCACATCGTCTATCCGCCCAACCGGCACCTGAGCAACAAGGTGCGCGTTTTCGTCGATTGGCTGGCGAAATTGCTGATCACCTCGCGGGTGGGAGAAGCCTGAGATAGCAAACTGCCTTCCCCTATTTGAGCAGGCAACCGTAAGCTCCTTCTCCCCTCGGGGAGAAGAGTTGTGCGGCAACGACCTCACCTCATATACGATTGCTCTGCCTATCTGAGGGGAGAAGGCCAGGTTCTCCCGACCGCTCAGTTCCAGGAGGCTCCCGCCTGCTGGCGAACCGTTGCGTTCAACCGGTTCCAGACATTGTCGATCGCGATCGCAACGATCAGGGCGGACAGCGCCTTCTCGTCATAGTGTCGGGCAGCCTCGTTCCAGACCTCGTCGCTGACGGCATCCGGCCGGTCGGCAAGCCGGGTGACTGCCTCGCCGAGCGCAAGGGCCGCACGCTCGGCGTCCGAGAAATAGGGCATTTCTCGCCAGGCGGAGACCCCGACGATGCGCTCCATCGTTTCGCCCGCTTTCTGCAGCTTGCGAAAGCCCATGTCGGTGCAGACGCTGCAGCCGTTGATTTGGCTGATGCGCAGATGCACGAGGTCGATTGTGTTTTCAGAAAGGCCGCGATCCTTAATGGAAGCGCTGACGGCCAAAAGGGCCTGCAGTGTTTCCGGCAGGATGACGGCGGGGTTCTGCATACGAGCTTGCATGTTTTGTCCTCTGATTGTTCGGGCGCCACGATGGCCTCGATCTTGACGATGAATTTTCCTGTCGATCTTGTGTCACACCGGCCGGACTGCATTCGTCATGGGTTTGACGGAACACGATGAGGGAATGTGACAGATGGACGGAAAAAACTGGCAGGCTGAAAAATTCGAGGCGAACCGGCCGCATCTGCGCGCCGTCGCCTACCGCATGCTCGGCTCGCGGACGGAGGCGGAAGATGCCGTGCAGGAAGCATGGCTCCGTCTACTCAAGGCCGATAGGTCCGAAATCGAAAACCTCGGCGGCTGGCTGACGACGGTCACCGCACGCATCTGTCTCGATTTGCTGCGCGCCCGTAAATCGCGTCGCGAGGAGCCGTTGACGGTCCTCATCCCCGAGCCGGCAGTGACCCACGAGGCCGAGCAGGATGCGCTGCTGGCCGATTCCGTCGGCCTTGCTTTATTGGTCGTTCTGGAGAAGCTCAACCCGGCAGAGCGACTTGCCTTCGTTCTGCATGACATGTTCGACGTGTCTTTTGATGACATCGCCCCGATCGTCGGGCGGACCACGGTTGCGACGCGCCAGCTTGCGAGCCGCGCCCGCCATCGCGTGCAGGAAACGCCCGTCGCGATGGAAGCCGACCTCGCCCGCCAGCGGCATGTCGTAGACGCTTTCTTCGCCGCCTCGCGCGGAGGCGACATGCACGCGCTGCTCGCCGTTCTCGATCCAGAGGCAGTCTTCCGCCCGGATGCCGTCGCGGCGCGTATGGGATCAGTCGGGGAAATCCGCGGGCGTGTCGATGTCGCCAAAACCTTCAACGGCCGCGCGCAGGCAGCCCGGCTCGCCGTCATCGATGGCGCAGTCGGCGCCATCGTGGTTATCGGGGGGCAGTTGCGTATCGCCCTCCACTTCACCGTCAACGAAGACGGCATGGTTACGACCATCGATGCGATGGCCGATCCGCAACAGCTGCGCAGGCTCGATATCGTATTGATCGAGCCATGAAACCTATCGCATCTGTGTCGGGCTCGTGCCCGTCAACCGGCGAAACATGGCGATGAAGGCGGAGGCGTTGCTGTAGCCCAGCTGCGATGCAATCCGGTGCACCGGCTCGCCGGCTTCGATCAGCGCCAGGGCTGCGACCAGCTTCAACCGCTGGCGCCATTCGTTGAAGGAAAGGCCGAGATCATCCTGGCATCGGCGCGACAGCGTACGCTCGGTCGTCCCCATTCTGCGCGCCCATTCCGCCAGGGAGCGCCGATCTCCCGGATCGGCCTGCAACGCGCTGAGCACCGGGCCGAGCAATGGGTCGTCGGAAAGCGGCAGATAGCTTTCGCAGCGTGGCGCCAGGCGAATCTGGTCGACCAGAACCTGTGCGAGCCGCAAGTCCTCGGACGTTTCAGGCACAGTGATATCCCGTGCTGCGAAATCCGCCAGGATCGCCTTCAGCAGCGGGCTGATGCTCAACGTCGAAGGTTCGCCCGGCAGATCGGCGCAGAGGGCGGGCTCGACATAGACGGTCACATAGCGCAGGTCATGCCGGTTATGCGCCCCATGCATCGTATCCGGCGGCAGCCAGATGGCGTAATGCGGCGGCGACAGATAGGGCACGCCCTGAATATCGAACTCACAAACGCCGACCAGCGCATAGTTGAGCTCACCCCACGGCTGGCTTTTCCTCGGAAAAACCGTGCCCGCTCTATAGTTCTCCGTCCGAAAGGAAACGGGGCGCGGCGGATCGCCCTCAATGCGTGGAAGCCTGTCCGGCATGTCCTCATTTCGCTACCGATTGTCCTAATCTCGTTATATACCAAAATTCGGACAAAGAGTAGAAGGATATCCCAGTGGTGAACGATGTCCGCCATGCCTCGTTTAGTACAGAAGCCAGAATGACGTCGGGAGACCATTCCATGAGCACCCAGCCGCACTCATCCGCATCCGTCGTCAGCGTGGCCGGACTTGCGCCGCTGCTGACCGTGCTGATCTGGTCCGGCAATACCGTCGTCACCAAGGCATCCGCCGGCCTGATTTCGCCCGGCTCCATCTCCTTCTATCGCTGGCTGCTCGCCTTCGTCGTGCTCCTGCCCTTTGTCGGCCGAGCGGCATGGCGCAACCGCGCGCTAGTACGCGAGCATTTGTTGAAGCTCGCCATCCTCGGAGCCCTCGGCATGGTGATCTACCAGAGCCTTGCCTATGAGGCGGCCAAGACCACCTCGGCCGTCAACATGGGCGTCATGCTCGCCTTGATGCCATTGCTGTCGACGTTTTTCGCTAGTCTGCTCGCCGGAGAAAGACTGAGCGCTTCCAGCCTCGCAGGCGGCGCCATCTCGCTGATTGGGCTAATCTATCTGACGTCTCAGGGCGACCCGACAAGATTGATAAATGGCGGCTTCCATATCGGCGACGGCTTGATGATCATCGCCGTGCTGTCGAACGCGCTCTATGGCGTGATGTTGAAACGCTGGGCAATGCCGATCCCGATCTGGCAGCAGCTTTTCTGGCAGATCGGCTTTTCGACGCTGCTGCTGATCCCGGTTTTCCTGATGGGTGACATCTCGCCGGTCACGACGGCCAATCTGCCGCTGATCCTCTATGCGGCGATCCCGACGTCGCTTGTCGCCCCGCTCTGCTGGATGATCGGCATCCAGAAATTCGGCGCCAGCCGCACCTCGCTGCTGATCAATCTTCTGCCGATCGTGGTCGCGGCACTTGCCTGGGCGCTTCTCGGAGAGCAGTTGCATTCCTATCATGCCATCGGCGGCGCGCTCGCCCTGATCGGCGTCGGCCTTGGTCTGCGAAAGTCGCCGACGGCGAGCAATCAAGCGGCACCCGCAGCCGATGAAGCAGACTGGGAAGCGGAGGAAGCCTGAGCACTTCTCCGCGAAACTCTTTCCATTCGCCTGTCCTTCGTTCTACCATGAACGAGTCCCCAAGCGAAAAGGAAACGAGCGTGCGCATAGCCCTGGAACCGGTGTCCTCCAGAACGACGATCCAGGAGGGCGTCTACCAGCAGCTCAGAAACGCGCTGATGGCCGGTAATTTCGATCCCGGCCAGACGCTCACCATCGCCTCGCTCGCCGAAACGTTCGGCACAAGCAACATGCCGGTCCGCGAAGCCCTGCGCAGGCTGGCCGCCGAAAATGCGCTCGAAGTCGCCGCCAACGGCTCGGCCCGCATTCCGATGGTCACACTTGCCCGACTGGATGATCTCTGCCGCGCCCGCATCGCCGTGGAAGGGCTGGCCGCTGAGCTCGGCATACCCAATCTCACCCCGACCGACATCGCCGCGCTCGAGCGCATCGCCGTCGATCAACACGCAATCGGCCTTGGCAGCAATGTCTACGACCTGATGGCGAAGAACCAGCAGTTCCATTTCACAATCTATCGCGCCTCCGGCTCGGAAGTGCTGCTGCAGCTCATCGAAACATTATGGCTGCGGTTCGGCCCCTATATGCGCATGCTATCCGCCTCGGTCGAGCCCCTGATGCGCAGCGGGGAGCTTGATCCCGCCGGCCAGCATGTTCCGATTGTCGAGGCCCTGAAGGCCGGCGATTTTGCCGCTGCCCGCGACGGAGTCGTCGCCGACATCCGCCGCACACACGAAATTCTGCGCGATTATTGCCCGGTCACGCAGGACGAGCCACGAAGCAAGGGATCCGGCTTGGCATCCCGACGTTAACGCACGAGCCGGCAACAATTAACTTGCGGCCGGCGTCAGGCGAAATTTGGTTGAACCTTAAAGTATTTTGTGATCAAATGATCAAAATACAGATTTCAATCCCATCGTTCAGAGCGAGATCCCCATGAGTTCCGCCCCTTCCACGTCGCAATTTGCCGGTCATAACAGCTTTCCGGTCGATGAGATCCGCGCCCTGTTTCCGGCTATCCAGAAGGCCGGCGACTTCGTCTTTCTCGATAATGCAGGCGGGTCGCAAGTTCCCCAGACGGTGGTCGATGCGGTCGCCAACCATCTGATCGATTTCAACGTCCAGCGCATGGCGAAATACCGGCACAGCCAGGGCGTCGACCGCAATCTCGATGAAGCACGCGAAAGCGTCGCCATGCTGGTCAATGCTTACAGACCGGAAGAAATCTCCTTCGGCCAGAACGCCACCTCCTTCATCCGCCTGGTGAGCCTCGGCATCGCCAAGCTTCTCGGCGAGCGCAACGAGATCGTCATCACCGACATGGATCACGATGCCAACATCGCCACTTGGCTCGCTCTGGAAGCAGACGGCGCCAAGATCGTATGGTGGCGCATGCGTGAGGACGGCACGCTGCATCCCGAGGATCTGAAGCCGCTCCTGAACGATAAGACCCGCCTCGTTGCCTGCACCGTGACAGCGCATTCCATCGGCACGATCGTCGATGTCGCCGCCGTCTGCAAACTGGCGCATGCGGCCGGCGCCGAGACCTTTCTCGATTGCGTTCACTACGGTCCGCATGGCCTGATCGATGTTCAGGCCTGGGGCTGCGATTATCTCGTCTGCTCCGGCTACAAGAACTTCTCGCCGCACATGGGCTTCCTCTGGGGCCGCTACGACGCGCTGGTCAAGCTTCCCACCTTCAAGGAAGACTTCATTCCTGACGTGCCGCCCTATAAGATCGAGGTCGGCACCTTCACCTACGAGAATGTTGCCGGCATGAACGCCGCGGTCAAATATCTGGAAGGCCTCGGCCGGCGTTTCCTGCCGACCGGCGACCATAGCCGTCGGGAAGCCCTGGCTGCGGCCATGGGCGCGATCCGCCAGTATGAGCTGATGCTCTCACGGGAGATGATAGCGGTCCTGAAGCGCCACGGCGCCGTCATATACGGCATTTCGGATGAGGCTCGCCTCGAGCAGCGCGTTCCCACAATCTGCTTCAACATGCCTGGCATCACCCCGCAGGAATTCGCCACAGAGATGGGCGAAGCCGGCATCGGCCTGCGCGACGGCCATATGTTCGCACCACGTCTGATGAAACGCCTCGGTCTTTCCATGGAAACAGGCGCCATCCGCGTGTCGTTGGTGCATTATAACAAGATTGAAGAGATCGCCCGCTTCGACTCCGTCCTGACTGAGATCATGGCGCGACGCAGATAAGCCCCGCCCATGAGCGGTGGCGGCGCCCGAACAACTCCGCCGCCGCAATGCCTCCGTGCCGTCGACCCCAACCGGCAACGGCACGGAACGCTGCCTGAGTTGAGAGCAGATTGCCGCTTCGCAGCTAGGTTTTTTCGGTCTATCCCTCATTGAGATGACCGCTGAAATGTGAGGAAAAGGATGAGCGATTTCCGCCGGAACTGTATCGAGCGCGAGCTGCTGATCGGCACGTTTGCTGCCATCCCGCATCCGGTCGCCATCGAAGTCATCGCCGCTTCCGGCGTCGATTTCCTCTGCATCGACTGGGAACATTCGCAAATCAGCCGCGAGCGCATCGAGGATCTGATCCGCGCCGCCGACGTCCATCGCGTTCCCGCCATGGTCCGTGTGCCCGGCCACGCGGCGGAAGACATCGCCGCCGTGCTGGATGCAGGAGCAGCCGGCGTTCTGGTGCCGCGGATTTCGACGGCGGAGCAAGCTCGGTCTGCCGTTCGGGCCATGCGCTATCCGCCGCTCGGTGCGCGCGGCGTCGGTCCGGGCCGTGCGGCCGCATACGGCTATCGCATCCCGGATTATCTCGCCAAGGCCAATGCCGAGCTGGTACTGGCCATTCAGGTCGAGACGGCCGAAGGGCTGGCGAATATCACCGATATTGCCGCAGTCGACGGCGTCGATCTCATTTTCATCGGCCCCGGCGATCTCTCGGTCTCGATCGATGCGATGGGTCCGGCAGGCAAGGACAAGCTCGACGCGGCCATCCGGACCATTGTGAAAACAGCCCTGTCCGCCGGCCGCGCGGTCGGCATTTTCCGCCCGACAGCGGACGACGTCGGCACGTGGTCGGCGGCAGGGATAAGCTTCTTCCTGCTGGCCAGCGACACGATGTATCTCGGCGCCGGCCTGGCCGCCGGCGTCATCGAAGCAAAGAAGCACAAGAGTAGTTTGGGAGTCGCGGAAAAATGAACGATTCCAGAGCTTTAAAATATGCGCCACCCATAGATGAGCCGGATGAAGGGGCAGACTTTTTAAGCTTAAACTTTATCCTTGAAATGCACTCGTTTTTGGATAACCATTCGAAAATGAAGGGCAATCCGAGCGCAGGCCTCTGCAATCGCATCGTCCCTTCGACACTGAATTCCGAGGGGAAGTTCCTTGTCTCTTCTGCCGCAGCATAACCTGCCGAACACGATCGGCGGCCGCGATGCCCTCGAAGGCATCCGCGCTCAGATCCGCGACATGCGCACCGACAATATTGCCGTGCTCGCCAAGCGCGCCCGCGAACTCGGCGGCGTCATCCCGCTCTGGTTCGGCGAAGGCGACATCGTGACGCCGCCCTTCATCCGCGACGCCGCAAAGAAGGCGCTGGACGATGGTGCGACCTTCTACGTTCCGAACATGCGCGGCCTCCAGACGCTGAACGAGGCGCTGTCCGAATATCAGACCCACTGGCATGGACGCCCCATTCCCATCGAACGCACCACGGTCGCTCCCGGCGGCATGCAGGCGCTCTACATGGCGCTGGAACTGCTCGTCGATGTCGGCACCAATGTCGTCTACGTGGCGCCGCAATGGCCAAACATTCATAACGCCATCCATTTGATCGGTGGTGAGCCCCGGTCTGTATCGCTCGATTTCGACACCGATTGGCGCCTCGACCTCGACAAGCTCTTTGCGCGCTGCGATGCCCGCACCCGAGCGATCTTCCTGTCGACCCCCTCCAATCCGACCGGCTGGACGGCATCCCGCGAGGAGATGCAGGCCCTGCTCGATTTCAGCCGTCGTACCGGCATCTGGATCATCTCCGACGAGGTCTATGCCCGCCTCTATTTCGAGGGCGAAATCGCGCCCTCGATCCTGCAGATCGCCGAAGACGGCGATCGTGTGATTGCCATCAACAGCTTTTCGAAGGCATGGGCGATGACCGGCTGGCGCGTCGGCTGGCTGACGCATCCGTCGGCGATTGCCGACCAGCTCGGTGCGATGATGCAATATATCAACAGCGGCACATCGGCCATGGTCCAGGCGGGAGCAGCGGCGGCACTGCGCGAAGGCGAGCCGCTGGTTGCCGAGATCCGCGGCAGGATCAAGGCCGGCCTCGACCTTGCCTACGAGAAATTGCCGCAGATACCGGGCATGATCCTGCCGGAAAAGCCGCGTGGCGGCATGTATGCCTTCTTCGCGCTGCAGGGAGAAGCCGATGCGACCGTACTTTGCGAGCGCATTCTGGAGACGGCGCGCGTCGGCCTGGCGCCCGGATACCATTTCGGTGAATCGTCCCGCGCCTTCCTGCGCATGTGCACCTTCCGCGAAACAGAACAGATGCGTATCGCCCTCGACCGCATGGTCGATGCGATGACATGACACGGCCGCCCAGGCGGGCGGGCGGGAATACCCGCGGGTAAGAGGAATGCCCGCAGCCATAACCAGAGGGAGACTAAGAAAATGCATATTACTCGTCGCAGTCTGCTGGTCCTTGCGACCGCCGTTGGCCTCGCCGGCGGAAGCCACTTCGCCTATGCCGCCGATGTGCTGAATGTCGGCTCCTATCCGAACAATCCGCCATTCGAATACAAGACCGCCGAGGGCGGTTTCGAGGGCTTCGAGGTCGACATCGTCACCGAAGCGGCCAAGCGCGCCGGCATGACGACCAATATTGCCGACTACGGCTTCCAGGCCCTGTTCGCGGCAACGAGCTCCAAGCGCATCGACGTGGCGATCTCGTCCATAACAATCACGCCGGAACGCCTGAAGTCGCAATCCTTTACGCAGCCCTATTACGATTCCGACATGGGCGTCGCCGCCAAGGAAAGCAGCGCGATCAAAAACCTTGCCGATCTCAAGGGCAAGGCCGTCGGCGTGCTGTCGGGCTCGACGGGCGAAAAATGGGTCAACGACAACAAAGCCGCCCAGGGCTTCGCCGACGTCAAGGGCTACAACTCCCAGCAGGACATGTTCCTCGATCTCGGTGCCGGCCGCATTGACGCCGTCGTCAGCGATATCCCAGGCATGCAGTATCTCTTCGTCAAGACGAAGGGCTTTGCCATCAAGGATCGCATCAAGACCGGCGAACAATACGGCCTGATGATGACCAAGGACTCCCCGCTCGTCGCCAAGATCAACGACGCCATCACCGCGATGAAGAAGGACGGCACGCTGGAAAAGATCCACGAAAAGTGGTTCGGCAGCAAGGCGCCCGCCGGCTCCTCCACCGTCACCGAACTGCCTATCCCCAAGGCGTGATCAAAAGATCATCTACGAAATAGCGCTTACGCCGGCCATTGCGGCCGGCGTAAATGTAAGGAAATCCTATCTTCGTCTCGTACACGGGAGTGCCAATGTCTTTCGTCGATACCTTCTTCAATTCCGACGTCATGATCTCGGCTTTCCCTCAACTGCTGCGCGGGCTTTGGATGACCATCGCGCTTGGCGTGGTCAGCATCGTCATCGGCGTCTCCGCCGGCCTCATCGTCAGCCTGATCCGCCTCTATGCGCCGAAGCCGCTCCAAATGCTGATGATTGCCTACATCGACATCATGCGCGCCATGCCGATGCTGGTCGTGCTGATCTTGATCTATTACGCGCTGCCCTTCGTCGGCATCAGCTTTTCGGCCTGGTGGTCGGCGATCCTCGGCTTTTCCATCGTGCTGGCTGCCTACTCGGCTGAGGTCTTCCGCTCAGGCATCGAAAGCGTGCCGCGCGGCCAGTTCGAAGCCGCCGCCGCCCTCGGCATCCCGTTCCTGATCACGCTCTACAAGGTCGTGCTGCCGCAGGCGGTGCGGATCGTCATTCCGCCGACGACCAGCAACTGCGTCTCCATGTTCAAGGACACGTCGCTTGCCTCGACCGTCGCGCTGCCGGAACTTCTGAAAGAGGGGCAGAACGCTCAGGGCTTCTACGCCAATCCCTCGCCGCTAATCATGGCCGCACTGATCTACATCATCCTGCTCTGGCCGATGGTGCGTCTCGTCAGCGTGCTCGAAAAGAGGTTCAAAAGCGAGCGGGCCCGATAGAGCCGGCCATCAATCGAAGTCACCGCCTGAAAGGTGGTTGCTCACCGACGACTTCACCGCACCGATATCCTGCCAGAGCTCGCTGACGATGGCGGGATCGACATCCGCCATCATATCGCGCAGCCAACCTTCATGGGCGACAGCCATGGCGCCGAAGATCGTCTCGCCCTTCGCGGTCAGCTTCGCGACCGTCACGCGCCGGTCGCCGTCAGGCGTGACGCGCAAGACCAGCCCGTCCGTTTCCAGCCGCTCGACCAGGCCTGTGACATTGCCGTTGGTGACCATGGTGCGCTTGGAAAGCTCGCCGAGGCGCAGGCCGTCGCGTTCGCGATAGAGCTGCGCCATCAGGTCGAATTGCGGCAGGGTCGCGCCGAACTCGTTGCGCAGCCGGCGGCGAATTTCCTGCGAGACCAGCTTGGTGGTCGACAGCATGCGCAGCCAGAGTCGCAGCTCCTGCTTTTTGCCTTCCTGCGCTCCCTGAACAATGATTTCCAGGTCGACGGCTGCACTCTCAGGCTCTGTCATCACGTCAGCTAAACCCACCGCTTTGCATTGCTTATATGAACGATCTAGGGGCCGACATTTGAAATGTCAAAGGTTTACGCGTCAAGTCCGTTGGTCGTCACTTGGCCAGCATTTTCCCCAGCATGAAACCGGAACCGGCGCCGGTGCCCGCGCCGGGCCAGGTGGAGGCTCCGCACATGAACAGCGACCCCACAGGCGTCCTGTAGCGCGAGTAGCCCGCGACGGGTCGGAACAGGAAGTTCTGGTCGAGGTGATGGCTGCCGGAGAGATTGTCGCCGCCGATGAGATTCGGGTTCTCCCGTTCGAGATCGAGGGGCGAAAACACGGATCGTCCCAGTATCTTGCCGCGCAGGCCGGGCGCGTAGCGCTCGACGATATCGAGAACGCGTTCTGCGTAGACATCCTTGATCTCGTCCCAGTTCGCACCGCTGATTTCCCCCGCCGCATCGCCGCGGAATTCCGCCGGCAGGACACGCACCTGGATCCAGAGCACATGCTGCCCGGTCGGAGCGCGCGACGGGTCGATGGCCGTCGGCTGTCCGACGACAAGGGCCGGCTCGGCGGGTAACAAGCCGCCCATCGCCTCGGCATAGACGCGCGACATCATCTCGAGATCTGGCGCTATATGGACATAGGCGAAATTCTGGAGCGCCTTGCCCGCCGTCCAGTCCGGAAGCCCCGACAGCGCCAGGTGGATCATCATCGTCCCTGGACCAGCCCGGAAGCGCGAGACTTTGTTATCGAATTCCTGGCGCGACGGCTCCCGATCGAGAAGCTTGCCGAACAGGATCTGCGGATGGACATTGGCAATGACGGCGCGCCTGGATTCATAGCGACGGCCGTCGGCGAGGATGACGCCGGTCGCCTTCCTACCTGACGTGACGATCTTGTCGACGCGCGTCCCGAGCATAAGCTCGCCGCCCTTGCTTTTCAGCACGGCCGCCATCGCCTCGACGATCGTATCGGCCCCACCCTTGCCGATCACCATGCCGAAGGCCTGGTTGGCCATGGATTCGAGATAGGGAAACAGCGCGCCACCGGCGACATCGGGCGCGAAGTCGAGATGTAGTCCCCAGGCGGCCATCATCGTCTTGAGCTTGGCGTTCTGGAAACGGGCGTCGAGAAAGTCGCGCGGCGAGGCAAACAGCATGCGCGCCGTGTCGTACAGCCAGCCGCTTCCCTTTTCGCGCCATGCCTTCCAAACGACCCTGGCGGCCGCCATCGAAGGCATCGGCGAACCGAGCAGGCCGAAGATATGAGGCGCATCCGCACCGAACTCCGACAGCATGTGCCGCCACGCGGCTGCATCCTGCGGCGATATGTCGGCAATGGCGCCGGTGGTCTTTTCGAGATCGGTGCTGACGCCGAGAAAGGTGCCGTCGCGAAAGACGCTGGCAAAGCAATCCGCCGCGGGCACGAAATTGAGACCTTCGGCCGAAAGCTCGTTCTTGTATTGCGCAAAAAAGGCCGAGCCGGCGAACATGGAGAGGTTCATGGCACAGAGATCGTGGCGGAAGCCGGGCAGCGTCACCTCGCGGGTTTTCACCGCTCCACCCGGCTCGGCATTGCCCTCGATGACGGCAACCTTCCAGCCCTTCGCCGCCAGATGCACCGCCGCTGCCAGGCCATTGTGGCCCGCCCCCACTATGATCGCATCATAGCTCATCGATTGCCCCTCTTTCGCCGGTGATTATTATTGTCACATGCATACATCTTGAGTTTTAAGCTTCAAGTACCAATCAACGCGAATCGCAAAGAAAAGAAACAATCTTGAGTAGTATAATCGCAATCAACCTCAGAGATTCACGTTTAGTTTCAGCGCCTTACAAACACCCGCTAGCCCGCCGGATATGGGTCGATTTTGGGCCTGGAGACCATGCCGGAATGCTTGCAATATCATATATTGTAACATAGGCTCCCTTCATTCCGCCGCCGCGCGGACCCGGTGCCTGGAGGAAAGGCACCCCTGCGCCTGGCGAAGATGGCTTCAAGCTCGATCCTGGACGGAGGCCCGCAATGCGGCTCTTCGCATGGGGTCACGCGACAACAAGGGGAACGCAATCTATGACCGCCACCACACTTTCCAGCCTGGCCTCGGCCCTGCTTTCAGGCTCCATCAAGGTCGTCGATCTCACAGCGCCGCTCGGCCCTGAAACACCGGTACTCTACCTGCCACCACAGTTCGGCAAGAACACGCCGTCGGTCAAGGTCCATACGATTTCGGAATATAACGAGGACGGCCCCTTTTGGGCCTGGAACTGGCTGGAACTCGGCGAACATACCGGCACGCATTTCGACGCCCCCTGCCACTGGATCACCGGCAAGGACAATCCGAACAACACGACCGACACCATACCGACGCAGAATTTCGTCGCACCGGTCAACGTTATCGACCGTTCCAAGGAAGCCGCCGCCAATCCGGACTATCTGCTGACGGTTGACAGCATCAAGGAATGGGAAGCACAGAATGGCGCGATCGAGGCCGGCAGCTGGGTGCTGCTGCGCACCGACTGGTACAAGCGCAACGGCTCGACGGAAACCTTCCTGAACGCCGATGAGAACGGCCCACATTCTCCCGGCCCGACCGCCGAGGCGATCGAATATCTTCTGACCAAGGGCATTATCGGCTGGGGCTCGGAAACCATCGGTACCGACGCCGGTTCCGCCGGCGGAATGAACCCGCCCTTCCCGGCCCATAACCTCATGCACAAGGCCAACCGCTATGGCCTCGCCAGCCTCTCCAATCTCGATCAGCTCCCCGCCAAGGGCGCCGTGCTGATCGCCGCACCGCTGAAGTTCGTCAAGGGCACGGGTTCACCGGTCCGTGCACTGGCACTTATCGCATGATAGGTTGGGAAGGCTGGACTCCAGGGGCGAATTAAGCTCCTCCTTTCCACACTCCTTGCCTATGAGGGGCAACGGCAATGGGCGATCATGACTACATCATCGTCGGCAGCGGCATAAATGCGCTTGTCGCGGCCGCAATGCTCGGCAAGAAGGGCCACAAGGTGCTCCTCCTTGAGCGCAACGACCGCATCGGCGGCTGTCTGCGCACAGAGGAGATCACCGAGCCCGGCTTCATCCACGACGTCATGGCGACGACCATGGTGCTGTTCCTCACCTCGCCGGCCTATAGCGCCATCGGCAAGGATCTCGAGGCCCGCGGCCTGGAATTTGCCCATGCCGACCTTCCCACAGGCGTGCTGAGGCCGGATGGCTCGCATGTGATCTTTTCCAAGGACAGGCGACGGAACATCGCCACCTTCGATGAATTGTCGCTCGGCGACGGGCAGACCTTCTCTCGCGAGATGGACGCGCTCGCCGCCGATGCCCCCTTCCTGTTTTCCCTGCTCGGTGGTGCACTCTGGTCGGGATCGACCCTGAAAAACGTTGCCGGCCAAGGCTGGAATCGCGGCCTGCGCAAGCTTGCGGCCTGGTTCGGTGAAGCCCTGACACCGGCCCGCGGCTATCTGGAGACCAGCTATCGCTCCGAGGATATTCATGCGCTCTGGGCCCCCTGGGTCCTGCATTGCGGCCTGGGGCCCGAAAGCGCCTATTCCGCCGAAATGCTGAAGGTCATCGGCTTTGCGCTGGAGCTTGGCGGCGCGCCGATCGTCAAGGGCGGTGCGGGAACATTGCTGACGGCCTTCGAACGGCTGATCAAGGATAATGGCGGCGAGATCCGCATCAGCGCCGACGTCGAAGCCATCATTCCCGGCGCCAATCGCCGCGCCGACGGCGTGCGCCTTGCAGGCGGCGAAACGCTGAAAGCCAAGGCCGGCGTGATATGTTCGGTAACGCCCAACCAGCTCTACGAACGGCTGATGAAGGACTGGCCCGACCCGCTGCCGACTGAGATCAAGGCCGGCGTTGCGAGCTATCGCTACGGCAAGGGCGACATGCAGATCCACTATGCCCTCTCCGCGCCGCCGCGCTGGAAGGCCGATGCCGAGCTCGGCAAGGTGGCGCTGCTGCATCTGACGCCTGGTCTCGACGGTGTCTCCCGCGCCGCCAATGAATGCGAGCGCGGACTGCTGCCAGCTGAACCCACTGTCTGCGTCGGCCAGCCCGTCTCCCTCGATCCCAGCCGCGCACCGGAGGGTAAATCGATCCTCTGGCTGCAGCTTCCCGAAGCGCCGCGCCATATCAAGGGAGACGCCGCGGGCGAGATCGCAACGCCGAAGGACGGCTGCTGGACGGAAGAGGTGCGCGAGCTCTATGCCGACCGCGTCGAGGCGCTGCTCGAAAGCCATATCGAGAATTTCTCCGGTATAAAGCTCGCGCGCCGCGCCTATTCGCCGGGTGATCTGGAAGCCATGAACGTGAACCTTGTCGGCGGCGACCCCTATGGCGGCTATTGCGGCCTGGACCAGTTTTTCATCTGGCGCCCCTTCAAGTCATCTGTTAACCACCGCACCCACATATCAGGCCTATACCATATCGGCGCCTCGGCGCACCCGGGAGCCGGGCTCGGCGGAGGCTCAGGCTTCCTCCTCGCATCATCGCTGAAGTAACACGTTTCAGGAGGAGTATCGTCGATGGAGGAGCGATTTTCAGGCACTGTTTTAAGGCGTAGTCGGGAGGAGCCCGTAAAACGTCCGACCATGGGCGAAATAGGCCTCAATCACTTCGCGCCCTATCTGATGAACCGGTTGATGGCCCGCTGGAACGCCAACCTGTCGGACGAGCTGCGCGAATACGACATGACGACCGCCAAGATGCGGGCGCTTGCCGTGCTCAGCGTCTCCTCCAGCGTTACGATCAACGAACTCTCCGTCTTCGCCGTCACCGAGCAATCGACGATGAGCCGCACATTGGACTCGCTCGAGCGGCAGGGCTTCATCCGCCGCCAGCCACGCGCCGAGGACATGCGCATCCGCGACGTTTCCATCACCGAAGAAGGCCGCGCCGCCTTCGAGAAGGTGTGGCCGACCATGTACGACCTGTTCCTGCAGATGTTCGACGGCGTCGAGGAGGCCGAATATCGCGCATTTATTTCGACGCTGCACAAGGTGCTGCATAATATCAGGAAGCATGAGATTTGAACTGAGATCGAGGTGACGCCCGTGGCAGCCCCGTCCTTCGAGGCATCTTTCGGCCGCGCATCAAGAGGCACCTCAGGATGAGGCGGAGCGAATTGCGCGGGTGACACAAAGGGTAGCCCTCATGGTGAGGTGCGGAGGGCAGAAGGACCCGAGCCTCGAACCAGGATGGGCTGAAATACACCCTTTACAAAGTCTCCACCGTCTTCAGCGCCCCGTCCAGCGCAGCCCCATTCTCGTCCAGCAACGCCGCCTGCCGCAACCGCTTCATCCAGGCGGCTCCATCCTCGCGGTCGCGCAGCATCGGCAGCGCCGACATCACCCGATCGAATTTCGACAGGCCGCGCGCATGCGTATCGGAATAGCCTTTGACCAGGCGGCGATTGTTCAGCACCTCGACGGCGAGATCGTAGTTCACGCCAAGCAGGTTGGTCGCTGCCACAAGCCAGGCTTCGCGATGCTCGACTTCGCGCATGTGCCGCAGAGTGCCGCGACGGGTGCGGCGCAGGGCCGAGACAATATAGAGGCTGAGGAACCAGAAGAGCGTTCCTGTCTGCACACGGCGGCCCTTGTTGACCATGCGATCGAGACGACCGAAGAGCTTCGGCCGGTTTTCGATCCAAAGGCCGAGACCCTTAGGCATCGTGCCGCAGACTTCCTCCATGCGCGGATGCATGTATTCGGTCATGTAGACGATCTGATCGTCCTTGGCGCCGACCTCCTTGCGCACCCGCTCGAAGCGCGATGCGCGCACCTTGAGATCGGCAACGCGGATGACATCGTCGTAAGCCATGGCGACGGCGACATATTTCGCCGCCTGCACGGTGAAGGCAAAATCCTTGTTCGCGCCGCCGGCCTTGCGGTCGAGCGCATGAAGTGCCGCGACACGGCTCAGATATTCGTCGGCGTAAGCGGGGTCCTGATAGTCTGTCAGTCTCTTCGCACCGGCAAACAGCAGCGGGTGAGCCATTTCTGGAAACTCGGTGCGGATGCGATTGACCAGCCGGTCCAGCGACGGATGGCCGGCCGTCTCGGGCAAAACGTCAAAATGCTTTGGCGGGGTTGCGGAAACGGCATCGCGCGGTTTGTCCTTGACTCGGTCGAAGGCGGCGTTGAACGCCTTGAGGCTCGGCTCGATACCCTTGCCGCCGGCGCGGATCATCGCTTCGAAAGCTTGCTTTGCGAAAGGAAGCGCCCCCGAACCAGCCAGAGCGCCGAACATGGAAGCCGAAATGACGCTGCCGTTCTTGATGGCCAGCGTCTCCATATCGAAGGCGATGGTGCGCTTGGCGGCGAAATCCGTTGCTTCGACCACGACTTCGGGATTGCCGATGCCGTCGCCCGGCTTTTCCTTCTCGCCGACCGCGAAGGATCGATGCGTCGAAGCGATCAGCACGGTCTTGTCTGGCGTAACCAGACCGCGCAGGACGGAGCGGCCGGCCTCCATCAGCTCGGCCGCCATGACGACATCGACATCGCCCGGCGTCGGCATCAGCGAAAAGATCGGCGCGTGACCGTCCCTCGCCGGCAGCATCTCGATATAGTAGATCGTCGCGCCCGTTCGCTGCGCCACGCCGGGCACAGACGTCGTCTGCGCCATCCAGCCTTCGGCCTCCGCAAGACCGACGATCCAGTCGGCCAGCACGCCGCCGCCCTGCCCGCCCATGGCGAGAATGGCAAGCGACAATGGCTTGTCCGTCGAAAGGCGGCTGGCGCCGAGGTCACTCATGCTCACATGCTCGTTCATATCGCCCTCTCAATCCGAAAAGACGATGCGGCCGGCGCGGCGACGCGCCTGCAGCCAGCCGATCACGGCGGAACGCAAGCGGGCGGCGAAGCGGTCCCAACCCGTGGGGTTATGAATAATATCGGCGCGATAGAAGGAGGGACAGAGCACCGCAGCCTCCGCGACTTCGCCGCAATTGCCGCAGCCGACGCAATTATTGTCGATCGCCGCCACCGGATCATCCTTCAGCGGATCGTCGGTATGCTTGACCGACAGCGACGGACAGCCGGAAAGCCGGATGCAGGCGTGATCGCCGGTGCAGACGTCCTCATCGACGCCGAACCGCTCCTTGACCATGCGCTTGCCGTCCTTGACAGCCTTGGCAAACAGCGGCTTCACCCGGCGCTGCTTGTTCAGCATGCATTCCGAGGAAGCGACGATGATCTTCGGCCCCGGCTCCTTCGAGGTCAGCGCCTCGCGCAGCGTGTCACGCATCTTGGCGACGTCATAGGTGCGGTCGATCTGGCGGACCCAGGTCGCGCCGATGCCCTTGACCGCATTGACGATGGAATTATTGGTCTTGCGGCGTGGGTTCAACGCCCGCGATGACGGGATGTCCTGCCCGCCAGTCGCGGCCGAATAAAAATTGTCGACAACGAGGATGACGCCGTCCTGCTTGTTGAAGACGGCATTGCCGACGGAAGTCGCCAAACCATTGTGCCAGAAGCCGCCATCGCCCATGACCGAGATCGCGCGCTTGTCGGCGGCGACATTGAAGGCCGAGGCCGCCGCCGGGCCGAGACCGTAGCCCATGGTCGTACTGCCCAGGTTGAACGGCGGCAGGATCGAGAACAGGTGGCAGCCGATATCGCCGGAGATGTGATGCTGACCGAGTTCGCCCTCTACCATCTTCATCGCGGCGAAGATCGGCCGCTCGGGACAGCCAATGCAGAAGCCCGGCGGGCGCGGCGGCACGACTTCGGCGAGCGCCTTGATCTTCGGATCGTTGAGGATCGGCGACGGATCCGGCAGTGGCGGCTGGTTGCCGAGCAGCACGCGCTGATGTGTCTCCAGGAAATTCTTGATGCCCTTCATCAGGACAGGCGCGGTATATTCTCCGCCCATCGGCAGGACATCCTTGCCGGAAATCTTCGTCTGGATATCGCGGCGCCGCAGGATGGTGTTGAGCGACTGCTCGATGTATTCGGGCGCACCCTCCTCGACCAGCAGAACCGCTTTCTTATTGGCGCAGAACTCGGCCATCTGATCGTCGATCAGCGGATAGGCGACGTTCAGCACGTAGAGCGGCACGGCGGAATTGCCGTAGACATCGGCAAGGCCGAGCTGCTGCAGCGCCCGCATGACGCCATTATACGCACCACCGAGCAGGATGATGCCGACCTCGCCTTCGGACGGACCGAAATACTCGTTGAGCTGGCGCCTCTTGATGAACTCGACGGCAGCCGGCCAGCGCTTCTCCAGCTTCTCCTTCTCATGCAGGAAGGAGGCCGGCGGCAGCACGATGCGGTTGACATCGCGGATCGGATTTTCCAGCGCCTGCTTCAACGTATAGGCCGGCCGCTTGTTGTCCTTGGCGACGAACTGGCCGTGCACATGACAGCTGCGAATGCCGACCTGCAGCATGACGGGCGTATTGGAGGCCTCCGAAAGCTCGAAACCCTCCTCCACCGCCCGCACGATCGATGGCAGGTTCGGGCGCGGGTTGAGCAGCCACATCTGCGATTTCATCGCATAGGCATGGCTGCGCTCCTGCATGATCGAGGAACCCTCACCGTAGTCTTCGCCGATAATGATCAGCGCACCGCCGGTGACCCCACCCGAGGACAGGTTGGAGAGTGCATCGGAGGCGACATTTGTCCCCGCCGTCGATTTCCAGGTGACGGCGCCACGCACCGGATACATCACGGAAGCCGAAAGCATGGCGGCAGCCGCCGCTTCCGATGCCGAGGTCTCGAAATGGACGCCCAGATCCTCCATCACGTCCTTGGCGTCAGCGAGCACGTCCATGAGATGGGAGATCGGCGAGCCCTGATAGCCGCCGACATAGGACACGCCGGATTGCAGGAGTGCCTTGGTGATCGCGAGAATACCCTCGCCGCGGAAGATATCGCCTTCCCCGAGCTTCAGATCCTCGACCTCGCGCGCAAAAGACCGCTCGGCCATAGACGTTACCCCTTTGCCCTATGGGCTTCTTTTAAATCATTTGCAAAATCATATTTTGAACTTCCTCGAGCTGTCAACGAACAAATATGAGACTTCGAGGGGTTGATTGGCGCTCAAGCCGCAGAACTGTGCCGTCCGATTCCGAAAGCGCCACGAAGAAATCGTGGGTGAAAGCGCATATATATGCAAATGCATGAAATATGGGCGCATTACGAGGCGCGCTGAAAAATGAAGGCCTGGATTTTGTGAGACGCTCAGAGAAAGCGCTTGCCGCTCCGAAATACTTATTTTAGGATTAAAACATTCCGACAATAAATCGCCAGCGGCAGGCGGGCGTCATGCTTTTCTGCCGCTTAACAGGGGAACGGAGTGACCATGACAACGCTTACTCGGCGCGAGGCCTTGAGCCTCGGCGCAGCCGCATTCATTACTGGGGTTCTCGCGGGCAGGACGCATGTGGAAGCCGCCGAAGCCGGCACGCTGACCATCGCTTACAACGTCAACCTACCTTCTTTCGATCCGACCACAGGACCGTCGGCGGTCAATCCGTCGATCCAGGCGATCTATCGCTCGGTCTTCGACCAGTTCATCGCCCAGGGGCCGGACCTGAAATTCCAGCCGGGCCTTTTGACCGCCTGGGGCTGGAACGACGACAAGACCAAGGTTTGGATGGACGTTCGCGAGGGCGTTACCTGGCATGACGGCTCCAAGTTTACGCCCGACGACATCGTCTGGTCGCTGGAGCGCGCCGCCAAGCAGGAAACCGGCAACCCGATCCAGTTCATCTGGTCGACGGCCAATAATTATAAGGTGGAAGGCAACCGTATCACCGGCGATGTCGTTCGCTTCGAACCCACTTACTTCAAGTGGATGGCTTTCCTCACCGGCTATGTTCTGCCGAAGGACTATTATACCAAAGTGGGCGCACAAGGCTTCGAGAAGAAGCCTGTAGGTACCGGCCCCTATATGGTCGACGCCTATGAGGGCAATTCCTATCTGCGCCTGAAGGCGAACCCCAACTATTTCGGCGGCAAGCCGGCTTTCGATACGGTCATCTTCAAGTTCGTGCCCGACACCACGAGCCGCGTCGCCGAAATCGAATCCGGCTCGTCGGACGTGACGCTGGAAATCCCCTATGAGGATTTCGACCGGCTGAGGAAGAAGTCCGGACTTGCAGGCGTTGCCACGCCGATCTCCGATATCGGCATGATCTTCATCAGCAACGTCGACCCGATGCTCGACAAGAACGTCCGCCTCGCTGCCAACCTGGCGATCGACAAGGAAGCGATCATCAAGCGTCTGCTGCGCGGCTACGGCAAGCCGCTTTCGACGCTGGAAGCACCGGAATACGAAGCCTACGACGCCTCGATCAAGATCCCCTATGATCCGGAACAGGCGAAGAAGCTACTGGCGGCCAGCGGCTATTCGCCGGCAAAGCCGGTCAAGTTCGGCATCAAGACGACCCGCGGCTTCAAGCCGAAGGATTACGAGATGATCCAGGCGATCGTCGGCATGTGGCGCAAGGTCGGCATCGAGGCGGAAATCGAAGTCTACGAAATCGCCAAGCATTACGAACTGCGCGCCGCCCACCAGCTCGGCCCCGCCGCCTTCTATAACTGGGGCAACGCCATCGGCGACCCCACGACATCGACCGGCTTCGCCATGTTCGGCCCCTCCCCGCACTCGGCCTGGAAGACCAAGGATGTCGACGACATGCTGGGTCCGCTCTGGGTGGAAAAGGACGAAGCGAAGCGCATCGCCGGCTGGAAGGCTGCAATCAAGTACATTGCAGAACAGGGCTATGTGATCCCGCTGCTGCAATATGTTCAGCCGATCGTCTATAAATCGAGCCTGAAGGTGACGCCGAACGTTTCCGGCGCGCTGCAGCCGACGCTGGTGTCGAAGGGTTGATCGTCCAGCTTTGAACGTGTAGCCCGGCCCCTCACCCTAGCCCTCTCCCCGCTCGCGGGGAGAGGGAACGATCTTTGTATCCTCGCCGGAACATGTCGTTAGGGGTAGGCTGTAGGTGCGTCTTCCCTTCTCCCCTTCAAAACGGGGAGAAGGTGCCCGACAGGGCGGATGAGGGGCTTGGGGCTCTCCATCACCACCAGCCGTGCGATCGGAATTCATAACGAATGATAGCAGTCTCCATTCTCAACCGCCTGATCATGGCCGCCGCCACGCTCTTCGGCGTGGCGTTGATCGTGTTCGTGCTCCTGCGGGTCGTGCCGGGCGATCCCATCGCCATGATGATCTCACCGGGCGCTAGCCCCGCCGATATCGCCGCGCTCCGCGCCCACTACGGCCTCGACGCAAGCCTGACCACCCAATTCGGCATCTGGCTGAAGTCGGTGCTGGCGGGTGATTTCGGCACCTCGATCTCGCTGAAACGCGATGTGTTATCGCTCTTGGGAGAGCGCCTGCCGGCGACGCTGGAACTGGCTTTTGCGGCCCTCGTACTCGCGGTCCTTCTCGGCGGCGCTGTCGCCATCATCGGCACACTCGCCCGCCGCACCATCCTCGAACCGATCCTCGACAGCCTCAACGGCCTCTTCCTTGCCGTGCCGGATTTCGTCTGGGCGCTGGCGCTGGTTCTGGTCCTCGGCGTGCTGTTTCCGCTCTTCCCGCTTTCCGGCCGCATCGATCCAAGCACGGACGTGCAATTCGCGACCCCCTTCTATCTCATCGAAAGCCTGCTCACCCTCCGCTTCCGCGTCTTTGCCGATATATCAGCCCATATGGTCATGCCGGTGCTGGCGCTCGGCCTGCCGTTGGCGGCCATCATCGCCCGCGTGCTGAAGGCCGCACTCTCTGAAGCCATGGTGCAGGACTATATCCTGCTCGCCAAGCTGAAGGGCATGTCCGACCTGCGGCTGGTGCTGCAGGAAGCGTTGCGTAACGCCGTCGGCCCGACGATCGCGCTCACCGGCGTACAATTCACTTTCCTGATCGGCGGCACCGTCATCGTCGAGCGCATCTTCGCCTATCCCGGCATCGGAAACATGGCGATCGACGCGGTCATCAACCGCGACCTGCCGCTCATCCAGGGGCTCGTCTTGGTCTTCGGCGCTCTCTTCATCCTCGTCAACCTGGCAGTTGACCTGCTGGTCGCGGCCTTCAATCCGAGGCTCACCCATGGCTGACGTCATCTCGCCCGCCATGCCAAGCCCGCCCTCCAGAGTGGCGAAACGGGTTCGTGCATTGCTCTCCGAGCCGAAGGTGATCTTCGGCGGCGGCTTCATCCTCGTCCTGATCATTCTCGCTGTTTTCGCGCCCTATCTCGCGCCGAAGGATCCGCTGGAGCAGGATCTCATGTCCGGCACCTTGCCGCCGGTCTGGGTCGACGGCTCCGATCCAGGCTTCCTGCTGGGCACGGACGATCTGGGCCGAGACGTCCTGTCCCGCGTCATCTTCGGCACGCGTATCGCATTGACGGTCGCCTTCGTCGCGGCAGGGCTTGCGGCATTCATCGGCACGTTGCTCGGCCTTCTCGCCGGCTGGTATGGCGGCTGGATCGACAGGGCGATCTCGCGCCTGGTCGATATCTGGATGGCCTTCCCGCCGGTGCTCTTGTCGATCCTGCTGGTCGCTGTCTTCGGCTCGGGCGTGCATTCGGTCATCGCCGCCATCGTCATCATCGACTGGACCCGCTTCTGTCGCGTCGTGCGCTCCGAAACCCAGGCGCAGGCGCAGATGGACTACGTGACGGCCGCCCATACGATCGGCTTTTCGCGGGCGAAGATTCTCTTCAGCGAGATCCTGCCCAATGTCATGCCGGTGCTGATCGCGCTTGTCAGCCTTGAGATGGGCATCGCTGTCATCGTCGAGGCCATCCTGTCCTTCGTCGGCCTCTCCGTCTCCTCGGACACGCCGACCTGGGGCGGCATGATCGCCGAGGGCAGGCAGATGATCTACCAAGGCTGGTGGGTGCTGGTCGTGCCGCTGATCGCCCTCTTCGCGACTGTACTTGCCTTCAATCAACTCGGCGACGGCCTGCGTCGCGCTCTCGATCCGGTAATGCGCCGATGACATCTACGCTTCTCTCTATAATGGGCCTCAGCGCCGTATCCGACCGCGACGGCGGCGCACCGATCCTGCGAGATGTCTCCGTCACGCTCGAGCGCGGCGAAGTGCGCGGCCTCGTCGGAGAAAGCGGCGCCGGCAAATCGACGATCGCGAAGGCCTTGCTCGGCATCCTGCCGCGCGGCGTTCGCATCACCGGCGGCTCCATCCTTTTCGAGAATCGCGATCTTCTCACTCTCTCCGCTAGGGAATTGCGCGATATCATGGGCAGCGACATCTCGCTGATCCCGCAGGACCCGCAGACGGCGCTCAATCCTGGCCGCCGCATCGAGGCACAACTGACCGATGGCCTGCGGCTGAAGCGGGGTATGTCGTCGCGCGATGCGAGACTGCGCGCGCTGAAATTGCTGGAAGAAGTGCATATCCGCGATCCCGAGCGCGTGCTGCGTGCCTATCCCCATGAATTGTCGGGTGGCATGCGGCAACGCATCTTGATTGCCGCCGCCTTTGCGCTGGAGCCGAAGCTGGTTGTCGCCGACGAGCCGACCACGGCGCTTGACGTCACCGTGCAGAAGCAGATCCTGCGCCTGATCCGCGGCCTGCAGGAGGCGCATGGCACCGCCGTCATCTTCGTCACTCACGATCTCGGCGTCGTCGCCCAGATCTGTGACAGCGTTACCCTGCTCTATGCCGGCAAGGTCATCGAGCAGGGCAAAACCGGCGATGTGCTTGCGCGCCCGCAGCACATCTACACGAAATCGCTGCTGTCAGCCGGCCCGCGCTACGACCGGCCGGATGCCGGGCTGACGCCGGTGCCGCAGGCGGTCTTCGAGCAATTGCGCCGAGAGATCGGCATTCCGGAGGTCGGACGATGAGCACTTCCGATAATCTCATGTCGGCCAGAGGCATCGAGGTCACCTATGGCGCCAAACGGCATCTTTTCGGACCACCGGGCCATGGCATCAAGGTGCTGCACGGCGTCGACATCGATATCCGCCGCGGCGAGACCGTCGGCATCGTCGGCGAAAGCGGCTCGGGCAAGACGACGCTCGGCCGTGCCCTGCTGCGCCTGGTCGACGTCTCCGCCGGCAGCATCCATTTCGACAGCAGGGACATCACGCATCTGCCGGATAGCGAAATGCGGCCACTGCGCCGGCGCATGCAGATGATTTTCCAGGACCCTATGGCCTCGCTCAACCCGCGCCATACGATCCGCCGCATTCTGGTCGAGCCGCTGCTCCTGCACGGACTGGCCTCGGATCGCAAGGAGGCCGAACGCCGCGTCGCCAAAATCCTCGAGCGAGTGACGCTGCCTCAAGCATGCCTCGACCGCAATCCGCACGAGCTTTCCGGCGGCCAGCGCCAGCGCATCGGCATTGCCCGCGCCGCCCTGCTGGAACCGGACTTCGTGCTCGCCGACGAGATCGTTTCCGGCCTCGACGTGTCGACCCAGGCGCAGGTGCTTAACCTATTGAAGGAACTGTCGCGAGACCTCGGCCTGTCCATGGCCTTCATCAGCCACGACCTCTCGGTCATCCGCGCTCTCTGCGACCGCGTCTACGTCCTGCGGCACGGCCGCATCGAGGAAGAAGGCGATTGCGAGCGCGTCTTCACTGAACCCGCTTCCGCTTATACCCGCATGCTGCTCGATGCGATTCCCCTGCCGGAAATCGACCCGCACTGGCTCGGCCGCGAAAGCCTGATTGAAGAAGCATCCAGTGCTTGAATAGTCGCCCGCAGGGGGGCGCAAAGCTGCCATTTTAACCGCAGCGAGCTGCGCGACGGCACCGGCAACAGAAGGGAAGCAATATGAAATACCCTGTGTCAGCAGCAACAAAAGCCACCGGGCTACCCGGACTTCGTGGTCACGACCATACAGGACTCACGGTACCGGATATGAAGCAGGCGATCGATTTCTTCGAGAATGTGCTCGGCTGCGAGGTCGTAATGTCATTCGGGCCGTTTGCCGACGATAAGGGCACATTCATGAAAGATCTGCTCGGCGTCGACCCCAAGGCTGAAATAAAGCAGATAACGCAAGTCCGCTGTGGCTTCGGATCGAACATCGAGCTGTTCGAATATTCGGCTCCCGATCAGCGAGATCTCCAGCAGAAGAACAGCGATGTCGGTGCATTTCATATCTCGCTGTACGTTGACGATATCGCGGCAGCAAAAGCCTATCTCGATAGCAAGAACATCGAAACGCGGCTGGGACCATTCACAATCGACGACGGTCCGGCAGCTGGCCAGTCGATCCTTTACTTCCAGGCACCATGGGGGCTGCAGTTCGAAGCAATCAGCTATCCGAAGGGCATGGCCTATGAAAAAAGCGCCAAAACACGGCTATGGAATCCGAAGAGCCCGAGCAAGTGAGATTTGGCGGGAAAACGACGTCCTGATCGAACCTCCGGCTATTTCAGGCGAAAGCGCTGTATCTTGCCCGATTCCGTCTTCGGCAAGGCGTCGACGAAAATGATCGAACGTGGATATTTATAGGGCGCAATGACAGTCTTGACGTGGTCCTGTAGCGCCTTGACCAGAAGCTGCGAGCCGCTCACACCCGGCATCAACACGACATGCGCCTGAACAATGCTGCCCCGATCTTCGTCCGGCTTGCCGATGACAGCGCATTCCAGCACATCGGCATGCGACAGAAGTGCCGCTTCGACTTCCGGTCCGGCAATATTGTAGCCGGCGGAAAGAATGATGTCGTCGGAGCGTGCAGCGAAATGGAAATAGCCTTCGTCGTCCCGGATGAAGCTGTCACCGGTGATGTTCCAGCCATCACGCACATAGTCCGCCTGCCTGTGGTCGGCGAGATAACGGCAGCCGATCGGCCCGCGAACCACCAGCTTGCCGATCGTGCCGCGCGGCACCTCGTTCATCTCGTCATCGACGATGCGCGCCTCATAGCCGGTCAGCGGCCTGCCAGTGCAGTTCGGCCTGGCATCATCGAGCCGATTCGAAATGAAGATATGCAGCAGCTCGGTCGAGCCGATCCCGTCGAGGATCGGCTTGCCGGTCTTGCGCGTCCACTCCTCGAAGATTGGCCCGGGCAGCGTCTCGCCAGCGGATACCGCGATGCGCAGCGAGGAGAGATCTGCCCCCTCTTCCATCGCCGCCAGCATGGCGCGATAGGCAGTTGGCGCGGTGAAGCTGATCGTCGCGCCATATTCTTGGATGATCTCGACCATGTTCTTCGGCGAGGCATTTTCAAGCAGGGCCGTAGACGCCCCGAAGCGGAGCGGGAACACGACAAGACCGCCGAGACCGAAGGTGAAGGCGATCGGCGGCGAGCCGATGAAGACATCGTCTGGCGTGACCTGCAGAACTTCTTTCGCATAGGCATCGGCGATGATCAGGATATCTCGATGGAAATGCATCGTCGCCTTCGGCACACCCGTCGATCCCGAGGTGAAGCCGAGCAGCGCCACATCGTCGCGCCCGGTTTTCACCGCTTCGAAACGGACCGCCTTGTTGAGCGCGATGCGGTCGAGTTCGGCATCGTGATTGGCCGTGCCGTCAAAGCCCACCACCTGCTTCAGGAAGCGGCTATCCTTGGCCGCGGCGACAAGCTCCTCAAGCAGCCTCGTATCGCAAAGCGCCAGCGAGATTTCCGCCTTGTCGATGACCTTCGAAAGTTCGCCCGCCCGCAGCATCGGCATGGTATTGACGGCGACGGCTCCGACCTTCGTCACCGCCAGCCAGCAGGCAATCATCGCCGGGTTGTTGCCGGAGCGGATGAGAACGCGATTGCCGGGCTTCACGCCGAAATTTTCGACAAGCGCATGGGCGATGCGGTTGGTCCAGTCCGCCAATTCCTTATAAGTGCGGCGGCGGCCGTTGCCGATCAGCGCCACATGATCGCCGAAACCTCGCTCAACCATCCGGTCGCTGAGTTCGAAGCCGGCGTTCAGCCATTCGGGATAGTCGAAACCATCCATCAGCAACTCGGGCCATTCGCCGAAGGGCGGCAGATTGTCTCGCGTGAATGTATCGGTATGACCGGTCGGTCCCAGCATCGCCTTGCTCCCGCATTCTTCTCGATCAAATCGCCAGGACCGCCGCTTTCCCCTGCAGCCGTGTAGCGCGATAAAAAAGATCGCATCGAAGATCGAAATGTTCAAGCAAGAAATTTTAAGCCTAAAATATTTTTGGATTCTCTTTGATTTCAAAAGGCAATTTTGGAATTTTGAGCTATTGTGGCTTTCTGCTGATCGCAGATTCCGGCAAGACAAGCCTTGACGAACCGTCACGACAAGATATTTTAAACTTAAATGATTTTGAGGCGACTTCGGTCGCATGAGGAGGGATAAGCGATGCGCATCGTCTGTATCGGCGGCGGGCCTGCCGGCCTCTACTTCGCGCTTCTCATGAAGAAGCTTCATCCCGAACATTCGATCCGCGTCGTCGAGCGCAACCGCCCCTATGACACCTTCGGCTGGGGTGTGGTCTTCTCCGATGCCACCATGATATCGATGCGCGAATGGGATCCGGAAAGTGCGGCCGAGATCGAGGACGCCTTCAATCACTGGGACGATATCGAAGTCCTATTCAAGGGCACGCGTCAGCGCACTTCAGGCCACGGCTTCGTCGGCATCGGCCGCAAGAAGCTGTTGAATATCCTGCAGAAGCGCTGCGAAGCTCTCCATGTCGAATTGATCTTCGAGACCGACGTCAATTCCGATCTCGATTACCCCGATGCCGATCTCATCATCGGTTCGGACGGCCTCAATTCCCGCATTCGCAACCATTATCCAGAGGTGTTCAAGCCGGATATGATCACCCGGCCGAACCGCTATATCTGGCTCGGCACCAACAAGCAGTACGACGCCTTCACCTTCGATTTTCGCAGGACCGAACACGGCTGGTTCCAGGCGCATATCTACAAGTTCGACGACAAGACCTCGACCTTCATCGTCGAGACCACCGAGGAGGCCTACCTCGCCCACGGTCTCGACAAGATGGATCAGGATGGCTCCATCGCCTTCTGCGAAAACCTGTTTTCCGAAGTGCTCGACGGCGCGTCGCTGATGACCAATGCGCGCCATATCCGGGGATCGGCCTGGCTGAATTTCAACCGGCTCATCTGCGGCAAGTGGAGCCATTTCAACGGCAATTCGCATGTCGTGCTGATGGGTGACGCCGCCCACACCGCGCATTTCGCCATCGGCTCCGGCACCAAGCTCGCCATCGACGATGCCATCGAACTAACCAGGCAGTTCCAGATCCACGGGCACGATAAGGACAAGATCCCGGCCGTTCTCGAAACCTACGAGGAAATCCGCCGCGTCGACGTCGCCCGCATCCAGAATGCCGCCCGCAACGCAATGGAATGGTTCGAAGTCGTGGGACGCCGCTATGCCGACACGCTCGAGCCACCGCAATTTATGTATTCGATGCTCACCCGCTCGCAGCGCATCAGCCACGAAAATCTGAGGCTTCGCGACAAGAACTGGCTCGAAGGTTTCGAGCGCTGGTTCGCGGAGAAATCCGGCCTCGCCGTCGGCAACGACCGCTGCCTGCCGCCGATGTTCACGCCCTATCGCCTGCGCGATGTCCAGCTCGTCAACCGCATCGTCGTCTCGCCGATGGCGATGTACTCGGCGGAAAACGGCATCATGAACGATTTCCACATCGTTCATCTCGGCTCGCGCGCGCTTGGCGGTGCCGGGCTGATCTTCGCGGAGATGACCTGCGTCACACCGGATGCACGCATTACCCCCGGCTGCCTTGGCCTCTGGAACGACGAACAGGTCGCGCAATGGAAGCGGCTCGTCGATTTCGTTCATACGAGCAGCGCCGCCAAGGTCGGCATTCAGCTCGGTCATGCCGGACGCAAGGGCGCGACGAAGCTTGCCTGGGAAGGGATCGATCAGCCGTTGGCGGAAGGTGAATGGCCGCTGATCTCGGCGTCAGCTGTCCCCTACCTTAAAAACAGCCAGGTGCCGAAGGCCATGGACCGCGCCGATATGGATCGCGTCAGGGCCGACTTCATCCGCTCGACCGAACTCGCCGTCAAGACCGGCGCCGACTGGCTGGAGCTGCACTGCGCCCACGGCTACCTGCTGTCGAGCTTCCTGTCGCCGATCACCAACACGCGTGATGACGAATATGGCGGCAGCCATGAAAACCGTGCCCGCTATCCCCTTGAAATCTTCAAGGCCATGCGGGCGATCTGGCCCGCAGACAAGCCCATGTCCGTCCGCCTCTCCTGCCATGACTGGACCGATGGCGGCAACACGCCGGAAGATGCTGCGATCTTCGCGCGTCTGTTCAAGGAGGCCGGCGCCGATCTGATCGATTGCTCCTCCGGCCAGGTATCGAAAGAGGAAAAGCCTGTTTACGGCCGCCTCTTCCAGACACCCTTTTCCGATAAGATCCGCAATGAGATCGGCATTCCCACGATTGCCGTCGGCGCAATCTCGGAAGCCGACCACGCCAATTCGATCATTGCCGCCGGCCGCGCCGATCTCTGCGCCGTCGCCCGCCCGCATCTGGCCGATCCCGCCTGGTCGCTGCATGAGGCCGCCAAGATCGGCCTGACGTCCATTCCCTGGCCGAAGCAGTATCTCTCCGGTAAGACGCAATATGAAACCAACCTTGCCCGCGCGGCCACGACCGCGCCGGCGAAGTGAGGATCAGATGACGACTTCGGGCAAACTTGCGGGCCGTCACGCCCTCATCACCGGCGCCGGCAGCGGCATCGGTGCAGCGATCGCAAGGGCGCTTGCAGCGGACGGCGCGCGCGTCACCCTGGTCGGCCGCCGCAAGGAGCCTCTGGAAGCGGTCGCAGCCGAAATCTGCGCGCAGGCATTCGTCGTCGATGGGTTCGACGTCACAAGTACCGAGGCTATCGCCCAGGGGCTCGCAAGGGCACGCGAAAAATTCGGCCCCATCGATATTCTCGTCAACAACGCCGGCGAAGCGCCGAGCGCGTCTTTCGAGAAGACCAGCCTGGACACATGGAACCATGTCCTGTCAGTCGACCTCACCGGTGTCTTTCTGGTGACGCAGGCAGTCCTGCCCGATCTGAAGGCGCATGGCGTCGGCGCGCGCATCATCAATATCGCCTCGACGGCCGGCTTGAAGGGATATGGCTACGTCTCCGCCTATGTCGCCGCCAAGCATGGCGTCGTCGGCCTGACCCGTTCGCTGGCGCTGGAATTCGCCAAGACCGGCATGACAGTCAATGCCGTCTGCCCCGGCTTCACCGATACGCCGATCATCCAGCGATCGATCGAAACCCTCATCGCCAAGACCGGGCGCACAGCCGAGCAGGCGCTTGGCGAGTTCACGAAATCCAATCCGCAGGGGCGGCTCGTCACACCGGAGGAAGTCGCTGATACCGTTCTCTGGCTGGCATCGCCGGTAGCGGCATCGATCAATGGACAGGCAATCGCGGTTGCCGGTGGGGAGATTTGAGGGGATGAGCGATCTAGATATGACGATGCGGGGCCATCTGAAGCCCTTCAAGGATTACAAGCCGCAGCATTTCCTCTGGGATGTCAGCGAGGATGGCCGCGTCGCTACGCTCACGCTGAACCGCCCGGAACGTAAGAATCCCTTGACCTTCGAGAGCTATGCCGAGCTGCGCGACCTCTTCCGTGATCTCGTCTATGCATCGGATATTCGCGCCGTGGTATTGACGGGCGCCGGCGGCAATTTCTCCTCCGGTGGCGATGTGTTCGAGATCATCGAACCGTTGACCCGCATGGCCATGCCCGAGCTTCTGGCCTTCACACGCATGACCGGCGATCTCGTGAAGGCGATGCGCAAATGCCCGCAGCCGATCATCTCGGCCGTCGACGGCATCTGCGCCGGCGCCGGCGCCATCCTTGCCATGGCCTCCGATTTGAGGCTCGCGACACCTGAAGCCAAGACCGCCTTTCTCTTCACCCGCGTCGGTCTTGCCGGCGCCGACATGGGCGCATGCGGTATCCTGCCCCGCATCATCGGCCAGGGTCGCGCCGCCGAGCTTCTCTTCACCGGCCGCTCGATGACGGCGAGCGAAGGTCAGGCCTGGGGCTTCTACAACGGCTTGCACGCCAGCGCCGATCTGGAGCAGGAAGCCGTCAAACTCGCCCGCTCGTTGGCCGATGGCCCCTGGTTCGCGCATGGCATGACGAAGACCATGCTGAACCAGGAATGGGCGATGGGCATCGACGAGATGATCGAATCCGAAGCGCAAGCCCAGGCCGTTTGTATGGCGACGCAGGACTTCCGTCGCGCCTTCGAAGCTTTCGCCGCCAAGCGCAAACCGGAATTTCAGGGAGACTAGGCTATGTCTATGGCAAGCGCCCTCCCCGGTCCGACGCGAGACCATTTGGATTGGCCGTTCTTCGAGGAACGCCACCGTGAATTCGCGGCTGAGGTGGACACTTTCGCCAAATCCTCCGCCGTTGCAGCGATCGATCACAGGGATGTCGACGGCGCTTGCCGTAAGCTGGTCAAGGCGCTCGGCGATGCCGGGCTTCTTGCCGCCGCCACGGGTTCTTCCCATGACGAACCGCTGATCGACTCCCGCCTCGTCTGCCTTGCACGCGAAACCCTTGCCTGGCATGACGGCCTTGCCGACTTCGCCTTTGCCATGCAGGGGCTGGGCACCGGCGCGATCGGCCTTTCCGGCTCACCAGAGCTGCGCGCGGCTGTTCTGCCCAAAGTGCGCTCGGGCGATTGGCTTGCCGCCTTCGCGCTTTCGGAAAAAGACGCCGGTTCCGATGTGGCGGCCATGAGCTGTGCCGCCCGCCTCGATGGCGACCATTATATTCTCGACGGCGAGAAGACCTGGATCTCGAACGGCGGCATCGCCGACGTCTACACGGTTTTTGCCCGCACCGGCGAGGCGCCGGGAACGCGCGGCATTTCCGCTTTCGTCGTCTTTGCCGATGATCCCGGCTTTTCCATCGCCGAGCGCATCGAGGTGATCGCGCCGCATCCGCTGGCGACGATCCGCTTCGAGAATTGCCGCATCCCCGCGTCGCGGCGGCTCGGTGCGCCGGGCGAAGGTTTCAAGATCGCCATGCGCACGCTGGATATCTTCCGCGCCTCGGTCGCTGCCGCAGGCCTCGGCTTTGCCCGCCGCGCGCTCGATGAATCCCTTGCCCATGTTCGCGCGCGTCCGATGTTTGGCGGAAGGCTCGCGGACCTTCAGTTGACGCAGGCCGCCCTCGGCGATATGGCGACCGGCATCGACGCGGCGGCATTGCTCACCTATCGGGCGGCCTGGCGTCGCGACGTGCAGCGCTTGCCGACGACGCGCGAGGCGGCCATGGCCAAGATGACGGCTACGGAAACCGCACAGAGCGTCATCGACCGCGCCGTTCAGCTCTTCGGTGGACGTGGCGTAAGGTCCGGCGAGATAACGGAAAAACTCTATCGGGAGATCCGCGCGCTTCGCATCTATGAAGGTGCAACGGAGGTTCAGAAACTCATCGTCGCGCGCGAACTTCTGAAAGCCAATTAGTGGGAGACGACAGCATGAGCCGCGAGATTTTCGACTGGGCCGATCCGTTCCGGCTGGTGGAGCAGCTGAGCGATGAAGAACGCATGGTGCTGGACACCGCGCATTCCTATGCGCAGGAGAAGCTTGCCCCCCGCGTGCTCGAAGCCTTCCGCCATGAAAAGACCGATCCGACGATCTTCCGCGAGATGGGCGAACTCGGCCTGCTCGGCCCGACGATTGCGCCGGAATATGGCGGCGCCGGCCTCGGCTATGTCGCCTATGGCCTGATCGCCCGCGAGGTCGAGCGCGTCGACAGCGGCTACCGCTCGATGATGAGCGTGCAGTCCTCGCTGGTCATGGTGCCGATCGATGCTTTCGGGTCTGAGGCCCAGAAGCAGAAATACCTGCCGAAGCTTGCCACTGGCGAATGGATCGGCTGCTTCGGCCTCACCGAACCGAACCATGGCTCCGACCCCGGCTCGATGGTGACGCGGGCAAAGAAGGTCGATGGCGGCTATAGCCTCACCGGCGCCAAGACCTGGATCTCCAACGCACCGATCGCCGATGTCTTCGTCGTCTGGGCAAAGACCGAGGACGGCATCATCCGCGGCTTCATCCTCGAAAAGGGCTGGAAGGGACTGTCGGCACCCGCCATCCACGGCAAGGTGGGCTTACGCGCCTCGATCACGGGCGAAGTGGTCATGGACAATGTCTTCGTGCCGGAGGAAAACCTGCTGCCGAACGTCTCTGGCTTGAAGGGTCCGTTCACCTGCCTCAACTCCGCCCGCTTCGGCATTGCCTGGGGCGCATTGGGTGCTGCCGAGGATTGCTATGCCAAGGCGCGGCAATATGTGCTCGACCGCAAGCAGTTCGACCGGCCGCTTGCCGCCAACCAGCTGATCCAGAAGAAGCTCGCCGACATGGTGACCGAGATCACCCTTGGCCTGCAGGGCTGCCTGCGTCTCGGCCGCATGAAGGAAGACGGCCATCCGCCTGTCGAGCTGACGTCGATCCTCAAGCGCAACAGCTGCGGCAAGGCGCTGGATATCGCCCGCGCCGCGCGCGACATGCTCGGCGGCAACGGCATTTCCGACGAGTTCGGCATCGCCCGCCATCTCGTCAACCTCGAGGTGGTCAACACCTACGAGGGAACCCACGACATCCACGCCCTCATCCTCGGCCGCGCCATCACTGGCATCGCCGCCTTTGCGAATTGAGGTCCGTCTTGGCGTTTAAAACCACCAGACCCCTGCGCTTCGGAGATTGCGACCCCTCGGGGATCGCCTATTTCCCGTCCTATCTGAACATCCTCGTCGGGGTGTTGGAAGATTACTTTGCCTCGATCGGCTTTTCCTGGCGAAAGCTGATCGACGAGCGCCGCATCGGTGTCCCGACCGTGCGGCTCGATCTGACTTTCATGAAGCCGGGCCTTCAGGGCGACGACCTCGAATTCCTGCTGACGGTGCGCGGCATCGGCCGCTCGTCGCTGGACCTGGAACACCAGGTCTCGGCGAACGACCATGTGCTCTGGACTGCCAAGCACCGTGTCGTCGCCACCTCGCTCGATAACCATCAATCGCTTGCCTGGCCGGATGATATCCGCGCCGCACTGACCTCTCATCTGGAGACGACCGATGCACACCATCCTGCAACCTGAAGGCTGGGCCAAGCCGATCGGCTATGCCAACGGCATGACGGCAACCGGCCGCATGGTGTTCGTCGGCGGCCAGGTCGGCTGGAATGCCGCCTGCGAATTCGAAAGCGACGACTTTGTCGAGCAGGTGCGCCAGACATTGAAAAATGTCGTCGCCATCCTGGCCGAAGGCGGCGCCGAGCCGAAGCACATCACCTCGATGACCTGGTATTTCACCGACAAGCAGGAATATCTCGGTAGCCTCAAGGCTATCGGTCAGGCCTACCGCGAAATCATCGGCCGGCACTTCCCGGCCATGGCCGCCGTGCAGGTCGTCGCTCTGGTCGAGGATCGCGCCAAGATCGAGATCCAGGCAACCGCCATCATTCCGGAATAATATCGCACAGGCGGTCAAGATCATGTCGGCACTGCGCTTTTCGGACACCATCTCGGCGGCGCTGACCGACGGGGTCATCGTCGTCACCATAGACAATGCGCCCGTCAACGCGCTCTCGGCCGATGTCCGGGCCGGCCTGATGGCGGCGCTCGATCATGCCGAGAACGAAAGCGCAATCGCCGGCGTCGTACTGACAGGCGCGGGCAACAGCTTCATCGGCGGCGCAGACATCAAGGAATTCGGCAAGCCACCGGTCGAACCGCTCCTGCCTGACGTCATTGCCCGCATCGAAACCTTTCCGAAACCCGTCGCCGCGGCGATCAATGGCGCAGCGCTCGGGGGCGGCCTGGAAGTGGCGTTGGCCTGCCACCGCCGCCATGCGGCTCCATCAGCCAAGCTCGGCCTGCCGGAAGTCAAGCTCGGCATCGTGCCCGGCGCTGGCGGCACGCAACGCCTGCCACGCCTCATCGGCACCGCTGCCGCTATCGATATGATCGCCGGCGGACGCATCATTTCTGCCTCGGAAGCCCTCAAGCTCGGCATTGTGGACAGAGTCTCCGAAAGCACGCTGCTCGCAGACACCATTGCCGATATCAAGAATGCCGACGCCTCATCTTTGCGCCGTACCGGTATGCTTTCCGTTCCATCTGCTCTCATTGAAACCACCGAAAAGGCAGCCGCCGATGCACTGCGCAAGGCACGCGGCCAGCGTGCCCCAACGGAAGCCGTCCGCCTCGTTCGCCTCTCCGCATCCTCTCCCCTGGCCGAGGGGTTGGCCGACGAACGCCGCACCTTCCTAGAGCTTCGCGACAGCGAGGAGGCGACCGCGCTGCGCCATGTCTTCTTCGCCGAACGCGCAGCCGGCAAGGTCGAAGGTTTGGAGACAGTCACCCCACGCAGGATTGAAACCGTCGGCATCGTCGGCACCGGCCTGATGGGATCGGGCATCGCGGTCGCCGCGCTCAACGGCGGCTATCGCGTCATCGGCGTCGAGCAGAGTGCCGAAGCAGCCGAGAAGGGCCGCGAACGGATCGCCGGCATTCTCGACAAGGCGGTGCAATCCGGCCGCCTCGACGCGGCGGGTCGCGAGGACCGTTTAAGTCGATTGAGCGTGACCGCCGATATGCAGCAACTCGGGCAGGCCGATATCGTCATCGAAGCCGTCTTCGACGACCTCACCGTCAAGACCGAACTGTTCCAGCGCCTCGATACGATCGTCCGCGCCGACGCAATTCTCGCGACCAATACCAGCTATCTCGATCCTGACGTCATCGCTGCGGCAACCGCGCGGCCCGAGCGGGTCGTCGGCCTGCACTTCTTCTCGCCCGCCCACATCATGCGGCTGCTGGAAGTGGTGAACTGCAAGAAGACGGCGCCGGAGGTCCTGGCGAGCGCATTGGCATTCGCGAAACGCTTAAGCAAACTGCCCATCGTCTGCGGCGTCACCGAAGGCTTCATCGGCAACCGCGTCTTCTCGGCCTATCGCCGCGAGGCCGAATACATGGTCGAGGACGGCGCTTTGCCCGACGAAATCGATGCGGCTCTGGAAGCCTATGGTTTTCCCATGGGTCTTTTTGCCGTCTACGACATGGCAGGCCTGGAGATCGCCTGGGCGCGCCGCAAGCGGCAGGCTGCAACGCGCAATCCTGCGGAACGCTATGTCGTCATCGCCGACCGCCTCTGCGAGACCGGCCGCTTCGGCCAGAAGGCCGGGCGTGGCTGGTATGCCTATCCCGACGGCAAACGGACGATCGATCCCGGCGTAACAGCCATGATCGAAGCCGCACGCGCCGAGAAAGGCATCGTGCCAAAGCACTTCACCGCCGAAGAGATCGTTGCCCGCCTGCTGAAAGCCATGTCCGATGAGGGCGACGCGCTGCTTGCGGAAGGCATTGCTGCCCGCGCCAGCGACATCGATCTCGTCATGATCAACGGCTACGGCTTTCCATCGAGCAAGGGCGGCCCGATGTTCGCCGCCGGCCGCCGCTAAAGCATTTCCAGGAAAAGTGCGAAGCGGTTTTCCGTCTGGAATGCGTAAAGAAACAAACAGATAGAGCGTTCACGCTGCCGAAGACAGGAGCGTGAACAGTTCCTGCGGTCGGTTGACCCCGCGCAGCGCGTAGCGACCGACGGAGACAAGATCGTTGCTGTTGTGTGTCGATAGCGCCTCGACGAAGTTCGACGACATCAGGACGTTGCGATCGGCCGAACGGCACATGGAGGCAATGCGGCTCACCTCGTTGACAGCAGGCCCGATGACGGTGAAGTCCAGCCGGTCCATGCTGCCGATATTGCCGTAGAAGACATCGCCGATATGCAGGCCGAGATAGACATCCGTGACGGGCCTGCCTTCGATCTGCCGCTGGGCGTTGAGATCGCGCAACCGCTGGCGCAGCAGCGATTCCGCCATCAGCGCAGCGGCGCAAGCATCGGCCGAATTTCTGGCCTTGAAGATCGCCAGCGTGCCGTCGCCGATCAGCTTCAGCACGTTGCCGCCCGCCTCGTGGATCGAGGAAATGACGGCATCGGCATAGGCGTTCAGCATCGGGATGATCTCATCCGGCTCGGCGGTATCCGAAATGCGCGTATAGTTGGCGAGATCGGAAAACCAGAGCGCCGCTGAAATCCGTTCGGTCTTGCCGCGCGTGATCTTGCCTTCGAGAACATGGCGGGCGGCATCCTCGCCGAGATAGACCTCAGCGATCGTGCGGGCGATGCGGCTCATGCCGGTGCACTTGATTGCCAGCGCCAGCGCCGGCGTGAGCTTGCGCAGCACGTACAGATCCTCGTCGGGGAAACCGACTTCGGCAGCGGTGGCGAAATTGGAATAGAAGCAGTCCATCTCGCCGATCGTACCGCCCTCTTCGAAACGGTGCACCATGGCAATGTAGTCCGTGTGACCATCGGCCTGCAGTGTATCGAGCCCGTAGAAATCTGCCGGCTCGCCAAAACCGATACGCCGGCGCACCTCGTCCCCGCCTGTCGTCAACATATGATAGAAGGCGGAACGTTGCCAATTCTCGGCGGCGATCCCCTGATGCGACGGGCCATATTCGAACTCGCGCTCGATCACCCGGTTGCCGTCCCAGCGGAAGGCACGGCCTTCATAGACCGGATGCAGCGTGTCCATCAGCGCCATGGCTCGATCGAGGTTGAGGCCATGCTGGCGGCACTGCTCGCAGAAACCCGCCAGGATATCGGTTTCTGCCATGCCCTTGAGGCCTGCTTGCATGAGCCAGCTGGCGATTTCGCCGATGTCCTTCGCGTCCATGGATATCTCCCGACCCTCTAAAGGATTCGCTTTAGTACGAAACTTATAGGCTTGGAATGCCATACGACGCAAAATAGTCTCTATGGAAGCAAGTGATCGCCGCCCCTGTGGCACAGAAGCGGCGATTTGACCCGCTGGAAGGGTGGTGGCGAAGCCTCAGCCCCTTACATGCGGCTTCAGCAGATCCTCCAGGCCGATGCGCCGGAAAAGCTCGGCGCGCACCCGGTCGGCGACGCCATTGACGATTTCCGCACCGTCTTCCGACGGATCGATATGGATACGGAACGGGCGTGTGCCGAAGGGCATATCCACGACTTCGACGATCGCGGTCGCGACGGAGGCCGCATCGGCGTCGGCCGGTTCCAGCGAGGCGAGGCCCTTCAATGCCTGATCAGGAACGCCTGCATAGGGACCGTTGTCGTATTCGGCAGCGCGGGCCTTGTCTGCGGGCGAGCCGGAGTGGGCGAAATGGTTGGTGCCCTTCGTGAAGGCGCCGGGCACGATGATCGCTGTTTCGATGCCCCAACGGGTGAGCTCCGACGCATAGGAGACAGCCAGCGAATCCATCGCCGCCTTGGCGGCGAAATAAGGCGACAGGTAGGGCGGCGTGCCGCCACGGGTGCTGGACGAGGATACCCAGACAACCAGGCCACTGCGCTGTTTGCGCAGATGTGGCAGCACGGCGCGATTGACGCGCTGGGTGCTGAGCACGTTGATGTCGTAGAGCTCGGCAAACTGCTCCGGCGTGAAAGCTTCCGCCGGGCCGAAGGACATATGGCCGGCATTGTGGATGACGGTGTCGATGCGCTCCTGCTGGGCGATGATCTCGGCAATGCCGGCTTCGACCGATGCATCCGAGGCAACATCGAGCTCGACAGCTCTGAGATCGACCCCATTCTCCCTGGCGAAAGCGGCAACGGCTTCCGCCTGCGGCGCGTTGCGCCCCTTGGTTTCGCGAATGCCGGCATAGACGGTATGGCCTGCTCTGGCGAGGGCACGCGCCGTCAGAGCGCCGAAACCGCTCGATGCGCCTGTTATGACGATGACTTGCTTGCTCATGATCCTGCTCCTTTTTGGATAGTCAGTTGCTGACGATGACATGATGTCGAGAGGGGTGGCGGCGGCAGGCATTGCCCTACCGCCAGAATGGCTCTCAGATCATGCCGCCGTTGGCGCGCAGCGTCTGGCCGTTGATCCAGCCGCCATCAGGACCGACGAGGAAGGAGACGGCGGCAGCAATGTCCTCAGGCGTGCCCAGTCGCTCCAGCGGATTCGTCTTGGCCAGCCGTTCGATGAGTTCGTCGCTCTTGCCATTGAGGAAGAGGTCGGTGGCCGTCGGGCCGGGAGCAACGGCGTTGACGGTGATCGAGCGGCCGCGCAGCTCCTTCGACATGATGCCCGTCAGTGTTTCGACGGCCGCCTTCGTGGCGGCATAGACGCCATAGGATTCGAGCTTGAGCCCGACGACGCTGGTCGAGAAGTTGACGATGCGGCCGCCGTCGCGCAGGCGCTTGCCGGCTTCGCGCAGCGTGTTGAACGTGCCCTTGAGGTTGATGGCGATATGATGGTCGAAATGCGCGTCGTCCGCATCGGCGATCTTGGCAAGCTGCATGATGCCGGCATTGTTGATCAGCACGTCGACGCCGCCGAAAGCCGCCTCGGCTGCATCGAACATGCGGCGCACGGCATCGACATCGGAAACATCGGCCTTGGCGGTCAGCGCCTTGCCGCCCTTTTCTTCGATCTTGCGGGCCAGCTCCTCGGCGGCAGCTTCGCTGCCTGCATAGTTGATGACGACGGTGAAACCGTCTGCGGCCAGCCGCTGCGCAATGGCTGCGCCAATACCGCGGGATGCGCCGGTGACGATCGCTACCTTGTTGGAATTATTGCTCATTTTCTTCATCCTTGCTGGCTCTGCGCCTCAGCGCCTTTCGATGAGGAGAAGATGCCTCTTTTCATGGTGCGGATAATCGGCCATTAATCGGCATCACTATCCGAAATAGGCGAACAAATAAGATGGACAGATTCGATGCCATGCGCGTGTTTTGCCGCGTCGTGGAGCGGCGCAGCTTCACGCTGGCGGCCGAAGACACCGGCCTGCCGCGCTCGACAGTGACGGATGCGATCAAGCACCTTGAGGCGAGGCTCGGCGTGCGGCTGCTGCAGCGCACGACGCGGCATGTGAGCCCGACGCTCGACGGCGAGGCCTATTATCAGCGCTGCCTGCGCATCCTCTCCGACATAGAGGATGCCGAAGGCGCCTTTGCCGGCGCCAAGCCGAAGGGGGTGCTGCGCGTCGACGTGCATGGAACTCTGGCTCGGCACTTCGTCTTGCCGAACCTGCCGTCCTTCCTCGAAACCTACCCCGAAATCGAATTTCAGATGACCGAGGGCGACCGCTTCGTCGATCTCATCCGCGAGGGAATCGACTGCGTGCTGCGCGTCGGCACGCTGCAGGACAGCGACATGATCGGGCGTCGCGTCGCGATGCTGGAAGAGGTCACACTGGCAGCCCCGGCCTATGTGGAGCGTCACGGCATGCCCATGCATCCGGATGCGCTCGACGGCCATCGCATGGTCGGCTTCCGCTCCTCGGCGACGGGCGGCCTGCTGCCGCTGGAATTCGAGGTAGGCGGCACGCTGCGCGAGATCACCTTGCCCGCAACCATCTCCGTCAATGCGGCCGAGAGTTATTTTGCCGCGGCCAAGCTCGGCCTCGGCTTGATCCAGGTCCCGCGCTACCACGCCGAGGATGCCCTGGAAAAAGGTCAGTTGCTGCATATTCTGAAGGACTTTCCGCCGACCCGGACGCCGGTATCCATGCTCTATCCGCGCAGCCGCCAGCTTTCACCGCGCGTGCGCGTTTTCATAGACTGGCTGGTCAAGGTCTTCGCGGGACAGATCGGCGTGGAAACGCAGGCCGGATGAATATTCCGCGCAAGCGATCAAATAAATGAAATCGGCTCTTTGAATGCGTGAGGAGCACGCCTACGTCGTAGTGCATATTCCGCTGACGACGGCGTCGCGATGTTGTGGCGACCCGGCAATTTTCGAGAGAGACTGAGCCGATGACCGAACAGAAGCAATTGAAGCTCGGGGCCTTCATGCGCCCCGTCAGCCTGCATACCGGCGCATGGCGCTATCCTGGCGCCTATCCCGACGCCAATTTCAATTTCCAGCATATCAAGAGCTTTGCGCAGGAGCTCGAAAAGGCGAAGTTCGACGCCTTCTTCATGGCCGACCATCTGGCGGTCCTCAACATGCCGATCGAGGCGTTGAAGCGCAGCCACACAGTAACCTCCTTCGAGCCCTTTACCCTGCTTTCGGCGCTGGCCGCCGTCACCGACAGGATCGGCCTCGTCGCCACCGCGTCGACCACCTTCGACCAGCCCTACCATATCGCCCGCCGTTTCGCCTCGCTCGACCATATCAGCGGCGGCCGCGCCGGCTGGAATATCGTCACGACATCCAACCCGGACGCAGCCCTCAATTTCGGCCTCGACGAGCATATGGACCATGGCGAGCGCTACCACCGCGCCCGCGAATTCTACGATGTCGTCACCGGCCTCTGGGACAGCTTCGCCGACGACGCCTTCATCCGCAATGCCGAGACGGGCATCTTCTTCGACCCGGAAAAGATGCATGTGCTCGCCCACAAGGGCGAGGAGCTGAGCGTACGCGGCCCGCTCAACATCGCCCGTTCTCCTCAAGGCTGGCCTGTCATCGTACAGGCCGGACAATCCGATGCCGGCCGCCAGCTTGCGGCCGAGACGGCGGAAGCGGTCTTTGCCGCACCGCGCAATCTCGGTGACGGCAAGGCGATTTTCGCCGACATCAAGGGACGAATGAGAGAGATTGGCCGCAACCCCGATCATCTGAAGATCCTGCCGGCCGCCTTCATCGTCGTCGGCGATACAGTTGAAGAGGCGAAGGCCAAGCGGGCGAAGCTCGACAGCCTCGTTCACTACGACAGCGCCATCGCATCTCTGTCGATTGCGCTCGGCCATGATGCCTCCGGCTTCGATCCGGATGGCCTGCTGCCTGAAATTCCGGATACCAATGCCAGCAAGAGCGGACGCGAACGCGTCATCGCGCTTGCCGAAGCGGAGAAGCTGACCGTACGCCAGCTTGCCCAGCGTCTCGGCGGCTATGCCGGCCTCGCCTTCGTCGGCACGCCGCAAACCATCGCCGACGAGATGGAGCAATGGCTGCACGAGGAAGGCTCCGACGGCTTCAATGTCGTCTTCCCGTTCCTGCCGCAGGGCCTCCTCGACGTGACGACCCGCGTCGTTCCGGAGCTGCAGCGCCGCGGTATTTTCCGCCGCGAATACGAAGGCACGACCTTGCGCGAGCATCTGGGCCTGCCGCGCCCGGACAATCGGTTCTTCAAGGCAACGCCTGCGGCAGCGCAGTGAGAGATACCAATGAGCCATATCACGCCGATCGATTACGAGACCGCCTCCGACGCAGTGCGTGCCGAGCACGACCGCGAAGTGGAGCTGCGCGGCCGCATGACGAATATGAAGCGGACACTGCTGCATTCGCCGGTGGCGCATCGCATCTATGCCGAATGGTTCACGCTGCGCGAGGAGCTGCGCCCGGCACTTGATGATCGCGCCGTCTGGCTTCTCTGCCAGGCCATTGCAACGGAATGCCGCTCGATCATCCCGGTCGGCTTCTTCCGTCGCGCGCTGATCAATGCGGGGCTGACGCCCGAGACCATCGTGCCGAGCGAAGACGAAGCCCTGCTGATCGATTTCGGCAAAGCTATCGTCAGGGATTCCAATGCCGTTCCCGAGGAATTGTGGGAGCGGCTGAAGGCGCGCTATGACGAGCCCACGCTCGTCAACCTCGTCGCCTTCGCCGGCATCATGATCGCCACGGCGATCTACACCAACGCCGTGAAGGTGGATATCGACCCGGAGCTTGGGCCTTATCTGGAAGGGTTTGAGCTGCCCGCCAAATAGCGGAACGGCCCCCTCACCCTAGCCCTCTCCCCGCTCGCGGGGAGAGGGGACAACCTCTGTACCCTCGCTTAGACCAGAGCTGAAAGAGGGATAGTAATGGTGCTTCTATCCCCTTCTCCCCGTCAAAAACGGGGAGAAGGTGCCCGACAGGGCGGATGAGGGGCTCTCTCCGTCTGCGCCAACCCTACCCCGAAATCACCGTCTCGAACTTCGGATTGCCGCGGATCGTGTTGCTCACCGTGCAGATCTCGTCTTCGGCGGCATGCGCGATCGCATTGCGGATCTCGTCGCCGAAATCGCCCTTGATGGTGAAGGCGATATTGAATTTCTCGACGCGGGAAAGCCCTTCCGTCGCCTTTTCGCCTGTTACGACGGCGGTGACTTCGGTGAGCTTGTCGAGCACGCCGAGGCTGCTCGCCGCCATGCGGGCGCTGAGAACCAGACAGGCCGACAGCGACGAATAGAGCAGATCGAGCGGGTTGAATCCCGGTTGCGATGGCGAGGTGACGATGTCGATTTCGCCACCCGTCACCGATGTCACGTGCGGAAGACCGGTGCGGCCAACCGTGGCGGTGGCACCGGTCTGTCTCGTTTTCACCTTCAATTCGGCCATTTCGAAAATCCTTCAAATCGTGCAATAAAACCCTTGCTCAGAACATAGGGATTCACATCCTCGGACACAATTGCCGCTGTGGCCTCTTGCGTGTCGGCGCGAGTTAAGCCACCAAATGGTTACAAGCTCATCGCAGACAGGCACTTTGACATGACCGCTTCCGATCCCCGCGCCTTCCTCACCTCCCTGTTCGACGCAGCCGTGCGTGCGGCCGATCCGCTGACCGGCATTCGCGCGCATCTGCCGGCCAAGCCGAAAGGACGGACGATCGTCATCGGAGCCGGCAAAGGCTCGGCACAAATGGCGGCGGCACTGGAGCAATGCTGGGATGGTCCGCTCGAAGGGCTGGTGGTGACGCGATATGGTTTCGCAGCGCCCTGCCGCCAGATCGAGATCATCGAAGCTGCCCATCCCGTGCCCGATGAGGCAGGACTGATCGCCTCCGGCCGGCTGCTGAAGTTCGTCGAAGGCCTGACGGAGGACGATCTGGTGATCGCCCTCATTTCCGGCGGCGGCTCGGCGCTGCTGCCGTCTCCGGCCGGCTCTTTGACGCTGGCCGACGAGATCGCCGTCAACAAGGCACTGCTCGCTTCCGGCGCGCCGATTTCGGCGATGAACGTCATCCGCAAGCATCTGTCGACCATCAAGGGCGGCCGCCTCGCAGCGGCAGCTCATCCGGCCAAGGTCGTCTCGCTTGTTGTCTCGGATATTCCCGGCGATGACCCGGCTTTGGTTGCCTCCGGTCCGACCGTGCCGGGTGCCGGCACGCGTGCGGAGGCGCTCGATCTCATCCGCCTCTACCGGATCGAGCTGCCCGCCGCCGTTCTCGCGCATATCGAAAGACAGGACGCCGATGCGCCCCGGCCCGATGATCCACGCTTTGCCGGCAACGAGGTGCATCTCATCGCCTCCGCCGGCGTCTCCCTGGAGGCAGCTGCCGAAGTGGCACGCGCAGCCGGCATCGAAACGGCCATTCTCTCTGATGCCATCGAGGGAGAAGCCCGCGAAGCCGCACACATGCATGCCGCCATCGCCCGCGAGGTGCTGCACCGCAACCGGCCCTTCACCAGGCCGATCGTACTGCTCTCGGGCGGCGAAACGACGGTGACCCTGAGAGGCAAAGGCAAGGGCGGCCGAAACTCCGAATTCCTGCTGTCGCTGGCGATGGACATAGACGGCCATGGCGGTATTTATGCCATGGCGGCGGATACCGACGGCATCGACGGCAGCGAGGACAATGCCGGCGCCTTTGCCGACGCCGGCACGGTGGCGCGGCTGCGCAACGCCGGAGTGATCCCAGCCGAAATGCTTGTGAATAACGATGCCTGGACGGCGTTCAACGCCATTGGCGATCTCTTCGTCCCCGGCCCGACGGGAACGAATGTCAACGATTTCCGCGCCATCCTGATCGTGTAAACGCTAGGGTAGATGCAAGTCAGGTGCCAACGGTGCAGTCGTCGCAGCGCCAGTAGGCGGCCGCCATCGATGTCCATCGAAGAAAGTGGCGGCTGCAATGCATGCACTCGATTTCGACGACATGCGTCTTCTCGGCAATGACGAGTGGCTTGGCCTTGGTCTTGCGTTCGTTCTTCCACTGTTCGAGCTTCGTGACGGCCATCATTACCTTCCGCGCAACACTTCGGCCTCGACAAGGTCTTCATTAAAGTAGGCTGAACTAATGAAAGAAATATTGCAAGTGCGAAGGCACAGCCAATTCCTATACCCGGGAAGGAGGAAAGGCGCCGTCCGTCGCACGCGCTTGACTTAATAATTGGTCAGTTGGCGTCCGCCGCGGTCTCTCGCGCAAGGTGGGCGTTTTACTTTCGATTCATCTCTCGACGGCACCGTCAAAAAAATCACAACCGCGGATATCGCCATTTTCGCGCTGAACACCATGTCAATGATGGGTTCCTTTACCCCTAATACGGAAACGAGAGGCATCATCATCATGCGCCAATTCCGCCTGCGGGCGATCTCCTCGGCCACTCTGGTCACATTCGCTCTTTTCTCCATCACGACAGCCCGAGCCGCGTCGCCGCCGCCGGTGGAGGCCGAGCATGGCATGGTGGTCACCGCCCAGCATCTGGCCACAGATGTCGGCGTGCAGGTGCTGAAAAGCGGCGGCAATGCCGTCGATGCCGCGGTCGCGGTCGGCTATGCGCTGGCCGTGGTCTATCCGACCGCCGGAAATATCGGCGGCGGCGGCTTCATGACCATCCGCTTGCGGGACGGCAAGACCACATTCCTGGATTTTCGTGAGCGTGCACCGCTTGCAGCCACCAAAGGCATGTATCTTGACGACAAGGGCAATGTCGTCAAAGGCGCAAGCACCGATGGCTATCTTGCCGTCGGCGTGCCAGGCTCGGTCATGGGTTTCGAAATGGCCCGCGAGAAATACGGCACCAAGTCCCGCCAGGATCTGATGGCGCCCGCCATTCGCTATGCCAAGGAAGGCTTCACGCTCAATCAGGCCGATGCGGCCGAGCTGAACGGAGGCAAGAAATGGCTCGCGCGCGATCCGGCCACGGCCGCGATCTTCACCAAGGTGGACGGAACGCCCTTTGCAACCGGCGACAAGCTGACGCAGCCGGATCTCGCCAATGCTCTTTCCGGCATTTCGGAACAGGGGCCGGATGGTTTCTACAAGGGACCCATCGCCAACGCCATCGTCAAGGCAAGCCAGGACAAGGGCGGCATTCTCGCAAACCAGGATTTCGAGCAATATAAGGTCCGCGAACTCGATCCCGTGAAGTGCGACTATCGCGGCTACGAGATCATTTCCTCGCCACCGCCCTCTTCCGGCGGCATCATCATCTGCGAAATCCTCAACGTGCTGGAAGGCTACCCGCTTTCCTATACCGGCTATGCCTCGGCTGATACGGTGCATTTCATGACCGAAGCCATGCGTTACGCCTATGTCGACCGCAATTCGGCTCTCGGCGATCCAGACTTCGTCGATAACCCGGTCAGCAAGCTGCTGGACAAAGACTATGCCAAGAAGATCCGCGACAGCATCAATCCCTACAAGGCCGGCATTTCCAAGGATCTGATGCCGAAGGGCCTCGGCGAAAGCCATGAGACGACGCATTATTCGATCATCGACAACGATGGCAACGCGGTTGCCGTCACCTATACGCTGAACGGTTCCTTCGGCGCCGGCGTCGTCGCGCCCGGAACGGGCATCCTCTTGAACAACGAGATGGATGACTTCACCTCCAAGCCGGGCGTGCCCAACCTCTATGGCCTGGTGCAGGGCGAAGCCAATGCCATCCAGCCTAACAAGACGCCGCTTTCATCCATGAGCCCGACAATCATCGCCAAGGACGGCAAGCCCTTCATGGTGATCGGCAGCCCCGGCGGCTCGCGCATCATCACCATCACGCTCGAAGCGATCATCAACGTCATCGATTTCGGCATGAATATCCAGCAGGCGATCGACGCACCGCGCATCCATCATCAATGGCTGCCGGATAAGATCTATACCGAACCCTATGCGCTCTCACCCGATACGATGAAGCTGCTGGCCGGCATGGGCTACACGATTCAGGTCGGCGGCGACTGGCCGGTCTGGGGTCAGGCCGCAGGCATCCTGGTCGGCGGCAAGAGCCTCGGCGATATCGCCAAGGGCGGCGGCGCCCGCTACAACGGCGCCATGGACAGCCGCGCCGGCTCGGGCCTTGCCGAAGGCTACTGACCGCTTCCCCACGTGCCATCGCGACACTACAGGCCGGTGCCGTCATCTTTCGGCACCGGCATTTTTGCGCGCAACGTCTAAGACCGAAACGCCGACGCGCGCACCATCTTACATGGTAAAATGAACGGTGAGCGCCACAACCACGGCATAATGCCTCATCTGTTCATCTGGCATTCATCCGTTGTTGCATTCCTGCCCGGCTGCGTCATTTTTTCCATTTCGATCAATAAGTTTTGCGATTTCTGATATAGAAATCGCGCGCGAGCGGGAGTATACAGGCGGCTATTCGAACCGGCCTTGGCGCCGCGACCAGACTTGCGGTTCTGTCTCCGGACCCCTCCGCACCATCGAGAGCGATCCCCGACAATGTCGGATCAGATATTCCAGGCCGCCCCCACCCGGCGGGCCGCACCGAATTTTCGTGTAGTAGCGCTTATCGTAGCAAGCGCGATGTTCATGGAACAGCTCGACGCGACAGTGCTCGCAACAGCCCTTCCGACCATGGCAAGAGATTTCGGCGTCAGCGCGCCAGCCATGAGTATCTCGCTGACTTCATACCTTCTCAGCCTCGCGATCTTCATTCCCGCCAGCGGCGCCATCGCCGACCGTTTCGGGTCGCGCACCGTCTTCCGATCCGCCATTGCGGTCTTCGTTGTCGGCTCACTTCTCTGCGCACAGGCGCCGAACCTGTTCTTCCTCGTCATCGCGCGGCTCCTCCAGGGTCTCGGCGGCGCCATGATGCTGCCTGTGGGACGTCTGGTGCTGATGCGCAGCGTCGCCCGCAAGGATATGGTGAACGCTATGTCCTGGCTGCTCATTCCGGCGCTCGTCGGTCCCATCCTCGGGCCTCCCGTCGGCGGCATGTTCGTTACCTATCTCGACTGGCGTTGGGTCTTCTATATCAATGTGCCCATCGGCGTCATCGGCTTCATACTGGTGACGATGTTCATCGAAGATGTGAAAGGCCCGCGCAACGGCCGTTTCGACCTGTCGGGCTTCATTCTATCAGGCATTTCGCTAGGCTCGCTGCTGTTCGGCTTCGAAATGTCCAGCCGTGAGGGCGAAGGCTATATGGCCGTCTTCCTCATCTCGGTCGGCCTGCTCTTCGGCATCGCCTATCTTCGCCATGCCCGCAAGCATCCATCGCCGATCATGGATTTCTCGCTGATGAAGGTGCCGACCTTCCGGACATCGGTCATCGCCGGCTCGTTGACGCGCATCAGCCAGGGCGCCCATCCCTTCCTCATTCCGCTGATGCTGCAGCTCGGTTTTGGCCTTTCGGCCGCCGCAGCCGGCCAGATCGCCATCGCGACCGCGCTCGGCTCCATGGCCATGAAGCCGTTCCAGGTCCGCATCCTGCGCACGCTCGGTTTTCGTACCGCCCTCATCATCTTCGGTCTGATCGGCACGCTCGGCTACGGACTGTGCTCCATCTTCCAGCCCGACTGGCCGCTGCCTGTCATCTTCGTGATCTTGTTCTTCTGCGGCTTCTTCATGTCGTTCCAGTTCACGGCCTACAACACGATCGCCTATGACGAAATCGAGCGCGACCGGATGAGCATAGCGACCAGCTTCTATTCGACCTTCCAGCAGCTGATGCTTTCTCTCGGCATCTGCATCGCTGCCCTTGCCCTGCACGGCTCGACGCAGCTGCGCGGACATGCGAAAGCCGAAATGAGCGACTTCTCCGTCGCCTTCATCGTCGTCACAGCCATCGCGCTTCTTGCGGTCATCTGGAACGCCAGATTCTCGCGCACGGCCGGCTCGGAGATCAGCGGCCACCGCCGCAAATCGCCGGCGGATGGGCTCGGCGAACACTGAGTCGGCCATACCGCTCAACTGCAAAGACAAAATAAAAAGCGCCGATCATCGAGCGGCGCTATCGGTCTTGATAGACGGTCTTGTCTACCCTGCTCAACCGGAGCTGATTGCAGACAACAAAAAAGGCCGGGCTAACCCGACCTCTTCCTTCATTGTCTCGACGATCGATGCCAGTACATCCGTGGCCAAAGATCGGAAACAAATGGCTTACATGGCTTCCAGCTGATCAGCCGACATCTTGCCCGAACGCTTGTCCTTGACAAGCTCGTAGGAAATCTTCTGGCCGTCGCGGAGAGTGCTCATTCCAGCGCGTTCAACGGCTGAAATATGCACGAAAACGTCCGTCGCGCCATCATCGGGCTGAATGAAACCAAAACCCTTGGCAGCATTGAACCACTTTACAGTACCTGTGCTCATAACGATGACCTTTCAATCGCTCATATAATAATCCCAATCCAGGGAATAACTGGATGGCAGTACACCGATTTTGAGAGGAAGCTCGTCAGTATTGCGCGGAACGCGTCGCAGCAAAGTTCAATCACCAATATCGATGCCGGTGCTTATATCCGATATGCATATTCCTCACAAGCAGAAACACCTAAAATATCGAAACAGCCAGATATCTCATCAAAAACCGGCCCGGATGGAGGAAAATCCAGACACAATTTTGGATTGAAAAAACGAAGGTTTTTCAATTGATTTCCCGCTATTTCCATTATCTTTCGCCAGGCTTCACCGGGTATTTTTCGTCAAGTTGCAGCTTGTGATAGAGCTTCCATTGACTGTTTCCGCCAAGGGTCGCGGAATTATATCGCTTATTCGGCGCGTCATCTGCTACAGGATGAAATCATAAGTCCTGCAAGCGCGGTCGATCACCGCGCAATATTTGCAACCAACGCCAACGCCGACACGAACCATGGAGGCCGATATGGCGCCACCCAACAAAGACAATCTATTCGGCTCCAAGAAACAGGCAGCTCCGGCCAAGGCCAATCAGCTCGATTCCACCGTCAAGGAAATCCTCGCCAGCGAACAGGCGATGCGCGCGCGGAAAACGGCTCGCCTGCGTGAGCTTCGCCTCGAGAAGGAGGCATCACAACCGCCGCCGGAGCCAAAGATGAAGGCCAAGCGGAAGACGGCAAAAGCATCCGAAGCGGCCAAATCCGAATCCGAGAAATAACATAGCCCGATAGACGTCATTGCGCATTTCGTGAACACACCCTCCACGTCCCGCGCATTGAACAGACGGCAGCTTGTGCCCTAGATTGCGACCAATCTCACAATCGAGTCTGGAGCAACCATGGTCGCCGGCATCCACCACGTCACGCTGATCACCCGCAAGGTACAAGCGAATGTCGATTTCTACGTCGGCTTCCTTGGCATGCGCCTCGTCAAGCGCACGGGCGGCTTCGAGGATGCCACCCAGCTTCATCTGCTCTATGGCGACGCGAAGGGTTCACCCGGTTCGCTGGTGACCTTCCTCGTCTGGGAGGACGGCTCGCCGGGCCGCGCCGGTGTCGGCCAGGTCGGCGAGATTTCGCTTGGCATCGACCCCATGAGTATCGGTTTCTGGCTGACGCGTGCCTTGAGCGCCGGCCTGAAGCCGGAAGGTCCTTTCGAGGAATTCGGCGAACCGGTCCTGCGGCTGAAGGATCCCGACGGCATCATCGTCAAGCTGGTCGGCACCAACGCCTTGCAGGCGGCCGCCCCCTGGACGACCGATACTATCCCGCAGGAGCACGCCATTCGCCGCATTCGCGGGGCGACGCTGTTCAGCGAAACGCCGGACGAGACGCGGGAGCTTCTGGTCAACCATTTCGACTATCGGCCGCAGGCAACCAATGGCGCCATCAGCCGGCTCGTGTCGGAACCCGGCGATATCATCGACATCAGGGATGCGCGCGGCTTCTGGGCGAGTGCACCGGGCACGGGTACGGTCGACCACGTCGCCTTTCGCGCTGCCGACGATGCCGAGCTTCAGTCCGTGCGGACAGCATTACAGGCCGTCAATTCGTGGCCGACCGCGATGCATGACCGCAAGTATTTCCGCTCGCTCTATGTTCGCGAACCCGGCCGCATCCTCTTCGAACTGGCAACGGATGCACCGGGCATGCTGGTCGATGAGGATGAGACAACGCTCGGCACGCGCCTCTTTTCGCCTGACGACAAGCCTGAGCGACAGGCCGAGCTGGAGGTGATCCTGCCGCAGTTCTCCATGCCCGGCGACCCGCGCGTCATCTATCGCGACCTGCCCTTCATCCATCGTTTCTTCACGCCGCAGCAGCCGAACGGCAATATCTTCGTCCTGTTGCACGGCTCCGGCGCCAACGAGACGGCGATGTTGCCGATTGCCCATAAGATCGATGCCCATGCGACGCTGCTCGGCGTGCGCGGCCGGGCGCTCGAAGAAGGCGCGCCGCGCTGGTTTCGCCGGAACGGGCCCATGTCCTTCGATCAGGCCGATATCGTCAGCGAAGCGGAGGCCTTCGCCGCTTTCATCGACGGCGCGGTCCATGCCTATGGCCTCGATCCGGAGCGCATGGTCTATATCGGCTATTCGAACGGCGCCAACCTGCTCGGCGCCATGCTGTCACTGCACCCGCAACTCATTCGCCGCGCGGTGCTGCTAAGGTCCATGGCGGTGCTGACCGATCCGCCGGCGGTGGATATGTCGACCGCCGACGTGCTTGTTATCGCAGGCGAGAAGGATCTGTACGGCCCATACACCCAGCCCCTTGCGGAGCGCCTGCAGAACGGCCGCGCAAAGGTCGACCTTGCGACCGTTCCTGCTGGTCACGAGCTTGACGATGCCGATTTGCCGGCCATTCAGCGCTGGCTGAAGCAGTCCGTGTGACCCCTTCCCCCCAAAAGGGGAGAAGGTACTTGAGGCAGATGATCAACCCTTGAAGGTGTATTCGGTGATCGACTCCGGCTTCATCTCGATCGAGAAGCCCGGCAGGCTTGGCGGCATGTAAGCGGCATCGCGGATGATGCAGGGGTCGATGAAGTGCTCGTGCAGATGGTCGACATATTCGATAACGCGGCCGTCCTTGGTGCCGGACACGGCGATGTAGTCGATCATCGACAGATGCTGCACATATTCGCAGAGCCCAACGCCGCCGGCATGCGGCCAGACCGGCAATCCATACTTGGCGGCAATCAGCAGCACGGCCAGAACTTCGTTGAGACCGCCCATGCGGCAGGAATCGATCTGCACGATGTCGATCGCGCCTTCGGCGATGAACTGCTTGAACATGATGCGGTTCTGGCACATTTCACCTGTCGCCACCTTCACCGGGCCGATCGCCTCGCGGATCTTGCGATGGCCGGCGACGTCGTCCGGGCTGGTCGGCTCTTCGATGAAGAACGGCTTTGCAAAGGCAAGCTTGCGCACCCAGTCGATCGCCTGACCGACTTCCCAGACCTGATTGGCATCGATCATCAGGTAGCGATCGGGACCGATCACCTCGCGGGCGATGGTGAGGCGGCGGATATCGTCTTCGAGATCGCGGCCGACCTTCATCTTCACATGATTGAAACCGGCATCGATAGCCTCCTGGCAGAGGCGGCGCAGCTTGGCATCGTCATAGCCGAGCCAGCCGGCCGAGGTCGTGTAGCAGGCATAGCCCTCGCGCTCGAGCGTGGCGATACGATCCGCCTTGCCGGCTTCCGCCTTCTTCAGAATGGCGACCGCTTCGTCGCGGTTGAGCACGTCAGTCAGATAGCGATAGTCGACGATATCGGCGATGTGCTCCGCATCCATCTCCGCGACCAGGCGCCAGACCGGCTTGCCTGCCTCCTTGGCGAGCAGATCCCAGACGGCATTGACGACCGCGCCGGTAGCAAGGTGCATCGCACCCTTTTCGGGGCCGATCCAGCGCAGCTGGCTGTCGCTGGTCAGATGCCGCCAGTACTTGCCGGGGTTTTCCAGCACCGTCGCAAGCTCGGTGCCTACAACCAGATGCCGCATCGCCTCGATCGCCATGCAGCAGATGTCGTTGCCGCGCCCGATGGTGAAGGTCAGGCCGTGGCCCGCAAGGCCCGGCCTGTCGGTCTCGAGAATGACATAGGCCGCCGAATAATCCGGATCCGGATTCATCGCATCGGAGCCGTCGAGGCTCTGCGATGTCGGGAAGCGCAAATCGAAAACGCGAAGATTGGTGATGCGCGTCATTGGAAAACTCCTTCTAAATCCATCGGCCGCCTCTCGAAACCTCAACCGAGGTCGAACTCCTCCCAGAGCGCCGCATTATGCTCGCCAACGTGCGGGGCCGCACGCTCGAATTTCGGTCGCTGCCCGTCGATGCGGATAGGCGAGCGGGTGGTGCTGAGGCTAACCCCGTCTTCGCGTCCGATCGTCTGTAGCATGTCGAGAACGCGAAAACCCTCGCTGCCGAGCAGCTCCGGCCAGTTCAGCACCCGGGCGCACCAGATGTCGGCAGGCTCCAGGATAGCAAGCCATTCGTCGACGCCGCGGGTCGCAATGCGCGCCGCGATAATCGCCTTGATATCGTCGCGCGAGGTGAACCAGCTTTTCGGGTCGTCTCGATAAGGCGCCAGTTCCTCGATGCCGAGCAGATCGGCAAGCTTCGGGATCGGCGTCATGGCGATGGCAAGGTAGCCGTCGGCCACCGGGTAGACGCCATATGGCGCGGAAAGATAGGCATGGGCGCTGCGAACATGCGAACGCTCCGGCAGCTTGTTGCCGCTGTTCATGTGCACGCTCAGCACCTCGACCTGCAGGTCGATCAGCGCCTCAAGCAAGCTAGTCTCGACCAGGCCGCCCTCGCCTGTCACGCCGCGCCGAACCAGCGCCGCCAGAATGCCCTGAGCCGCTGCCGCACCGGCCAGCATGTCGCCGATCGCCAGACCGAAGGGCACTGGCCCCTGCCCTTCGTCGCCATTCAGCCACATGACACCGGAGCGTGACTGCGCCAGGAGATCCTGACCCGGCCGCGATACCCACGGGCCTTCTTCGCCGTAGCCGCTGATCGAGCAATAGACGAGGCGCGGGTTGAGCTTGCTGGCGGCCTCGTAATCCAGCCCCAGCCGCTCGATCACGCCCGGGCGGAAATTCTGCACGAGAACGTCGGCCTTGGAGATGAGCTTGCGCAGCGCGCTCATATCGCGCTCGTTCTTCAGGTCGACCGCGAGGCTTTCCTTCGAACGGTTGATGGCATGGAAAATGGTGGAATCGCCGCTCTCGGCATCGCTGAGATAGAGCCCGCGAGAGAGATCGCCACCACCGGGCCGTTCGATCTTGATGACCCTGGCGCCGAGATCCATCAGCCTGAGGGTGCAGTAAGGCCCGGACAGGAACTGGCTCATATCGACGACCACCAACCCGGCCAGCGGCAAGTCCTTCTTCAGCGCCATCAGTATTTCTGCTCCCCCGCCATCATCTCGGCCAAAAGCGCTTCTCCACCTCGGCGAACACTCTCGCCGCCGATTCCCGCGTCAGCCTCAATCTTCTTATGTAAATAGTATTTTCACATATGGATGACATTTGCAAACAAAAAGAGGGAGGATATTCGCCGGCCATCCCGCCAAGACCACAGGAAAATGCGATATGGTTCGACAAGATCAGGATTGCTGAAAGGAGATTGAGGATGGCGACGGTCAAATTGCTCGATGATACGGAGGCGGAAGCGATCCCGGCGGTGAAGGCGGTGTTCGATGATATACGTGCGGTCCGAAAGTCCGATTTCGTCAATAATTTCTGGCGCGGCCTCGCCAAGGATCCAGCCTTGCTGAAGCGTACCTGGGAAGGCCTGAAGGCGGTCATGATGGCGGAGGGCGCGCTCGATCCGCTGGTGCGCGAGATGATCTACATCGCTGTCTCGACAGCCAATGGCTGCACCTACTGCGTCCATTCCCACACCGCAGCCGCCAGGGCAAAGGGCATGACGGATGCTCAACATGGGGAACTGCTGGCTGTCATCGGCCTTGCCGGACAGACGAACCACCTGGTCACCGCCATGCAGATTCCCGTCGATCCAGAGTTCGACGTCGGTCATCCCTGACAATGAAAAAGGCCCGCCAGCATTGCGCCAGCGGGCCTTCGATCATTGATCGCGTTTCTAGCGGTCAGACTTTTCCGTAGCCTGAGCTTCTACGGCAATAGCAGCGACGCTGATGCCGTTGTTCACGGCCAGCAGCCTTTTGCGAACCAGGACGCCCATGACGCGGGCGGCGGTCGAAAAGGTCATCGTGTCAAGCGGACCTTCGCCCTCCCAGGGCTTGGTCAACCGTTCGGTCACAGCCGAAACGATGTTGTTGGGCACGATGTCGGTGCATTCGCGCATGGCTTCGAAAACGACGCTGATGGGGATGATCCGCCCCTCGAACGTCACAATCGGTTCGGTTACTTCGCTGTCCCATTCCTCGAAGGCATAAAGTCCTTCGCGAAAAAGCTGCTGCAACGTAATGGGGGCATGACCCTCATGAAGGGGCGGCAAGGCATTCGACATGTCTGTCTCCTTTCAATTGGAAGTCCGGCGCATGATATGAAAGTGATCGGTCTCCTTCAGAGACCAGGCGCTGCTTCTTGAGTTTGGCGCGCCCCGAACGCAGTCTATGGGGCAAGCGGCGCGGCAAACCATGTCGTGACCGGCGCAACGCGGGACACACACAAAATGTTCCCACCGGTCATTTAACTTGATCAAGTCTATAGATTAATCTCGACTTGAAAAGCCTCTTTGATAATTTTCTGCAATTCTCTTTATTTTTGAAGGACTTCGCGTAGAGTAAAACGACACATCATAGTCGCGAGGCGCGCGAATCCCTTCCAAAACGGTGAAAGGAAGACCATGTGCGGCAATCATGAAAATGAGCATGACCATGGGCACGATCACGCTCACCAAACGATCGACTGGCGGGAAAATGGGGTTAAAATAATCCCTGGCAATGCCCTCGACCCGAATACGGCGCAGACGCCGGGCATGAATCGTGCAACCGCGATCAATCACGCCCGCGCCGGCGCGGAAAAGATCTGGGCCGGCACTGTGACGATCCACGCCAACGCCAAGACAGGCGCCCATCATCACGGCGATCTCGAAAGCATTATCTACGTCGTCAAGGGCAAGGCGCGGATGCGCTGGGGCGACAATCTGGAATTCGTCGCCGAAGCCGGCCCGGGCGATTTCATCTTCGTGCCGCCCTACGTGCCGCATCAGGAAATCAACGCCAGCCGCGACGAGACACTGGAATGCGTGCTGGTCCGCTCCGGACAGGAGCCTGTCGTCGTCAATCTCGATATCGAGCCGGTGGAAAAGCCGGAAAATGTCCTTTGGAAGGACCCGATCCATCGCTAGCTTGCATAATCTTTGGGCAATTGCCTATTTTGCCACATAAATAATCTATAATATTTGTAGAAAATTAGTTTCCGCTTTGCACTGCACTGAAAAGAGTTTTTCAGAAGTGCGTCGCACAACGCATGATCCTGCTTCGCGACGCGAACATGCGTCTGAGATGATTAAGCCGTCAACGAGATAATGATCTCGATCATCTGGAACAGGATTTCCCATGACTGAAAAGCTTTCTAGAGGCTTCGACGCGCTGCGCCTTTCCCGTCGCGCCGGCCTCGCCGCCATCTTTGCTTCCGCTGTCGCCGCTTTCGGCTTGATGACAACCGCTACCCCGTCTTTCGCTGCCGACAAGACGATCAAGGTCGGCATCATGAGCGGTGAAGACGAAGATGTTTGGCGGGTGGTGACCACGGAAGCCGCCAAGAAGGGGCTGAAGATCGAGACCATCGTCTTCAACGACTATACCCAGCCGAACGAAGCGCTTGAACGCGGCGAAGTCGACGCCAACGCCTTCCAGCATCAGCCCTATCTCGACAACCAGGTCAAGCAGCACGGCTACCATATCGTCCGCGTCGGCTATACCGGTGTCTGGCCGATCGGCCTCTACACCAAGAAGTACAAGGCGGTGGCCGATCTTCCGAAAGGCGCGGTCATCGGCGTGCCGAACGATCCTTCCAACGAGGGCCGCGCGTTGCGCGTGCTGCAGAACCAAGGCGTGATCAAGCTCAAGGACGGCACCGGCATTCTCGCCACGACAGCCGACATCGCTGAGAACCCGAAAAATGTCGAGATCAAGGAACTGGACGCCGGCATCGTCGGCCGCTCGATCGACGACCTCGACGCTGCTGTCGTCAACACCGACTGGGCGCTGAAAAGCGGCCTGACACCGAAGGATCGCATCGCGCAGGAGCCGATCGACGGCAACCCCTACCGCAATTTCATTGCCGTCAAACAGGGCAGCGAGAATGAAGCTTGGGTGAAGACGCTGGTGGCAGCCTACCAGAATGACACCGTCAAGGCTGAGTTCGACAAGGTCTACAAGGGAACGGGCCTCAGCGCCTATTGATAACCGAACCGCGCGGGGGACAGCGCTGAGCGGCAGGGCGGCCGGGGCATCTTGCCCGGGCCGCCTTTGGCGTTTTCCGCGCAGCCTCAACCCGCGCCGCACCCAAAAAGAAGATCGGGAAGCAGACAGACATGAACTCCTTCACCCCTGTCACGTCAATCAACGGCCATCCGCCGCCCCACCCATCGACCGGCGATGAAATCATCCGTCTCGTCGATGTCCGCCGTCGGTTTGGCGCGACACCTGCGCTGGACGGCGTTTCGCTGACGGCGCGTCGTGGCGAGATCGTCGGCATCATCGGCCGCAGCGGCGCCGGCAAGTCGACGCTGATTCGTTGCCTGAACGGGCTGGAACGCGCCGATAGCGGCGAGATTTATATCGAAGGTCGCGATATCGCAGGCCTTTCGGAGAAGGAACTGCAGCCGCTGCGCCGCCGCATCGGCATGGTCTTCCAGCACTTCAATCTGCTTTCCGCCAAGACGGTCGAGGAAAATATCGCCCTGCCGTTGAAGATTGAGGGCGTCGCCAAGGCCGAACGGCTGCAGCGGGCGCGCGACCTGCTTGAACTCGTCGGCCTTGCCGACAAGGCAAAGGCCTATCCGGCTGCCCTTTCCGGCGGCCAGAAACAGCGTGTCGGCATTGCCCGCGCTCTCGCGGCACGCCCGGCGCTTCTTCTGTCGGACGAAGCGACATCGGCGCTCGATCCGGAAACGACGCGGTCGATCCTCGCGCTGCTGAAGGATATCAATCGCAAGCTCGGGCTCACCATTCTGCTGATCACCCATGAGATGGAAGTGGTGCGCTCGATTGCCGATCGCGTTGCTGTCATCGATGCTGGACGGATTGTCGAGGAAGGCTCGGTATGGACCGTCTTCGCCAACCCCGAAACGGACATCACCGCAAGCCTGCTCGGCGGCATCCGCCCGCAGCTTCCTGAACACATCGCCGCTCGCCTGTCGCCGACAGCAGGGGTTGAGGCCATCCTCAGCGTCGACCTCGCCGGTCCGGCGGCGCAAGGAGCGCTCTTCGCCGAGCTTTCCGCAGCGCTACCGCGCTCTTTCCGGCTGGTCCACGGCGGCATCGACCACATCCAGAACCAGCCCGTTGCCCGCTTCTTCATCGCGGTCCCGACGCGCGATGCGGCCTTGCCGGCGCAGGTCAGCGATTTTCTGAAAGCCCGCTCCGCCCGGGTGGAGGTTCTAGGCTATGACAACTGATGTAATCCTCAGCCTGCTTTGGCGCACTTTCTGGGAAACCGTATGGATGACCGGCGCATCCGGCCTGATCTCTTTGATCATCGGCCTGCCGCTCGGTCTCGCCCTTGTCGTGACAAGCCGCGGCGGTATTGCCGAGCAACTCGCCGTCAACGGCGTCCTTGCGGCATTGGTCAATGGCTTCCGCGCCGTGCCTTTCGTGATCCTGCTCATCGCGTTGATTCCGCTGACGCGGCTGATCGTCGGCACCGCACTCGGCACCACGGCGGCGATCGTGCCGCTCACCATCGCGGCAATCCCCTATTATGCCCGTATCGCTGAGGTATCCCTGCGGGAAGTCGATCGCGGCCTCATCGACGCGGTGCGTGCCATGGGCGGCAATCGCTGGACCATCATCCGCGAGGTGCTGGTGCCGGAAGCCATGCCCGGCATCGTCGCAGGCTTCACCGTGACGCTGGTGACGCTGATCGGTGCCTCCGCCATGGCGGGCACGATCGGCGGCGGCGGGCTTGGCGATCTTGCCATCCGCTATGGCTACCAGCGCTTCGAAACGGGCGTGATGGTCGCCGTCGTCGTCGTGCTGATCATCCTCGTCTGCGGCATGCAATGGCTTGGCGACCGGCTGGCCGCCAGGCTCGATCGTCGCTAGGACCTTAGCCAGCCCTCCCGCTATTCATGCTCCGCCGCCGGTGCGGCGGGGTTCTGGCGCGCGTCGAGATTGAGCATCGGCACCGCGCCATTTGGAAGCATGGTGGTGGGCAGTTGCCCGTTCCATTTTTCCGCTTGGGTCAGGAAGATCAGGTTGGGGTTATCGCGCAATGCATCGCCGCGGGCCTTGATCGCCTTGGCTTCCGCATCGCCGCGAAGCTGGATCGCCTCGGCATCAGCTTCCGCCTGCAGCCTCACGGAATCGGCCTGTGCCTGCGCATCGGCACGGCGGGCATCAGCCGCCGCCTGCGCCTGCGTCACAGTGATCTGCGCCTGCACCTTCTCGCGCTCGGCATTCTGCCGCAGCTTCTGCACCTCGACTTCAGCGAGCATGCGCTGCTCGATGCTGTTCTCATAAGCGTCGGAGAAATCGATATTCTCGACCTGGACGCTATCGATCTGCACCGGCCCCTGGATACCGGCCTCGATTGCCGCCTGTACGTCCGTGTTGAACTGCGCCCGGTTCTGAATGACGGAGGCGGCGGTGAATTTGCCGAAAACCGTCTTCACGTCCTGCGGCGCACGCCGGGCAATCAGCCGCGATTCCAGATTGCCGATCGAACCGAACTCCGAATAGACATGCTCCACCGCATCTGCAGGCACATGCCAGGAGATCGTCACACGCATGTCGGCGGGCTGCTGATCCTGCGAATAGGCCTGCATCTGCGGATGCTCATTGTTTTCGCAGCTGGCCCCATTCTGACAGGTCCAATAGGTCACCTGCTGCGTCACCGGGATTTTGACGACAGTCTCGATCCAGGGCAGCTTGAAATGCAAGCCCGGTTCGGCCGTACCGACCATGGCGCCGGTGCGCAGGATGACGCCGCGCTCGCCCTGATCGATCGTGTACCATGAACTGAAGACGAGCATCAGCACGGCGATAATGGCAACGATGCCGATAAACGCCGTTGCACGGCCTTTGCTCGCCATGGATGCTATGTCGATTTCCCGGTTTGCCATCGATATCCTCACCATTCCCCAGAGCATTCAAGCGTTTCGCGGAATCGCTTGAATGCTCTAAGTTATTGTTTCCACGCAATTCTGGACAGAAAACCGCTGCGCGCTTTTCGGAGAATTGCTCCAGTAGCCGAGACATAGATGAGTCGAACCGAAAATGCACTCGTAGGTATACTACGAGCCAAGGGGCTCCGTTAGTTCCGCGTCACCGGTTTCGAGCGCATGCGCGATACCGTTTCCCGCTCCGCGCGCTTGCAGCGCATCGGCGGCAGACCGCGATCCATCAGATCCATGTCCTCCAGCACCATGTCGCCCATTTTCTTGAAGGCGCTGTCGAGTGCTCCGGCGCGATGGGCCGAGCGGAGGAATCCCTTGAGGCCTCGCACCGGATGATCCTTGCCGAGCGGCTCCTCGGGATAGACGTCGCTCGCCGCCACGATATGGCCGGAGGAGACCGCGGCCATCAGCGCATCGAAATCGACGACGTCGGCCCGGCTGAGCAGGATGAAGGCTGCACCCTTGCGCATACGCGCGAAAGCCTCAGCACCGAGAAATCCCTTGTTCTCGCTGGTGACGGAGGCCACCACGAAAATGAAATCGCTGCCCGACAGCACCTCGTCAAGGCTAGCAGGCTGCACACCGTTTTCCCTGAGGATCGACGGCGGCATCCAGGGATCGAACACCTTGATATTGGCCCGGAAGCCCGTCAGCACCCGGTTCAGTGCCTTGCCGAGTTCGCCGAACCCAACAATGCCGATATCGCTGCCCGAAAGCAGCCGGGCGCTGGCATTGCCGTCTCCGCCCCAGAGCTCCCTGCCCTCGCGGAAATCCAGATCGGCATCGATGATGCCCCGCGCCAGGCTCAGCGCGAATCCGAGCCCGATCTCGGCGACCGGCTCTGCAAAGACCAGACCCGTGGTGACGACATGGATGCCACGCTCGAAAAGCACATCGTACGGCATGTTGTTGATAAGGTTGCTTTCGACATTCAGGATGCAGCGCAGCTGCGGCATGCGCTCCAGCGTCTCCTTCGACAGCGGCGGCTGGCCGATGATGTAGCGCGCTTCTGCCAGCACCTCGTCGCCCAATGCGGCGATTTCATTCGGATCCGCCTCGACGATGCGGTATTTCGAGTGAAGCAGGGATAGCGCGTCCTTGGTGAAAATGAGTTCAAGCGAGCGCGGCTCCGGCGCGCTGATGGCCAAAGGCCTGCTGTCGGTCGTCATCTTAATCTTTCCCTGTTTCAGCGTGCGATCCAATATTATTCGATGGATCAAATCAATCAGGCTTCGTCCTCTTCTCCCGGCATTCCGACAGAGAAGGCGCAGATGCGTGAGAGATGGGTGAGCGGCAGGCCCGTATCGGCGTGCCAGGCATTGAACCGATCCTGGATCAGCCGCAGGTCCTTCTTCGTCGGCTTGCCTTCCGAGATCGGCAGGCCGGAAAGGCGCAGGCAGACGAGCACATCATGGCTCATGACGAAGCTGTCGCGGCCGATCGCCCGCAGGAAATATTGGCCGCTCATGCCGCCGAGCCGTTCTGCCCGCTTGTCGAGCACGCCGAGCAGGCCGATGTGATCCTCAATCGGCCAATCGGCAAAAAACTGGCCGGCGCTGCCATGCTCATCGGCAAGCTGCCGGATGAATTGGGCATTCGCCCGCACCGACATGATCTTGGCGCCGTTGCGGACAATACGCGTGTCGGACGTCAGATCATGCCAGTAATCATCAGGCGCGAGATTGAGAAAGGCAGGATCGAAACCGGAGAAGGCCGCTTCAAAACCCGGCCACTTGGAATCGATAACGTTGCGGACGAAACCGGCATAGAAGACATAACGCGTCATCTCCGACAAAAGCCGATCGTCCGCCTGCGCGCGCAGGACATCGACATCAGGCAATTTCGGCATCAGCGTCTTCAGCGCGGCGGCACCGCCCTTGCGCTTTTCGGCCCGCTCCTCAATCTCCGCAAAGCTTCCCATCGCTGTCTTCCTCCGGCTGCGCTGCACGCCAAGTCATTTATGATCCCATAGCTCCGCGCAAGGGTCTTCGGCGCCGCGGGTATCGGTCAGACGCACCGCATCGCGACGCGCGACTCCAAAGTTGATCGCGCTACGCCTTGAATCAACCGGGCGATGATTGAAACAACGGTGACCTGCACCAGTTACGTCCCGAAATTAACTTGAGATTTTGCGCGCCGTGGCATTAACCTCTGCGGCGTCGGATCGGAGCTTCGCACCATGAGCATTAAAGACTGGAATTATCCCATCATGGTCATCTGCAAGCGTACCGGGAAGGTCTATACCGTCGGGACCACGAAGGATGCATTGGACATGCTGCTGAACGCCTGGCCCGTGGCGGAAGGCAAGGCGTTTTTGATGGCCCTGCAGATCTGTGCCGATGTCGAGAGCGGCCACGGGCACCCGCTGGAGGCCCGAAACAGCTTCATGGCCGCAGCAATGGAAGCCGGTGTTCCGATCGAGACCACCATGGTCCAACAGCACTGACCGCGCTCAATAGGTCCCACCCGAAGACAATTGCTGCGCATTCCGGCAAGATCAGATAACCCGCTTCCGGCCAAATCCACCCAAAAATGGAGCCTCAACCCGCCTTGTCTTGGTGGGGGCGCAATATATACCGAGGTTGACCTAAGTTATCTGGGTTTTCGGGGATTTAATCATGAAGAAGAACATTCGCGCGGCCCTGGCCGCAGCATTGATTTCGTGCGCCTTCGCATCATCCGCACTCGCTTTTGGCGCAATCGCCGTCGACGACCAGCAGGGCCTTTCTGCAGGGGAAGCCGGCTATGGCCTGGGCTGGGGCTCCAGCCGCGCGGAAGCCGAGCATAATGCCATCAAAGAGTGCCGTTCGGCGGGCAATGACTCCTGCAAGTCGGCCGTGTGGTTCGAACAATGCGGCGCCTATGTCGGCGATCGCGTCAACTACGGCATTGGCTACGGCAGCAGCAAGCGCGAAGCCGAGCGCATGGCGCTGGACAACTGCCCGCATTGCAAGATCGTCATATCCGACTGCCAGTGATCCGCCGACCTTTCGATCGGCCGCTTGCAAGGTGATTTGAAACGTCCCGCCGCCAGTAGTTCAGCACTTGCGGCGGGCTCGACGAGATCAGTGCTCCACATAAGCTCTTGGGTGCCCGGCATTTTCTATCGGCTGGGCTGCCGCGTCATTCCGACAAGACAATCAATTTTCAAGAAATTGCGAAACTTTTTCCGCTCGCGGGAGTTTCGATGCCAATGTCGGAGCACCATTGAATGAACATGATCATTATGACCAGCGGCGTTCGCTGGAACGAACCTGTGTACCTGCGTATCGGCTACGGCATGCCGGAGAGAATAAGAAGCCCGAAGGATGCCCTCAACCATCTTCTGTTCCGCTGGCCGACCGTTCGAGGGGAAAAGTATAGTACGGCAAGGAATATTTGCTCGGCGGCGGAAGGAAACTCACTTCTTCACAACGAAGCCAGGATGGCATTTGTTGAAGCCTGCGTCGAAGCTGACGTGCTGGACTAAGCCCGTCGGCATCGATTTTACAGCATCGGGCGCCGCCAAAGGCGCGGCGCTGACCGGTCTGAACCTGTTCGCAAACGCACATTCCGAGAGGTCGACGGCGACAGCCGTCGGACATCCAAACATGGCTTATTCGGACAATAGGCGTGGCAGGTGCTGTTGAAGCAAGCTGCCGGCTCGATCGCGCCCCCTGGCAACAGGCTGACAGAAGCAACCTCGAAGACACCAGGCAAGATGACGTTCGACGCGGAACGCTTTTTGCAATGGTTACCGAAGCATATACGTTTCGGAGGTAGTGCGTTTTGAAACGAAACACTTTACGACCATTCCCGGCCGTAACACTCGTACTCGGAGAGACCGGCGGATATCGCCGCGTCAATTCGGTACATCAAGTCGCCGAGTTGCTACTGGAGCATTGGCCGGTCGAAAGCGGCGAAGAATATGTGACTGCGGTGCGCATTTGCCTCGAGGCGATGCTGGGCGCCGTTCCTCCGGAGGCCGCACGGGACGCCTTGATCAGGGCCGCCCGGGAGGCGGGCCTATCCGTGATGCAGTGAACTCATCCGGTCATTTCGGAACCAGGTGGGATCTCCGAAGGGGCAATTCATTCTTTGTGAACCAGTGCGGGCGAAGGTGCCAACAAAGGCAGGCGATTCGCCTTGCCGATGACGGAGATGATATGTCGCTTTTAGCATTCCCAGCCGACAGACGCGCCAGTGATATCAGGCGGTGCGCCAGTGCCCTGCAGCAGCTTCACGGAGAGGAAGCAAATCGCTTCTGGCGCTCGGAAATGGCGGGCTTTGCCGCCACCCTGAAACGGCAGGGAATGGATGAAGACGAGATATCGCGCCAAGCTGGGCTTTTCATGCATGCGGTTCTGATGGAACTGCAGTTGGCCTTTGCGACGGACGAAATGAACGCGTCCGCCTGAGGAGGCTACTTCGGCAGCCGGCAGAACACGATCGATCGGTCGCCGCTCGATGGCGACCTGATCTGCACGGTCCAGTCTGCGCCGGGAAAATGAAATCCCTTCGACGCAACAACGCCCGTAATCTGCGTGCAAGCCTTCCGAGCATCGATGGTCGTCAAGTCGATCGTCGCCGTCACGGAGTATTTCCGGCTGGAAACCTGGCACGGCGCGGTGAACAGGCCAGTATTATCTATCATCTTGCAGACCCGGAACGCGTTGTTCACGGCATCGTCAGCAGCCAATACAGAATTGGCGACCACCAGAGCAGTGGCCGCCGCCAAAAACATCCTCATTGAACACCCCGTTCCCCTGTGGCGGCACGGTGCCAGAGCGCGTTTCGTCTTGCAAGATATCTAGCATGAATTATCCATGGCCGTTTACAAATGCGGGTGATAAGCGGATTTTCTCGCGCCATTCAGTCCGTTTACCGATCATCTAGCGAACAGGGCTCAGGGCTCGCGATCGTTTCTTCCGGACGCAAAGAACTTCGCCCGGCTTGCATTCACGCATCAACAAAAAGAGCCGCAGAAGCGACCCCTTGTCCGACAATGATTTCATATCGTCTTGTCGTCTTGCTTGCCGAACTGCCTATGCGATCATCGAAAGCACAACGACCCCCAGGATGCTTAAGCCGCCGAAAACAGGCAAAAGTTTCACCATGATATGCCGAGCAAGTCTCTTCTCTTTTGAGGTCATGGCCAGATCCTCGCAAATTCCGTGACGCTTGAACGCAAAGACGCGCAAGAAGTTTCACTTCCATCGCAGTTTCCTAATCTAAGATGTCGCTGAAAGTATGGCGAGCTGATGGTGGTTATCGTGAGGTCGACGGCGCACCCGTTTGGATACCGCGCCACCGGCAACTGCCCTTGACCCGAACCTATCTGGCTACTGCGGTTCGCCAATCTCCACAGCGTGCCCATCAGGATCATAAAACCGGAACACGCGCTGTCCCCAGTCTTGTCGCTCGACGGAATGGATCAGCTCAACATGCGGTGCAATTCTTTCGAACGCTGCATCCACATCCTCATGTTCGAAATAGAGAAGCATGTTTCCGCGCCCGTATGGGCTGGACGTTTCAATAGTTTTCTTCCAGACCGTTTGCTCAAGTGACTTCCCGTCATGAATGGCGAAGCCGGTCTCGAAGAGAATGAAGTTCCCGAAATCGCTCAGGATTTTGAGACCCAGCAGGTCGCAATAAAATGCCTTCGAGCGAGCTATGTCGCTGACGAAGGGGATTGGATTGACGAAACGCATTGAGGATGCCAGCTCTTTTGAGGAAATCTGGAGAAGGGTAAGGAAATTCAGATGATTGCCAACCAGTCAATTGGTGATTGTGTTTGGACTTCGATAGCAGGCACCGGTGGGAACGCTAGGCGTGACACAGGGTAAAGCTCGGGTTGGAGGCGGCCCGGTCATCCTGACAACCCGATCGGCATGACTGCTGATCGGGCTTTCACTTTTCGAGAATGAGATTATCTCGTTCTCTTAGTCCGTCAGCTTGCCGATCAAAAGCCCGGCAAAGAGACCAAGCAGGGCCGTAACCATAAGAATGGAACTTGTCGCCGTTGGATTGTCCTTGGCAGCCTGAACTACATTTCTGCCTTCGGTCCGCGCCTGGTCCGCAACATTGGAAACCCTCGTCTTCACCGACGACAGCGCTTCGTCAGCGCGTTCGGAAGCAATGTCAATCCTGCTGGCCAAATCCGCTGAAAGCTTGGCAATCTGATTTCGAAGCTCTTCGATCTGCGCATTGATGTCTTTATCTAGCGTGATGTCGGCCATTAGATCCTCCTGATAGTGGCGTAAAGTCGCCTGTCAGGAACGGCGATGGCTCGCTTTGGTTCCCTGCCCATTCTGACGAGCGGAATAGGATCATCCTCGCCAGATTCATCGCGCCTATAGATATTCGGCCTCCCTTGGCGTGGAAAGGTTCATATCCTCACTGGAGGATATCCCCTGCCAGCCCTTCAGCTTCGCCGGTCTCCGGCGAGGCGAAGACGATCCCCGCCATCTCTGGCCTCACATCAGCCGGATTATTCGGGAACTCGACCCCGAATGGCGCTTCTTCGAGAACAAGCGGGCCTGTTCAGCGCGGCAGAGATCGGCGCATCTCACCAGCGTCGGCCGCTCTTCATTGTGGCCCACGCCGACAAAGTCCCTCTACTGTACGAAGATCGAATTGGTACTGGTGAACAATTGTTTCCGGATGAAGGACGACGCGGCAGCTGCGGGGTCACAGTTCGGGATCGGCAAGGCTGCGAGGGTTTGGACGCATCTTTGGATGCTCATGCAGGCATGCGGCGCGACACCGACGAAGCCCTTCAGCTTCCCATCTTCCCACCCGCTCCATCTGAGTTTGAACGCTGGGCCCCGATCCTCGCCCGGAGACCTGACCTTCAACCCGAACTTTTCGGATTGGATCATGGGCTGGCCGATCGGGCGGACCGACCCGATGCGGCCGGTAACGGAGTGGTCAGCCTGGCTGCGGTGTATGCGTGGCAAACTCTCACAGATGCCCTCTTTGAAGGGGCTTCAAACAACGCTTAAAGACCCTTCAAAACAGCGGTGAGCCGAGTTTCGTACTTTGCCTACCGGCAAATATAGCGAACCTCGTATTGCGGTTCGATTACAAGAAACGTTTGGGTGGCGGAGCAATGCCGCCCACTCGATGCTAGCCAAGCAATGGCAGCGTCTTGATAAAGGATCATCGGCGTTCTCGTGTCGGCGGCGCCAAGCGTGATCCCTTGTCCGGCACCCTGTAGAGCCGCGCCGCCAATACCCAGGGTGATCATCATTCGGTTTTCTGCCGGTTTATCGAAAATCCGCCATTGCGCATTCGTCGATGGATTTACCCATGTGACGACTTTCACGCCGGAGTAATTCTTCATCGCGTAGTCCATGCCAGCACAGCCGGCCAGACCCGCCACAAGCAAAGCAACCAAGCCAATTTTTTTGAACATGCGATCCCCATCTGCATTCGAAATGAATGAAGGGTCCGTAACGTGAGTCGAGGGTTTTAGGGAGTGCCTGGAGGGTGACCTGCGATCCTATAATTCGGCGCTCCCCACGTGGTCTTGGGCGCGGTCGGCAGAAAACCATAAATTCCGGAAGCCCGTGTCAAAATTCCGGAAGTCGCGTCCGGCTACACCCAAGGTATTGATATTATACGGGGAATTTTGGTAGCGGAGGAGGGATTTGAACCCCCGACACAAGGATTATGATTCCTCTGCTCTGACCTACTGAGCTACTCCGCCACGTCTGCGCATAATAATTGTCTATGATGCACAAAGGTCAAACGAACCACTGCTCGAAAAGCGTTGGCCCGTCGGTTGAGCGGCTTATAAGGTGCAGCTCGGCTTGGTGTCAAGCGGATGATTTGGAAAAATCAGTGCTTTCTCTTGGCCGGGCTGCTTGCCCCTTAAGCCGCGACCGGGCTTGCCAGCAAAGCCTTCAGGGAGGCCTCGGCAATCGGCTCGCGCTCGGAGCGTTCGATAAAGCCGCCACCGTAGACGCGGGCGTCGTCGCCTGGCGCCGAATAGAGCGCGCAGGCCTGCCCCGGAGCAACGCCGGCCTCGCCGATCGTCAGGTCGACATAGATGCCGCTGGCATCGGTGTGCAACACGGCCGGCGACGGCGCACGGGTGGAGCGGACCTTGGCGTAGCAGGCAAAGCCCTCGCCTGAAGCCGCCTGCATCAGCGTTTCGTCGCCCAGCCAGTTAACGTCGCGCAGATAGACGCGGTGCGTTTCCAGCGCTTCCTTCGGGCCGACGATGACGCGGCGCGAGCGAGCGTCGAGATAGACGACGTAGAGCGGCTCGCCAGTGGCGATGCCGATGCCGCGGCGCTGGCCGATCGTATAGTGCAGGATGCCCTCGTGCTGGCCCAGCACACGGCCGTCAAGATGGACGATCTCGCCGGCGAGCGCCGCATTCGGCTTCAGCTTGGCGATTACATCGGAATATTTGCCCTGCGGCACGAAACAGATGTCCTGGCTGTCGGCCTTCTTGGCGACGACGAGGCCCATTTCCTTGGCAAGCGCCCTCGTCTCCGCCTTCGGCATGCCGCCGAGCGGAAAGCGCAGATAGTCGATCTGCTCCTGCGTCGTGGCGAAGAGGAAATAGCTCTGGTCGCGATCGGCATCGGCCGGGCGATAGAGCGCACGCCGGCCGGGATTGTCGGCAGAAGGGTTCGGGCGCGAGCGAATGTAGTGGCCGGTCGCCAGAGCATCGGCGCCGAGCTCCTTGGCGGTCAACAGAAGGTCGGCGAATTTGACGGTCTGGTTGCAGGCAACGCAGGGGATCGGCGTCTCGCCGGCGACATAGCTCTCGGCGAAAGGATTGATCACCGTCTCGCGGAAGCGCTTTTCGTAATCGAGCACGTAATGCGGGATACCGAGCGTCTCGCAGACGCGGCGCGCATCGTCGATATCCTGGCCGGCGCAACAGGAGCCGGCGCGATGCACGGCCGCGCCATGATCGTAGAGCTGCAGCGTGATGCCGAGCACATCATAGCCCTGCCGCTTCAAAATGCCGGCGACGACGGAGCTGTCAACGCCGCCCGACATGGCGACGACGACGCGGGTATCTTCCGGCCTCTTGTCAAAATCCAGTGTATTCACGGTCGTTGCCGCCAGTCTTGAACGATCTTCGATGCTGCCGAGCGGGATGACTTTTTTTTCGAAACGTCGTCACGCTCTCGTTATTTAATGTCGCATGATCTTATCCAAAAACCGCTGCACACTTTTTGGGATCACGCTCTGACCGCCGAGTGCCATGCAAAAGCGGCGAATTTTCATGCGGGACAATGGGCCGCACACTTTGCAGCCCGCCTCAATTGTGGACGGATATAGAAAGGATTGCCATCCGGCGCAAGGGGCAGGCCGATATGCGAATCACCCCTTGGCCTTCAAATGCCCGATCAGGTTGCGCCCGCGCCGCAGCACGGTGACGGCCGACCCGATCGCAACGACCCAGAGGGCAACGGTCAGGACCCATATGCCGCCGCTCCACAAGGCCTCGACAACAGAGAGGAGCGCCGCAGCGGTGACGACCGCCATGCGATGCTGCTTGGCCATCGGGCCGGAGAAATCACTGGGGTTCCCGGTGGCGCGCCCGAGTTCACGGACATAGGCGGTCAGCACCGCGAAAGCGGCCGCAGCCCAGCCGAGCCCCGGCGCTGCTATGCCGTAGCCGATGCCGGCAAGGATGAGAATATCGGCGATACGGTCCGGGAATTCGTTCCAGAAGGGTCCGTCAGCCTCGCCCTTGCCGCCCTCGACCGCCACCATTCCATCGAGCAGGTTGCAGAGCAGGCGCAATTGGCAGAACAGCGCCGAAAGGATCAGCAGCAGCACGCGCATGCCGACGCCGCCGGATCCGGAAAGCCAGAAGCAACCTCCGGCCAGCGCCGCCATCGCCATGCTCGCCTGCGAAATCTGGTTCGGCGTCACCGAAAGCGCGGTCATGCGCCGCGCCAAGGCCTGCGCCCAGCGCGTGTTGCGGCTAGCTAGAGGTCGCCTGTCGCCTGTTCCCTCACCCTTCATGGCCCTCACCTGTCATACTTTGACGCCTCCCGCCGGAAATCGAATAATTGTAGATCGCCGCATAGCTCGATGACACCAGCAGCGGCACCGCGATCGTCTTCAGGATCTCCGGCGTGCCGCTGAGAGCATGGATCGTCACCAGGATCGCCGCGGAACCCAGACAGGCGATCAGCGGCGGCGCCCAGAGGACTGTAAAGCCGCCGAACCGCCGCGACAGGGCCTCGACGGCCGACTTCAGAAACAGCGTCAGGCAGCCCGAAAGCACGCCTTGCACAAGACCCGCAATCAAAGGCCGCGGCATCGGATGCGTGCGATTGGCGAAGACGGCCCAGCCGCCCATGGCAAGGAACGCGAAAAGCACATGCACGATGCTGCTGCCGGCAAGTGCTTTCAGCCTGCCTGTCATGACACTGACCACCAGAATCGGACGAGGTGGAAGAAGATGGGCGCCGAGAAGACGACCGAATCCAGCCGGTCGATCAGCCCGCCATGGCCTTCGATCAGGTGGCCCCAATCCTTGACGCCGCGATCCCGCTTGATTGCCGACATCACCAAGCCGCCGAAGAAACCCATGATCGTGATGACAAAGGCAAGCAGGCCCGCCTGTAGCGGCGTGAACGGCGTTACCCACCAGAGCGCCGCCCCGATCAGCGAAGCGCTGATGACGCCGCCGACGAAGCCCTCCACCGTCTTCGACGGCGACAGCCGCGGCGCGATCTTGGTTTTCCCGAAGAGCTTGCCCCAGACATATTGCAACACGTCGCTCAATTGGACGACGATCACCAGGAAGGCGATTAGCAGCACGTTGCGTCCTTCATAGCCCGGAATATGCAGGGTGAGCAGTGCGGGCACATGCGAGGCGCAGAAGACGCAGATCATCAGCGCCCATTGCACTTCGGCGATGCGCACCAGGAACCGCTCGGTATCGCCGCGCAGCACCGCGACGATGGGCATGAACAGGAAGGCATAAACGGGAATGAAGATCGAATAGATGCCATATTGCTCGGCCCAGAGCAGGTAATATTGCACCGGCAGGGCAACGAAGAAGGCGGCGGCAAGCGCCCAATGATCGGCGCGCCTTGTGTTGATCAGCGTCACGAATTCGCGCAGCGCGGCAAAGGAGCAGAAGGCAAAGAGCAGGATGACGCCGGCACGCCCGGCCACGAAGGCGATGCCGATCAGCACCACCATCACCCACCAGGCCTTGATGCGTGCATTCAGGTTTTCGATCGCCGCATTCGATCCATCCGGCGACAAGCGCCGCTGCAGCACGTAGCCGACGATGGAGGCGACGATCAGCACGCCAAAAATGCCGAGGACAAGGTGGATCAGATCGGCGCTGGCAGCATTCATGCTCAGTCTCCCGCCCGCTTCGGCGCAAGCGCCAGCAACGCCGATTCGGCTCTCGCCAGGAAACCCGCCTTTTCCTCGGCCTCGCCGATATGCAGCGCCTCGCCGAAGGTAACGGTGCAGATCAGTGGAATGGGCACGAACTCGCCCTTGGGCATGACGCGATTGAGATTGTCGATCCAGACGGGGACGAGATCGATATCCGGGCGGGCCTGGGCAAGATGGAAGAGCCCGCTCTTGAACGGCTGCAGCGGCACCTCCGTCAGATTGCGCGTACCCTCCGGAAACAGGATCAACGAAGAGCCGGCATCGAGTGCCTGCGCCATCTGCGTGACCGGATCTTCCTTGCGCGCCTCGCGATCCCGCTCGATCAGCACCGCATTGAAGACATCGCGGCCGATGAAACTGTTGAGCTTCGATTTCAGCCAGTAGTCGGCGCCGGCCACGGGCCGAACACGCCGACGCAACCGGGGCGGCAGCACTGCCCATATGAGGATGAAATCACCATGGCTGGAATGATTGGCGAAATAGATGCAACGGCCGGTATGCATGCCGCTCTCGGGCCAGATCGCTCTGACGGCGGTAACGGCTCGCGCAAACAGCACAATCGCCACGGATACGGGCTTTGCCAGCCACTCGATCGGCTTGCCCATCCCTTCCCCAAAAATCGTTTTCCAGAGTGCCTCCATGGCAAAGAGATAGGCCCGTTTGACCGGCCTCGATAGCCCGCCCGGCCGACTTATCCACAACCCTGCCAACAGTAGTGGAAACCCGGCGCAACTTGCGTCGCGCCGGGTTTCAGGACGGCTCTTGGGAGGAGCAAATGGATCACCCCGCCTCCTCCTTTGCGAAGGCGGCGGGCTTAGTCGACGTTGAAGACCAACGGCTTGGCCTGGCGGATCGCGTGATGGGCGGTCAGCTTGGCCAACACATCATCGCTGATTGGGCCATCGACATAAAGCAGCGCGATCGCGTCGCCGCCCTGCTTGTCTCGCCCGAGCTGGAAGTTGGCGATGTTGACGCCAGCGGAGCCGAGCGTCGTGCCGATGAAGCCGATCATGCCGGGAACGTCGGTATTGGCGAGGTAGACCATGTGGTTGCCGACATCGGCGTCGAGGTTGATGCCCTTGATCTGGATGAAGCGCGGCTTGCCATCCGAGAAGACGGTGCCGGCAACAGAGCGGGTCATGGTGTCGGTGGTGACAGTCAGCTTGATGTAGCCATCATAGACGCCGGTCTTGTCGCGCTTGACTTCGGCAAGCACGATGCCCTTTTCCTTGATCATGATCGGCGCCGAAACCATGTTGACATCGGCGACCTGATTGCGGATGAGACCGGCCAGCAGCGCGCTCGTCAACGCCTTGGTGTTCATGCCGGCGGTGATGCCGTCATAAAGGATCTCGATTTCCTTGATCGGGTCTTCCGTGACCTGGCCGACGAAGGCGCCGAGAACATCGGCAAGCTTGATGAACGGCTTCAGGATCGGCGCTTCCTCGGCGGTGATCGACGGCATGTTGATCGCGTTGGAAACCGCACCCTTGACGAGGTAGTCGGCCATCTGCTCGGCGACCTGGAGAGCGACGTTCTCCTGCGCTTCCGTTGTGGACGCGCCGAGATGCGGCGTGCAGACGACGTTCGGCAGGCCGAACAGCGGGCTTTCCTTGGCAGGCTCGACTTCGAAGACGTCGAAGGCGGCACCGGCGACGTGGCCGGACTTGATCGCAGCAGCAAGCGCCGCCTCATCCACGAGGCCGCCACGGGCACAATTGATGATGCGCACGCCCGGCTTGATCTTGGCGAGCGCATCGGCGTCGATGATGTTGCGGGTCTTGTCCGTCAACGGCACGTGCAGCGTAATGAAATCGGCGCGGGCGAACAGCTCGTCGAGCTCGACCTTGGTGACGCCCATTTCCTCGGCACGTTCCTTCGAAAGGAACGGGTCATAGGCAACCACGTGCATCTTCAGGCCGATGGCGCGGGCAATGACGATAGAACCGATATTGCCGGCGCCGATGACGCCGAGCGTCTTGCCGGTGATCTCGACACCCATGAACTTCGACTTTTCCCACTTGCCGGCCTGAGTCGAGGCGTCGGCAGACGGAAGCTGGCGGGCAACGGCGAACATCAGGGCGATGGCATGCTCGGCCGTGGTGATCGAATTGCCGAACGGCGTGTTCATGACGATGATACCGCGGCGCGAAGCGGCGGGAATATCGACATTGTCGACACCGATACCGGCGCGGCCGACGACCTTGAGGTTCTTGGCCGCTTCGATGATCTTCTCGGTCACCTTGGTGGCGGACCGGATGGCGAGACCATCGTAATTGCCGATGATTTCGAACAGCTTGTCCTTGTCCTTGCCGAGCTGTGGCTGGAAATCGACTTCGACGCCGCGATCGCGGAAAATCTGGACGGCGGTTTCCGACAGTTCGTCGGATACGAGAACGCGAGGTGCCATGATAGGCCTCCTGAAAGGGTCAGCGATGATGAGCAATTCCAGGAAGATGCGAAGCGGTTTTCCGTCCGGAATTGCGTGAAAGCAAACAGATAATTCGGAATGCTGGGCTCCGCCCTATCGGCGGAGCCGTGAACGCTTGAAGTCTCAGGCAGCGGCCTGGGAGAGCGTCGCCTTCTGCGTTTCGAAGGCCCAGGAAAGCCAGGGCATCAGTTTCTGCATGTCGGCGGCTTCGATCGTCGCACCGGCCCATATGCGCAGGCCCGACGGTGCGTCGCGATAGTGGCCGACGTCATAGGCGACGCCTTCCTTTTCGAGAAGCGCGACCAGACCCTTGGCGAAATTCGCCTGGCCGTCTTCGTCCAGAGCGGCGATATCCTTGTCGACGATCTTCAGGCAGACGGACGTGTTGGACTGCGTCTCGGCCTTGGCGGCGAGATTGGCGATCCAGCCGTTGGCGGCGACGAAGTCATGGATGACCTTGGCGTTGGCGTCGGCGCGGCCGATCAGCACCTTGAGGCCGCCGATCTCCTTGGCCCAGAGCAGAGCATCGATATAATCCTCGACGCAAAGCATCGACGGCGTGTTGATCGTCTCGCCGGTGAAGATGCCTTCGATGAGCTTGCCGCCGCTGGTCATGCGGAAGATCTTCGGCAGCGGCCAAGCAGGCTGATAGGTGGTCAGACGCTCGACGGCGCGCGGCGACAGGATGATGACACCGTGCGCGCCTTCGCCGCCGAGAACCTTCTGCCAGGAGAAGGTGACGACATCGAGCTTGGCAAAGTCGAGGTTCTGCGCGAAAGCGGCCGAGGTGGCATCGCAGATCGTCAGGCCCTTGCGGTCGGCCGGGATGAAATCGGCGTTCGGAACGCGGACACCGGAGGTGGTGCCGTTCCAGGTGAAGACCACGTCGCGATCGAAATCGACGGTGGAAAGATCGGGCAGTTCGCCATAGCCGGCTTCGAGCTTGCGGACGTCCTTGAGCTTCAGCTGCTTGACGACGTCGGTGACCCAGCCGGCGCCGAAGCTTTCCCAGGCGAGCATGTCGACACCGCGCTCTCCGAGCAGCGACCAAAGCGCCATTTCGACGGCGCCGGTATCTGAAGCGGGAACGATGCCGATGCGGTAATCCGCCGGCACTTCCAGAATTTCGCGGGTGAGATCAATGGCCTGCTTCAACTTGGCTTTGCCGACCTTCGCGCGGTGCGAACGGCCAAGCGCCGCGTCGGAAAGAGCATCGAGCGACCAACCGGGGCGCTTCGAGCAGGGGCCAGAAGAAAAATGGGTATTCTCCGGACGCGTGTCCGGCTTGGCGAGCTTAGTCATGATGCTATCCTCTCAGATAGAAAGCCCTTCGTTGGGGAAGGGTGTCCCGCCGCCGGATATATTGGAAGCCGCCTGCAAGCGCAACAGAAAAATATACTCGTGTTGCTGCATCACGAACTCGTGCGAAAAGTTTGATGGGGCAAGCTACACGCAATGAAATTAGGTCAAATTCAGCCTCACAAAAGCTGGTTTCTGTGCCGACACGCAATCATATAAAGCATGGCGCTTATTGACTTGCGCCGACAGGAAATAACAAGTGTGCTCGATGTCTCTAACTGCATTCGCCGAAAGCCACTTCATGCCCGCGCAGCCAGTGCCTGTCTATCTGATCAACATTGATCGAGCGACAGACAGACTGGCGGAAATTCAACGGCAGAGCGATGAACTCGGCATTCGGTTCGAGCGCGTCGACGGCGTCGATGGCGGACTCTTGCCGCGCGACCAATGGGTTGACGTCGATCACCTTCGCTTTCAACGCCGCCACGGCAGGATCATCCTTCCCGGAGAATACGGCTGCTATCGCAGCCACCTGATGGCCTTGCGCCAATTTTTGGCCAATGGCGGCGAAATGGCGGTCATCATCGAAGACGATGTGGCCTTGGACGCTGATTTCCTCGCCCGCGCCATGGCAGCCAAGAAAGCAGCTCCCACGGCCGATCTGATCAAGCTCGTCAATCACCGCTGGAGCGGCTTCCGCGTCGCAACGCGCAGCGACAAGGGGGATGCGATCGGTCGTTGCCTCTTCGGTCCCCAGGGATCAACGGCGTGTTATCTGGTGACGCGAAGCGGGGCTCAAAAGATCGTGAAGTCGCTGGCCATCATGTCCCTGCCCTGGGATGTCGCGGTCGAGCGCGGCTGGGACATGCAGACATCCATCTTCAGCACGCGCACCAATATCGTCGGGTTCAGCCGCTTGCAGAAAAGCACGATGATCGGCTGGCGCCGCGACTATCGCGCGGCCAAATCCTCAGCGTGGCGACGTGTTCCCGCACACCTCTTCCGGACCTGGGATTTCTTTCGCCGGATCGCCTATGTGCTGACGACGCAGTAGGCACCCGACCTACCAGGTGGTTACCCGCAAACCGATGCGTATCTCGTGGCGCGACAGGGCGCCATCGCGGCCCGTCGTCCCGCCGGCGCTTGCGGATGAATCGCCGAACATATCGCCGCCGGCGATGTGGGAGAAGCGATAGCCGAGATCAACCTTTACGTTCGGCGCCACCTCGTAGGCGACGCCGGCCATCAGGGCATAGGTCATGCGCCAGTCGCTGTCGCCGGGATAGCGTGCGCTGACCGAGGCCGCGCCACCGCAACCCGAAGCGCCGTCGATGCACAAGCCGACCGCATTGACGCTGCTCCAGGAAACCCGCGTCGCACCGAGGCCGGCACCGAGATAGGGCGTGAATCCGGCAAGCGTCCCCAGGTCGACGTAGCCATTCACCATCAAGCTGCCCGCCCTGAAGGAAGAGCGCGCCTTGGTGGAGCAGCCGGTACCGCCTGCCCCGCTGGAACAAGGCGAAGCGCTTGAGATGCTGCCATTGAAGTCACCGCTGAAGAAATCGCCGGTGACGTCGGCGCGCAACAGGTCATTGAACTGGTAACCGACACCGAGACCACCGGAAAAGTTGCCGCCGAACCGATCCGAATCGAAGCGTCCGGAGCTCTTATCGCCGCCAGCCGGATCATAGGCACGGAACGTCGTGTCGTTGCGGCTGGCGTTGACGGCGTAGCCGAGATCCCCGCGGACATACCACCCCTTCGCATCCTTGACGCTGACTTCGGGCATCTTGATTTCCGGCGGCGCGTCGCCTGCAAGGGCAGCACCCGCCGATGCGCCTGCCATCACCGTGGCCAGCGCCAGAGCGTCGAAACGGATCATTACCCCTCGCCTTCCATCCTTCGGGCGCAGCCCGCACACCGACCCGGCTGATTTTTGTCTTCCGCTCCGGGCTCCAGCACGAGGATCCGCGACGGAATGACCATCATTCTCATTTCATTAACCATAGGGAATTCATGGTTAATGAAGCTTTAAAACGCCGAACAATTGCTTAACGAGGGAGATGAAAAAGGAAAAAGCCGCCCGGATGAAACCGGACGGCTTTTCAATGACTTGCGCGAGAGACGCTTACTTGTAGACCGGCTGCGGCTGGATCGGGATATCGGCCGGCGGCATGTAGCTTGCGGTCTGGCAACCGCCAAAGGTGTAGCGGGCGCCGATGCGGGCTTCATGCAGGTTGAGGCCCTTGTCGTAGCCAGGACCGCCGTTTTCCGCGTAACCGAACATGTCGCCGCCCTGGATGTGACGGAAGCGATAGCCAACGTCGGCCTTGAGGTTACATGTGAGGTCGATGGACGTACCCGCCATCAACGCATAGGTGAAGCGCCAGCTGCCGCGGCCATTATGCGTGACGGAGCCATCGCAGGAGTCCGGATTGGCGTCCGAGCACGAGGTGTTCTTCAGATTGCTCCATTTGACATAGGTGCCGCCGAGACCGCCACCGACATAAGGGGTGAACGCGCCATAGGTGCCGAGATCGACATAGGCGTTGGCAAGCAAGCTGTAGGCCGTCAAGGACGCCACGTCGCGGGAAGTCGCCGGAACAGCCGTGAAATCGGGGCCGCAGCCGCCGCAATCACCCTTCGTCGAGCCCTTGAAGTCCGACTTGAAGAGATAGTCCAGCGTCACGTCCGTCCGGAGGTAGTTGTTGATCTGGTAACCGACACCGCCGCCAAGCGTAACGTTGCCATCCAGCTTTGCGCTGTTGAAATCCACCAGGCTGGAATTCGAACCCTGGAAGTAGTTCGAGCCGCGCAGGTGGGTAAAGGCGTAGCCGACATCGCCACGCAGATACCAACCGCTGGATTGGGCAACTGCCACTTCCTGCGCCGGCTGCTGGGGCTCCGGTGTGTAAAGATCAGCGGAGAACGCTGACGTGCCGACAAGCAACGTGGCAAGTGCTCCAATCAGGGATTTCATCATGGTTTTGGCTCCAAATTTCTTGCCATTGGCACAGCAGATGCTTGCCAATCAAAACGACATGGCACGGATAATGAAGAAAAGGAGTTAAAACCTGATTAACTACGAATATTTACCCTATCTATTCACGAATTATACTTTAATTTATACATTAGGAATATATTATTTTATAATGAAGAGAACGGGATGCGCCCGTCCAGCCCCCTCTTCCCGCCGGAAAACGCGTGTATCTGCAAGTACAGCCGGGGCCGGCTTTCTAAACCAATTGGCAACAATCGTACCATTACAGTGCGGCAGCCGGGGGTTAAGCCCCAGGAGGGAGTCGTTGACTTACCATCGAAAATTATGCGCCGGCCTGTGCCTTGCCCTTGTCTTCCTGAATTCCGCGGTGCTTGCCGGCGCGATGCCGGTGAAGTCGGTTGCCGCTGCGGCATGGAACAAGGGACGCGAGACCGGATTGCCGATCCCACGTTATGTTTCGTTGAAGGCACACAAGGCGCGCATGCGGGTCGGCCCGTCGACGATCTATGCCACCAAATGGATCTATATCAAGCCCGGCCTTCCCATGGAGATCATCGACGAATACGGCCACTGGCGGCAGGTTCGCGACGATACCGGCGTCACCGGGTGGATGCACAGCGCCCTTCTTTCGGCGACGCGCACGGCGGTGGTCGCACCCTGGCTGACGAAGAATGCAATGCTGCGCGCCGATCCGGAGCCTACCGGAACACTGGTTGCCGAACTGCAACCACGGGTGCTGCTTTCACTGCACTCCTGCACCGGAGTTTGGTGCCGCGTTTCCGTCAGGGAACATGCGACAAAAGGATACATCAGGCAGGACACGCTCTGGGGCGCCTATCCCGGCGAGATGTTCCAATAGAACAGGCCACGCCGTCGCCGAAAGCAGCATGGCCGCCCTTAACGGAGCGGCCACGAATCTCATATGCCCGATGGAATGCTGATGCTCGATCAGGCGGCCGTGCGGACGCTTGAGATCACATCGATCAGCCCACCGACGATGCGCTCGATCTGGCTGCGATCGTCGCCCTCCGCCATGACGCGGATCAGCGGTTCCGTGCCGGAGGGGCGGATGACCAGGCGGCCGTTGCGGGCAAGCTCACTTTCCGCATCGGCGATCGCCTTCCGTACCTGATTGTCCTCCAGAGGCTTGCCGCCGGAAATGCGCACGTTGCGCAGCAATTGCGGCACCGGTTCGAAACGCCGGCAGACTTCGCTCACCGGTTTGCCCGTGCGCTTGACCGCGACGAGGATCTGCAAGGCAGCAACGAGCCCGTCGCCGGTCGTGCCATAGTCGGACAGCACGATATGGCCGGATTGCTCGCCGCCGACATTGTAATTGTGCTGGCGCATGTGCTCGACGACATAGCGGTCGCCGACCGCCGTGCGTGCCAGCGACATGCTGCGCTCTTCCAGGAAACGTTCCAGCCCGAGATTGGACATCACGGTCGCCACGATGCCATTGCCGCGCAGCAGCTGGCTCTCGGCCCAGCTCTCGGCAATGACGGCCATGAGCTGATCGCCGTCGATGATCGTGCCTGTTTCGTCGACGATGATGACGCGATCGGCATCGCCATCCAATGCGATGCCGATATCGGCACGCACTTCATCCACCTTCCTCTGGAGCGCCACCGGGCTGGTGGAGCCGCAATTGAGGTTGATATTGGTGCCGTTCGGCTCGTTGCCGATGGTCACGACATCGGCGCCCAGTTCCCACAGGACGGCAGGCGCGACCTTGTAGGCAGCGCCATTTGCGCAGTCGATCGCAATCCGCAGCCCCTGCAGCGTGACGTCGCGCGGCAAGGTGCGCTTGGCATGTTCGATATAGCGGTCGTGCACGCCGTCAACACGCTTGGCGCGGCCGATATTCTCAGCCTTGGCAAGATGCTCGGTCATGTCCTTTTCGAGCAGATCCTCGATCTTCATTTCGAGATCGTCCGACAGCTTGTACCCGTCGGGGCCAAAGAGCTTGATGCCGTTATCTTCGTAAGGGTTATGCGAAGCGGAGATCATCACGCCGATATCGGCGCGCAACGACCGTGTGAGCATGGCGACGGCCGGCGTCGGGATCGGGCCGAGAACGAAGGCATCGACGCCGGCTGCGGTGAAGCCCGCGACCATTGCATTCTCCAGCATATAGCCGGAAAGGCGCGTATCCTTGCCGATAACCACCCGATGTCGATGACTACCTCGATGGAAGATCGTGCCGGCAGCGATACCCACGCGCATGGCAAGATCGGGCGTCATCGGATAGATGTTGGATTGACCGCGAATTCCGTCGGTTCCGAAATAGCGACGTTTCATATGCACTCCTGTCGTTGCGGCATCCCATGAGATGCAGCGGCATCGAAATCGCTGCCTCGGATTCCGGAGACACGACGAGCATCGATGCTTGTGGCTCATGCCACAGATTGTAAAAATCGGCACTTAAATTACCGAGAACGGCTATTACAACGCGTTACCATTAATAAGCACTAAAAAACTGCATAGGCGTGAGACAAGCAATATTCCGATTTCGCGGATCAAGGCGTTTGCGTTACTTCGCCCGGGTCCGTGGATTGTCATGTCGCTTCGCCAACGCTCAGTGCATTACCTCCTGTTGCACGCCGAAAAACAAAAGGCCAGCTCCCTATTCGAGGTAGCTGGCCCTTCATTTTTGCAGCTTGGTGCTCTTGATCCGCTAGCGCGGCTGCGGCTCGAAACCACCTTCAGGCTCATCGCCCTTGGTGCCGAGCGAACCATCCTTCTTGGCTCCGGTCTTCGGCACGGCCGAACCGCGGCTCGGCGGAGTGTCGTCGCCAAGATCGCGAGCAGGCTTTTCGCCGCGGATGAGGGCCTTGATCTCTTCGCCGCTCAGCGTTTCGTATTCAAGCAGGCCTTCGGCGATTGCCACGAACCCGTTATGCTGTTCGGTGAGGATATCCTTGGCCTGATGATAGGCCTGGTCGATCAGGCGGCGCACCTCGTTGTCGATCGTCTGCGCGGTCGCTTCCGAAACGTTCTTCGACTGCGAGACGGAGTGGCCGAGGAAGACTTCCTGCTGGTTCTCGCCATAGGCGACCAGGCCGAGCTCATCGGAGAAGCCCCATTGGGTCACCATCGCACGGGCCAGCTTGGTGGCCTGTTCGATATCGGAGGACGCACCTGACGTGATGTTCTCCTTGCCGAAAGTCAGCTCTTCCGCGACGCGGCCGCCCATCATGATGCAGAGGCGCGACACCATCCACTTGTAGCTCATCGAGTAGCGGTCGCCCTCGGGGAGCTGCATGACCATGCCGAGCGCACGGCCACGCGGAATGATGGTCGCCTTGTGCAGCGGATCGGCGACGGCTACATAGAGCGCCGTGATCGCGTGACCGGCTTCGTGATAGGCGGTGAGCTTCTTTTCCGCTTCGGTCATGGCCGAAGAGCGGCGCTCGGCGCCCATCATGATCTTGTCCTTGGCGTCTTCGAACTCCTGCATCGTCACCAGCCGCTTGTTGCGACGGGCGGCCATCAGCGCAGCTTCGTTGACGAGGTTCATCAGATCCGCGCCGGAGAAGCCGGGCGTGCCGCGGGCAAGCGTCTTCAGATCGACGTTCGGAGCCAGCGGGACATTGCGGGCATGAACCTTGAGGATACGCTCGCGGCCGACGATGTCCGGGTTCGGCACGACGACCTGACGGTCGAAACGGCCTGGACGCAGCAGCGCCGGGTCGAGAACGTCGGGACGGTTGGTCGCGGCAATCAGGATGATACCCTCATTGGCCTCGAAGCCGTCCATCTCGACCAGCAACTGGTTCAGCGTCTGCTCACGCTCGTCGTTACCACCGCCGAGACCGGCGCCACGATGGCGGCCGACGGCGTCGATTTCGTCGATGAAGATGATGCAGGGTGCATTCTTCTTCGCCTGCTCGAACATGTCACGGACGCGGCTTGCACCGACGCCGACGAACATTTCGACGAAGTCGGAACCGGAAATGGTGAAGAACGGCACATTGGCCTCGCCGGCGATGGCGCGCGCCAAAAGCGTCTTACCCGTACCGGGAGGTCCCACAAGCAGAACGCCGCGCGGGATGCGGCCACCGAGGCGCTGGAACTTCTGCGGATCGCGCAGGAATTCAACGATTTCCTCGAGATCCTGCTTGGCTTCATCGACACCGGCGACATCATCGAAGGTGACGCGGCCATGCGCTTCCGTCAAAAGCTTAGCCTTCGACTTGCCGAAGCCCATCGCACCCCGCGAACCTCCCTGCATCTGCCGCATGAAAAACAGCCAGACGCCGAGGATCAGCAGCATCGGCAGCAGCGTACCGAGATAGCTCAGGAAGCTCGAGGAGCCATCCGACTCCGGACGTCCAACAATGTTGACGTTCTTGTTTTGCAGGCGTTCAAGCAAGCTGTCATCCACGACCGGAGCGTAGGTCTGGAATGGTGTACCGTTTTCCACATAGCTGCCGACGACGCGATTGCCGGTGACGGTGACGTCACGAACGCGGCCGGAATCAACTTCCCGGAGGAACTGCGAATACGGAATTTCCCTGGAGCCTGTTTGTGCCGGCGCGTTCTGAAACATACTGAACAGGGCAATCAACAGCAGAGCTATGATTGCCCACAGAGCGAAATTACGAAAATTAGGGTTCATCGAACTCCCCAGCACTGAAACTTCCGCCGCAAAGCGACGGCATTACTTGATCCCTAACATAGGGTTGCGCCAAGCCGTTGCCAAGGCAAACCGCGTCGGTGCATGTTTTTTCCGTCTATATGACTGAAAGCGGCAGCCGCCTATAGGCTTCACGACCAAAAGCGACCGAAAGCCGATCTGCGAATGTGAGATCGAATCGTGTCAAAAAGCGGTCGAACGGTGCAAGAAAGGGCGAGATGGTGACGTCTGCAGCCATATTGGCCTTATCCGCCTCGATCAGAGGCATCGCGGCGCGGGCGCGCTGTGCAGCCCCTCTCGGCAAATCCGGAGGAAGAAAGGCCGCACCTTCCGCCCCGCAAGCTCGCACGTGGACGGGCGCCGGGCCTGGATTGACCACTTCGAAACGGCCATCCCAAATGGCCCTAGCGCCAGGCATGAGCGTCAGCGGCTCGATGTTGCGGCTTTCACGCATGAGGTAGAGCGCATCGCGGCGCAGGTCGAAGACCACCCCACCTGCCGTGCGTCGTCCAGGGCTTCCCGTAGTCACGAAATCGAGAATGCGTTCCATTTGCCCACGGCCAGGTCCGTAGGCTTCGCCGCCGAAAGCTGCTGCAAGATAGGACAAACTGTAGACGACAACCGTTTCGTCTGAGGAAAAAGCCGCTCGGTCGATGACACAAAGCGCGCTCGCATGAATGGCGGCGTAATCACCCAGCCATGAGGCTGCTTTTGCGGAAAGCGCGGCTCGATTTGCTCCACCATCCACGAAAAGAGCAGGGGCCGGTTCCCGCGCGAGGCGCATGCGCGTGCGCACGCGCTCGTACCGGCTATCCTCATTGCTGGGGTCATCCAGCCAGGATACACCATGCTTATCGAGATAGGCGCGTATATCCATGCGCCGGCAAGCCAGAAACGGTCTGGCGATCCAGATGCGACGATCAAACAGCACCGCGTCGGCAATGCCGGTGCCCATGCCATCCCCGCCCTCACCTCTGCGCGCGGCACGCATGGCCATCGTCTCGCGCTGATCATCCAGGGTATGGGCCGTAACGATCACATCGGCCGAGATCTCGGATGCCAGGTCGGCAAGTAATCCGTAGCGCGCCTCGCGGGCAGCGGCCATGATGCCGCTCTTGGGCTTTTCGCCCTCCCAACGGCGCACGAAATGAGGAATGCCGCGAAGGGCACAGAGCGCGGCGACCTCTAGCGCTTCGTCCGTAGAGCCGGCGCGCAAGCCGTGATCAATGGTCGCGGCGGCAAGAGTAATCGCGGAATGGGGAGAGGATTTCAGCTGCTCGGCAAGGGCGATCAGAAGACCGGTGGAATCGCTGCCGCCGGAAATGGCGACCAGGATATGAGCAGGCTTCGAAAGGGAATGGAGAAAATCGGATGCTGCGGCTTCAGGCGTACGGGCTGTGGCAGCACCGGTCACAGCTTGAGTGGGCATGGCGATCAGCAGGCAAGCCGCTTCTCTTCGCTGGCAACCTTGCCGGTAACAGCTTTCGAAGCCTTGGGATAACGCTTGGTCACCTCGCGAAGCGTGGCGCAGGCCGTGTCCTTGTTATCGAGCGCGGCAAGCGACATGCCGAGCTTCAGCAGCATTTCAGGCGCCTTTTCGGAACCGCTGTATTTCTGATGCGCATTCAGAAACGTCTTGGCAGCGTCGTTGTACTTGCCCTGGGAATAGAGCGCTTCGCCGAGCCAGAAATTGGCGTCCGCAGCCCGCGCGCTGCTCGGATAGCTGTCGAGATACTGGCGGAACTCCTGTTCGGCGACGCTGTAGTCGCCGGACAGGACGTGGCCGTAGGCAGCCTTATACTGGTCACCTTCATTGCCGAGCGACGCCGTCTGCGCTCCGGAGCTGGCGCTTGGCGGCGCGCCCGAGCCATTATTGGCCGGCGTCAAGGCAGAACCCACCTGTTTACCGCTCTGATCGAACTGGATCGAACCGAGTTGGCTCGGCGGCTTGCCCGTGCCGCTCCCCTGTTGGGGCGACACGCCGTTGCTACCGGAATCGCTGATGACGCTGGCGATGTCATCCTGCCGACTGCCGGCGCCCTGGGCCGGAACGTCGGCTTCGCTCTTCTTCATCGGCGCATTGCTGGCGGCAGGGGCGCTACCGCCGCGCTTCTCGAGCTGCTGGAAGCGGAACTCGTTGTCTTCCTGCGTCTTGCGAATCTGCTCCTGCATCTGCAGCAACTGATAGCTCATCTCCTCGACGCGGCCGTTCAGCTGGCGCATCTGGTCTTCGAGCTGCTGAAGACGCACTTCAGCATCGCTGTTCTGAACATTGACGACAGGCGCCTGGCCTTGTCTCTGATAAGCGTTGTTCGGAGCCGACTGCGCGGAGGCGTCGCGGCCTCCGAGGTGGATTCCGAACAGCGACAAGGCAGAAGCGTCGCGCTCACTGCCTGCAACGGCAGCGAGACAAAGCAGGCTCGCCACGACAAGTCTTCTCATATGGATCTTCCTGTCTCATTGATTCTTCGGGCCATGGGGCTCGAACAGGAGATTTTTACAATTGCTCTCAAAAAGCAACGGAGTTCGGCCAAAGTGTGGTCAAAAAAGTAAAGGCGGTCACGAGGACCGCCTTTATGTATTTCGACCGGTGCTTTGCCCTATCAGGAGCCAGCGCCGTTGAGCACGGTAACGGCACGACGGTTCTGCGACCAGCAGGAGATGTCGTCGCAGGTCGCGACCGGACGTTCCTTGCCGTAGGAGATCGTCTTCATGCGCTTAGCCGGAACGCCGCGCGAAGCGAGATAGTCCTTGGTGGCAGTCGCACGACGGGCGCCGAGCGCCAGGTTGTATTCGCGCGTGCCGCGTTCGTCGGCATGGCCTTCGACGGTGATCGAATAGTTCGGATAACGGGCAAGCCACTGAGCCTGACGATCGAGCGTCTGGCCGGCATCGGCGCGAATCGACGAGCTGTCGGTGTCGAAGAAGATGCGGTCGCCGACATTGACGGTGAAATCCTGCGGCGAACCCGGAGCAGCATTGCCGGCACCATTCAGGCCAAGACCATTGGCATCATTCGGCAAGCCCTTCTTGGATGCACAACCGGCGAGCGAAAGGCCGACGAAAAGCGCGATCAGGATCGGGTTGCGGGCGAGGTTTTGCATATGGCCAACGGCCGGGGTTGCGATGCGGCTCATTGCCGGTCTCTCCTTAGTCTCTATCAGGGTTGCCAGACTGTAACCGGGTTCGGTTAATCCGATTCCAACAAATATGGTTAATGGTGTCCTAAAATTGTCCCGAAACGGTCCACTCACAGGACTTTGCGGCGATAACGTGGCAAGCGCCCCTGTTACTCGAGAAGCGGCGACCAGGCCGGGTCGGAAGCAAAGCCCGAGGTCGGGATCTTCTGCTCGTTATAACCTGTCAGATCAATGGAATAGAGTTGCGGACCGCTGGAGCCGGCCGGTTCGCGGAAGAACATGATGACACGGCCGTTCGGCGCCCAGGTCGGGCCCTCATTGTGGAAGCCGGTAGTCAACAGACGCTCGCCCGAACCGTCCGTCTTCATGACACCGATCGAGAAGCTTCCACCGGCCTGCTTGGTGAAGGCGATGAGATCGCCCCGCGGCGACCAGACCGGAGTGGAATAGGAGCCATCGCCGAAGGAGATGCGGTGCTGGTTGGAACCATCAGCATTCATCACGTAAATCTGCTGCTTGCCGCCACGGTCGCTTTCAAAGACGATCTGGGTGCCGTCGGGCGAATAGGACGGCGAAGTGTCGATCGCAGCCGTCGACGTCAGACGCGTCGTGGTGCGCGAGCGCAGGTCCATCGTATAGATGTTGGCGTTGCCTTCCTGCTGCAGGCTCATGATCACGCGCTGCCCGTCCGGCGAGAAGCGCGGCGAGAAGGTCATGCCGGGGAAATTGCCGACCAGTTCGCGCTGGCCCGTCTGCAACTGCAGCAGATAGACGCGCGGCTGCTGGTTGGCAAAGGACATGTAGGTGACTTCCTGCCGGTTCGGTGAGAAGCGCGGCGTCAGCACCAGGTCGCTGCCATCGGTCAGCATGCGCGCATTGGCGCCGTCCTGATCCATGATGCCGAGCTGCGTCTTGCGGGCCGTCTTCGGGCCGCTTTCCGCAACGAAGACGACGCGGGTATCGAAATAGCCCTTCTCGCCGGTGATCTTCTCGTAGATCCCGTCGGCGATGATATGGGCGACACGGCGCCAATTGTCCGGCTGGGCATAGAATTGCTGGCCGACCATTTGACTATTGCCAAACGTATCCCACAGACGGAATTCGGCGCGGAGGCGGCCGCCTTCCTGCGTGACGCGACCCGTCACCAGCGCCTGGGCGTTGATGGCCGTCCAGTCCGGGAAGCGCGGCGTCGAGTCCGGATTGCTGATCTTCTCGATGAAGGCCTGCTTGTTGATCGGCGCGAACAGGCCCGAACGCTGCAGGTCGGCCGCAATCACACCCGAGATCTGCTGGCCGAGGCTGTCATTCGACAGCAGATCGGTGATGGCGATCGGCATGGGCTGGACGTTGCCCTTGTTGATGTTGATCTCGACCACGGCATAGGCCGGCGTGGCAAGCGCAGTCATCAGGCCTGCCAGCACCAGCAGGAGACGGACGAGGGATTTTCTGATCATATGTATCAAGCCTTTCAGCATTAATTCGCTGGATCGCTGGCATCGAAGTTAATAGTCACTTCTTTCCAAACGTCATATTGATCTATTGGCAGATTTTTGAACGGAGCGGATCTGAGTACTGCTCGCAGCGCGCTTGCCGCCACAGCTTGTTGGGTTTTCTCCGGACCACCCGTCATGACAACATTCGGCTTGCCAACGATCTGTCCGGCACGATCGAGCTCAAACCGGATTTGAACACGGACATTCTTGATGCCGGATAGATCCGTCGGCGGCGGCCAATTTGCCGTGACACTCTTGCGGATATTCTCAAGCATGGAATGCTCAAGCCGATCCTTGCCGGCAGCAGTTTCCGCGCATCGCGCAGACGCTGAGCCCGCCAGAACAATCGCCAGGGCCGCAAACAAGGACAGGCCGATACGAGGACAGTGGAAACGCCGCACTCCCCGCATCACATCCCCAGGTCCGCTGCACTGAAATTGACGACGACTTCCTGCCAGTCTTCATATTTGTCCGGTGGCAATATCTTCAGGTAATCCGACTGCGCCCGCATCACAGCGCGTACGGCAGCACTCTGCATGGCGGCCTGTGTCGACGCCGGCCCGCCGCTCGTCGTCGCATCCGGTTCGCCGACGATCTGCCCAGACTTGTCGAGCCTGAAATGCACCTTGATCCGCACGTCGCCGGCCCCTTCGAGACCGGGCATCAGATTCCAATACTTGGCGATCAGATCACGCAGCCCGTCTTGCTGGCTCTGGCTGAGTTTGCCCGCGCCAAGAGATTTCATACCGCCACGCGAGGCGACCTGAGTATCGGCGCCGGCGGAAGCCTGCTTCGATGAACGCGCCGCGCCGCCCTTCGACGATGTGTTGTTCAGCATCGCCGAGATTTGATCAGCGTTGAAATCGCTGGCGGGCGACTTGGCTCCCTTGGCCGTCTCGCGCTTCTTGTCAGCATCCTTCTTGCCATCATCGGCCGACGTGGTCTTGCTCGTGCTCTGCGTCGTCGTCTTATCCGTCGGCTTGGCGTCGGCCACCTTCACATCGGGCTTCGGCACAGGCTTGACTTCGGGCTTCTGCTCGACGGTCTTCGGCGGCGTCGGCTGCGGCTTGACATCCGGTACGGGAACATTGTTCGGCAGCTGGATTTCAGCCTGCTGCGTCGGCTGTTCGGTCGGAGGCGGCGTCGGCGTTACATCGGCCTTCGGGGTGGGAGGCGTCGGATCGGGCTTCGGCGCGGGGGTGGGCGTCACATCCGGCTTCTGCTGCGGAACGGCGGCCACTTCCTTCGGCGCCGCCTCGGTATCCTTCTGCTCGACCGTCTTGACGTCATTCGGCCGCGGATCGTCCTGCGGAACAGGCGTTTCCACCTTTTTCGGTGCCAGAGCCGCAGTATCGCTTTCCGGCCGCTGCGTCGGCACGACCGGGTTCTTGATATCGACGTTGTTCTCGCCAACGTTCTGCGCGTTGGCGACCTGGTCCTGCTTCGTGGTCTGCTTGCGCGAGACGTGATCCGTCACCGGCGCCTTCTTCTCACCCTGCTGGAGCTGGTCCGCCTGCACGATGTCGACATCCATCGCCGTGCTTTCCGGCGTCTCAAGCGGCGCCGGTGCACTCAGCGTCACCATGGCGCCGATGAGCACCAGGATGTGAACTACCGCAGATGTGGCAAGACTGCGCTTCATGGCGATTGATCAGTGATCCGTTATCTGCTGCGTGACGAGGCCGATATTCTTGTAACCGGCTTCCTGGATGCGTGACATGACGTCGGCGATGACGCCGTAAGGCGCCTTGCCGTCGCCACGCACGAAGATGCGCTCGTTGTAGCCGGTCGTCGCGATCGCCTGCAGCTTGGCGGCAATGTCTGCTGCCTGGATCTGCGTTTCCTGCAAGAAGACCTGGCCGTCGGCCTTGATCGAAATGGTGATCGGCTGGGTCTGCGCGTTCAGCGCGCCTGCCTGCGTCTGCGGCAGGTCGATCGGCACGCCCGACGTCATCATCGGCGCCGCCACCATGAAGATGATGAGCAGCACGAGCATGACGTCGACCAGCGGCGTCACGTTGATATCGGAAATGGGGCCGCCCCGGCCGCTGCCGCGACGGCTGCCCCGGCGGCCACCGCCGCCACCCTTGCCTCCAACAGACATTGCCATATGAGTTCTCCGGTTCTGTCCGCTACTTATTGTGCCGCTTGACGAGGCTGCAGCTTCTCATCGATCTGGCGCGAAAGAATGGCGGAGAATTCATCCGCGAAGCCTTCCATGCGCCCCGAAAGCTTGCCGGCATCGCCAGAGAACTTGTTGTAAGCGATAACGGCGGGAATAGCCGCGACCAGACCGATGGCGGTCGCCAGCAGCGCTTCGGCGATACCAGGAGCGACAACCGCAAGATTGGTCGATTTCGAACCGGCGATGGCCTGGAACGAGGTCATGATACCGACGACCGTGCCGAACAGACCGATGAACGGACCGGCCGAACCGATGGTGGCCAGAGATCCGAGGCGAGCCATCAGATGTTCCGACTCACGCGCCAAGGTGACGTCCATGGCCCGGTCGATACGCATCTGCAGACCAATCGGCGACCGCGCGCCGCGCTCGAACGATTTCTTCCATTCCCGCATCGCCGCGACGAAGATGGCGCTGAGACCCGTATTGTTGCGCTCCGAAAGCGTCCGGTAAAGCTCTTCGAGCGATTGGCCCGACCAGAAGACCTGCTCGAAATGATCGAACTGCCGGCGCGCTCTCGCGTAGCTCAGATACTTGTCGATGACGATTGCCCACGTCCACACGGATGCGGCCAGAAGGCCGATCATGACAAGCTTGACCACCAGGCCCGCCTGCATGAATAGCGACCAGAGGGTGATGTCCGGTGTGGTGGCCGCTGCCAATGCTACTTGTTCCATTGATCCAAAATCCCCGAATCCAAACGCCCGGCGCTAGACCGGGCGGCTAAAAGTGATCTCACAAGAAATGTTTGGCAGCCGCCGCTGAACGCCCTGGTCAAGCCTTCCAAGCTTACAATTGCCTTCTTGCCGTCAAATTTGGTCAAAGGAAGGCGTGCACCGCACAAACTCCGACTTAACTAGTAAGACACTATTATGGTTAAAAGAATGTTAGCGTCGAAACATGAAGGATTTAACGGCGACGAAGGCTTATTCTAGCTCCTGGGAAGAAATGACAGGGCAAAACCGCCGGCAAACGCAGACAGATCTTGCGCCGCGAATTCCTTCACACAAAACTCAAGTTTTTGCAAGCACCGGCAGACAGTGGTCATATCTTTGCGTGCAGCCGCTTGCCCGACGAGACGTTGACTGCCTTGCTAGCCAGCGGATTGCGATGCCGAGAGCATCTGTGCCGCCAGCTTTTCCGGCAGCCGCCGCGGTCGCCCCTTCGCGTTGATTACGGCAATGATGACCTTGGCGGCGATCAGCAGCGTGTCGCCGCGGCGTATTTCCTGGGAGAGCACCATCTTCGCGCCGCCGGCTTTCTCGGTGACGGTGCGAATCAGCAGCACATCATCCATGCGGGCGGGCCCCTTGAAGTCGATCTCCATACGGTGGACCACGAAAACAAGCCCTTCCTCGTCGGCACTCAAAAGCTCGCGCTGTTCCACACCGAGACAGCGCAGGTAGTCCGTACGGCCGCGCTCGAGGAAATGCAGATACCGCGCGTGATAGACGAGGCCGGAAAAATCCGTATCTTCGTAATAGACTCGCTGCACCAGCCGGTGGCTTCCGGCTTCCAGTTCCCCAGCTATCAGAAAGGGGCTGTTCATCGTTGCCGCATCTCCTTGTATGTCCGGCATCTCTTTGGCCGAAGTTCTGCCATCAAGCAAGCTTTGAACAATTGTCATAAACTCCGACTATCCGGAATGGTGCCGGCTAGCGGTTCGGCGCAGAAGGAAAAATCTCATGAAAATAGCGGTAATGGGTGGCGACGGATTCATCGGTTGGCCAACCTCGCTCCATCTCTCCGATGCCGGTCATGAGGTCCATATCCTCGACAATCTCTCTCGCCGATGGATCGATACGGAACTCGGCGTCCAGTCCCTGACGCCGATGGATTCGATCCAGGAACGCACTCGCATCTGGCACGCCGAAACCGGCCGCCGCATCCACTTCAATCTCATCGACCTCGCCAAGGACTACGAGCTCCTGAAAACGTGGCTGGCCGAGCATCGCCCCGATGCGATCGTGCATTTCGCCGAGCAGCGCGCCGCCCCCTATTCGATGAAGAGCGACCGCCACAAGAATTACACGGTCAACAACAATGTCAGCGCCACGCATAATCTGCTGAACGCGCTCGTCGAACTCAATCTCGATGCCCATCTCGTGCATCTCGGCACCATGGGCGTCTATGGCTATTCCACGGTCGGCGCCGCCATTCCGGAGGGCTATCTGCCTGTTGGTATCGAGACGGCCGACGGGCGGTCCGTCAGCCAGGAGATCCTCTATCCGGCCAATCCCGGCTCGATCTATCACATGACGAAATGCCTCGATCAGCTTCTCTTCCAATTCTACGCCAAGAACGACGGCCTCAGGATCACCGATCTGCACCAGGGCATCGTCTGGGGCACACATACGGAGCAAACCCGCAGGCATCAGCAGCTGATCAACCGTTTCGACTATGACGGCGACTACGGCACGGTGCTCAACCGCTTCCTCATCCAGGCGGCGATCGGCTATCCCCTGACCGTACACGGCACCGGCGGCCAGACGCGTGCCTTCATCCACATCCAGGACTCGGTGCGCTGCATCGAGCTTGCGCTGAAGAACCCGCCCCAACGCAACGCCCGCGTCGAGATCTTCAACCAGATGACGGAAACACATCGCGTCCGCGATCTCGCCGAGATGATCGCGAAAATAAGCGGCGCCGAAGTCGTCCGCCTGCCCAATCCGCGCAAGGAAGCTCCCGAGAACGATCTGATCGTCAACAACGACAAGTTCCTCAATCTCGGGTTGGCACCAATCACGCTCGAAGCCGGCCTTCTGAGCGAAATCGTCGATGTCGCCAAGAAGTACGCCTATCGCGTCGATCGCTCGCGTGTCCCGGCCGTCTCCGCCTGGACCAAGGATATCGCGGCGACTGTCAACCACGATCCCGAGGGCAAGAGATTGAAGTCCGTGTCATGATGCCGGGAAGCGAAATGCTGCAGGGACTTCGCTCGCAGACCCGCCCCCGCTCCGGCCAAGCATTCGTGACCCTCGTCACGAATGCCGACTACGCCATGGGCGCTACGGCGCTGGCGCGGTCGATTGTTCGGACGCGCACGAAGGCCGATATCGTCGTCCTGCACACGGCAGGCGTCCACGAAAGCGATCTTGCCCCGCTCATCGCGCTCGACTGCCGGCTGATCGAGGTCGAACACCTGCCTCTGTCCGATACTTTCAACGAACGGCATGCGCGCGGCAATCTTCATGCCGCCGCTCCCTTCACCAAGGGCCGCAAGCCTTCCTTTCACACGCCGCTCGACAATTTCTGCAAGCTGCGGCTCTGGCAGCTCATTGAATACGACACTTGTGTCTTCATCGACGCGGACGCCCTCGTGCTGAAGAATGTCGACAGGCTTTTCGATTACCCTGAGTTTTCCGCCGCGCCGAATGTCTATGAAAACCTCTCCGATTTTCATCGGCTGAACTCCGGCGTCTTCGTCGCCAAGCCGTCGCTTGCGACGTTTCGGGACATGCTTCAGCGGCTCGATCGCCCCGACGTCTTCTGGCGGCGCACCGATCAGACCTTTCTCGAGACATTCTTCCCGGATTGGCACGGCCTGCCGATCTTCATGAACATGCTGCAATATGTATGGTTCACTATGCCGGCGCTCTGGGACTGGAACAGCATTTCGATCCTGCATTACCAGTATGAAAAGCCTTGGGAGGAGAACCATCCGAAGGCTGCGCTGCTGAGACCCTTGATCGACTTGTGGCATGACTTCCATACCGGGCTGGATATGCCCGATATCGCGACGCTCGCAAATCCCAAAGAGGCTGCATGAAGGTTCTCATATCGGGCGGAACGGGTCTTGTCGGCCGATATATCGCCGAGGAGCTGCTGGCAGCCGGATACAAGGTTGCGGTCGGCGGACGCAGCCTGCCGCAGGCAGGTCTCTTTCCCCATGCTGTTTCCTTCGTGCCGCTGAGCCTCGACCCCACCGAAGACCATAGCCATGCTTTCGAGGATGCCTATTTCTTCGTGCATGCGGCTTTCAGTCACGCGCCCGGCAAGTATCGCGGTGGCGAAGGAGAAGACCCCGAGCGGTTCCGGCGGCTCAATCTGGACGGCACGGTCAAGCTGTTCGAAACGGCGAGAAAGGCCGGCATTCGACGCTGCGTCTTCCTGTCGTCTCGTGCTGTCTATGGCGATCGGCTGGCGGGCGAGGTGCTGACGGAGGCAAGCAAACCGGCACCGAATACGCTTTATGGGGAAGTGAAGCGCGATGCCGAACATGCGCTTTTCTCCCTCTCCGCTCCCGGTTTCGCGACGGCAAGCCTGAGGGCGACAGGCGTCTATGGCGACCTGCGTCCGAACAAGTGGGACGCTCTGTTCGACGATTATCTGAACGGCAAGCTGGTTCCCTCTCGCGCGGGAACGGAGGTCCACGGCCGCGACCTCGGCCGCGCCGTTCGGCTGCTGCTGGAGACCGAAAAAGGACGGATCGACGGCGAGGCCTTCAATCTGTCGGATATACTGACCGACACGCACGAGATCCTCGGGCATCTACAGCGGGCAACGAACTGTCCTCATGCCCTCCCAGCCCCGGCGCCCGAGGGCGCCGTCGGTACCATGGATACGTCGAGAATTCGTGCGCTTGGATGGCAGAGCGGCGGAAAGGTGTTGCTTCGGCAAACGATCGAGACCTTGGCGAAGGCAATACCGCCGCGCCATGCCGCCATCAACGCATCAGCTTCGTCTCGTCCCAGCTGAGCACCGCCAATTCCGCGCCCCTGAACCTCGCATCGTCGGCAACGATGAATTCATCGAGCTGCGGCGGCGCGACACTGGTTCCGGCCAGCATCGCATGCACCTGGCCGCGATGATGAGTCTGATGCTGCAGCAGATGGCTCAGCACATCGTCGGCCCGCTCGCGCTGAATACGATCGCTGCGTTGAATGGCGACCGTCCGCGTCGCCGTCTCCGGCGTCAGGCCCTCGCAAAGCACCACCAGCCGGCGATCGACATCCGCCTGCTGCCTGGACAAGTCTTCAAGCTTGTCGAACGGCTCCTCGATGTCGAAGGCCCGCAGCCCCAGGGTGCCGCCTTCCAGGGCATCGACATAGAACCAGTCCACGGTCAGGATGTGATTGAGGGTCGATTTGATCGACGGAAAGAAGCTCGTCCGCTTCGCCTCGAACTCGCCCGGCTGCAGCGCCGCGCAGGCTCGATGCAACCGGATATTCGCCAACGCATTGTTGTAGGCGAGCTTGCGAAACACACGAACCGCATCGAAAGCGGACATCGGATATCTCCCCCTAGGCCTTGTCGAGATCGCCGTCCCGCCAGACGAGATGACGCGGCGTCAGCGGCAGATCTTCGATTTCCTCGGCAATGAAATAGGGCGGAATATCGAGCGCCACCAGCGCCTCCCGCGTTGCCCGCACCCATTTGAATTCGAGATCGTTATCGCCGTCCCGGATGCGATGCACGATTTTATCCGGCTCGAACGGGAAGCCGTGGGGTAGGTCCATCAGGTAGTAGAGACCGAGTTCGTGCCAGTCGCGCTGCTCGTAGTGAAAGAAATTCTCCACGGACCAGAGAAGGCGCCCGACTGTCACATCGACGCCCAGCTCCTCGACCATTTCTCGCTGCAAGGTTTCCTCCGACGTCTCGCCGATCTCGGCGCGACCGCCGGGAAAGGTCCAGAATGTCTCGTGCTCGGCCCGGTGGACAAGCACATGCCCGTCACGAAAGCCGAGGCCCGCCACGCGCATCTGGAATCGCGAGCGGCCTGCATTCAGTCTGATAAGCTTGCGTTTCGACACGATCTTCATCCCACATCGATCACGACAATTTCCGGCGGCACGCCGAAGCGAACCGGCGCAATGGAGCAGCCGAGGCCGCCGGAAACGATGATATGACGCTCTTCCTCTGTGATATGGCCATGGACATATCTGTCGCCATACCGCGACGGCGTATAGGGTGACCAGCCGAAAATCCTCACCTGGCCGCCATGCGTATGTCCCGACAAGGTCAGCGACACACGCGAAGGCACATTGGGAAAGATATCGGGCTCATGAGCAAGAAGGATCACGGGCGCCTCGTCTGCGACTTCCGCCAGGGTGCCGCCGAGATCATCCAGCCCTTTCGTATATGGGCGCTTCCAGCGCATGCTCCGGCGCAGGGCGAGCTGATCCTCGACGCCGGCAAGCCAGAACCCTTGCCCGTTCTTTTCCAGGCGCGCGGAACGATTGGAATAGACCTCGATGCCGACGCTGGCCAAGGCCCGGTGGCTGAAGGTTGGCCCATGACCCTTTCTCTGGGCGGCCGCGTCATGCCACCAGTCGTGATTGCCGATGACAGCATGAACACCGAGCGGCGCCTTCAGCTTCGCCAGCTCTGCCGCCCAGGCCTGATGATCGACGCGAGCGGTGATGAGATCGGTCCCTGACGTGTAATCGCCAAGCAGGACGATGATGTCACCGCCGAGTTCATTGGCCCGAGTGCAGATCGCTGCAATGCGCTCGGCTGACATCCACGGTTCGCAGGCATGGAAATCGGCGAGCGCCACGATCCGCAGTTTGAGCCCCGGCGTCCATCGTGGCGGGGTCAACGCATAGCGGGTCACATTCAGGCGGACGACAGGCTCATATCCAAAGGCGTATCCCCCGAGTGCCATTAAACCGAATATGCTGCCGCCGAAGAGCTTCAGAAAGGCGCGACGGCCAAGCATTCAATCTCCCTCCTGGAACAACCGGAACTGCGCGGCCTCAAGGTCCTTGGGCGGCTGCATGCCGAGATGTTTCCAGGCGATCGCGGTCAAAACACGGCCGCGCGGTGTACGTTGTATGAAACCCTGCTGGATCATGTAGGGCTCGATAATATCCTCAATCGCATCGCGCGGCTCGGAAAGGCCGGCAGCGATGGTTTCGATGCCGACCGGCCCGCCACCGAAATTGACGGCAATCATATTGAGATAACGCTTGTCGAGCTGATCGAAGCCGACATTGTCGACGAGAAGCCGCGTCAAAGCTTCGTCGGCGACCTCCCGTGTCACCGCTTCGACCTTGGCCACTTCGGCAAAATCGCGCACGCGACGCAGCAGGCGGCCGGCGATGCGCGGCGTTCCGCGCCCGCGCCGCGCAATCTCGCGTGCCCCTTCGTCGGTCATGCCGAGCCCCATCAGTCTCGCGCCACGCCGGACGATGAACTCAAGCTCCTCGACGGTGTAGAAACTCAATCGGACCGGAATGCCGAAACGATCCCGCAGCGGCGTCGTCAGCAAGCCGAGACGCGTGGTGGCGGCAACCAGCGTGAACTTGGCAAGATCGATCTTCACCGAGCGCGCTGCCGGGCCCTCGCCGATGATGAGATCGAGTTGGAAGTCCTCCATGGCCGGATAGAGGATTTCCTCGACTGCCGGATTGAGGCGGTGAATCTCGTCGATGAAGAGCACGTCGCGCTCCTCGAGATTGGTGAGCAATGCTGCAAGATCGCCCGCCTTGGCGATGACGGGGCCGGAGGTCGAGCGGAAATTGACGCCGAGCTCCTTCGCCATGATCTGCGCCAGCGTCGTCTTGCCGAGGCCGGGCGGGCCGACAAAAAGCACATGATCCAGCGCCTCGCCGCGTCCCTTGGCCGCCTCGATAAAGACCTTCAGATTGGCGCGCGCCTCCGCCTGACCGGTAAATTCGTCCAGCGATTGCGGCCTGAGCGTCGCATCAATGTCTTCGCCCCGCTTCTCCGGCGATATCAGGCGTGCGGCTTCACTCATGTCAGAGGTTCCATTCCCCATATGCGTTTCGCGGCTCTTTCGCCGATGCGGCATCAAGGCTTGCCGCGTTCAAAATAGTCCCTCACGAAAGAGCGTCGCAAGTCGATCTCCCGACTTTGAGACAATAGTAAGGAACGCGGAAGGTGCAAAGCCTCACCGCGCCAGTTCCTTGAGGCCGAACCGGATCAGCTTGGCGCTGTCGGCGCCCTCGCCGGCCAGTTTCATCGCAGCCGCAACGGCGTTGGCGGCCTGGTCGCGGGAATAGCCGAGATTGGTCAGCGCAGAAACGGCGTCGGCAACGGGTGCGGCGGCAACTCCTTCGCCCAATTCCTGATTCAAGCCGATATTTGCCGCCTCGCCGGCAAAGGCCGGCGCCTTGTTCTTCAGCTCGGTCATGATACGCACTGCAACCTTCGGGCCGACGCCCGGCGCGCGCGAAACGGCGGCGCGATCCTGCAGCGCGATCGCATTGGCAAGCTCGGCTGGCGTCAAGGTCGACAACAGCGCCAGTGCCACTTTCGCGCCCACGCCCTGCACTGTCTGGAGTATGTTGAACCACTCCCGCTCCAGTGCCGTCGTAAAACCGAAGAGCCGGATCTGGTCTTCGCGGACATAGGTCTCGATGAAGAGAATGCAGGCTTCGCCGACGGAGCCGAGCTTCGACAGCGTGCGGCCCGAGCAGTAGGCGACATAGCAGACGCCGTGCACGTCCACGAGCACATAATCCTCGCCGAGCTCTTCGATTGTGCCTTTCAGCTTGCCGATCATGAATGATGTCCGTCAGGGATGGGTTTCAGGGGAAATGAGGTCAAGCGAAGGAAAGTGGGAACGATAGCGCGAGGCATCCCGTGTCAGCAGCCTGTGTCTTCGCCACTCGGCATGGGCACCGATGAGAAAGTCCGGAAGGGTTCTCTCCCTTTGGCCACCGGCGAGCCGATAGAGACGATGCGCCTTGCCGGCTCGAAACGCAGCCTCGAAAGGTATGGCTTCGCGCTTCATGTCGAGCCAGGACAAGGTGACCGTCAAGTCCTCCTCGCTCAAAGGCGAAGCAGCGAGTTCCGACCAGACCACCGGGCTGATAACGAGATCACCCTCTCCGATACATTGTTTCAGCAACTTTGCGGACCATAGCCGCTGGACCGATGCCGGACCGAGGATATCGATGAAGATGTTGGTATCAACGAGGGTCGACGTCGTCACGCGGACCTCTCAGAAACTCCATAAATTCGTCGGTTGTCATGCCGCCAAGGTCCATCGTACCTCCGACGCGCTCCAGCCAATCGTCGAAATCGCGAATAGCCGGATCCGATGCCTCGGCGATCTTGACGAGCATCGCCCCGCTGCCCGAGGCGATAAAATCAACCTCCGAGCCGGGGCCGATGCCGAGCCTGTCTCGAATTTCCTTCGGGATGGTCACCTGACCCTTTTCCGTCACACGCATGGTAATACCTCTTCAGTAATACTTAGCGGCCAACCCGGAACAGGTCAAGAACAAACTACCCTGCCAATGCCGCCTGCCGCAGCCGGTTGGTGCCGCGATTGTGGGCGTGGCAAATGGCAATAGCGAGTGCGTCAGCGGCGTCATTGCCCTTGAACTCGACCTTGGGCACCAGGATCTTCAGCATCATATGGATCTGCTGCTTCTCGCCATGCCCCACGCCGATGACGGCTTTCTTGACGGCATTCGGCGCATATTCGGATACCGGCAAACCCGCGCGCGCCGGCACCAGCATGACGACGCCGCGCGCCTGCCCGAGCTTCAGCGTCGCCACCGCATCCTTGTTGACGAAGGTCTGCTCGACGGCAGCTTCATCCGGCTTGTAGCTATGAACGATCTCCGCAAGGCCATCGTGAAGCTGGCAAAGGCGAGAGGCGAGATCCATGTCGCCGTCCGAGGTCACCGTTCCCGATGCAACGAAACGCAGGGAATTGCCAAGTATATCGATAACCCCCCAGCCGGTGCGGCGCAGGCCCGGATCAATACCGATGATGCGAATCGTGTTTTGCATGGGTCAACCTATCTTTCAGGCCGAAGATGTGCCAGCAAAATGTGAACAAAACAAAAACAAGCCACAGATTGCCGGCGGTTCCCGCCGCGCTGAAAGCATCGTGACGAAATCGTGGCGGCAGGGTTTGGAATGACGCCCCGGCGCTCCTACATGGTGGAAACACATCCTCCCTTTTACCACGCAGGTTTCTTGCCATGGTTCCCTTTTCCATCCTCGATCTTTCGCCCGTTGCCGAAGGCAGCACCATCCGCCAGTCCTTCGACGGTTCGAAGCGCATGGCGCAGAAGGCGGAGGAGCTCGGTTACAACAGGTTCTGGCTAGCCGAGCACCACGGCATGCCGGGCGTCGCCAGTGCCGCGACGGCTGTCGTCATCGGCCATGTCGGCGCGGCAACCTCGCGCATCCGCATCGGTTCGGGCGGCGTCATGCTGCCGAACCATTCCCCGCTTGTCATCGCCGAGCAATTCGGCACGCTGGAAGCCCTGTTTCCCGGCCGTGTCGATCTCGGCCTCGGCCGGGCGCCGGGCACCGACATGCGCACGGCGCAGGCCCTACGCCGCAACATCGATGCCGGCGCGCAAAGCTTCCCCAACGATATCGTCGAGCTGCAGCATCTGTTCAGCCCGGCCGACGAGAACCAGATCATTCTCGCCGTTCCCGGCCATGGCGCCAACGTGCCGATCTGGCTGCTCGGCTCCAGTCTCTACAGCGCCCATCTCGCCGCCATGCTCGGCCTTCCCTATGCCTTCGCCTCGCATTTCGCGCCGGAAGCCCTGCTTGACGCGGTCGCCATCTACCGGGAGCGTTTCACGCCATCGGCAACGCTCGACAAGCCCTATGTCATGGTCGGCGTCATGGGCTCGACGGCAGATACGGATGAGGAGGCGCAATACCATTTCACCTCAGCACAGCAGCAATTCGTCAACCTGCGCCGCAATGTGCGCGGCCCCTTCCCTCGCCCGCGCAAGGACATGGACGATTTCTGGACGCCGATGGAAAAGCTGAATGTGGAAAACACGCTGCGCTATGCCGTGGTCGGTTCCCCGGCGACCGCCGAGGCGAAACTCCGGCAATTCATCAAAGATACCGAGGCTGACGAGGTCATCATTTCGATGCCGATCCACGATATCGAGGCGCGATTGAGATCGGTTGAGCTGTTCGCTACGCTTCCGAGCTTCAAGAAGGTGTCCTGACTTTCGAATGCGAACTATCCGGTGAGCCGATCTTCTGTGAGCGGCTCACCACGCGATCGACGAGGTCAGGATACGAGCCTCGTCTTCCAGTGGCGCCGGATCAACATATCCAACGACAGCTTGCCGGCGCCGGCGACGATCAGCACGAACATTCCACCCGAGATCGCCAGGTCCTTTTCGAAGTGCAAGAGTTCATTGTGACTGGCGAAGTTCGTGTGAAACAATAGCGCTGTCAGCAAGCAGAACAGGCCGAGACCGAATGCCGCCAATCGGGTCGTGAACCCGAGCGCAATGGCAAGGCCTGCAGCAAGCTGCACGACGATGGTTGCAGTCGCGATAGGTGCGGCGACGCCAAGCTTTGCCATGGCTTCCAATGCATTATCGAAATGGCTGGCGAGTTCGATACCCTCTTCCAGAAAGAGTAACGACAGCAGCATACGGCCGAACAGCAGTGCCATGTCCGCCATATTGACGAGAGCGGCACTCTCCTCTTCGTATTCCATGGATTTCCTCCTTCACAGCAACATCCGGGCGGTTTCCGCTCTCGGCGGCATCTCCACGACTTGGTCGAATGGAAATGCCGCCGGGTCAGTTGGGGCCGAGTTCTAGTTGCTTGCCTTCGCGGCGATCGCCTTGGTCAGATCATCCAGCTCCTCGCAGCCGCCGGGGCAAAGTTTGGTGAGTGTGGCAAGCTGTTCGCGAGCCTTGGGCATGTCGCCGGTTTCGACATAGAGTTCGCCGAGATATTCATGCGCGCCCTTGTGATCCGGCTGCAATTCCAACGCCTTGGTGTAGTAGGTCAGCGACGTTCGATAGTCCCCGGTCTTGCGCAGGGTAAAGCCCATCAGATTGTAGACATCGGCCTGCTGATGCTCCTCGGCGATATCGCGAAGCTCGGCAAGCGCGCCGGCATAATTCTTCGCATCGATCTTGGCGCGCACCGACGTCAGATCCGGCGTGTCGGTGGCCTCCATATTGTCGACGGCGAAGGCGACGCCGGCCGTTGCGGCGGGAATGGCGATCACGGCGCACAGGCCGGCAATTCCGAAAATGGCATGTTTCAACATGGTCTTGCTCCTTCTTGGCCGCTCAGGCCTGGATGGTGGGGGTGAATCCGTAAGCGTTGCCGTCCTTGACGAAGGTACCGGAGCCCGGGAACGGAAAATGCGAGCCGCAAATCCTGATCTTGTCGGCAATAACGCGGTCGATCAGCTTGCGGCGGGTACCGATGGCCATCGGGCCGTCCTGGTCGTAGGCTCCCTGCCATTCGGGATGGGGTGCGAGCAGCGCCGGCACGTACATGATGTCGGCCGAGACCATCAGCTGCTCGTTGCCGCCATCGATGAGGAAGACCGAGTGACCGGGGGTGTGACCGGGCGCGGCCATGATGCGCACGCCCGGCGCGACCTCGGCGCCATCATCGACCAGCCGCCAGTTCTTCCACGTCGGAAAGACGGAAGCGATGCGCCTGCCCGCTTCCTTGCGCCCCTCCGCCAGCTTGTCGACACGGCCGGGATCGGTCCACCAGTTGTACTCGGTGGCATTGACCACAAGCTCGGCATTGGCGAACACCGGCGCATTCGTTCCTTTTTCCATCAGGCCCCAGACATGGTCCGGATGGAAATGCGAGATCATGATCGTGTCGATTTTCTTGTAGTCGATGCCGGCGGCGGCCATGTTGGCCGGAAGATGCGTGGCATTAGTCTGCCACTGCCCGACGCCCGACCCGGCATCCATCATGATCTTTCGGCCACCGATATCGAGGACGACGACGGTCAACGGAATGGGCATGAACTCCGTCGTCAGGCCGGCCTTGGAAAGCGCCTCCTTGGTGTCATCGACGGACGCGTTCTTGATGAAGGCCGGATCGTGCGGCTTGCGCCAGATGCCGTCATAGACGGCCGTGACGTCGATCGAACCGACCTTGTATTTGTAGAAGCCCGTCGTCGGCTCCAGTGGGGTCGCGGCGAAGGCTTGCGGAATGAATTCGAGCTTCGACGACAGTCCGAAGGCTGCCGCAGCGGCGGCCGTCCCGAGCACGGCACGGCGGGTCATGTCAAACATCGCGATATCTCCTCAGGGTTATGGCTTTGGGGCCAGGCGGAGGGCGCTGCAGATTGCCGCCCCCGCTGAGGAAGAAGATCAGCGACTGCGGGCACTTATTCCCCGCAGCACGAAAGATTCATTCAAATAATTGAAATTAATAGGCTATTTTAGCTCGAGGCCGAAAGCCCGGATCGCAATCTGCTGGGTGCAGAGCGCCTGGGGGCACCGTCTTCGACTTTTTCGAATCCGATCGGGAATAAAACCCGAGCAAGTGCGATCTACGTCTTTAGGCAAGATTGCAAGCGCCGGACCCGAGGCTTACAGTCAACATCGGCGTTTCGCGGGGACCATGATGACAGACGCCCAGATTATAAGCGCGATTTCATTCGACCGCCGGTTTCACGCCATGAACTGGGGTCGCCTGCAAGCAAGCGTGATGCGCAGCCTGGAGCGGCTTCTCATCCGGTTGGTTGGCCCGTTTGCCGGACCGAAGGCGCACGGAACGAAGGAGGCCAGCTACTCCAGCCTCATGATGGTGGCCGAGACAGCGGCAAATGACGAACCGCGCCTGCATACAATCTCATCGTCGGACGAAACCATGCGCCGCTTCCAGCGCACGATCGTTCCGCATCTGGATGCCGCCTATAATTTCGCGCGCTTCTTGAGCAGGGATGCCGATGCCGCCCAGGATATCGTGCAGGAGGCATTCCTGCGCGCCTATCGCGGCTTTGGCGGCTTTCGCAATGGCGATGCCCGGGCCTGGACATTCACCATCGTCCGCAACTGCTATCACGCGTGGCTGCAGGAAGGGCGACGCAAGACCCGTTACGAACTGCCGATGACCGATGGCAATGACTCACCGGAGGATCCGCCGTCGTCCGAACCGGCCTCCGAGGAAGACACCCCTGAGGCGGCGTTAATCCGCAAGGCGGAAACGCTGCGGGTGCGCCAGGTCATCAACATGCTGCCCGATGCCATGCGTGAAGTCCTCGTCCTGCGTGAGCTCGAAGATCTTTCCTATAAGGAGATCGCCGAAATCATCGATGCGCCGATCGGCACCGTCATGTCGCGCCTTGCCCGCGCTCGCCGCGATTTCGGCGAAGCCTGGCGCAGCCTCGACGCGAAAGGGGTGGCGCGATGAGCGACGGGGAACACAGTGATCACGGCGAATGGAGCGACCTACTGCATGGCTTCATTGATGGCGAACTCGATCCGGCCCACACCGCAAGTTTCGAGACGCATCTTGCGACCTGCCGAGAATGTGCCCACGAGATGGAAGAGGCTCTTATGGTAAAACGCCTTGCCGGCCGCGAAGGAGTGAAATGGCAGGCACCGGACGCCGTCCATGCACGCGTCCAGGCCGCGTTGGCGCTGGAACAGGTCATGATGGCACGCGCCGTGGCGGCAACGATCCAAACGGAGAACCCATGGCGTAGCTTCTGGCGGTTTGTCCGGCAATGGAGCTTTATACCATCGCTCGCAGCCCTGGCAGCCAGCCTCATGCTGGTTTTGAACATGCCGCAGCAGAGCCAAACGATCGAAGATCAGCTTCTTGCGAGCCACGTGCGCTCGATGCTCGCCGATCACCTGACCGACGTGCTGACCTCGGATCAGCATACCGTCAAGCCGTGGTTCAGCGGCAAGATCGATTTTTCTCCACCGGTGGTCGATCTGGCGGCACAGGGTTTTCCCCTTGTCGGCGGCCGCGTGGATTATCTGAACGGTCGGGTCGTGGCGGCGCTGATCTACCACCGGCACGGCCATATCATCAATCTCTTCATCTGGCCCGGCACGGCCACCACCCGCAGCAGCGCCGAGAAGGAGGGCTACAATTTCGCCGAATGGTATGCGGACGGGCTGGTCTTCTGGGCAGTATCCGATGTCAGCGCCACCGACCTTTCTGCCTTTCGTGATGATTTCTCGCGCGCCACCACACCCTAGAGCGTTTTGTTTCTTTACGCATTCCAGACGGAAAACCGCTTCGCACTTTTCCTGGAAATGCTCTAAGGCGCAAAAAAGCCGGCCGCATGGGCTGCGGCCGGCTTTTTGCAAGCAGTTTATCCGGATCAGGCCGAGAGTTTCGCCAACACTTCCTCGGTAACCTCGAAGTTCGAATAGACGTTCTGTACGTCGTCGTCGTCTTCGAGGCTGTCGATAAGCTTCATCAGCGACTGAGCCTTTTCTTCATCGACCGGCACATTGTTCTGCGCGCGCCAGATCGCCTTGACCGTTTCGGCTTCGCCGAGCGTCGCTTCGAGCGCCTTGGCGACTTCGTTCATCGCTTCGAAGCCGCAGATGATGGTGTGGCCCTCTTCGTCGCTCTCGACGTCATCGGCGCCGGCTTCGATCGCTGCTTCCATCACCTTGTCGGCGTCGCCGACTGTCGGCTTGTAGGTGATCTCGCCGACATGGTCGAAGGAGAAGGAGACCGAGCCGGTTTCACCGAGCGCGCCGCCTGCCTTGGTGAAGATCGAGCGGACGTTGGAAGCCGTGCGGTTGCGGTTGTCTGTCAGCGCTTCGACGATGATCGCCGTGCCGCCGGGGCCGTAGCCCTCGTAGCGGACTGCATCGTAGTTTTCGCCGTCATTGCCGGCCGCCTTCTTGATGGCGCGGTCGATATTATCCTTGGGCATCGACTGGGCCTTGGCGTTCTGGATCGCGAGGCGCAGACTTGCGTTCATGGTCGGGTCAGGCAGACCCGCCTTGGCGGCGACGGTGATTTCACGCGCCAGCTTCGAGAACATTTTCGAACGCACCGAATCCTGACGACCCTTGCGGTGCATGATGTTTTTAAACTGTGAATGGCCAGCCATGGCACCCCTGTTCACGTCTTTTGTTGGGAATGGGCCGCCTTATAAGAGCGAAGCGGCCTTCATTCAAGCAAAAAGCCGGATAATGGCGTCGGTCGAGGCCTTCCGCCACTATTCCTACGGTTTGACGGCAAGCTTGCCTGCCCGAATATCCGCAACGGTTTCCATGGCCTTGTTCAATCCCTCGAGCGATGCGCGTTCGTCCTTGATTACGGGTCGCAGATCGGGCGACCAGTCATTGATGGCGCCAACGCGCGCTAGGAAAGTGCTACCGCTTCTCATCTGGTGAATGATCCGGCTTGCCGGAACGCAGCCCTGTGCATCCGTAGCAACCGCCGGATGGCTATCAACTCTGATCAAGGCAGTCATGCCCGGCGCATCATGCGACAAGAGGCAGACGCGTTGCGGTGTTGGTGAACTTCCGTAGTCGATGAACAAAGCCCCCGACAGGGACGTAATGCTGCAATTGCGTTTGTCAGTCATTGCATCGGTTGGGCATGACACGCTCCAACTGCCAGCGGCTAACAGATTTGCGCTTTTGCCGACAGAAACAGTTCCCTGACTGAATTTTTGGAGGCGATAGCCATCGGGCGTCGTGTTGACCGGGTTTGATGAGACGCAGCCCGATAGCGCTGCAGCTATTATTGTAGTCAAAAGAACCCGATTCATGCGCTTCCCCCAATGGTATGGCGCAATCAATCACGGCCAGCGGAAGTTGCATAGGTGAGTAGGATACATATCCCAACGAAAATCGTCACAGCCCCTTGAGCACATAGATCAGCGGCTTGCGCGGCAAGGTCTTCACCGACACCGTGACGCTCGGGGTCGGCGCGTAGGCGACGTCGAAGTCGGGACCGAACAGGGCCAGGAACTGATCGACCGGTGGACCCCAGCGATGCATGGGCAGGATCAGCGACGAACGCAGCCTTTTCACCACCCGGCTCATGCTGTCAGCCCCCATGGTCAAGCCGCCGTCGACCGGCACCATCACGACATCGAGCCGGCCGATCTCGGCATATTGCTGGTCGGTAAGCTCGAAATGCAGATGCCCCAGATGGCCGATGCAGAGACCGGCGACCTCGAAGATGAAGATCGAATTGCCGTTGGCTTCGATGCCGCCGCCCCAGGAGCGGATATCGGTCACCACGTTGCGGATCAGTGTGTCGCCGACGGTCAGGTGGATCTTTGCCGGTTCGCCAGGCGTGTCGCTCCAGCCATGCAGCACATATTTGATCGCCGGGTCGGGCGTCAGCGTGTAATGGCTCGGATGCGCCTTGTTCATGGTAACGACGTCGGGGGTATGGGGCGGCGAATAGGCGCCGCTGAAATCCGTGGCGATGGAAACGCCGCCGGGCGTCTCGATGAACAGGGTCGCATGACCGAGGAAGGTGATTTTCACATCGCCATTGACGGGATCGTTGGCGGGTGTCGGGCCTTGGTTGGAAAAGCTGGCGAAAGTCGCCTTGGGCAAGGACTGCGCAATCGCCTGGCATTGGCTCGGCTGAGGACCTGAAGGCTTCTCTTGGGCGTCCGCGGCGCTCCAGCCCGCCGCAGCCAGCAGAAAGAACACGGCGAAGACAGGAAACCGCAGCATCTGCCACCCCTTCAAGCCCAGGAAGGCCGGAAGGATGCTGCATGACCGAAAACAGGTCCAGCACCAATCGGACACGATTGCTCACAATCGCGTCATTGCGCTTCGTCGATTAATTGCAGGGCACGATCAGCGCCAGAACTCGGGAATGGTCTCGGCCAGACGCGGCCCGAGCCTCAGCGGCGCGATCTTCTCGGCAAGCCCCGTCGCATCCGATATCTCCACGCCGACGCCACAGATGGTGGCCGGACCGGATGCCGCTTCGAACCGACCCTTCGGCATTTTCGAAATGAACCGGTTGAGCGGCTCCTCCTTCTCCATGCCAAGCGAGGAATCATAGTCGCCGCACATGCCGGCATCCGACATGTAGGCTGTGCCACCGTTCAGGATCTGCGCATCGGCGGTCGGCACATGTGTATGCGTGCCAACCACGAAGCTGGCGCGGCCGTCGACGAAATGGCCGAAGCATTGCTTCTCGCTGGTCGCTTCCGCGTGAAAGTCGAAGATGATGGCGTCCGCCTGCTCCTTCAGCGGGCAGGCATCGAGGATGACCTCTGCCGATTTAAAGGGATCGTCGAGCTCCGGATGCATGAAGACGCGGCCCATGATATTGGCAACGAGCACGCGGGCGCCATTGCGCGCATAGTAGATACCGGAGCCGCGGCCGGGCGTGCCGGCCGGATAGTTGGCGGGACGCAGGAACTGATCGTGGCGCTCACAGAACACCACAGCCTCCTTCTGATCCCAGACATGGTTGCCCGTCGTCACCACATCGGCGCCGGCATTGATTGTTTCGAGGAAGATGTCCTCGGTGATGCCGAACCCGCCGGCAGCATTCTCGCCATTGACGATGACGAAATCGAGCTTCAGATCGGACACTAGCCCCGGAAGGCGGTCCCATACCGCAGTTCGTCCGGTCTTGCCGACCATGTCACCCAGAAAAAGCAGCCGCATTCGCTATCCAATCGCTTCCGAAACGAAATTGAGTCCGCTCTCGGTCAAAATCGCGTCAAGACGGACATCATGCGGCTCAGCCGGTACTGATGGCACTTCTTGGCAATCGAATGCAATGCCGATGAGGCGCGGATTCAAGCCTTTTTGATGCAAACGGGTGATGGCGCGGTCGTAATGGCCGGCTCCGTAGCCGATACGATGGCCGGTGCTGTCGAACGCCGAAAGCGGCACTAGCATGATATCCGGATCGAGCACTGCCGCATCAGGCCCCGGCCCGGAGGTGCCGAACCCGGTCGCGATGAGCGCTGCACCCGGCACGAGCTCGCGAAAGACGATGGTGCTCCGGTTGAGGATCACGGGCACGCAAAGCCGCGCACCGCGCTCCCTAAGCCGCGCCATCAACGGCCTTATATCCACCTCGGACCGGATCGGCAGAAAACCGGAAACGATCGTTCCCGGCGCGACATCGATGGCATCGCCGCCATGGGCAGCCATGGCCAGTCCCATCTCGATGCGTTCATCGGCTGGAATGGCGTCACGCGCCGCCAGACGCTCGTTGCGATATTGGGCTTTCAGCTCTTTGGGGGTCATCGGATCTTCGCGATTTTCCATGATATCACGAAAACATAATGAGCCGGCGGCCTAATGCAATGCGCGAAAACGACATCTGGCGATGGTATGATGCGAGCCGCAATCAACCACTCGTGCGCACGACGGACATCTTTCCGTCGCCATCCGGATGCGCGCGGACATTTTCATAGTTCAGCAGCGTCGAGTGGCCGGTTTCCACCGGATGGGAATGCGTGGCGGTGATCACCATCACATCGGCGCCGGCGGCTTCGCCTGCCTTGATGCCGGCCATCACATCCTCGAACACCAGGCAATCGGAAGTGCGCAGGCCAAGACGCTCCGCCCCGAGAATGTAGCACTGCGGATCCGGCTTGCCGACCTTGACGTCCTCGGCGGTCACGATGAAGCGCGGCACCGGGATGCCGGCAGCGTCAAGTCGGGCCATCGCCAGACGGTACGGGGAAGAGGTCACGATCGCCCACCGCTCCGGCGGCAGGGACGCGAGGAAATCGATGGCTCCCGGCAGTGCGACCACGCCCTCGACGTCGGCAATCTCCGCCTCCACGATGCCCGCCGACTCGGCAACCGGATCGACGCCGGGCAGGTTCAACTGGCCGATCGTATCGACACCGCGTTTGCCATGCATGGTCGGCATGAACTTTTCAACGTCCAGACCCTTGCTGCGAGCCCAATTGCCCCAGACGCGTTCGGCGGCTGCGATCGAATTGATGATCGTGCCATCCATGTCGAACAGGAAGCCGGAATAGGCTTTGGTGAAGGCGGAAGAGGATGCAGCGGACAAGGCAGGCCCTTTCTGGACGTGAAAACGAGCGGCCGGCGCAGCCGCGCCACTCGCAATATGTGCTTCATCCGACTAACGACAGCCGCGGCAAGAAGCAAATGATTGCTGAGCAACGGGCGCAGGAAAAGCCCGTTCATTCGTTTCAACCGATGCGACATCGGAAGAAAGCGCTTGCATCACCATCGGCAGATGGCGAAACGGAAGCGTGCGACTGAAGAGATCAGCCGCACGCCTCGATCAATTATTCGCCGAGGCGGCTCTTCAGACCATTGATGATATGGTTCGCCAGCGCCTCGTAGTCGTCATCGAAATGGTGACCACCATTCATGGCAATGACTTCGGCGCCGGTGCCCTTCAGCAGCGGGCATCCGACATCCTCGTCGTCGTCCTTGCCGTAGACGCATTGCACCATCTTCGGATTGATCGACTTGAGGTCATTGATGGGATCGCCACCCTTGCCCTCGCTCGAAGCACCGAGCCAGCCCATGACCGAAATCACGTAATCGACCTTCTTCGACAGCGACAACAGGGACATCTGCACGATCTTGTCCTTGTCTGGCTGCTGCAGGCGGTTGTAGCTCGCCGGCAGCACATCGGCACCGAACGAATAGCCGATCAGCACGACATGCTTGACCTTGAAGCGCTTGGTATAGAACTGGATCATGCGCGCGAGATCGTTGGCAGTCTGTTGCGGATCCCGCTCCGACCAGAAATAGTGCAGCGAGTCCACACCCACGACCGGAATGCCCTGATCCTGCAGATAGCTGCCGACTTCCTTGTCGATGTCGCGCCAGCCGCCGTCGCCGGAATAGACGATCGCAAGCGTGTCCTCCGTCGGCGTGGTTTCCATGACATCAACGGGCAGGCCGAGCGGCGATTTCGCGCTGTCGATCGACTTCATCAGGTCCGCCAGCGAAGCCTCGAGCGTCGCATAGGTATCGTCGATCCCGGAATCCGTGGTCTGGACCTCGGGATGATCCTTCTGGATCTCCTCGACGTGATCGCGTCCATCCTTCGGAGCATTCGGCGTGAAGGTCACGAGAATCGGGTTCGGCAAAGCACCTTCCTGCAGGCCGAAGGACACCATGTCGCCATCGGTCTTCTTCTCGGCCGGCGTGCAAAGCTCTTGCTTCAGCCCGATGCCGGATGTCGGATCCACGGCAACCGTTCCGGCAACCGTGGCATCCGGGGTCTGCGCGGCTATCGTCAGTGCCATGGCGCCGCCTGCGCCGACGCCGGCGATGATCGGCAGCTGATAGGTGCTGTCGGCAAAGGAACGCTGCACCTGCTGGCTCAGTGATTCCAGATCCGAGACCATGTAGATGCAGCCATCGTTCTGGCTGACGTCATATTTGTTCAGCGAAGCCAGGAAGGACGGGTAATCGATGCCGATGACCAGCGAGCCACTGGCGACGAGCTTGTCGGCAACCGCCTTCTCCTTGTCGCCCCAGCCTGCAACGTCGGAGATTAGAACAACCTCGCTCGTCACCTTGCCTTGCGGGCGCAGGATATGCGGCGGCGAAATCATGCCCAGATCGTATTTGGTATCGTCTTCGTCGGCCCGCGCCGAGCCTGAAGCAAGCAGACCCATCGTCAGCATGCATGTGAAAACCAATGATATTGCGTATTTCAAGATCATTTCCTCACGACCCCCTTTAGTCCGCCCCCGATGAGGAATGTGGCATCCATCAACGCGATCATGGGACTCACACCTCCCGAAACAGCCAGATAGCGGGGCTGCCATTCGGGATGGAATTTGGATTTGAAGGCACGAAGCCCTTTGAAATTGTAGAAACGTTCGCCGTGCTCGAACACGGTCCCTCCGACCCTGTCCCAAACCGGCGCCGACTCCCGTCTCGACATGCCCGAAAGCGGCGCCATGCCCAGATTGAATCGATAAAACCCCTGCTCCTTGAGGTATTCGAGGATCTTCACGAACAGAAAATCCATCGATCCCTTCGGAGCATCGGGCGAAAAACGCATCAGATCGACGGACCCCTCCTCCTTGGTTTCCGTCATCAGAATATTCGCAAAAGCGACGATCTTACCATCCTTTTTCAACACGCCGACCGGCTGCGAGCTCACGTAGTCCGGATCGAAAGCGCCCAGCGAAAAACCCTTTTCCTTGGCATTGTGATCTGCGAGCCACGTATCCGAAACATGCTCAAGCTGATCCATGATTTCGGGCACATGTTGAGGGTCGATAACGGCAAATTCTAGTCCGTCACGCACTGCTCTGCTCGCTGTTTGCCGAAGATTGGCCCATTTGCCGCCCTTCAGCTCGAAATTTGCGAGCTGAACCACCGCCAGTTCGCCAAGCTTGAAGGCACGCAGGCCGGCATCCGCGCAATAGGACAACAGCGCTGGCGAGATCTGATAGAAGACCGAGCGGCAACCGGCGGCACGGGCAGCCTCGACAAATCGCCAGATGAGATCGGGGAGTGCCTGACGTGGGCCGACGGGATCGAACAGCGCGATCCACGAACGGCCCTGCTTGCCATACATGATGAAGGCATCGCCCTTTTCCGAGAACATGATGCTCTTATCGCCCATGCGCACCAGATTGGCGTCGGCGACCCCCTGTTTCCGGACGATTTCGACGGCCCGTTCGACCGCATGGTCCGTAACCGGTTCCAGCCGCTTCGTCGCCGGACGCAACAGGCTGAAGATCGCGATCGCCGATGAAACAATGGAAATGCCGAGCACGGCGCGAAGGCCGCGCGGGGCCTCGTCTGCGAATTCAAATTGCCACCAGAGCTGATTGCTGTAGCCGACATCGCGGTAGACGAAGAACAGGATGACGACGGCGCCGATGCAGATGACGGCAATGGCCGTCAGCCATCCGGCCGTGAGCGCTTGGCTCAGCAGAGATGCCGGGCGGGTGAACAGCCGGCGGCTGACGACGAGGCTGAAGACGAGAAACGCCAGCAACCCGGCCTCGACGATGGCAATGGCCTTCAAGAGCGATAGCAGCAGTGCAAACACCGCCGAGAAGATCGACACCCACCAGGCACCGTCGAGACGCTGGCTGAGACCGCGCGCGGCGACGATCATGGCCACGCCCAGAATGCTGGAAAGGAAATGCGCGCTTTCGACGAGCGGCAGGGGCACATAGTCGGAAAGGACGATCAGGTTCTGGTCGGGCGTTGGTGTCACGCTCGAAAATACCAGCATCATGCCGAGCAGCAGCCCGAAAGCCGACAGCAGCTGCGGCATCAGCCTGCCACCGACACGGCGCATGCTGGAGGCAACCGGATGATCGACGAAACGGCGCAATTCCGCCACCGAGATCGCCGCGATCGCGATGACGAGCGGAATGACGTTGTAGATGACGCGATAGAGAACCAGCGAACTCAGAACGGCGTCCTCATTCACCGAGCTCCCGAGCCAGGCGATGATGATCGTCTCGAAAACGCCGAAGCCGGCTGGAACGTGACTCAGCACGCCGAGACCGACAGCGATGGCATAGATGGCCAGAAAGGCCGGCCAGGCGATCGCCGTTTCAGGCAACAACACGTAGAGCACAGAGGCCGATGCCGCGATATCGAATGCGGTCACCAGGAATTGCCGCGACCAGGTGCGCGAATCCGGCAGACGAACGGCGATCGGCCCAATGCGCACTTCCCGGCCGTTGCGGCCGATAAAGACGACGAAGGCAAGTGCCGCAAGAATGGCGACGGCAATCAGACGAAGCCACAGGCCGTCGACATTGATCAGCGGTCCGATCTCGTCGGCGATGACCAACAATGCGATGGCGCCGACGGCGGCAAGGCCGAGGCCGAAGGCAAGCGTTACGAAAGCGATGACGCGGGTGATATCGTCAGGCGACAGGCCGAGCCGCGTATAGGCGCGGTAGCGGATCGCGCCGGCGCTGAGCGCGCCGAAGCCAGCGGTATTGCCGACCGCGTAGGCGCTGAAAGAGGTCAGCGCCACATGCGGAAATGGCAGCCGCTTGCCGATATATTCCAGCGCGTTCTGGTCGTAATAGATCAGGGAGACGAAGCTCAGCCCCGTAAACAGCAGGGCGAGCAGAATGGAGGAAATCTTCGTCGTCGTCAGGGCATGCACGACGTCGTCGTAGCGCACTTCATTGGTCAGATCGAAGATTGCATAGGCGGCAATACAGAAGACGGCGACGGTCAGAACGGCGACGATCAGCGTGCGGTAGCGGTTCAGAAAGCCGCTGATACCGCCACGCTCTTCCAATTCTTCATCGGCTTTTTCCAAATCGATCGGCGTCGACATGTTCTACCTGTTTATCTTGACTTTCGCCCGGCCCGATTGCTCGGATATTCAGTAACAGCGACGATGCATCTTCGTATTGCCGTCTACACTTCTTTCGACAGGCCCGTTGTCACGCGAGCTCCCATCATTCTGAATTTAGGCAATTTTGGCGCAGGCCCCATTCCACCAGCGCTGGATCGGCCATTATTTAAAGGAATTTGTCATTCATCCCGAATTTTAGCTTATCCACACACAAAAGTGATCGTTGCATCCCACCTTAGGCGCAGCTCCCTATCAGGAAATTATAACAAGGTCACCTCTCCCCACGCGCCTTTCGAACGAACATATCGTCCCACCCTCACCCGCGCCCGCAACACAAGTTTGCTTGAGCGTTTCAGGCTGATCATATGCAGCGCTGCCGAGCGACGCAGCCAGCCGAGATAAATGCAGGATCAGGCCTTCTCGTTCAGCCGCAGCAGCTCCTTCAGCTTCTCGTCAGTCCCGTCCTCAAGGGGTGTGTAGACGACCAGCTTCATATCCGTTCGATCGATAACGGCAAGCGCGGTATATTCAAACGTCATCAAGCCCCCGTGCGGGTGGCACAAGCGCTTGTGGCCGGCCAGCGGCCGCTGCACCTCCTGCCTGGGCCACCAGGCGCGAAACTCCGGGCTATCTCGCATCAAGGTCGTTACCAGCCGCTCGAAATCAGGATCGCCGGCATAGCGGGCGCTATCGGCACGGAACATAGCGAGAGAGGTCACCGCAACGCTCTCCCAATCGACCAGAAGCTGCCGATGCGTGGGATCGGTGAATACGCGATGTATTGTATTGCGGGCATCGCCCTGCAACAGGCCATAATCCCCGAAAAGTGCCACAGCAGCCGAATTCCAGGCCAGCACGTCCCAGCGTCGGCCGAGGATATAGGCCGGCTGGCCGCTCAGGCTTGCCAGCATCCGCCGCAAAGATTCGGGAACTTGTTCCGGTCCCTGCGATATCGTCTCTGTCGGCGGTCGATCGCTCAAGGCAAAGAGATGCCGCCGCTCGGCAGCATCAAGCCTCAAAGCGTCGGCGAGCGCCGACAGCACTTCCGCCGATGCGCGTACGTCCCGCCCCTGCTCCAGCCAAGTGTACCAGGTGGCCCCGACGCCGGCGAGAAGCGCCACCTCCTCCCGCCTGAGCCCCGGCGTCCGCCGGCGGAACCCGCCCGGCAGCCCGACGCCGGCCGGCGTCAGCTTCTCCCGGCGCGAGCGCAGGAAAGCACCGAATTCGCGGCGTCTGGCGGTGAGGACCGCCTCGTTCTGATGGATGTTCATCCATGCATCATAGCAGGATCGATACTAGGATAAAGCCGCAACTGTTTACCGCCTTCTCAAGCTGTCAAATATCGTCGCGGAAACGAAATGGAGGCGCCGGCGATGGACATGAGCGACAAGACGATACTGATCACCGGCTCGACTGATGGCGTCGGCAGGCGGGTCGCAGAACGGCTGGCCCTGACGGGCACGATGGTGCTGGTGCACGGCCGCGACAAGCCGCGCGCAGAGCATCTGCTGTCCACCATTCGCGATGCGGGCGGCAAGGCGGCCTTCTACCCGGCCGACCTTTCGTCGCTGGATGATGTGCGCAGCCTGGCGGATGCGATCGAACGCGACCACACTCGGCTCGACGTTCTGATCAACAATGCCGGCATCGGCACCGGCGGCGGTAACGCAAAACGCGAGCTCAGCCGCGACGCGCATGAACTGCGCTTTGCGGTGAACTATCTCGCCGGCTTCCTGCTGACACGCCGCTTGTTGCCGCTGTTGAAGGCAAGCGGCCATGCACGCATCGTCAATGTATCCTCCGCAGGACAGCAACCGATAGACTTCCGTGACGTCATGCTGACCCGCGACTACAGCGGCGCGCGTGCCTATTGCCAGAGCAAATTGGCGCAGGTCATGTTCACCCTCGACCTTGCCGAGGAACTGGCAGGCTCGGGCGTTACCGCCAATTGCCTGCACCCGGCAACCTATATGGATACCACCATGGTGCGACAGGCCGGCGCAGCGCCGATCAGCACCGTCGATCAAGGTGCGGACGCCATTCTCAATCTCGTTGCCGGTTCCGACACCGAAGGCTCCTCCGGTCTCTATTATGATGAGCGACGGCCCTCCCGCGCCAATGCCCAAGCCTATGATGCGAGCGCCCGCGAGCGCCTGCGCACCCTCAGCCGGGATCTTACCGGCCTCGCCTGACCTCATCAATTCCATCATCCACATTCAAAAAAGGAAACACGACATGTCCCACCAACATGCCGTCATTATCGGCGGTTCGTCCGGTATCGGCCTTGCAACCGCAGCCGATCTTCTCGAAAAGGGCTATCGCGTCACAATCACGGGTCGCGACGAGACCAAACTGCAGACGGCGGCACAAAGCCTTGCGGGCGCGGTCGCGACCATCGTCATGGATGCCGCCGATCTCGACACTCTTCCCGAAGCCTTCAAGACGATCGGCCCTCTCGATCATCTCGTTCTGGCGCTCGGCGGCGGCAATGGCGGCGGCCCCTTCGCCACGGTCGATCTCGCCGACCTCAGGAAGGGCTTCGAGCAAAAGACATTGGCACATTTTGCCTGCGCTCAGGCCTGCCTTCCCTTTCTTTCGAAGGAAGGCAGCATCACCTTCGTCTCGGCCGTCTCTGCTCAAGCCGCCCTGCCAGGCACGGCTGGACTCGGCGCCGTCAACGCCGCCATTGCCGCGCTTGCGCCCATTCTGGCGGTCGAGCTGAAACCGATCCGGGTGAATTGCGTTTCCCCCGGCGTCGTCGACACGCCCTGGTGGGATTTCATCGGCGAAGATCAGAAGGTGCCGGTTTTTGCCGGCTTTGCCGCGCGCACCCCGGTTGGGCGCATCGGTCGCCCCGAGGACATTGCCCAGGCCATCGCCTTTCTGATCGGCAACGGTTTCACAACCGGCCACACATTGATCTGCGACGGCGGAATTCGCCTCGGCCAATGATGCCAATCGCGCCATTGTCGATGCCGATCGGCAATGGCCCTCTCATTCCCGACCGACATCCGCCTGAAGCCGTGTCAGGATCTCGATCAGCTTCGGCGCCATGTCGCGGATTTCGACAAGGTGGATGGCGCTCAGGCGGTGGAGGACATCCTCGGATTTTTGCGTCAATTGCAGCGTCTGGCGACGCTTGTCCGCAGGATCGGTATTCCTCGTGGCATAGCCGGCGTCGATCAGGCGGCCGACCAGCTCGGTGGCGGTATGAGGGGCGATCAGCAGCCGCTCGGCCAGCATGCCGATAGTCATCGTCTCGCCTGGGCGGCTCCCCTTGATGGCAAGCAATGCCTGGTGCTGCTGTGGCGGCAGGCCGGCCTCATGCGCCGCGGACGTGCTGAAATCCGTGAATTTGCGCAGTGTATAACGCAAGGTGGCCAAGGCCTCGTAATCCGCCTGCGACAAGGTCTTTTCCAAACTCTGCACCATCAAATCGTCCTTTTTTGCCGCAGCCGGCGATCTCAGTTGATTTATATCGCATTACGATATATTTGCCATCTCGATCCAGGGAAGCGGCTGAATGATGGCCGTGCACGCTTAGCACAGAAGGCAGCCAATGCAGGACACCGGCACTTTGCAAAATCACAGTCACGATTTCTCCGGAGGAGCCTCCCGCAAGGACAATGGCGATTTCACCACCGATAAGCGCGTCCTGCTGCTGGTGGCCATGGCGGTGGTGGTCGGCACTGGCGGCGCCCTTGCCGCCTGGGCGCTGATCAATCTCATCGCACTTGTCAGCAATGCCGTCTGGCTGTTCAAGATCAGCACGGAGCCATTATCTTTCACCACGGTGGCGCGCTCGCCCTGGATGGTGGCGGCACCCATCCTCGGTGGCCTCGTCATCGGACTGATGGCGCGCTATGGCTCGGAGAAGATCCGCGGCCATGGAATTCCGGAAGCCATCGAGGCCATCCTGATCGGCGGCAGCCGCATGTCGCCGAAAGTGGCGGTGCTCAAGCCGCTGTCATCCGCCATCTCCATCGGCTCCGGCGGCCCCTTTGGCGCGGAAGGTCCGATCATCATGACCGGCGGCGCCATCGGCTCGCTCTTCGCCCAGCTGTTCCATCTTAGCGCCGCCGAACGCAAGACGTTGCTTGTCGCCGGCGCCGCTTCAGGCATGACGGCCATCTTCGGAACACCCATCGCCGCCGTGATGCTCGCCGTCGAGCTGCTATTGTTCGAGTGGAAACCGCGCAGCTTCATTCCCGTCGTCGTCGCCGCCTGTGTCTCGATCATCTGGCGTCCGATGCTGATCAGCAGCGGTGCATTGTTTCCGGCGCATTTCGAGATGGCGCTTTCATGGTGGAGCATTCTGTTCGCCGTAGGCCTCGGCATCATCTCCGGCTTGCAGTCCGGCCTGCTGACGACCTTGCTTTATCGGATAGAGGATGCATTCGAGAAACTGCCGATCCATTGGATGTGGTGGCCTGCCCTCGGAGGCTTGGTGGTCGGCCTTGGCGGATTGGTCGAGCCTCGCGCACTCGGCGTCGGCTATGACATCATCGCCGATCTGCTGCACAGCCGCATCTCCGCGGGCGCCGTCCTGGCGATCCTCCTAGTCAAGGCTGGCATCTGGCTGGTTGCTCTTTCCTCGGGCACGTCGGGCGGCGTATTGGCGCCGCTCCTCATTCTCGGCGGCGCGCTCGGCTGGCTGGTGGGTCTCGTCCTGCCGGGCGATCCCGGCTTCTGGGCGTTGCTGGGCATGGCGGCGATGATGGGCGGCACCATGCGTGCGCCGCTGACAGGCACCTTCTTCGCCGTCGAACTAACAGGAGACATGAACGCGCTGGTGCCTCTGCTTGCGGCCACGGTCGCGGCCTATGCCGTCACCGTTCTGCTGTTGCGCCGTTCCATTCTGACAGAGAAGATCGCCCGGCGCGGCCAGCACATCACCCGCGAATACGGCATCGACCCGTTCGAGCTGACGCGTGCCGCCGACATCATGATGTCCAAGGTGGATACCATGCCCGCGACCATCCGCCTGTCCGAAGCTTTGGCTCAGATGACCGAGCGACCGGATGCGCATCGTTTCTATCCCGTCGTCGAGAGCGACGGGCGCTTGGTCGGCATGATCTCGCGCGCCGATGCCCTTCGTTGGCAGAACCGACCGGAACTGGGTGAACAGTCACTTTATGACATGATCTCGGACAGCTCCATTCCGGTGGTGCATGCCGAAGACACGGTCGGTCGCGTTGCCGACGTGATGATACAGGCCGATACCGGGCGCGTTCCCGTTGTGGAAGCGCAAACCGGGAGGCTTGTAGGTCTCATCACCCGGAAGGATCTGTTGCGGCTGCGCAGCGCGGGAAATCGCGCAGAGCTCGAACGCGGAGCCTATCTGCGTTCACGAAGCTAAGGGAGGAGGAATGGCGTCGGCGGGGCACCAGAACCTCGCGGCGCCTTCTTTCGCTGACTGCAGAAAATTAAGAGCGATCCGCGACGACCGATGGATGTTTACGATCCTGGGTGCCTACAAACGTAGGTGGGCGCCGTGTGTCTAAGCCCAGGGGCCTAGCCAGGGACAGCTCCCTTTGGATCGAGTATGGCCCCAGGGATTGTGGTTCCTGTCGGGAAGCGCAGACCGCACGTCCTATATAAGGCGGATTCCTGCATCGCACCAGTGGGTGTGAGCAGGCGGTTCGAGAAATATGATACTCAATTCGGCTCGGCGCTCGACCGGACCAGCAGTTTTTCGGTGATACCCTGAATCCGCGTCGTCACCTCGTCGATGACAGTGGCCAGCGTTTCATCGGCGCGGGTACTGGCGGCAAGCACGGTGTCGCGGTTGTTGCGCAGGTTCTCAAGTTCGGCTTCCAATGTCGAGACGCGGCGCGTCAGCTCCGACACCTCATCCATGATCATGATGCCGGCCATGACGGTCAGGCGCAGATCGCCAATCTCGCCGAACTGGCTCTTCAAATGCAGAACATAGCGGTCGAAACGATTGGCGAGATCCGTCAGATGCTCTTCCTGCCCCTCTTCGCAGGCCATCCGGTAGGCTTTGCCGTCGATCGTTACCGTTACCTGTGCCATTCGACTTTCCGATCATTGCCGCTGGTGGCGACGGCTGCGCCCCGTGAAGGATCAGCGGTCCAGCACGGCTCTTATGGTTTCCATCGCCGTAACAAGTCGGCGCGACACTTCGCGATTGACCTCCTCGAGCCGGTTCGCGCGGAACTCGGCCTGGTCCAGCTCCTGGGCGAGACGCGAGCGATCGGCATGGACCCGTCGGACCTCGCCTTCTATGTCGCTTTGCGCCCGCTCCCGTTCGAAACGTCCGTCGACAGCGCTTTCCAAAGTCGAAAGCGCCTGGCGCAACTGGGCGAGCGCCGCATCCACCGTTTTGCCTGAAGGTGTCATGCCTTTCGATACTCCGCGCAAGGCCCGAATCAAAACATCCGGCCACTTGTCTGATTTCGCAACAATATTCAACTTGGCGACTGCACGTCAATAAAGGCAGCCCTGCGGCAGGGGGCCTAATCTGTGGATGACTGACCCGTTTGCCAACGATACAGGCTTTGTCGCACGATTGTCGTCTTTTGTAAAAGTGAACGGGCAAATGTCAAAAAAGTGCGGCAGCCGCCCCGGATTGGGGCCTCGATTTATTGACTTGCTCGTCCCAACTGCTATGTCTCAGCCGCCTGAGGTGACGCTGAAAATGGAGTTCGGAGGAACGTCTCCCTTTCGCCCGCCTTTCAACCGGTGGCCTCCCTCCCAAGCGTGCGGCCATCCCCGAACCCGGAACATTGCGGAAAAACCCATGATCTCTCGCGAACAACACGACCGGATGGCAAATGCGATCCGTTTCCTTGCCATGGATGCTGTCGAGAAGGCCAATTCCGGTCACCCCGGTTTGCCGATGGGGATGGCGGATGTCGCCACCGTTCTCTTTAGCAAATATCTGCGCTTCGATCCGAAGAACCCCCATTGGCCGGACCGCGACCGCTTCGTCCTGTCGGCTGGCCACGGCTCGATGCTGCTCTACTCGGTTCTTTATCTGACCGGCTATCCTGACATGACGGTCGAGGAGCTGCAGCGTTTCCGCCAGCTCGGCTCCAAGACAGCCGGCCATCCGGAATATGGCCACGCCACCGGCATCGAAACCACCACCGGCCCGCTCGGCCAGGGCATTGCCAATGCCGTCGGCATGGCGATCGCCGAGCGCAAGCTGCGCGAAGAATTCGGCTCGGAGCTGCAGGATCACTATACCTATGCCATGTGCGGCGACGGCTGCCTGATGGAAGGTATCAGCCATGAAGCGATTGCGCTCGCTGGCCATTTGAAGCTCAACAAGCTCATCCTCTTCTGGGACAACAACTCCATCACCATCGACGGCGCCATCTCGCTTTCGGATTCGACCGATCAGGTCGCCCGCTTCAAGGCCGTTCACTGGAACACCATCGAAGTCGACGGTCACGACCAGGCCGCCATCAGTGCCGCTATCGAAGCCGCCCACAAGTCCGACCGCCCGACGTTCATCGCCTGCAAGACCATCATCGGCTTCGGCGCCCCGAACAAGCAGGGCACCCACAAGGTCCACGGCTCGCCGCTCGGCGCCGAGGAAATCGCCGCGACCCGCGTCGCGCTGAACTGGCCCTATGAGCCCTTCGTCATCCCGAACGACATTCTCGGTGAATGGCGCGCCGCCGGCGAGCGCTCGGTCGGCACCCGCAAAGCCTGGGAAGGCCGCCTTGCCGGTGCGGAAGCGGGCAAGAAGGCTGAATTTACCCGCCGCTTCGCGCATGAACTGCCCGCCGGCTTCGACGCCGCCATCAGCGATTACAAGAAGAAGCTTGCCGAAACCAAGCCGACGCTTGCAACCCGCAAGGCATCGGAAGACGCGCTCGAAGTCATCAACGGCTTCATTCCGGAAACGCTCGGCGGCTCCGCCGACCTGACGCCGTCGAACAACACCAAGACCAGCCAGATGAAGTCGATCACCCCGACCGATTTCTCCGGCCGTTACATGCACTGGGGCATCCGCGAGCACGGCATGGCCGCCGCGATGAACGGCATCGCGCTGCATGGCGGTCTGATCCCCTACAGCGGCGGCTTCATGATCTTCTCGGATTATTGCCGCCCGCCGCTGCGCCTCGCTGCCCTGATGGGTATCCGCGCCATCCACGTCCTGACGCATGATTCCATCGGCGTCGGCGAAGACGGCCCGACCCACCAGCCGGTCGAACAGGTCGCCAGCCTGCGCGCCATCCCGAACTTCCAGCTGTTCCGCCCGGCGGACGCAACCGAAACGGCGGAATGCTGGCAGATCGCCATCAAGACGACCAACCGTCCGTCCGGTCTCGCGCTGACCCGCCAGAACCTTTTGGCGGCACGCACGGAATACAGCGAAAAGAACCTTTGCGAACAGGGTGCCTATACGCTGGCCGGTAACGCCGACGCCAAGGTGACGATCTTCGCTTCGGGTTCCGAAGTCGAACTCGCGGTCGCAGCCCGCACGGTCCTCGAAGGCAAGGGCGTCTCCACCCGCGTCGTTTCCGTTCCCTGCACCGAACTCTTCTTCGAACAGCCGGATGCCTACCGCAAGGAAGTGCTCGGCAACTCGCCGGTCAAGATCGCCGTCGAAGCCGGTGTTCGCGAAGGCTGGGACGCATTCATCGGTCCGGAAGGCGCCTTCATCGGCATGAAGAGCTTCGGCGCTTCCGCTCCTTACAAGGATGTCTACAAGCATTTCGGCATCACGACGGAAGCTGTGGTTGCTGCCGCCGAGGCAAAGCTTTCCTGAGGGCGCTGACAAGCGCTCTCAAATCCAATAGATAAACACCCTGAGTGAACGGGAGTGAATTTCAAATGACTGTAAAAGTAGCCATCAACGGCTTTGGCCGTATCGGCCGCAACGTACTGCGCGCCATCGTCGAATCCGGCCGCACCGATATCGAAGTCGTTGCCATCAACGACCTCGGCCCGGTCGAGACCAATGCCCACCTTCTGCGTTACGATTCGATCCATGGCCGTTTCCCGGCCGAGGTGAAGGTCGAGGGCGACACGATCATCGTTGGCGGCGGCAAGCCGATCAAGGTCACGGCGATCAAGGATCCGGCAACGCTGCCGCACCGCGACCTCGGCGTCGATATCGCAATGGAATGCACGGGCATCTTCACTGCCCGCGACAAGGCCGCCGCTCACCTGACGGCCGGTGCCAAGCGCGTCATCGTTTCGGCTCCTGCCGACGGCGCCGACCTGACCGTCGTTTTCGGCGTCAACCACGACCAGCTCACCAAGGAGCACCTGGTCATCTCCAACGCGTCCTGCACCACGAACTGCCTGGTGCCGGTCGTCAAGGTCCTCGACGACGCCATCGGTATCGATCATGGCTTCATGACGACCATCCACTCCTACACCGGCGACCAGCCGACGCTCGACACCATGCACAAGGACCTGTACCGCGCCCGCGCCGCAGCCCTGTCCATGATCCCGACCTCGACGGGCGCCGCAAAGGCTGTTGGTCTCGTTCTGCCGCACCTGAAGGGCAAGCTCGACGGCACGTCGATCCGTGTTCCGACCCCGAACGTTTCGGTTGTCGACTTTAAGTTCGTGTCCAAGAAGGCAACGACGGTCGGTGAAATCAACGAAGCCATCAAGGCTGCTTCGAACGGCAAGCTGAAGGGTATCCTCGGTTACACCGACGAGCCGCTGGTTTCCCGCGACTTCAACCATGATAGCCATTCGTCGATCTTCGCGACCGACCAGACCAAGGTTCTGGAAGGCAACTTCGTGCGCGTCCTGTCCTGGTACGACAACGAATGGGGCTTCTCCAGCCGCATGTCCGACACGGCCGTTGCGTTTGCCAAGCTGATCTGATCGTGCTCTTCCGCCCTCTCCTTCCGACGACAGTCCGCTGGCGTCCGATCGAAGGAGACGGGCTGGAACACGTGACGGTTGCTCCGATCAACGACACAGCCACTGGCGCGACCATTCGCGCCAGTGGCGTCATTATCGGCGGTCGCGGCGGTTCGCCCTACGGCGTCTTCTATCGTATCGACTGCGCGGCCAACTGGGCCGTTCTATCCTTTAGCGTCGAAACCACGGAGGGCCGGCGCCTTGCCCTGCTTTCCGACGGCGAGGGCCATTGGCGCACCGAAGACGGCCTTTCCTTGCCGCAATTCGACGGCTGTATCGACATCGACCTCTATGGTTCGCCCTTCACCAACAGCCTGCCGATCCGCCGGCTCGAGCTGACGCCGGAAGACGGAACGGCGAAGCTTTCCATGCTCTACATCCCCTTCGACAGTTTCGAGCCCGTACGCGACGGCCAGTACTACACCTGCATCGTGCCGGGAGCGCTCTATCGCTACGCCGCCGAGGACAGGGCCTTCACCGTCGACCTGCCCGTCGACGCGGACGGCCTGGTGATCGACTATCCGATCTATTTCAAGCGTGTCGACCTCTGATCCGCAGCCGCGATCGATCCGCGCATCTTCTTAAAAACATTTCGGATTTTTTCGCCTCCTGCCCTGCTATGGTCCAGATTTACCAATAAATTTCTGAACGGAATTCCCCCAGGGCGTTCCAAAGCCGCACGGCCGTTCTGGCGGTGCGCCTCACACCATGATGTCGCAGCCATCGGAGCGGATCTATATCCCAAGACCCTCCCCGAAAGGCATCCGTGTTTGCAAAATTGCATGGCGCGATAGCATGATGGACGATGGGGGAATTTTGAACGATCCGGGCTTTTGGTCCCAGCAGAGGCGCACTGGAAGGGGAAGAACAAGGTGGAGGCATTTTACGTCATCGTGCTGGTCAGCACGGTCCTGATCCTGATCGCGGCTTTCTCGAGCCTGCTCGCCTTCCGCTTCGGCGCCCCACTGCTGTTGCTGTTCCTGATGATCGGGCTTGCCGCCGGCACGGATGGGCTGGGCATCGAATTCTCCAACAATTATCTCGCCTATATCCTCGGCTCGCTTGCGCTTGCCATCATCCTCTTCGATTCCGGCTACGGCACACCGATCCAGGCGTTCAAGCTCGCAGCCGCGCCGGCGTTGACCATCGCCTCCGTCGGCGTACTCGTGACCGCAGGCCTGTTTGCCTTTGCCTCCACCTGGCTTCTCGGCTTTACCTGGCTGCAGGGCCTGCTGCTCGGTTCGATCGTCGCCTCCACCGACGCCGCTGCCGTCTTCTTCCTGCTGCGCATCGGCGGCATCAATATCCGCGACAAGGTGCGCTCCACGCTGGAAGTCGAATCCGGCACCAACGATCCGATGGCCATTTTCCTGACGCTGGCGCTGGTCGAGTTGCTGGCGAGCGGTGAAGGCTATGGCGGTATCAACCTTGCCATGCTGGGGGCGTTCATCCAGCAGATGGGGCTTGGCGTCATCCTCGGCCTGCTCGGCGGCATGATGATCGTACTCATCGTCAGCCGCCTCGAGACCGATCGCGGCCTGACGCCGATCTTCGTGCTGGCGCTGGCGCTCCTCGTCTTCTCCTTTACTGGCGCCGTCGGCGGCAGCGGCTTCCTGGCCGTCTATGTCGCGGGCATCTATGCCGGCAATCGCAAGATGCCCGCCTCGGCCTCCATCAAGCGTTTCCAGGACGGCATGACCTGGCTGGCGCAGATCATCATGTTCCTCGTCCTTGGCCTGCTCGCCACGCCATCGCAATTTCCCGCAATCGCCATCCCCTCGGTGGCGCTGGCCCTGTTCCTCATCTTCGTCGCTCGGCCGATCGCCGTCTGGCTCTGCCTGCTGCCCTTCGATTATACCCAGCGCGAGACCGGCTTCGTCGCCTGGGTCGGCCTGCGTGGCGCCGTCTCCATCCTGCTTGCGATCATACCGATCCTCGGCAATCTCGAGGCAGGCCAGACCTATTTCAACGTGGCTTTCATCGTCGTTCTGGTGTCGCTGCTCGTCCAGGGCTGGACCATCAAGCCCATGGCGCGCAAACTCGGCCTCATCGTGCCGCCTCGCATCGGCGCGATCGACAAGGTCGAGGTCGACCTGCCGGGTACGGCCAGTCACGAGCTGCTTTCCTATCGCGTCGTCAAGGACAGCCCGGTTCTGCGCGGCGAGCGCATTCCGCGCTGGGCCATGCCTTCGCTCGTCGTGCGCGACGGCAAGTCGATGCGCTATCAATATGCCGGCCGCCTGCGCGAAAACGATGTCATCTATCTCTTCATCGCGCCCAGCTATTCGCGCCTGCTCGACCGCCTCTTCGCCAGCCGCGCGGCGGTCGATCCTGATGATGCCGAATTCTTCGGTGCCTTCTCGATCTCGCCGCTGCGCCCCGCCGCCGATCTCGACGCCGCCTATGGGCCGGGGCTGCTCAGCGAACAGGAAAAGGGCCTCACGATCGCCGAACTCATGCGTCAGCGCCTTGGCGGCAAGGCTGATTATGCCGACCGGGTGCGTCTTGGCGAAATCATCCTCATCGTTCGCGATCTCGATGAGAACGACCATATCCAATCCGTCGGGATGTCGTTGGAAGCCTTGGAACCGCCGGTCATCCTGCCGATTTTCATCAATCTGCACGATATTCTGAACGGCATTCGCAGCTTTATGCGCAGACGTCGCGAACGTGTGGGAGAGGCCGTTTCAACCGATTCCAATACCGGCAAAAACGACCCCTGACCGCCTTGCGTCTCCGATCATCCGTAGTATGGTCGGCGCACTTCACGCTACCAACAACATTGGATCCTCCCCATGGCAGCCTTCAAGACCCTCGACAATCTCACCGACATCACCGGCAAGCGCGTGCTCGTGCGCGTCGACTTGAATGTGCCGGTCAAGGACGGCAAGGTCACTGATGCGACCCGCATCGAGCGCGTCGCGCCGACGATTCTCGAATTGTCGGAAAAGGGTGCCAAGGTGATCCTGCTTGCCCATTTCGGCCGCCCGAAGGATGGCCCGTCGCCGGACCTTTCCCTTGGCCTCATCATCCCTGCGGTCGAGGAAGTCCTCGACCACGCTGTTCTCTTTGCCTCCGATTGCATCGGCGCGCCGGCTGCCGACGCGATCGCCAAGATGAACAATGGCGACATCCTGTTGCTGGAAAATACCCGCTTCCATAAGGAGGAAGAGAAGAACGACGCGGCCTTCACCAAGGCGCTTGCCGCCAATGGCGACATCTACGTCAACGATGCCTTCTCCGCTGCCCACCGTGCCCACTCCTCGACCGAAGGTCTCGCCCATCTCCTGCCAGCCTATGCCGGCCGCACCATGCAGGCCGAACTTGAAGCCCTGGAAAAGGGCCTTGGCAACCCGGTCCGCCCCGTCGTCGCCATCGTCGGCGGCGCCAAGGTCTCGACCAAGATCGATCTGTTGATGAACCTCGTGAAGAGGGTCGATGCGCTGGTGATCGGTGGCGGCATGGCCAATACGTTCCTTGCCGCCCGCGGCACGAATGTCGGCAAGTCGCTTTGCGAGCATGACCTCGCCAACACCGCCAAGCAGATCATGATCGAAGCCGCCACGTCCGGCTGCGCGATCGTCCTGCCGGAAGACGGCGTCGTCGCCCGCGAGTTCAAGGCAGGCGCCGACAACGAGGTCGTCGCCATCGAAGCCATCCCGGCTGACGCCATGGTGCTCGATGTCGGCCCCAAGTCGGTTGAGGCAATCAAGAGCTGGATCGGCCGCGCCACGACGCTGGTCTGGAACGGCCCGCTCGGCGCCTTCGAAATCGCCCCCTTCGATGCCGCAACCGTCGCGGCCGCCAAATACGCCGCCGAATGCACCAAGGCCGGCAAGCTGACCTCCGTCGCCGGCGGTGGCGACACGGTTTCCGCGCTCAATCACGCGGGCGTTGCCGATGATTTCACCTACGTCTCGACCGCAGGCGGCGCCTTCCTCGAATGGATGGAGGGCAAGGTTCTGCCCGGCGTCGCCGTTCTCCAGACGGCCAAGTAAGCGCGTTCGCACAAACGAGTGAAGAGAGCCGCGAAGGCGAAGGCTTTCGCGGCTTTCCTGTGAGTGCTAAGATAGGCTCCGAAACTTTCAAACGGTTGAAATCATTTCAATCGTTTCAATTAGTTAGCCAGCCATTTCCCTCCTTCTATACTTCTGTTATCGCCGATCTATATTGATCTTGTCGCCGACTGAAATCGCCTTGGAGAAACAAAATGAGCGAACGAATTGAAGACATTGCCGTGAAGATGGTTGCCGGTGGCAAGGGTCTCCTGGCGGCGGATGAATCTACCGCCACCAACAAGAAGCGCTTCGACACCATCTCTCTCGTTTCCACGGAAGAGAGCCGCCGCGACTATCGCGAGATGCTCTTCCGCTCCGACGAAGCGATGAAGAAGTACATTTCCGGCGTCATCCTCTATGAGGAAACCCTCTTCCAGAAAGCTGCGAACGGCACGCCTTTCGTCGATGTCATCAGGGCCGCAGACAGCATTCCCGGCATCAAGGTCGATATCGGCGCCAAGCCGCTGGCCGGCTTTCCCGGCGAAACCGTCACCGAGGGCCTCGACGGCCTCGCCGATCGCCTGGCGAAATATTATGACGCCGGCGCCCGCTTCGCCAAATGGCGCGGCGTGATCGCCATTTCCGACACGCTTCCGACCTTTGGCGCCGTCAAGGCGAATGCCCATGCGCTCGCCCGCTATGCCGCCCTTTGCCAGCAGGCGAAGATCGTTCCGATCGTCGAGCCGGAAGTGCTGATGGACGGCGAGCCCGGCACACAGAGCCTCGACCGCAGTGAAGAAGTCACTCGCTGGACGCTGCAGATCGTCTTCCAGGAGCTCGCGGAAGCCCGCATCAAGCTCGAAGGCATGATCCTGAAGCCAAGCATGGTCATCGACGGCAAGAAGGTCCGCAAGGCCTCCGTCGAGCAGGTTGCCGAGCGCACCGTCAAGGTGCTGAAGGAAACCGTGCCTTCAGCCGTTCCCGGCATCGCCTTCCTCTCCGGCGGCCAGTCGACCGAGGAAGCGACCGCCCATCTCTCCGCCATCAACTCTGGCTACGATCTGCCCTGGCAGGTGACCTTCTCCTATGGCCGCGCACTGCAGGACGCAGCGCTGAAGGCATGGGGCGGCAAGGCAGAAAATGTCGCCGCCGGCCAGCGCGCCTTCACCCACCGCGCCGAGATGAACTATCTCGCCGCCAAGGGCAGCTGGACGAAGGATCGCGAACAGGCTGCCTGATTTCGGCGAATACCCGAACGAATCAAAAGCCCCGGTCACGACGTGACCGGGGCTTTTTTGCTTTCGCGCAATAGCCAACAGAATGCTCAGAACAGACCAAGTCACATCTGCCGCAATGACAAGAATAGGTTCGCTGTGATATCGGAAAATAACCGTGTCAAACGGCTGTAACGAAAGACCGGCACTAGGTTGTCCCGCTTATAATCAACGGGCTTATTAGAGGGGTTGCCATATGCTTGCCTGGCGCGGTTTTGTTGCTGTTCTTGCCGTCGCCTTAGTAGCCCAAATAGACATTGCTCGTGCCCAGCAGTTGCAGACGGCTGTTCCCGTCTTTTCCCCGACCGGACCAGACGCAGTGGCCTACGGTGAGAAACTCGGTTATCCCGTCGGTCTGCCGCTTAGCGAACAACGCAACATGATCGGCAACTTCAGCCACGCCGATCAGCTCGCGCCGACACACACGATCGCCGCCGCCGAGCATCCGCTACCGCTGCTGCGCGCCCCTTCCGAGATTTCGGTCAAGTTCACATTCGGCGCCGAAGCCGCCTCCTTGTCGAAATATCTCGACACCAATCCCACGACGGGATTGCTGATTGCCCACAACGACACGATTCTGTTCGAACATTATCAATACGGCCGCACCGATCACGACCGCCTTGTCTCGCAATCCATGGCGAAGACATTGACCGGCATGATGATCGGGATCGCGATTTCCGAGGGTGCCATTCACTCCGTTGACGACACCGTGCAGACCTATGTGCCGGAGTTGAAGGGTACCGAGATGGGCAGCACGCCGATCCGCGCCTTGCTGCATATGGCCTCTGGCATTGCCTTCACGGAAAACTTCGGCAATCCCGACGACAACGTTCGGCTCAGCAATTCATTGCTCGGCCCGGAAAAGCTCGACCCCTATGCGGCCGTGTCGCGATTTAACAAGCGGGTCGCCGCCCCCGACACGGTCTGGCACTATAGCAATCTTGATACGGAAGGGCTGAGCCTGGTCTTGACCCACGCCACCCATATGACAATGTCGAACTATCTCCAGTCCCGGATATGGCAGCCGATGGGCGCGGAAGCCAGCGCGAATTGGCAGGTCGACAGCACGGGCCAAGAAGTCGGCTACTGCTGCTTTAGCGCGACGCTTCGCGACTATGCCCGCTTTGGCATGCTGCTTGCCCATGACGGTGCTTTGAACGACCGGCAGATCATACCGCGTCAGTGGCTGCTCGATGCAACGCAGCCGGTTACGCAAGGCTCGTTCCTTGCAGTTAATCAACTGCCGAACCCCTGGGGCTACGGCTATCAAATCTGGCTTATGCCCGGTCCGCGCCGAACGTTTTTTCTGGACGGCAGGGCAGGTCAGCGCATCCTCGTCGATCCAACAACACATCTGGTACTTGTCCATACCGCGGTACGCGCGAAACCGGCCGATGCAGGCGGCGCCGAACTGGTCGAACTCTGGTCTAGCGTGCTCAAGCAGTTCCAGGGCAATTGAGGCGTCCATGCATGCCGCACCCTGGCATGGTGTAGGGTAAGGACCAATCCCCGCAAAAGAGGCCGATAGTGAACTTGTCATGGGCACAAGTTCGCGCCTTCAGCCATGATTGGGCAGCGGCTATATCCCTGGCAGTCCTATGAAAGCATCGGGAGCCGCCATGAACACCGTCGCCTATGTCACCGTCGATGTCTTCACGTCGGAGCGTTTCGTCGGCAATCCACTGGCCGTCATTCCCGACGCGCGCGGCCTCAGCGGCGATGCGATGCAGAAAATCGCGACCGAATTCAACTATTCGGAAACGACCTTCGTGCTGCCGCCGGAAAATCCCGATCATACGGCGCGCGTCCGCATCTTCACGCCGACAGCCGAAATTCCCTTTGCCGGTCACCCCAATGTCGGCACCGCCTTCGTCCTCGGCCGGCAGCGGGAGATCTTCGGAAAGCCCGTTGGCGACGGCTTGACCTTCGAGGAGGACGCCGGTCTCGTGGAGGTAACCCTGCTGCGTAGCGGCGATGACGTCACAGGTGCGAGCATACGCGCGCCGGGCAGCCTCAAGATCGGCGAGACGATCGCCGACGAGCTGATTGCGCGCTGCGTGCAGATCGAGCCGCTGTCGATCCGCAGGACATCGCACGCGCCGATATTTGCCTCCGTCGGCCTACCCTTCGCCTTTGCCGAATTGGATAGCCTCGAAACACTCGGCAAGGCACGCCCGAATGCCGCTGTTTTCGCCGAGGCGGCCGCGCTGCACAAGGAAGACAAGACCGGATTCTCGCTCTTCCTCTATACGCGATCGGCAGAGAACCCGTGGCACATCCGCGCTCGCATGTTTGCGCCGCTTGACAATGTCATCGAGGACCCTGCAACCGGCAGCGCCTCCGCAGCCCTCGGCGCCTATCTGACCTCGCTGCTGCCGGCGCGCGATGCCGAGGTGAAAATCACCATCGAACAGGGTGTGGAGATGGGCCGGCGCAGTCTGATCGGCGTCGACGTCAGGAAATCTGACGGCATGGTAAAAGATGTCTTTCTGTCGGGCAGCTGCGTCAAGATCATGCGCGGCGAAATCCTGCTCTGAAGAGAGGCACATCTGAGCTCGAAAGCCGATATCCGAGCCTGAAGGGCCTTAAAACGTCTCGTTGATGATCAGCGCAACTGTCCAGACGGCGAAGGCGATGATGGCGATCTTCCAGAAATCGACCCGGCGCCTGAGGCCCGGCAGTCCCAGTGGCTTGATGACCTGCACCGCCATGGCGAGCAGCAGCAGCACCGCGATGACTTTTGTCACGCTATTTTTCCCCGTTTGCGCAAGAGTGAGCATAACCGCGACCAAAAACCGCTGCGCAGTTTTCTTGATCATGCTCTAACGTCATAGGACGGACATCTTTCCGCGCCAACAGACTGTTTCTACACGCCGATAGCGGCAATCCGGGACACAATCAATAGCGAAGACGGACAGGAGGGTATTCCTGTCTTATCGGTTCCTTAAACGGATCCGCATGAAGGTGGGGAGCATGAAAAGAAACATTTTGCCCGTATTGGCCCTACTGTTCGGCACGCTCTTCCTGTTTACGGGAAACGGCCTGCATAGCCTGCTGCTGCCGGTACGCGGCACGGCCGAAGGCTACGCGACCACGACGCTCGGCCTGCTCGGGACGACCTGGGCCACCGGTTTCGTGCTGGGCTGCCTGACCGCGCCGAAGGTGGTCCGGCGCATCGGTCATGTCCGCGCCTTTTCGGGCTTCATCTCCGTCATCGCCATCATCGCGCTTCTGACCGGCATCGTCGTCGATGCGACCTGGTGGGTGGCACTGCGCGCCGTCACCGGCTTCTGCACCGCCGGCACCTCGATGATCATCGAAAGCTGGCTCAACGAGCGGGCGACCAACGAGAGCCGCGGCGCGATCTTTTCGCTCTATATCGGCATCACGCTGATCGGCGCGGTCGCCGGCCAGATGATGGTGCCCTTCGCCGACATCCATACGCCCATTCTCTTCATGATGTGCGGCATCTGCTATTGCATCGCCATGCTGCCGACCACGCTGTCGACCGCCGCCTCGCCGCAGCCGCTGAAAGCCGTCAGCCTCGACCTGAAGGCGCTCTACCGCAATTCGCCGGTGGCCTCGCTCGGCATCCTGCTTGTTGGTATCGCCAACGGTGCCTACGGCACGCTCGGCGCCGTATTCGGCGCCAATGCCGGCCTTTCGGATCGTGACATCGCGATTATGATGAGTTCGACTATCTTTGCCGGCGCCGTGATGCAGTTTCCGGCCGGACGTCTTTCCGACCGCATCGACCGCCGCTACGTGCTGGCGGGCATGGCCGCCATCGCGGCCCTCGACGGCCTGCTGCTCTTCCTGCTGAAACCGAGCAGCCCCTACTTCCTCATCGGCATGGTGGTGGTCTACGGCGCGGTCGCCAACACGCTCTATCCGATCACCGTCGCCCACGCCAACGACTTCGCCGCGCCGGAGGACTTCGTCAAGGTTTCCGGCGGCCTGTTGCTGCTCTATGGCATCGGCACCATCATCGGCCCGACGATCGGCGGACCCGTCATGTCCTCCGTTGGCCCCTACTCCCTCTTCTTCCTGACAGCCGTCGCCCACCTGCTCATAACAGCCTATTCCATCTTCCGCAGTCGCCGCCGCGCCGCCAGACCCGCGGGCGATCGCGACGCCTACACGACGATGCCATCCGCCAACGCCCAGATGATCACGCCGGAGAGCATGTCACTCGCGCGAAGCGAGACTTCAAAAAAGGACGATATAACTGTAAATTACGGCACCTGATCCCTTTGCGGGAAAAGGAGGAGCCAAAATGAGCATTTTCGACGATGACCGTCCGCAGAAACCGTCAGTCCACGAGATCGGCAGCGATCTGTCGCTGCTGTCTGTCGACGAGCTGAAAAATCGCATAGCACTCCTGCAGAGCGAAATCGCCCGGCTGGAGGAGGAAATTGCCACCAAGGCATCCGGCCGCAAGGCGGCGGAGAATCTCTTTCGTTTCTGAAGCCCTGGCAGCGCAAAATCGAGGCGGCAAGATTTTGATCGCGATATGCTCAACAAAATATTAAGCTTTACGACTTATTACTATGATCATCCAGATTCGCTCTGGACTCAGACAGTTTCTCCACTTGGCGAATTGGTCTGATTTTTCTCCCTGTTTTACCTTGAGAGCCGCTTTTGCGGCTCTTCTTTTTTGCCATGTATCGGCCTCTTCGACGAAACTGTGGAGATTAACCCTTTCTTAAGAATCGCCTTGCGAATTTCAGTTAAAACCACCATCTTGAAGTCATAAAAGCAGATGCGGAAAGCTCTTAGGGACTTTACCGGCTTTTCCTGAACAAAAGTGTTGCGTGAAGCAGGGATTTATTCGATGTCGGAACTTGGGTTGAACACGATCAGCTTTGCTGGCCATGCCGCATCTTCGGCACAGTTCAGGGCGCTGTATGCCGAGGGCATGTCGCTGGTCGAGGAAACCGCCGGCTATCTGGACGGTCAGGGCCGGGCCGCCTCCAAGGTTCTGCCGCGCATGGCCTCCGTGCTCTATGCCGCAGAATCCATGCGGCTGACCACCCGCCTCATGCAGATGGCCTCCTGGCTGCTGCTGCAGCGCGCCGTCAACAATGGCGAAATGTCACGAGATCAGGTGCTGGCCGAGAAGAACAAGGTTCGCCTCGACGGCTTCAACGTGGACCGCACCGCACCCGGCTGGAGCGACCTGCCGGAATCCTTCCGCGACCTCGTGGAGCGCTCCCTTCGCCTGCAGAACCGCGTCGCCCTGCTCGACCGCGAGATCTACCGCCCGACCGAAGCCCCGATCGTTCCGGACAACCAGAATAGCGTCAAGGCACAGCTTACCCTGCTGCAGACCGCTTTCGGAAACAATTGAACCGATCGAGATATCGGTGACGGATTTGAACCGGTCGCGCCATGCGCGGCCGGTTTTGTTTTCGCGTCATAGCGAAATGATCGCGCCGCACCAGTCGGCCACTGCAGAACAACAAAAAAGCCCGGTAAAACCGGGCTCTTTCAAAACAACAAATCGCGAAGCGATTAGATGCCAAGACCGCCGAAGCGCTTGTTGAACTTCGAAACGCGGCCGGCGCGGTCAACCATCTGCTGGTTGCCACCCGTCCAGGCCGGATGGGACTTGCTGTCGATTTCGAGATTCATGACAGCGCCTTCAGAACCCCAGGTCGAGCGGGTTTCATATTCGGTGCCGTCGGTCATGACCACTTTGATCGTGTGGTAGTCGGGATGGATGTTTGCCTTCATAACAATCTTCCTGTCATGGCAGGGTCCATTTGTCGCAAGGCATTGCGGCAACCGAACCGATTGAATAAATGAAGCCGCAGTCCGGTTAGGCCACGGCTTCCAATTAAGATGGCGTGCCTATACATGAAGGCTGCAGGGATAACAAGGGGCGAAAACGTCAAGTCCCTTGCTGATACGGGGATTGGAGACGACTTGTCGGAAATTGGCCAGGCAGACGAAAAAACCAACAGGTCTATCCGACCCCTTGGACGACTGGCGCCCTATCTCAGGCGATATCGGGGCATGGTGGCCGGAGCGCTCGTCGCTCTTGTCGTTGCCGCCGTTACGTCGCTCGCTCTGCCGATCGCCGTGCGGCGCGTGATCGATCACGGCTTCGATCAGATCGACCGCGGCCTCATCGACAGCTATTTCATCGCGATCATGGCCATGGCCCTGTTGCTCGCCGCGGCGAGCGCCCTGCGCTACTATTTCGTCATTTCGATCGGCGAGCGCATCGTCTCCGACATGCGCCGCGAAGTCTTCGATCACGTGACGCGGCTGTCGCCCTCCTTCTTCGACGTCAACCAGTCGGGCGAGATCGTCTCGCGGCTGACGGCCGATACGACGCAGATCAAGTCGGCCGTCGGCTCGACGGCCTCGGCGGCGCTGCGCAACCTCATCCTCTGTCTCGGCGCCATGGTGATGATGATCTTCACCAGCCCGAAGCTTTCGAGCATCGTGCTGATCGCGATCCCCCTCATCGTGCTGCCGCTTGTCAGTTTCGGCCGTTCCGTGCGCAAACGCTCGCGCGCTGCGCAGGATAGGCTGGCCAATGCATCGGCCTATGCCAACGAAACCATCGCCGCCGGCCGCACCATACAGGCCTATAACGGCGAAGAGGCAGCCTCCCGGCGCTACGGCGCGGCGGTCGAGGACGCCTATCAGGCGGCGCGTGCGGCGATCAAATCCCGCTCGCTGCTGACAGGTTTTGCCATCGCCATGGTCTTCGGCAGCATCGTTGCCGTTCTCCGGGTCGGCGCGCAGAACGTGCTCGATGGCACGATGTCGGCGGGAACGCTCGGCCAGTTCCTGCTCTATTCCGTGATTGCCGGCTCCTCGCTCGGTTCGCTGTCGGAAGTCTGGGGCGAGCTGTCGCAGGCGGCAGGTGCTGCCGACCGCCTTGGCGAGCTTCTTGCCGAAGTTTCGCCGATCGCCGCACCGGCCGATCCCCAGCCTCTGCCGCAACCGCCACAGGGCCGGGTGGAGTTCTCGGACGTTCACTTCTCCTATCCGTCAAGGCCGAATAGATCGGCGCTGCACGGACTGTCCTTCTCGATCACATCAGGCGAAACCGTGGCGATCGTCGGCGCATCAGGGGCCGGCAAGAGCACCATCTTCTCGCTGCTGCTGCGCTTTTACGATCCACAGCAGGGCAGCGTCGCCGTCGACGGCGTGGATATCGGCCGCGTTCCGCCGGAGGCATTGCGCGAACGTATCGCCATCGTCCCCCAGGACACGACGATCTTCGCCAGCTCGATCCACGACAATATCGCCTTCGGACGCCCTGGCGCCTCTCGCGACGAAGTGCACGCCGCCGCCATCGCCGCTCAGGCGGACGAATTCATTTCACGCCTGGAGCAGGGTTACGATACGCAGGTGGGCGAGCGCGGCGTCACGCTTTCCGGCGGCCAGCGCCAGCGCATCGCCATTGCCCGCGCCATCCTGAAGAATGCACCGGTTCTCTTGCTCGATGAAGCGACCTCCGCGCTCGATGCCGAGAGCGAAACGCTGGTGCAGAAGGCGCTGGAAGGCCTCATGGAAACGCGCACCACCCTCGTCATCGCCCATCGCCTGGCAACCGTCCTGAAGGCCGATCGCATTCTCGTGCTGGATCAGGGCCGCATCGTCGAGGAGGGCACGCATCAGAGCCTGATCCGCCACGGCGGCATCTATGCGAAGCTCGCACGCCTGCAATTCGATGCCGGGATCGAGGAGCGCATGCTCGTCGCGAAATAGCGCGAACCGGGTTAAGTCACCCCGCATACAACCTTATGGAAATAACTTTCAAGTTGAGCTAGATTTTCAACGTTATCCCGCGCTGACGCGATTCTAGGAGACGAGAACCATGTATAAATTTGAAGTCTACAAGGACAAGGCCGGCGAGTTTCGCTTCCGCTTCAAAGCCTCGAACGGCGAAACCATGTTCGGGTCCGAAGGCTACAAGGCGAAGGCTTCAGCCCTGCATGCCATCGAATCGATCAAGGCACATGTCGGCGGCGCCGTCATCGACGACCAGACCACCGCTACCGCCTAAGACTTCGCGTCAAGCGCTTGCTATAAAGACCGGCCGGTCGCCGTTTGGCGTGCCGGCCGTTTTTTTGTTCGACAATAAATTTCGAGAACCCCTTCACGCCTGTCGAATTCGCCGCTGCTCGCGGCTCATTGTATCGAAGCGGCAGAAAGTCGCTTCGCCGGCAGCGCCGCATATTCTACAATTGAATTTTCAGATGCAGCGTCTGCCCGGCACCATCAACAGAGCAAATGGGAGTTGTCTCATGCAATACGCTTTGATCATCCGTGAATCGGCCGAGGACTTTAAGCGCCGCGAGGATCCGGCCTACAAGAACGGCTGGATTGCCTACACTCAGGCACTTGTCCAGGCCGGCATCATGACCGGCGGCGCAGGGTTGACCGCGCCGGAAACAGCGACGGTCGTCCGCCGCCGCGGCGAAGACCACGATGTGCAGGACGGCCCCTTCCCCGAGGGCAAGGAGCAGCTCGGCGGCTTCTACCTGATCGACGTGCCGGATCTCGATGCCGCGCTGGAATGGGCCGTGCGGGTTCCGGTCTCCCAGCAGGGCTCGGTCGAAGTACGGCCGCGCTTGCAGATGTAATCGTCATGACCTCAGAGGCCCGACGCGCTGCCGAACAGGCGGCGCGTCAATCCTACGGCAAGCTGATTGCTTTTCTCGCCGCGCGCTTCCGCGATGTGCCGGCGGCGGAAGATGCCTTGTCCGACGCGATCACGGCAGCGCTGGCTACCTGGCCGGAACGCGGCATCCCCGACAATCCCGAAGCATGGCTGCTGGTTTCAGCGAAGCGTAACCTGCTTCGCCGGATCAGGCACGAGAACGTCAAGACCGCCGCCCGTGAGAGGATCATGATGGCCTTCGACGAGGCGGAGGAGCGCATGAATGCCGACAATCCGATATTTCCGGATGAGCGATTGAAGCTCCTCTTCGTCTGCACCCATCCGGCTCTGGATCGATCCGCTCATACGCCGCTGATGCTGCAAACCGTGCTTGCCATCGATGCCGCAACCATCGCCAAGGCCTTCCTCGTCTCGCCGCAGGCCATGAGCCAACGACTGGTGCGGGCGAAGATCAAGATCCGCGACGCCAATATCCCTTTTGTCGTTCCGGACCGATCCCTGTTGCCAGATCGATTGGAAAGCGTGCTCTCGGCGATCTATGCCGCCTACGGGCTCGGCTGGGACGGGGTTGACGGCGAGACCGGCAAGCAGGGCAATCTCGCCGATGAAGCCATCTGGCTCGGCCGTACGCTGCTGGCGACCCTGCCGGAGGAGCCGGAAGCAGCAGGCCTCTTGTCGCTGATGCTCTACAGCGAATCCCGCCGCGGGGCCCGCCGCGATGTGAATGGGCAGTATGTTCCTCTCGACCAACAGAATACCGCCCTCTGGGATGCCGAAATGATCGTCGAGGCCGACAAGCTGCTGCGACTGGCCGGCACATTCGACCGTCTCGGTCCATTCCAGTGCCAGGCCGCGATTCAATCCGTACACGCCGACCGACGACGCTCCGGCGTGACCGACTGGACGGTACTTGCCAAGCTCTATGACGCGCTTGTGCTCATGAAGCCGACAGCCGGCGCTCGGGTCAGCCACGCAGCAGTGACAGGCAGAGTACAAGGTCCGGCTGCCGGACTGGCTCTGCTGAACCGGATAGCCGAGCGCGACATCGTCAACTATCAGCCTTACTGGGCCGTGCGTGCGCATCTGCTGACCGAGACCGGGGAAACGGCAAGCGCCTCCAGCGCATATCGCACTGCGATCGGCCTGAGCGACAGCGAAGCCGTGCGGCAGTTTCTCCAGACACGCCTCGATGCCGTCGTGCCACCGGGGCGCTGACGGCTACTTCTCCGTCAGCTTCAACTCGATGCGCCGGTTGGTAGCGCGGGCGTCCGGCGTGTCGCCGGGAGCGATCGGCTGGAATTCGCCGAAGCCGGCCGCGACGAGCCTGTCGGCGGGGACGCCCTGTGCGATCAGGAACTTGACGACGGCGATGGCGCGCGCGGATGACAGCGCCCAGTTATCCGCATAGCGGCCGCTGCCCGAGAGCGGCACGTTGTCGGTATGGCCGTCGACACGCAGCACCCAATTGATCTCCGGCGGGATTTCCTTCGCCAAGTCAATAAGCGCGGCCGCAAGCTTGGCCATCTCCACCTGCCCGGCCGGATTGAGATCCGCCGCACCCGACGGGAACAACACTTCGGACTGGAACACGAAGCGGTCGCCGACGATGCGGATGTTGTCGCGGTCGGAAAGGATTTCACGCAACCGGCCGAAGAAATCGGAGCGATAGCGGTTCAGCTCCTGCACGCGCTGCGCCAGCGCCACGTTCAATCGCCGCCCGAGATCGGCAATCTTGACCTGCGACGACTGATCCTTGGACTCGGACGCCTGAAGCGCCGCCTCCACCGCGGCGATCTGGCTGCGGAGAGCGGCAATCTGCTGATTGAGGAGATCGACCTGGCTCAGCGCCCTGACGCTTGCCTGCTTCTGCTCGTCGAGCTGCTGCGTGAGCGTGCCGACACGCGTCTCGGCCGCCTGACTATTGCCGGAACCGGCGGCGAGCAAGGCCTGCAGGCGCGAGCGCTCACTCTCCGCTGACGAAAGGGATGCCTGCAGGTTGGCGACCGAATCCTCGAGGTCCTGCTTGCCGTTCTTTTCCAACGCCAGTTGCTCGACCAGATCGTTAATACGACTGTTCAGGCGATTGAGCACCTCGTCGCGACCCGATATTTCGCGGCTCAGAATGAATTGGCCGACGACGAAGACCGTCAGCAGGAACATGATGGCCATCAGCAGCGTCGACAGCGCGTCGACGAATCCAGGCCAATAATCGACCGATCTCTGATGGCGTCGGTTGCGGGCGAGCGCCATGGTCTACTTGCTCCCGGTCTTCTCGACGTGGCCGATACGATCGGCAAGGCGATCGAGCGTCCGGCGCATCGATTTCGCCTCTTCCTGCTGCGCCTCGATCCAGTCGCGCAGCATCTGCTGCTCGTTGCGCATGTTCTTGACCAGGCCCTGAATGCCCTCGGCGAGGTTCGCCATCGCCGTTACCGAACGCTGGCCACCGCCCTCTTCGGCGATCTTGCGCAGATAATCCGACAGCGCCCGCACATCCTCCGAAGAGGCCCCGGCTGCACCTTCGATAACAGGCGCCATATCGGAACCGACATCGGTGACGGAAGAAAGCCAATTTTCAAGTTCGGTATAAAAGCGGTTTTGCGCGCGGCCGGCCTGGAGGTCGAGAAAGCCGAGGATCAGCGATCCGGAAAGGCCGAGCAGCGAAGACGAGAAGGCCGTGCCCATGCCCACCAGCGGGCCGGACAGGCCGGTCTTCAACGCACCAAGAATATCGCCGCTGTTGCCCGAACCGACGTCGAGACTCTGGATAACATCGTTGATCGAGCCGATCGTGCCGATCAGACCCCAGAATGTGCCGAGCAGGCCGAGAAAGACAAGCAGGCCGATGAGATAACGCGAGGTATCACGCGATTCGTCGAGGCGCGTCGCAATGGAGTCGAGAATGGAGCGCAAGGTCGCGGTCGACAGCTGCATCGCGCGGCGATTGCCGAGCAGCGCCCGCATCGGTGCCAGAAGTCGAGGGCTGCGACCGACCTTGTCTGCGGCATTGCCGACGGCGCGGAAATGATTGAACCAGCGAACCTCTGGTCTCAGCATCAACACATGATTGAAGACAAGCAGGATGCCGACCGCCAGAACACCCAGAATGAGGCCGTTGAGGCCGGGATTATGCAGGAAGGCGACCTGGGCCTGCCGAAACAGGATGGCGACGATAAAACCGACGATGATCAGGAAAAGAATCATCGTCCAGAAGAAGGCCATGGGGCTTGAGAGCTTGTAGGCGTAGCCGCCCGACACGTTGTCGGTCGATCCAAGATCCGCCAGTTTCACATTTTCCATCACACGCTCCGCCGCATTTTCCGCAGGCGGAGACTAGAGCAACATTGTGCCGAATTGAAGAGACGGAAAGCACAAAACAGCCCGTTGGCAACAGACTGTTTCACCGCATGAAAGATGAAGAAAGACGAACTTACTTCGTCGGGATCGGCCGCTTGACGACTTCGGCGAGCGCCTTCTGGATGTGCTCGTTGCCGCAGATGATCGAGCTCGTGCCGAGCATATCGGTGCCGCCATCGAAATCGGAGACGAAACCGCCGGCTTCACGGATCAGCAGAATGCCGGCAGCCATGTCCCAGGCAGACAAGCCAACTTCCCAGAAACCGTCGAAGCGGCCGGCCGCCACATAGGCGAGATCGAGCGCTGCCGAGCCGATGCGACGGATGCCGGCGACTTCACCCATGACATGGCGCAACTCGACGAGGAACTTGCCGTGATTGCCGCGACCGAGATGCGGAACGCCGCAGCCGATGACGCAATCAGACAGCACGCGGCGCGAGGCGACACGCAAGCGGCGATCGTTGAGGAAAGCGCCACCGCCGCGCTCTGCGGTGTAGAGCTCGTCCGTCGCCGGATTGAAGATGACGCCGGCCACGATCTCTCCGTTACGCTCAAGGGCGATCGATACCGAGAACATCGGAATGCCATGCAGAAAGTTGGTGGTGCCATCGAGCGGATCGACTATCCAGCGATGCGCGCCGTCGGTGCCCTTGATCTCCTCGTCTTCTTCGCCGAGGAAACCGTAGGTCGGTCGCGCCTTCATCAGCTCATCGCGGATGATCTTCTGCGCCTTGAGATCGGCCTGACTGACGAAATCGCCCGGTCCCTTCACCGAAACCTGCAGGTTCTGCACTTCGCCGAAATCGCGGCTGAGTGACTTGCCTGCCTTGAGGGCAGCCTGAACCATGACATTGAGAAGAGCAGAACGGGCCATCGGATTTCCTTGGATAATGCAGAAGGTGCTGACCGGACCCGAAAATCAGGCCCCGGCGGAGCGGGAGCGTCAGCGCACATAAAAGATTGGCGGCCTCAAGACCATAAAATCGGGGGAATTTCAAGTGGCGAGGCTATGGCGCATGCAAACAGGCGCCGGGCGCCGCCGAATAAGACCGGATTCGGGCCTTCCACTACCGCGCCCGGCGAAATCTATTGGCGGCGTCGATTGCCGCCTTCTGCTGAAAATCCTCGATGCCCTGGTAGAAATCCTCAAGCTCCGGATCCTTCAGGCCGGCGCGGCGGGAAATCACATACCAGGTCGCCGCGGCCACCGGATCCTGCTTCGTACCGATGGCATTGATATAGAGATGAGCCAGCTTGTTCTGCGCGACGACATTGCCGCGATAGGCAGCAACGCGCATCCAGTTGAAACCGTTTTCGAGATCCTGCTTGCCGCCCGTACCGTTGATCAGCCAGATGCCCATATCGAGCTGGGCGGTATCGAAGCCGGCATTGGCCGCGCGCGAAAGCCACTCCCGGGCCTGCCCCTTCTTTTCCGGCGGCAGGTCGGGCATATTGAGATAGAGCTGCGAAACTGCGTATTGCGCGTCGGCGATGCCCTGCTCGGCGGACTTCTCATAATAGGGAAGCGCCAGTTGCAGGCCCTTGATTCCGGGGTTTTCGGCCGTCAAAGTCTGCGCCCAGTTGAATTCGGCGGAGGCCTGCCCCGCCTCGGCCGCCTTCTTCATCCACTCATCCGCCTTCTTCTGGTCGCGCGGCACATCGCGCCCTTCCATCAGGATCAGTGCGTATTTGAACATCGATGTCTCATCGCCGCCCGCGGCAGCCTTGCTGTACCAGAAGGCGGCGTCCTTCGCATCGCGCTTGACGCCCAGTCCCTGCGACATCAGTTCGGCAATCAGGGTCTGCGCGGCGGGATCGCCCAACTGCGCTCGCGGCAGGGCCTTCTGGAATGCGGTCAGATAGTAGCCGCGCTGGAACGCGCCGTAGGCATCGTCGACCTTGCCCTTGAAAGGCTTCTCCGGCGGCAGATCGGGCAGATTTGCGCCCATGCGGTCGAACACGCCGACACCCTCGGACGGCTTGACATCACCATTGGCCTTTGGCTCGGCACCCGGCTGGATCTTCTCGGTCTTGAACGTACCGGCTCCGGCGTCCATGGGCCGCGTCACGATGCTGTCGTTTCGTTGCGGAGCGGCATCGTCCGGTACAGCCGAACCATCATCGGACTGTCCGTTGTCATCGACTCGCGCACCCTTGTCTGCCGGCGCCGTGACGCCGGGCAAAGAGGTATCCCCGGTTCCCGATTGCGCTGCAGCCAGCAATGGAAATGCCGCGAGCCCTACGGCGAGCGCGGCAAGAAAGACTTGATGGCGGAATCGAGGCTCAAACGACATGAATCGCTATCAATCCTCAAACCGTGGCGCTTTTTCGTCGAGCAGCGCATTCACTTCAGCGACGATTGAGGGGGCAGCAGCGGGATCGGCAAAAACCGCTTCGCGCAGCGCCACGAATTCGGCGCCGGTCAAAGCCACCTCAAGCGCCGATTTCGCATCGGTGCCCCCCATGACGATGCACGGAATCTCGATCATCGACGCCCACCATTCGCCGAGCGCGAGATTTTTCGGATGCGCCTCCGGCTTGATGTCGCCATCGAGCTTGCCGAAGAAGATATAGTCGGGGCGCAGTTCGCCGACCTCCAGCGCGTGGTGCCTGTCCGCCGCATTGCCGGCGCCGACGATGAGCTTCGGCACGAATTTCTCCACGGCATCCGTAAGCTCCGCGACGTTGCCTGTGATATGCAGCCCGTCCGCCTTGACCCGGCCGGCCACGCGGCTATCGCCGGCGATCAGCGCCGCGCCACCCGCCGCCTGCACGATCGGCACCAGCTTTTCCGCATGTTTCTGGAAAACGCCGTCATCCAGCCCGTATTGAGGGATGACCACCGACGCCACGTCGCCGCCCCTGAGTGCATCGGCCACAACCTTTGCCTGCTCTTCGATATCGGCAATATCGGGAACGATGAGAACGAGGCGGCAGCGATCTTCGGGCGCGGTCATGCGAGCTTCCATGGTTTCGGGTTTCATCGTCAGTGATAACGCACCCGGTTCGATAGTCGTGAGTAAATCCGTTAGCCCGGTCTGACAAGGGGCCGCGGTCGAAACTGGCGGCCTGCGGAAGATGCCATGCGTAATTAGCCGCTTGCGACAGCCGCTTTCTCGCACGACACACACATTCTATCATGCAACGCACAATTGACTTGCCGCCCCTTGGTGTTTGACGTAGCTTTTCGGCATGTCGACCATGGACCCCTTCGCTGCCATCGCGGATCCGAACCGGCGCTATCTGCTGGAGGAGTTGCGTCGCGCACCCAAAACGGTCAACGAGCTGGCGCAGGGCCTGCCGATCAGCCGCCCGGCGGTTTCCCAACATCTCAAGGCGCTTCTCGACAGCAATCTCGTTTCCGTGACCAATGAGGGCACGAAACGCATATACGCCGTCAATAGCCGCGGCTTTGACAAGCTCAATCTATGGCTGGATCAATTCTGGGCCTGAAAGCTGACCCCGGCGACTTTGCGATCGACCGGAAAATTGCGCCAACCCTACACCTGACGCTATGACGTTGGCGCATCCGCTTTTTGCCGGTAGTGTTCATCGACCTTGGCCGGGCAATCGCTTCGGGATCTTACGATCCCCCTGTCTTACCCACCAAGATCGATGCTTTTAATCCTTGGAGTTTTGCGTCAGTGAACTGACGAACGCAGACGTTGGATTTCGTCCTTAACACGCAGCTTCCTGCGTTTGATATCGGCTATTTCGGTATCATTGATAGAGGGAGATGTTCGTGCCACATGTAGCTCCTCCTCGAGAGCGACATGCTTCTTTTCGAGCGATTCAAGATGAGCTTGAACAGTCATATGACCCTTCCTTCCTCTTTAAGAGCTCTGACCATCCATTCGCCAGAGCTCTAGGTGTCAACCCTATCACTGTGCCATATTATCGAACCCATGTCGAAGGCGAAAACGTGGCTTATGGGCGGCAAATTCGTGATGAAGGATAACTTCCCGTTATCGCTATTTGGTGATAGGAGCTTGCGGAATTCATGAGGCGGAGCGAATGCGATTCCGCGAGGTGCTGGGGAAATAAGCATGCCCGATCAGGAACAGGCAGAAATCAGGCTGGTCGTGGCGCGACTGCGTCAGGAACACGAGGATTTTGATGTCGCCATCAACGCCATGATCCAGACGGGCTGCGACGCCCTTCGTATCCAGCGCATGAAAAAGAAGAAGCTCGTCATCAAGGACAAGCTGACCAAGCTGGAAGACCAGATCATTCCCGACATCATAGCTTGAGGAGCACAAAGCGACGATGATGACCGAAAGACCGCCTGTCGCCATCATCATGGGAAGCCAGTCAGACTGGGAAACCATGAAGAATGCCGCAGACACTCTGGAAGCCTTGGAGATCACCTATGATGCGCGCATCATCTCCGCGCACCGAACGCCGGACAGGCTGGTGAGTTTTGCCAAGGGTGCGAAGGACGAAGGCTTCAAGGTCATCATTGCCGGCGCCGGTGGCGCGGCTCATCTTCCGGGCATGGCCGCTTCGATGACGCCGCTGCCGGTCTTCGGCGTGCCCGTACAATCACGCGCTCTGTCCGGTCAGGACAGCCTCCTTTCCATCGTACAGATGCCGGCCGGCATTCCCGTTGGAACGCTGGCGATCGGCAAGGCCGGCGCGGTCAACGCCGCCTTGCTTGCTGCTGCCGTACTGGCGCTCGGTGACGAAGAGATCGCCGATCGCCTTGATGAATGGCGCGCCCGCCAGAGCGCTGCCGTTGCCGAATATCCGATGGACGACCTATGACCGCAAAGACGATCGGCATCATTGGCGGCGGCCAGCTCGGCCGTATGCTGGCCATGGCGGCAGCACGCCTGAATTTCCGCACTATCATTCTCGAACCGCAGGCAGACTGCCCGGCAGCACAGGTCTCCAACGAACAGATCGTTGCCGCCTACGACGATCCGGCGGCACTCTTGGAACTGGCAAAGCGCTGCGACGTCGTGACCTATGAGTTCGAAAACGTTCCGGTCACCGCCGCAGAGAAGCTTGCGCAGGAGGTCCCAGTCTATCCGCCGCCGAAGGCGTTGGAGATGGCGCAGGACAGGTTGACCGAGAAGCGGTTCATCAATGGCTGTGGCATTCCGACCGCACGCTTCCATGCCGTCGACAGCCAGGCCGATCTCGAAGCGGCACTTGCCGACTTCGGCGGTCAGGGTGTGCTGAAGACCCGCCGCCTCGGTTATGACGGCAAGGGCCAGCGTGTCTATCGCTCCGCCGCCGACAGCGCCGAAGGCGGCTATTCGGCGCTCGGCAGCGTGCCACTCATTCTCGAAAGCTTCGTCTCCTTCGAGCGCGAGATTTCCATCATCGCCGCGCGCGGCCTCGACGGTGCGGTTGCGTGCTACGACCCGGCCGAAAACGTCCATCGCGACGGCATCCTCCATACCTCCACGCTGCCCGCTCGTATTTCCGACGCGACGGCAGCCGCGGCACGTGAAGCAGCCGAGAAGATTCTGACGGCACTCGGCTATGTCGGCGTTATCGGCATCGAGTTCTTCGCGCTCGCCGACGGCAGCCTGATTGCCAATGAGATGGCGCCGCGCGTGCACAATTCCGGTCACTGGACGGAGGCGGCCTGCGTCATCTCGCAGTTCGAGCAACACATCCGCGCCGTCGCCGGTCTGCCACTCGGCAATGCCAACCGCCATTCCGACTGCGCAATGACGAATCTGATCGGCGACGACATCCTTTCGGTCCCCGATTGGCTGCGCCGTGACGATGTGCTAGTGCATCTCTATGGCAAGACCGAGTCGCGTCCCGGGCGCAAAATGGGCCATGTGACGCAGCTTCACCGCTAACAACGCAGGGAAAAAGCCCTGACGTGGTTGACAGGGCCCAGGCGACAAGGTATTTGCTCCCCACCCTAAAGAGCGCGCCCTGAGCGCGCTTTTGATTGTTAAAAGACACGGGCGAATGTGACATTCCCCCTCGAACATCGCGGATCAGAAAAATGAAGATCAAGAATTCGCTCAAGTCGCTCAAGGCGCGCCACCGTGACAACCGTCTCGTTCGCCGCAAGGGCCGCATGTACATCATCAACAAGCTGAACCCGCGCTTCAAGGCTCGTCAGGGCTGATAAAGCGCGCGGCCTGATCCCTATGGATCCGGCGCTCAGTTTTAGTTGATCGCATCAAATTTGTTTTGATCTTCGACATTGGCGGGCTACTATGCCCGCCATGCGCGTTTTTGCTTTGTCATATCTAGCCCTGCCTATCCTCCTTGTCCTGAGTGCTGCCGCGCCACATGTGGCGATGGCTGACGATTCGAGTATCGTCGAAAGGAAGGATCCCGGTGATTCCTCAGGCAGCCTCTCGCCGAAACAGCGGCTCGACAATCTCTTCACGGCGTTGAAGCGCCAGCGCGATCCCGATCAGGCAAGCCTTATTGCAGATCAGATCAATACGGAGTTGAGCGATTCCGGCAGCGCGACAATCAATCTCCTGATGCAATGGGCCGACAAGGCCATTCAGGAAAAGCGCAATGCTGCGGCGATGGACTTCCTCGATCAGGTGATCGCGCTGAAGCCCGACTATGTCGAAGGTTGGAATCGCCGCGCGACGCTCAACTACGCCATCGGCGACTATCGCAAGTCGATGGAGGACATCAACCAGGTTCTGCGGATAGAGCCGCGCCATTTCGGCGCGCTGGCTGGGATGGCGGCCATCCTGAGCGAACGTGGCAATGACGAGCTGACCCTGAAGGCCTGGGAACGCTTCCTTGAGATATATCCAGCCAATCGATCCGCGCAGGAACAGGCCGGCAAGCTATCGGAAAAGATTGCCGGCAGCCGGACTTGAGGCGTAGGATGCGGCTGTACCCGTCGCCCGGATGACGCTCAAAAGAGGATGAAAAGCCGCGGGTTTGCGCTAGATTAGTGGCTTTCGATATTTGATGCGTGCCGCAATGATCGATTCTCTGTTTGCCACCGTTGCTGTGTTTCTTGTCTTGGGCGCCGGCTTCTCCGCCTACAAGACGCGTGCCATCGAGCGAGCCTATCCCAATATCGGCGAGCTTACGGATGTTGGCGGCTACCGCTTGAATGCCCTGCACGTGCCGCGCCCGGCCACATCGGATCTGCCGCCGCTGGTTTTCATCCATGGCGCCAGCGGAAACTTGCGCGACCAGTTCGAAGCTTTTGCCGCACCACTCAAGGGCCGTGCGGAAATGCTGTTCGTCGACCGGCCCGGCCATGGCTATTCCGAGCGTGGGACTGCGGAAAACGCCCTGCCCTCCGGTCAGGCCGATGCCATCGCAAGGCTCATGGACAAACGCGGCATCAAGAGCGCCATCATCATCGGCCATTCCTTCGGCGGCGCGATCGCCGCCGCTTTCGCCATGCGACACCCGGAGAAGACCGAGGGCCTGCTCTTCCTGGCGCCCGCGACTCATCCATGGCCAGGCGGCGTCGACTGGTACTATACCCTCGCCGCCATGCCCTTCTTAGGTTGGCTCTTCACGCACATGTTCGTCATCCCGATTGGCCTGCGCCGTGTCGAGAACGGCACGCTCAGCGTCTTCCACCCGAATGAGCGGCCGGCCGACTACATAGCGAAGACCGCGCCGGAACTGGTGCTGCGCCCGCAAACCTTCCGCAACAACGCGGCCGACGTCGTCAATCTCTTCGGCTATGTCTCCGCCCACGCATCGCGTTATCGCGAGATCAAGGCGCCCACGATCATCATCACCGGTGATAGCGACGATATCGTCCTGGAGAAGCTGCATTCGCGCGGCCTGGCGCGCGATATCCCCGGCTCCGAGCTCATCACCATCCGCAATCTCGGCCATAAACCCGATTACGTGACGACGGATGTCGCGATCGCCGCCATGGAGCGGCTGGCAGGTCAGCCGCGCGACCTGCAGAGATTGGCGGCGCAGGCGGAAATCCGCATCGCCCGCCTCAAGAGCGAACCTACCCCACCGTCTCAGGCCGTGACGACATCGTAACCGGCGCATCCGCGAAGGTTCGACCCTGCGGCGTGGCTTCAACCGTTTGCCGCACCGCCTGCAGGATGATCGACGCCAATCGATCCGTCGCCGGGCTTGCCTCCGCCTCGGCACGATGCAGCACGAGATCGAGCTTGGGCAGCAGAGGCAAACCGGCCTCGCCTGGGGACAGTTGCCTCACCTTGTCGGGCAGGCCGAGTGGCGTGCGTATCGTCAGGCCGAGGCCTGCCGCCGTTGCCGCCCAAAGCCCTCCGAGGCTCGGGCTGACAAAGGAAATCCGCCAGCCGATGCCGGCACGGTCAAGCATTTTCGTGGCGATGGATCGCAAGAGACAGGGCGCCTCGAGCGATGCGAGGGGCAGAGGTTCGCCGCTGCCCGTGTGCCAATGCGCGGCACCATGCACCGGACCGACCCAGCACATTGGCACTTCGGCAATGCGATCCGAATGCGCGGTGCGAAAGCCGTCACTCCATGCAAGCGCCAGATCGAGCTTGCCGGATGTCACCCGTTCGACGAGTTCCGCATTGCGCACTACCCGCGCCTCGATGCGCACCTTCGGATGGGCGCGCGCAAAGCGGCCAAGCACATCAGGCAGCAGGGTTTCGCCGAAATCCTCCTGCAGGCCGAGCCGCACCCAGCCCTCCAGTTCAGCGCCGTGGATCGCCGTCGCGGCCTCGTCGTTCAGGTCCAGCAACCGTCGTGCATAGGCAAGCATGGTCTCGCCGGCCTCGGTCAGCGCCAGCCCGCGCCCGGCCTTGCGAAAGATCGGCGTGCCAGCCTGCTCCTCCAGTTTCTTGAGCTGGGCGCTGATCGCCGACGTCGAGCGGCCAAGGCGGTCTGCCGCCTTGGCGAAGCTGCCTAGCTCCATGCCAGTGACGAAGCTGCGCAGGACGTCGAGGTCGAAGATGATCTTCCGCATGGCTAATCGTCCATATTTTTGGGATCATAAGTCCTAAATTATCTGATTTTAAGGATGATTATCTAATGGCATTCTGTGCTCGTCAAGTGACACAGAAACAGGAGCATCCATCCCATGCCTTTCACCCGCATCACCCTCCTCCGCGGCAAGTCGCCCGAATATCTGAAGGCCCTGTCCGATAATTTTCACCGCGCCATGGTCGAAACCTTCGACGTACCGCCCGCGGATCGCTTCCAGGCAATCCATCAGCTGGAGCCACACGAGCTGGTCTTCGACCGGACCTATCTCGTCAACGGCCAGCGCTCGGCCGATTACATCTTTTTCGATATAACCATCGGCAAGCCGCGCAGCACGGAGGTCAAGAAGGCTTTCTATCGCCGGCTCGTCGAACTTCTCAGCGACGCACCAGGTGTTCGCCCCGAGGACGTCATGATTGCCGTGACATCCACGACGCGCGAGGATCTGTCCTTTGCTGATGGCATCGCGCAGATGATCGAGCAGGTTTGACAACGATGGACCAGACGACGCCTAGCCAATCGCCCGCAATCCATCGCGCCGGCACGGTCGTCCAACGCTCGCCGGATGGCATTGCCAGCGCCCCCTTCTGGGTGGAAATGCTGGTCGAAAACAGCGAGGACGGCGGCCTGACCGCGATGCGCTGCACGATCGAACCCGACGTCATGACCCGCTGGCATACGCACCCGCACGGACAGATTCTTTACGTTCTGTCCGGCGTCGGGATCGCCGAACGCCATGGCGGTCCCGCTGACGAACTGCGCGCCGGCGATTGCATCACCTTCGCGCCGAACGAACGCCATCGGCACGGTGCGGCACCGGAAAGCACCTTCGCCTATATCAGCATCCAGGCGGCGCAGGATGGTAGTGCCGTGACCTGGCTGGAGGAATGACGATGATCGCCATGCAATACAACTTCTCCCTGCCCGCGGATTACGACATGGCGATCATCGACCGCCGTATCCGCGACAAAGGCCCCTTGCTCGACAACCTGCCGGGCCTGAAATTCAAGGCCTATCTCACCGCCAGGAGAGGCGATGCGGTAACGGCGAGCCGGGAAAATCTCTATGCGCCCTTCTATGTCTGGCAAGAAGAAGAGGGTCTGAGCGACTTCATCTGCGGCCCGGGCTTCGTGGCCGTGAGCGAGAGTTTCGGCCGGCCGCAGATAAACACCTGGGTCGTCTGGCGCGCCGATACGTCATCGGACATTCGCAGTGCCCGCTTCGCCAAGCGCGAGGTGGTCGCAATCAAACCGCACGTGCCGCTTGCCGAGCTTCGCCAGCAAGAGAGTGATGCGGCCTCTGTGGCGATATCGCTGGGGAACGCCCTCGCCTCGGTCATCGCCTTCGAGCCGACACATTGGACGCTGGTGCGCTTCCGGCTGCTGGCCGAGCCGCCCGCGGAGGCATCGCGACCGGGCGTCCAGGCCTATAATGTCGGCCATCTTTCCCTGCCAAGCGCGAGCTGAAGTGTCACGGAGACAATCTCCCTGTTCCAAAGGGAAGCGGGGAGCTTTATGGATGGCGGGTCTTTCTTACAGCAGAAGAGTGATCCCTCCATGGTCGATATTGCAATGATCGAAGCCGCCCGCGTTCGTCTCGGCGGCCGCGCCCGGCGCACGCCGCTTCTCTCCTCGCCTTTCCTCGACGAGATCGCCGGACGCCGACTGTTCGTGAAGGCGGAATGCCTGCAGCATTCCGGATCCTTCAAGTTTCGCGGCGGCTGGTCGGCGGTATCTGCACTGGAGCCATCGGTGCGCGCCAGGGGCGTCATCGCCTTCTCGTCCGGCAACCATGCCCAGGGTGTGGCGCTGGCCGCACGGCTGCACGGCATTCCCGCCGTCATCGTCATGCCGACGGATGCTCCCAGGCTGAAGATCGCCAATACCCGTGCCTTCGGCGCCGAGGTCGTGCTCTATGATCGGATCAAGGAAGACCGGGACGAAATCGGCGCACGCCTCTCCAAGGAGCGCGGCCTGACGTTGATCAAGCCCTTCGACGAACCGCAGGTCATCGCCGGCCAGGGAACGACCGGTCTCGAAATCGCCGAGCAGGCCGCCGAGGAAGGCATCGAGGTCGCGAGCGTGCTCGTCCCTTGCGGCGGCGGCGGTTTGACGTCGGGTATCGCTCTGGCACTCGAATCCCGCGCGCCAAGCTTCAAGGTCCGCCCCTGCGAACCGGAGAATTTCGATGATACCACCCGCTCGCTGGCATCGGGCAAGATCGAGCGCAACGCCGCGCTGCAAGGCTCGATCTGCGACGCCATCATCACGCCGCAGCCGGGCAATATCACCTTTCCGATCCTGAAGCGCCTCTGCGGCGCCGGCCTTGTCGTCACGGACGAAGAAGCGCAAAAGGCCATGGCGCTTGCTTTCACCCGCCTGAAGATCGTCGTGGAGCCAGGCGGCGCCGTCGCGCTGGCCGCTGCCCTCTTCCATGGCAAGGATATCGACGGCGATGTCGTAATCGCCGTCACCTCGGGCGGCAATGTCGATACCGAGGTGTTCGAGGCGGCTCTCAGCCGGCGCTAAACCCTCAATTTACAGCACGGCGATAAAGCGCCAGCGAACCGGCCAAAGCCAGAAGCGCGCCGCCACAGGCGCGCTCGAGCCACTTCGCTCCCTCCGACTTCAGCACCCGTACGGCCTGCGAGCCGAAAACTGCATAGCCGAACATGATCGCGAAATCGAGCGCGGCGAAGATGGCGCCAAGGATCATATACTGCTGCATCTGTGGCGCAGCAGGATCGATGAATTGCGGCAGGAAGGCCGAGAAGAACAGATAGCCCTTGGGATTGGTCACCGCGACCATGAAGCTCTTCATGCCGATCGCAAAGGCCGTTCCTCTCGGCTGGTTTGCACTTGCCTGCAAGGTCCCGTCGATCGTCCCCTTCGAGCGAAGCATCATGATGCCGAGAAAGGCGAGATAGGCCGCGCCGACCCATTTCAGGGTTGAAAACCAAAACTCCGAGGCCGCAAGCAATGCACCGAGGCCTACGGCGACGGCGCTGATGAGAACCGCGTCGGAAAGAACAGCACCGACCATGCCCGGCAAGGCGCGTCGCACCCCAAACCGGGTGCCGTTCGTCAGCGCCAGAAGCACGGTCGGGCCTGGCGTCGCGATACCGATGAAGGAGACGGCGGCGAAGGCTAGCAGCGTGGTGAGATGCATGATCTCCTCCTCTTTAAGAGGGGAAGGTTGCATGTAGTGCGGCCCTTATCAAGGGGGTGCTTGAAAGAGACTTTCAGTCTGCCGCGCCTGCAACTGCACGCTCCACAAACTCGGCTACCGACGGCGGTAGCCTTCAGCTCGTTAACTACTCCACCAATCCCGCATCCTTGGCAGCCAGCGCGCCGATCGCCGACCAGTCGAGCTCCTCGCCGCCATGGGCAAGCAAGGTCAGGAACCGGTCGCGCAGCAGGCTCGCAAGCGGCAACGGCACATTCAGCGCCTCGCCAGCGGCCAATGCCAGCCGGATATCCTTCTGGCCGAGCGGCGCGGTGAAGCCGGCGGGCTTGAACTTGCGGTCGGCGATCAGCCCGCCATAGGTCTTGTAGACAGGCGCGTTAAACAGCGTCGACGTCAGCAGATCGAGATAGGCATGCCTGTCGACGCCACCCTTCTCGACCAGCGCCATGGCCTCCCCAAGCGACTCGATGACCGAGGCGATGAGGAAATTGCCGCTGAGCTTGACGAGATTGGCAGCCTTCGGCTCTTCGCCAAGAACGAAGGTGCGCTGGCCGATGGCCTCGAAAAGCGGCGTGACCACCTCTATGGCATCGGGTGAGCCGGCGGCGGTAACAAACAATTTCGCCGCGGCTGCAGCTTCCGGCCTGCCGAAAACCGGCGCGGCAACAAAGCGCTGACCGGCAGCGGCATGTTCTTTCGTCAGCCGCTCGGACATGCCGACGCTGATCGTGCTTGCGGAGATATGGACGGCTCCCTTGCCCAGGTTCGCCAACACGCCACCATCGCCATGAACGACGGCCGAGAGCGCATCGTCGTGGGCAAGCATCGTAAAGACGGCTTCTCCGCCACAGGCATCCGCGACCGTCGCAGCGACCTTCGCGCCTTCGCCGGCCAAAGCCTCGGCCTTGTCCCGCGAGCGGTTATAAACCGTCACCTCATGGCCAGCCGTCAAAAGATTGGCTGCCATGGCGCTGCCCATCTGCCCTAATCCGATAAATCCGACTTTCATTGGCATATCTCCTTATCAATCCGCCTGCCTTGGGGTGATTGCAGGCAATTTGGCTTCAAGAAAAAACCCGCCGTCTTGCGACAGCGGGTTTCGGATGTTTCAGGTGCTGCCGTGATCGGATGCCGGCGATCACACGCCGGACTGGCCGTCCGAACCGATATAGGCAATGCGCAGCATGTTGGTGGCGCCGGGCGTGCCGAGCGGCACGCCGGCCGAAATAATGATGCGGTCGCCAGGCTTGCCGAAGCCTTCTTCGGCAACGATGCGGCAGGCATTGTTGACCATATCGTCGAGATCGGTCGCGTCATGGGTGACGACGCAGTGCATGCCCCAGACCACGGAGAGGCGGCGGGCAGTCTGGATGATCGGCGACAGCGCCAGAATCGGAACCTGCGGGCGCTCGCGCGAGGCGCGCAAACCGGTGGTGCCGGACGACGTGTAACAGACGATGGCGGCGAGCTTCAGCGTTTCGGCGATCTGGCGGGCGGCGAGCGAGATCGCATCGGCGCCGGTCGCTTCCGGCTGGGCGCGCTGGGCGTAGATGATACCCGGATAATGCGGTTCGCGCTCGATGGTGCGGGCGATGGAGGCCATCGTCGTCACGGCTTCGACAGGATAATCGCCGGATGCGGATTCGGCCGAGAGCATGACGGCATCGGCACCTTCGAAGACGGCCGTTGCAACGTCGGATACTTCGGCGCGGGTCGGAACCGGCGAGGAGATCATGGATTCCAGCATCTGCGTCGCGACGACGACGGGTTTGCCGGAGCGGCGGCAGGCGCGGATCAGCTGCTTCTGGATGCCCGGAACGGCTTCGAGCGGCATTTCGACGCCAAGGTCGCCGCGTGCCACCATCAGTGCGTCCGAAAGCTCGATGATTTCCTCGATGCGCTCGACAGCCTGCGGCTTTTCGATCTTCGACATCAGGCCGACGCGGCCATGCGAGATCTTGCGCACTTCCGTCAGGTCTTCCGGGCGTTGGATGAACGACAAGGCAACCCAGTCGACTTCGTTGGTGGCGAGAACAGCGTCGAGGTCGATACGGTCCTTCTCGGTCAGAGCGCCGACGCCAAGCAGCGTATCGGGCAGGCTGACGCCCTTGCGGTCGGAAATCTTCGTGCCGGAAATGACGGTCGTGACGATGCTCTTGCCGTCGCATTTTTCAGCGCGCAGCGCCAGCTTGCCGTCGTCGATCAGCAGGCGATGGCCGGGCTGGACCGATTCCAGGATTTCCGGGTGTGGAAGGAATACGCGAGTGTTGTCACCGGGCGTATCCTGATTGTCGAGCGTGAAGGTCTGGCCGGGCGTGAGGTCGACCTTGCCATCAGCAAACTTGCCGACGCGTAGCTTGGGACCCTGCAAGTCAGCGAGAATGCCGATCGGACGGCCGCAACGGCTCTCTACGGCGCGAATGCGCTGGATCAGCATGCGCATCACGTCATGGCTCGCATGGCTCATGTTGATACGGAATAGATCTGCGCCTGCCTCATGAAGCTTCTGGATCATCTCCTCGGAAGAAGAGGCCGGACCGAGCGTGGCGAGGATTTTGACTTTTCGGTTGCGTCTCATCAGTTCTGGCTTTCTTGGCTGCCCGGGGGCTCGGAGAGCTGAACCATCCAGCTCGCCTGGCGTCCCGTGTCGTATTCCTTGAATCCCATCTTCTGGTAGCCACGAGCGTAGCAGTCCTTCACACCTGGGATTTTAAATTCATTTTCCGCTACGCACATTTCGACGTCGCCAACCCAGCGACCGCCGCGAGCCGCGTCTTCTGCGTAGAGGTAATAATAGCGGGATTGAAGCGGTCCTTCGACCAAGGTGGCGCAGGTGGTTGCCGGAACCTGCCACCATCCCTCGGTCACCCAGCCCTCCTTCGCGCGATAACCGATCGCCACACCGACGAGATTCTGCGTACCGTTACAAACGCGGAAGTCTGCATGAGCCGCACTCGGCATAAAGAAAAACGGCGCGGCGACGGCGAGGATGAGAAACGCGATTCGGGCGAGCGGCCCTGACCGCTTAACGAAACGTGGCGCTACTTGGCTGGACACGGCTTCCAATTGGCTCCCGGTTATTCGTTGTTGCGTCTTCTTGCGCCGCCATCCCATGAATGTCAACGCAACTCTAATCGATTATATTTTCTTCACGGGATGGTGACGGCACCCTGCGCCCTCTTCATCCGATCGAAGCCGCGAACCTTGCACCTTCCATCCGCGCATGCAATCAAACAAAGAGTTGAAAATATAATAAACGACAATCTTCATGACCGATTTCAAGTCTTTTGAATTCATATCCGGCAATCGTGACAAAGGCATGGTCATTCTCGGCGATCATGCCATGCGGCATCTGCCCGCGCGCTATGGCCGCCTGGGATTGCCGGAAACCGCGTTTTCCCGACACATAGCCTATGACATCGGCATCGAGGGTCTTTGCCGTCATCTCTGTCGCAGGCTGGACGTACCGGGCGTACTCGGCGGCTTTTCCCGCCTGCTGATCGATCCGAACCGCGGTGAGGACGACCCGACCCTGATCATGAAAATCTCCGACGGCGCGATCATTCCAGGCAATCATCCGATCACGGATGAAGAATGGAACTACCGCATCGAGGCTTTCCATCGGCCCTATCACCGCGCCGTCGACGAGACGATCGCGTCGGTGGCCGAGGCGACCGGCAAGGCACCGCTGGTGCTGTCGATGCATTCCTTCACACCCGCCTGGAAGGGTGTCGCGAGACCCTGGCATGCGAGCGTGCTCTGGGACAGCGACGATCGCGCCGTCACCCCGCTTCTTGCAAAGCTCGGCGCCGATACCAATCTCGTTATTGGCGACAACGAACCCTACGACGGCGCATTGCGGAACGATACCATGTTCCGCCATTGCATGATGACCGGTATTCCGCATGCTTTGCTGGAGGTCCGCCAGGATCTGATCGGCGATGAGGCCGGTATCGTCGAATGGGCGGATCGGCTGTCACCGATCTTTGCCGAGATGAATGCCGATCCGGCGCTGCACGAATACAAGCGATATCAGTCGCGCACTGGTCCTTACGAGGCATGACGCAGCGGGCGAATCGAGGAGAAAAGAGATGAGCGCACTCACCAAGGAACAGCAGACGGAACTCGAAGCCGCCGCCTTCCGCCACCTCGTGGCGCACTTGCGCGAACGCAGCGACGTTCAGAATATCGACCTGATGAACCTCGCCGGCTTCTGCCGCAATTGCCTCTCCAACTGGTACCGCGAAGCGGCCGAGGAAGCGGGCCTTCCCGTCAGCAAGGACGAGTCGCGCGAGATGGTCTACGGCATGCCTTATGAGGACTGGAAAAAGCTGCATCAAAACGAAGCCTCGGCTGTGCAAAAATCAGCTTTTGAGCAGAACAAGCCGAAAGAATAACGCCGCTTTGGCCAAGACGGCTTGACCTTCAGCTCCATTCGCGGCAGTTCAACTGCCCTATCGAATTCGAAATCCCGCGCAAGCCCTGAAGCGAAGTGCCCTATCGGTGACCTACCGATCCCATTCGCGACCGGCTTCGAGCGACCCTTTAGGACCCTTTAGGAGAAGTGCATGGAAGAGAACAGCGTCGAGAACGTGGCCGCGGCGGAACTGCGTCAATTCATCGAACGGATCGAACGCCTGGAAGAAGAAAAGGCCGCGATCGGCTCGGACATCAAGGATGTGATGGGCGAAGCCAAGGGACGCGGCTACGACACCAAGGCGATCCGCACCATCATCCGCCTTCGCAAGAAGGACGCGAACGAGCGGCTGGAGGAAGAATCGATCCTGCAGACCTACATGGCCGCACTCGGCATGGAATGATCAGGGCTGGTTTCAGCCTGGTGATATGATTTTGGAGCCGGCTTGCCGGCTCCAATGCTTTTTAGGCATACAGATCGCGAAATACGGCATCACTGCGCAAAAAGACGGTCGATCAGCGCGGCAGTGCTTCCCTGCCAAAGATCGCCCTTGCCGGTTCCGGCCCAGAGGGACAGGAAGTCGGCCGATCCTTTCGCCGTCGATGCGCCCCGAATATCCCGCGTGAACTTGTTCTGCGCCGGAAAGGGGAGAATGGCTGCGCCCTTCGTCTCCATTTCATTCATGAAGCGATTTTCAAGGCCGCGGGCAAAACGACCGGAAAAGGCGCGTGTCGTCCGCGTCCTGCGCTCCGATGTTTCCAGAAGTCGGGCGCGATAGGGCGCCGATGTTCCGGCTTCCATGCAGGTAAGGAAGGCGGTGCCCATCTGCACCGCTTGCGCCCCCGCCTGCAGGGCCACGCGGATATCGCCCGCCGTCATGATGCCGCCGGCTGCGATCAGCGGCACGCGGATCTTTCCAACGCTTTGTGCCAGAAGGTCGCGAAGCCCGATTTCTGGGTCCGGGGCATGGGCATCGAATATGCCCCGATGTCCACCGGCCTCGAAGCCCTGCAGCGTGATCGCGTCGACGCCGCTGTCTTCGAGCGCCCTCGCCTCCGCGAGCGTCGTCGCAGTGCCAATCAGCGGAATCCCGGCCTTCCTTGCCTCCCGGACATGATCGGCAGATAGCAATCCGAAGACGAAGCTGAAACATGCAGGCTTTACCCGCAGCACGGCTTCGAACTGCGCGTCGAAATCCTCTTCGTAAGGGGCGCTAAGCTGCGGCGCAGGCAGCTCCAGCTCCGCGCGATAGTGCGCCGTCGCAGCTGCCGCTCGCTCGACCTGATCCGCGCCGACTTCGGGTATTGAATGAGGAATGAACAGGTTGATGGCGAACGGTTTGTCGGTTTGATGGCGCACCTGGGCGGCAAATGCCTCGATGGCTGCCGCGTTGTAATAAGCGCCTCCCATGGCCCCAAGCGCGCCCGCAGCGGAAGCGGCCGCGACGAGTTCCGGCGACGAAGGACCGCCCGCCATCGGCGCGACGATCAGCGGATGCTTCAATCCGAGTTTGTGAAAAAGATTGCTGTCCACAGGAGCAGACATGTCCGTCTTCCTTTCAGCTATGCCCGTTTGAGTCTCAATCCAACATAGGCATCGCGCGGCGGTTTGTTAGGAGCGGCCAAGTACCGCGATGCGGGCCTCGAACACGGACATCATATCGAGCCGGCCGTTGCCGAGCTCGACACTTGCCACCACAGCCGCGCCTGCTGCCCGCAGCGGATCGGCCGCCGCCGGCGAGCGGTTCCACACGGCGAGCCTCGTCCCGGCCCCTGCAAGATTGAGTGCCATCGGCTGGCCCATGACGCCGAGACCGACAAAGCCGCTCCCCTCGCCTCGCTCGGCGCCGGGATGTTCGCTTGCGTTGGTCACCGTAGCGACTCCGATGTTTCGGGGCCTATGCGGTCTCACATGTCAGGGCTCGGCGGAATTCCTTCTCCCGCCGAGTATCGATCCAGGGCCTGCTCAGAGCTCGGCACGGATCATGCGGCTACTCCGGCAGCTCAGAACAGCCGGTCCAGCCACTCATGCTTGTCAGGCGCCCGACCGAACTGGATGTCCGTCAGTGCCGCCTTCAGGCGCAGCGTTACAGGGCCGGCATTGCCGTCGCCGATGGTGAAGCCGTGACTGCGGCCCTTCAGCTTGCCGATCGGCGTCACCACCGCTGCCGTACCGCAGGCAAAGGCTTCGCGCAGGCGCCCGCTCTCGGCATCCGCCTGCCATTGATCGATGGCATAAGGCTCCTCGCGAACGGTCAGGCCCATGTCGCGACCGAGCTTGATCAGCGAGTCGCGCGTAATGCCCGGCAGGATCGTGCCGGTCAGCGGCGGCGTCTGCAGCGAACCATCGTCGAAGACGAAGAAGATGTTCATGCCGCCGAGCTCTTCGATCCAGCGCTTTTCGACAGCATCGAGGAAGACGACCTGCTCGCACCCTTCACGCTGGCCTTCGGCGAGCGCGGAAAGGCTTGCGGCGTAGTTGCCGCCGCACTTGGCAGCACCGGTGCCGCCAGGGGCCGCACGGGTGAAATTCTCGGAAAGCCAAAGCGTGACAGCCGACGCGCCGCCCTTGAAATAAGAGGCGACCGGGGAGGCAATGACGCAATAGAGATAGTCGGTCGCGGGCCTTGTGCCGAGCGCGGCCTCCGAGCCGATCATGAATGGCCGGAGATAGAGCGACGCGCCCTCGGCGGTCGGGATCCAGTCACGATCGATCTTGACCAGCTCACGCACGGATTCGACGAACAGATCCTCGGGCAAGGTCGGCATGGCCAGCCGCTCGGCCGAATTGTGGAAACGTCGCGCGTTGGCGCTGGGGCGGAAAAGTGCCGCTCCGCCATCGGGCAGATGGTAGGCCTTCATGCCTTCGAAGATTTCCTGCGCATAGTGAAGCACCACGGTCGCGGGATCGAGAGCCAGCGCCTTGCGCGGCTCGATCTTGGCGCTGTGCCAACCGCGATCCTGCGAATAGCGGATCGTCGCCATGTGATCGGTGAATATGCGTCCAAAGCCCGGATTCTGCAGCAGGATCTCCCGCTCGCTAGCCGTTGCTGGGCTTGGATTTTTCTGAATGTCGAACGTTAATGCGTCGCCGTTACTCATGGCTCCTCCAATGCTTCATTTGTCGCGACTTTCGCCGCCCATCTCCCGAGAGAAAACCTAAACCAAATCGGGTGGTATTTGATTGCGTTTACGCCTGTTGCCGCGCAAGTTTAAGAGCGCTTCGCATAAATTTGCGAGACGAATCGTTATTTTTCGCTCCGAAGCACCTTACCCCTTCTATCAAGCGGGGATCACAATGCTTTCGCGACCGCTTCGGCCGCGACAACCCCACTTTCATAGGCGCCGTGCGCGGTCGAATATCGCGTCCGCGAGCAGGCCTCCCCGGCAAAGAACAGACGATCGTTGCAGGGCGCGGCCAGAACGCCGCGCAGATCCGAAGCACCGGGTGTCGCATAGGAATAGGAACCGCCGACAAAGGGTTCGCTCGCCCAGGCTGACATGACGAGAGGCGATAGTTTGGCACCGACATCCGCGCCGAAAACGCGCTTCAACTGCTCCACCGAGAAGGCGAAGGCGGCTTCCATGCCCTCTCGTTCGAGATCAAGCGCGAGATCGGCGGCAAAATAGGCTTCGATGACGGGCGCGCCGAACGGCCTCAACTGATAAGCACCCGTGCGCCGGCTCTCCCGCGACCCCATGACATGTGTATCCTCGGGAAACATCTCTGGTTCGGACACATGAATGAAAAGCTTGTCCGCCAATCCGAGAGGCAGGCGCGAGGCCGCTTCGATCTTCTCCGGAAGCGGCGGCCAGAAATCGATCTGCTCGGCGGCCAGGACATTGGTGGAGACAGCCACGATAGCAGCCCTCGCCTTCAGCTCGCCCTTGCCCGTCGAAAGCACGACATGGCCAGCGCCGCTGTGGTCGATACGGCTGACTTCTACGCCGAGAATGGTCGGCACTGGTAGGCCATAGGTGGCCACAAGCGTGCCGTAGCCCTGCCGCACGCGCCAATCGGGGCCGGGGCCGGGATCGTAGCGTCCGAGATCGATCACCGAAGACTTGGGCAGTTCCGCCCCGGTCATAAACGCGCCGACCGCATAAAGCCGCTCGATCCACGGATCATCAGGCGCGAGCATGGTCGAGAGATCCGCGTCGGCAACGCCTTTATAGGCATCGACCCGTTCGAAGAATTCGGCAACGGCCTCTGCCGCTGCCTTCACTCCGGGCTCCTTGCCTTCCAGCTGCCGGCTGCCATCACTCCAGGGTGCCGGCGTGCGATCGACCGTCAGGCCGATCTCCTCGGTAATCTTTGTCCAGGGATTGGTACGCGCGCCGTGCAGCCAGCCGCAGCCGAGATCGAGCCCTGCTCCTTCAGCGCCGAAGGGATGGATCGTTCGCGCGCGACCGCCGACACGATCGGAGGCTTCGAGCAGCACGATCGAAAGGTCGGGGCGAAGCGATTGCAGCCGCCGGGCAGCTCCCACGCCGGCGGCGCCTGCGCCGATAATGGCAACGTCGACATCGCCACCCCGCCAGGATTCGATGGGCATTCCATTTCCTTTTCGCACAATCACCAGAAGGCGAACCGGCTGCAGAACGATGCACGACGCAGAGCCCCGCCCGTTAGTCGGCTCAGACTTTCCAACCAATCTGTAGCTGACCTTCGCGCGGCATGTAAACGGGCACTGCAGCAGCCATACCAAATTGCCGCATTGAGCTGCGGCGGCGAATGTCGTAGGTGCTTTGGAAAATGATGGGGAGAACCGTGCGGAAGCGAAGCTTTGGGACAACGCAATGGCTGGTGCGCATTCTTTGCGCCGTCGCATTGCTGTCCGTCGGCTTCGCCCATCGTCCGGCTGCTTCCAGCACCGCGGAACCGAGCCCCGTCGAGCTTGCCCAATACCGCCTGCCTGATGGTACCCTGCCCGTCCTCTGCGTCACCGAAAAGACGCCTGACGGCAAGGAGCATAGCAAGGCCTATATGCCGGGATGCGAGGCATGCCGCATTTCCGCCGCCGCCCTGCTTCCCACGCCGCCGACCGATATCTGCGAACATCTCGCCTTCGTCAGAGAAGATGTCGTTGTCCCCAGAAACGAGGCGTTCCGCCGGCAACTCTATCCGCCGAATAGCGGCCCACGCGCTCCCCCTGCTCTCCAAGCCCTTGCCTGAGCCTGCGTTGCGGCCAATGCTGTAACGCTTGTCGTCAACGGCGGCCGAACCACGCACGAGAGCTGCTCGTGCCGGCTGCGGGTGAGATGTCCCCTTGCAGATGTCCCGAAACACGACGGATCTCTTCATTGTCCGCTCCGCAAGCGACATCGGCGCAGGCCACCGCTCCCGCAGACAGGCATCCTTCTCGAAAGGGATCATTCCGTGCCGCCGGATCTTCGGAGAGTTCCTCATGTCTGCCTTCACCGCGGCCGAGCCCGCCGCAACCACATCGGACCATATCTCGCTCTATCGAGCGATCTGGCGCTGGCATTTCTTCGCCGGTCTGCTCGTCGTTCCCTTCCTGCTCAACCTGGCGATCACCGGGTCCATCTATCTCTTCAAGGATCAGATCGCCGACACCTTCTATGCCCATCGCAACATCGTTGCCGATACAGGCCCGATGCTGCCGCCGCAAAAGATCGTCGATGCGGCGCTGGCCGCAATGCCGGGCGCCACGGCGACATCCTATCGCGAAGCTGCGGCGGGAGATCGCTCCGCCTTGGTGACTGTATCGAAAGGCGGTCAATCGACGCTCGTCTACGTCAATCCGCACAACGGCGGCGTGCTCGGCTCGGTCGGCTCGAAAGAGGAATTCAGCTGGGTCGTCAAACGCATCCATAGCCTCGAATATTTCGGGACATGGACCAACCGCATCATCGAAATCGTCGGTGGCTTCGCGCTGATCCTCGTCGTGACGGGCATCTATCTCTGGTGGCCGCGTCGCCAGACAGGCGGCGTCCTCACGGTTCGCGGCACGCCGTCCCGCCGCGTCTTCTGGCGCGATCTCCATGCCGTCACCGGCGCGATCGCCGGCATCGTCATCTTCTTCCTCGCCTTCAGCGGCATGCCCTGGTCGGGCTACTGGGGTGCCAATGTCAATGCGTGGCTGACGTCTAACGATCTCGGCTATCCCGCGTCCCTCTGGGACGACGTGCCAAAATCGACGAAGGTTACGCAGGATGTGGTCAACCGCCCCGGCTGGATTGTCGAGAATGCCCCCGTGCCGCTCTCCGGCGTGGCAGCGGCGTCAAAGTCCATCGGGCTGGACAAGGCTGTGGAGATCGCCCGGGGACTGGGCATAGCTCCTGGCTTCAGCATGGCCTTGCCCTCCGACGAAACCGGCGTCTTCACCGCCTCGATCTTCCCCAAAGATCTTTCGAAGGAACGTACCGTTCATATCGACCAATATTCCGGCAAGCCGCTGGTCGATCTTTCCTTCGATCAATATCCGGCGCTCGGCAAGGCAATCGAATGGGGCATCAACGTCCATCAGGGACAGGAATGGGGCCTCTTCAACCAGCTGCTCATGCTGGCGACCTGCATTGCCATTGTTCTCAGCTGTGTGACCGCAGTCGTGATGTGGTGGAAACGCCGGCCCGCCGGTCGTCTCGGCGTACCGCCCATGCCGCCCCAGAGGTCCGTCTACATCGGACTGTGGCTGATCGCGATCGCCTTCGGCGCCGCCTTTCCGCTGACGGGTCTCGCCGTCGTCGCCATGCTGCTGGCCGATCAGACCGTCATCCGCTTTGTGCCGCCGCTGAAACGCTTTTTCTCATGAAAGGCTGCGCGGCAGGGCCTGCCGCGTGACAGCATTCAAATCCCGGGAGGAAACCGATCATGACTCGATTTACCAGCCATTTCGTCGCCGCCAGCCTCTGCCTTGCCGCTCCCGGATTGGCTTTCGCCTCGGAGGTAACGCTTGGAAATCTCAAGATCGCCGCTGCCTATGTGCGAGCCATGGTGCCGGGCGCCGAGGTCGGCGGCGGCTACGTGAGCATCACCAATTCCGGCAGAACCGACGACCGGCTGATCGCAGCCAGCTCGTCGAGAGCTGTCAAAATCGAGGTCCATGAGATGAAGATGGACAAAGACGTCATGGTCATGCGCCAGCTTGCCGGCGGTCTGCCGCTGCCCGCCGGCAAGACCGTCGACCTGAAGCCCGGCAGCTATCACCTCATGTTCATGGATGTCATCGATCCGTTCAAACAGGGCGAGACGATCAGAGCGAGATTGACCTTCGAAAAAGCCGGCTCCATCGATGTCGATTTCCCTGTGGGTTCGGCGGTCGCCAGCAAGGCGGACAACGGAGGCGAGCATGCCAACGCAGCTGAATGAACGGCGTGGCGGCAGCCGCGCCTCTCTTCGCGCCAAAGAGGAAAAGGCGATGTTCACGAAGGAATGGTCGGTCCCCGCGATCCTGACGGTCTTCCTGCTGAGCGTCTGCGGCTTGATCGCCTACTTCACGTGGAGCCTGATGCCACCGGCAAAGGCGGCTGAGGACCATATCGGCGCCTCCTTCAACCTCATCGACGACCGGAGCCAGCCCGTTACCGCACAGGCGCTCAAGGGCCATCCATCGCTCATCTACTTCGGCTACACCCATTGCCCGGACGTCTGCCCGACCACCCTGTTCGAGATGGCCGGCTGGCTGAAGACGCTCGGCCCGGAAGCCGACAAGCTGAAAGCCTATTTCTTCTCCGTGGATCCTGAGCGCGACACGCCGGAGGTCATGCACAAATACACCGGCAATTTCACCGATCGCATCATCGGCGTCACCGGCAACCCGACGGAAATGCAGAAAGCCATCAAGGACTGGCGCATCTATGCCAAGAAGGTGCCTTCGCCCGATGGCGACTACACGATGGATCACACTGCCTCGGTCCTCCTCGTCGATGCCGACGGCAGTCTGCGCAGCCTGATTGCCTACGGAGAGGACAAGGACGTCGCTCTGCAAAAGATCCGCAACCTTCTGAAATGAACGGCCGCAAGCCGCTCCGCACATTCCCCTAGGCCGCAATCCGAACGGGATATTCCCAGGCGACATCAGCCGCCGCCAAAACCTGCCGCGGTCCCTCTGCGGCGCCTCAACGCAAAAGGAAGACCGACATGCACCGGATGAAGAAGCTTCTCCTCATTGCGGCCACGACCAGCATCGCTCTCGCAGGCCAGGCCTTCGCGCACGCCCATCTCAAGTCCTCCGTTCCCGCCGCTGACAGCTCCGTCAAGCAGGCACCTTCGGAACTCGACCTCACCTTCAGCGAAGGCTTGAACCTGAAGTTCAGCGGCGTGACCGTGACCGGCCCGGACAAGACGGCCGTCAAGACCGGCGCTGCCACGCTGATGGATGGCGACGCGACGCTGATGGTGCCGGTGAGCGACAAGCTTTCCTCCGGCAAATACACCGTGCAATGGCACGCGCTGTCGACGGATGGTCACAAGACCAACGGCAGCTACAGCTTCACCATAACGCCGTGATCCATTGTCTCCGGAGCGATTTGACAGCTCGCTCCGGGGACGAAAGCCAGACACGGCAAATGGACATGATAGACGTTGCCAACTATCCGAACACGCATTTCCTGACGAAATGCAGCCAGCTGTCGTTACGCCGAACGGTCACCCGCGGCAGGCCGAACGGATCGTCGCTCGGACGCGCCCTGGCGCGCCGCGTCGTGGTCGCCGCATTATAGCCCGCCTCATAGGTCAGCACCCGATCAAGCGGCGTCTCATCGCCATAGGGAAAGCAGAAGGACGAGACGCCCTCGTCAAGCAGATCCTCAAGCAAACCGCGCGAATGCGAAATCTGGCGACGCGCCTCCTCCATCGGCAATTGCGGGAGATGGACGTGGTCAAGCGTGTGCGAGCCTACTTCGTGCCCGAGACTGCTCCACCGGCGCAGTTGCTCAACCGACATGCAAGGGGCGGGCGCCACGCCAAGCGGCGCGTCCCAGGTATTACCGCCGCCGATCTGGTTCACGACCACGAAATTCGTGGCAGTGAAGCCGAACTCCTGCAGCACCGGCAGGGCATTCTCATAGACGTTCAGGTAGCTGTCATCGAAGGTGATTGCGGCAACCTTGCCGGCCTTCGCTCCCGTGATGTAAGGCAGCGCCTCACGCAGCGACAATCCCTGAATTCCAAGCCTTTTCAGCCATTCCATCTGGCGATGGAAAGCTTCCGGATGGACGACCATGCTTCTGAACGGCGCCTTGCGCGAAGGCGGCACCGCAATCTGATGATAAGCGAGGATTGGAACGGCCAAGTTTGATCTTCTCAGATGGAGCGGCGCGAACGCAGCGCAATTCTTGCACGATATAGCGGCCGCAGCACCTCCCTGGAAAGCCTCTCCATCAACGTCTTGCGGCTCTTGATGGTGCTTCCGCCAAGCTGCGAGGATATCTCATGCACACCACCAGGCAAAACCGCAAGCGGCGATATCTGCGTGAACCAGCTCATCTGCACGGTCGTATCGACCGGCCGGTCGAAATGGGTGGTAGCGCTGAGCAGACGAATAGCCGCATCACGGCTCACAAGCTGCGCCACCATGCCCAGACCGATACGATCGGGCTGGATGACGCTGGTCTGGCCCTGGCTCAGAATGCACTTGCCATGTTCCTTGCCCATCCGGAAAGGGAAGCGGACGAACGCACGCGGCTTGAGACAGGCCTTGGCGGCTGCAAAGGCGGCATGAAAGGAGTCATCGATGTCCACATCGTCTTCGAAGATCAGGCCGGCATCGATGCCCTGCTCGACAATGGCAGTCCATGCCTTCCGATGCGACAGGAAGCATGCGATCTCGCCGATGCTCAGGGCAAAGGGATAATACGGCTTGTGCAGTCGCCGACGATATACCCGCTCTATCTCGGCGTCGGTCAAGGCGCTACCGTCGACCGCCTCTATGATTTCGCTCGGAACCGGAAGCTTCGCCGCGAGCCTTTCGACCTGTGGCATGCGGTCGCGAGCGCGATCAAGATGGATGATGAAGCCGCGGATGACCGGTTGGTTCGACTCGTCCAGGATGGCGCCAACCGGATTGGAAACGTGATCGAAGTCGAATCCCGCATGAGATCTTTCGAGCGGCATCGCCGAAGACGGGCTGAATTCGTGAGTTTGCATAAGAGATACCTCGGTGTCGTCTGTCACGAGGCTGTAGCAATCGTGAATGAGCGCGGGCTTAGGCAAACCTGAGGCCAAACTGAAAACTATTATTTTCAATCATTTGCATGGTGAAGGCGCCGCTAGACGAGCAGGCTCACACGGCCGCTTGCGATCCTGTCTTCGACCCAGCTGCGTTCGTTGAGCCAGGCATGGCGTTTCCATCCCTCCCAGCTGAATCCGCACAGTTTCACGTCCCATTCGCGGGCGGGCAACAGCGAAAGAACATATCGGATGCCAAAGAAGCCGGTGCTGGGGAAAACCTCGCACATCCTGCGTTCCGGCACGCCGAGCTCCGAGCAGCCGTCGATGTAGAACTGGGGTGGCATTACCCGAATCTCCTTGCCGGCGGCGCCGACCAATTCGATCGTTCGCATCGTCCAGTCGCTGCGCCTGCCCTTCAGGCGCGAGAGGAAATTAGGCTTTGGGTGATATTTGCGGATGATCTCGGGATGATAGGCAAGCACGACCTCTTTCGCGGCCTTGAATGTGGCGCTTGCCAGAAAATTCGGATCGGTCAGTCGACGCTGCATCGGCTTGCTCGAGGCCGCAAGCATGAGAATATCCGTGCGCGAGCCGCTCATGCCGATAGACGCCTTGGGCTCGTTGAAGCGCATTGCAAATTGCGCACTGTCCACAATCTCAGACAGGTCGCGAGTAAGCTCGCCATTGCCGACGATGATTGCCGTCTTTCGGTTCAATTGTGAATATCCAGCCCTTTTCAGCCTGTCGGCCTAACCTCGCCGAATGACGCGAAACTGAGCAGTGGATGACGCGGGAATGAATAAACTCTGACACGAACCTGAAAATCGACGTACTGTCACCCGCGGGCAACAGCGGCGTTGACTGCAGCTATCTCATCGATAGGTCGGCGCGGGATTGCCCAGCCGATGCCTTGCGTATCGACGGTCCTCGATCTGATGTCATGCTTGAGATGGAATGGAAGCCGAACAGGCTTCCAAGATCGCTGAGCGGAGAGACCTTCGCCTACTCGACCGAGTTGAACTTCTTCACCTGAAGGAAGTTCACAGCCGAACCGCTGAAGCGTTCCGGATCGATGGAAGCCGTCTGCACCTTGAAGCCATCGGTATAGACAGCCGTCGGCTGGGCGCGAAGGGTCGGGCTCACGAAACGCGGCGCCTTGACCGGGCGGTTGATGATTTCGACGCGGGCCTTGGCAATCGCCCACTGGGAAATCATCTTCTCGGTCAGCTTCGGTTCAGTCGTCACCGTGGCCCGGCCGGCATCAGCTTCGGCTGCGTCCTGCTTGTTCGGACGGCCTCCCTTGGCCGCGATACCGACGGCAATCGCGCGCTCCTGCGGCACCGGTTCGAAGCTGTCATTGAAGCGACGGCTGCTGGCCTTGACCTCATTCTGGATCGGCGCCAGCGCGGCCACCTGCATCGGCATACGTTGCGCCGGCCGCTGCTGCGGCAGAACCGCCGCGATCGCCTGCATGGCATCATTGCCGGCAGCCATACCATTCGCAGGGGCAACCTGATCCTTGGATGCAACATTGTTAAGCGGTGCACTCACCGGGACCGCAGCACTCGGATCCGGCCGATCGGGGCGGCTCTGCTCAAGAGCTGCGATGACGGACGGAGAGAGCGTACCCGCATCTGCCTGATCGTCAATCGCTTCCTGATCGGCATCCGCAGAGGCCAACAGGCTTTCGGCAACTTCGGGGCGCTCTGCCGGGACAGGGACGGCGGCGACCTGGCCGCTCATACCGGCGTCGACGGAGGCCGCCTCGGCATCGCCAGGGACGCGGCGGTCAAGCAAGGACGGCACGGGCACGCGATAGGAACGAAGATCGGCATATTGCTGCGACTGATCGTCCGCAGTCGGCATGGCCGCCGCAAGCGCATCCTGAGCGGCGTTATGCGACGACGACGATACGAGAGCGGAAGCAACGTCGCTGCCAGCAGGCTGATTGCCGAAGGCCGGGCGAACCTGCGGAACCGGTGCGTTTATGCTGGCAACCTGAACCTGGGCGGGCGCAGGGGCCGCGCTATCGTCACCCTCGTCGGCCGCGGCCGGAGCCGGCTGGCTCTTTCCGGAAACCGAAGCAACAGCCACCGGCGCCGCGCCCTCATCTGCATTGTCCTCCGCCTCATCCGCACCGCCGCCGCCAAAGAGACGGGCGAAGAAACCACGGCGAGACGACGAGGAACTGGCGATCTGGATATCGGACGACATGCGGCGCTTATAATCGGCAACGGCCTCCTGATAGCCCGGCAACGGCCGACCATCAGCAGGGATATGCATGGTCTTGCCATCCGGGAACAGGCGAACGAGATCCTGGCGATCCATGCGCGGCCATGCGCGCACGCCGCCGACGTCCATGTGCACGAAGGGCGAACCCGAGGTCGGATAGTAACCGACGCCGCCCTCCTGGAGCTTCATGCCGAGCTCGCGCAGCTTGGTGAGCTTGACGTCCGGAATATAGAAATCCATCGCGTTGCCGAGCATATGCTGGCTCTTCTTGGCAACGCCCGTATGGGCCGATCGCGTGCGCAGCATCTCGTTGGTGCCCGGCGAACGGAATCCGCAGACGACGTAGATGAATTCGTGCGAACCGCTTTCGCGGTAGACTTCCCAGATCAGGTCGAACAGGCGCGGATTCATCTTGGTCGGCTGGTTCTTACGCCAGTCGCGCAGGATACGGTTCAGCTTTTCCAGACCGTCCGGATCGAACTTGCCGTTGCGCTTGTAGGTGATGACGGCCTTTTCGCCGGTATGGACGTAATAGATCTTCAGGCTGCGGGTTTCGCCCCCTGCCTGGGAAGGAGTCCCGACGAAAACAGGCGTGGAAACAGCCAAAGCAAGGAGGCCAACGGCTACTACCTTGGCCACCTTGCTAAATAGATCAGAGCACGCAGAATGCCAGCTCAAGCTATTGCGCTTGGTATTTCCACTCAGATTCGGCAATTCGATCCCCGTCCGACAGACAATGTCGCATCGTGTTCCAAATGGCTGTCAATTGCGGTGACACGATGGCAAAAATGCCACACATGGTCGCCCTCTTCATACATGGTGAACGATGCACTAACAAGTGCTTTACGACGGGTAACAAAATATGCTTGCCTAAATGTTAAGTCAGTGCTCATGCAGCGTTTTTTTGCGGATCATCCGGATCGATCCCGTAATCCTTCAACTTCCGGTAGAGAGTTGAGCGCCCGATTCCGAGTTTTCTTGCTACCTGACTCATCTGGCCCCGATAGAATTTGAGGGCAAATCGGATCAGCTCCTCTTCGACATCCGCCAGTTTTCTGACGTCTCCGGATATGTTGGTACTGACGATGACGTTGTCTGAAGCAGTGGCGGACTCATCCACCGCAGGAAGCGGTAAGGTTGCAGTTGTATCCGGTGAAAAGGGGCGCACGCCGCGCTCGCCTCTCTCGCCAACGGCCTCCATCTGCGAATTATCCACAACTAAGGTTGGATGCTCGGCGGCAAAATAACCGGGCAGTTGAGCGGCGATCTGCGGGAAGTCCGTATCCTGCAGCTCCGATCCTTCGGCTAGGACGACGGCGCGGAAGACGGCGTTTTCGAGCTGGCGGATGTTGCCCGGCCAGTCATAGGCCGTCAGCAGAGCGAGCGCGCTGTTGCTGATCGAAAGCGGATAGTCGAGCTTCTGTTCGAGCGCAAAGCGATCGGCGAATGCGCGCGCGAGATGCGGAATATCCTCCTTGCGACGACGCAGGGCCGGCATGGTGATCGGGAAGACGTTGAGGCGATAATAGAGATCCTCGCGGAAGCGCCCGGCCTTGACCTCTTCGATCAGATCCTTGTTGGTGGCGGAGATCAACCGGACATTGACTTTCTGCGCGACGCGCGCGCCGACCGTCTCGATTTCCCCCTGCTGCACGGCGCGCAGCAGCTTGACCTGGACTTCCAGCGGCAGGTCGCCGATCTCGTCGAGGAACAGCGTGCCGCCGTCCGCTTCCATGAACTTGCCGACATGGCGCTCGGCCGCGCCCGTGAACGCGCCCTTTTCATGCCCGAAAAGGATGCTCTCGACCAGATTGTGCGGGATGGCGCCGCAATTGACCGTTATGAACGGCTTGCCGGCACGATCGCTGGCGGCCTGGATGGCACGCGCCACGAGCTCCTTGCCAACCCCGGACTCGCCTTCCAGCACGACTGGAATGTTCGATTGCGATGCACGATGCGCAAGATCGATCACCCGCATCATCGCAGGACTTGCCGAGACGATGTCGTCGAACGTGATCGCGCTCGAGCGGGACCTGCGCCCGGCGCGGGCCTTCGCCTCGCGCTGATCGAGCTTCAGGGCATTGACGATCGAAGCCGAGATGCGCTCGGGAGACACGGGCTTTACGACGAAATCGAAAGCGCCGGCCCGCATGGCCTGCACCACGGTGTCGATACCGCCCTGTCCCGTCTGCACGATGACGGGCAGGTCGATACCCATGTCGTTCAGCGCGCCCAGAAACTCGATGCCGTTCATTTCGGGCATCATGAGATCGAGCACGATCACATTGATCTGATCGCTATTGCGCTTCAGAACCTCGAGGCCAAGGCGGCCATTCTCAGCCAGATGAGCAACGTGTCCGTGTCGCTCGATGGCATTCTTCAGCAGACGACGTTGAATCGGATCATCCTCAACAACGAGAACCTGCGCGCCCCCCTTGGCGCTATTATAAACGGTCATTGGTGCCTCACTTCATGCGAAACCTGACGCGAACATTCGCAGAAAGGCTTGAACATGAAGTTTTGCCAAACCATCGCATTTTAATCATTATGACGAATGTACTATCGCCTATGGTTCAACCGTCAGTGCGGGGAAATCAGGCTTGCAGCGTGCTTTCCAGCCGAATAGACACGAACGAACCGGATGTTCCGCAATAAAATGCAGAGGAAATATCGCCCATGAGCCCGACCGCGCTCCATCAATCCCTTAATTTTTCGGCGAGCCAGGCCGCCGCCGGCAGCGCGCTCGGAGACCTGCCCGCCTGGAAGCTCAGCGATCTCTACCCTTCCGCCACGTCGACCGCCTTCACCGGCGACATGGAAAAGGCCGGCAAGATGGCGGTCGCCTTCGAAGAGAAATGGAAGGGCAAGCTTACGGATGCCGCCAGCAAGACCGGCGATGCCGGCATCGGAGCTGCTCTGAAGGAGTATGAGGCGCTTGATGATATCATGGGCCGGCTCGGCTCATTTGCCGGCCTTACCTATTTCTCCAACACCAGCGATCCCGCCAACGGCAAGCTCTATGGCGATGTGCAGACGCGGCTGACGGACTACGCCGCCCATCTCCTGTTCTTCCCGCTGGAACTGAACCGCATCGATGACGCGGCGATGGACGCCTGCATGGCGAACGACCCGACCGCCGGCCACTATCGCCCCTGGATCGTCGACCTGCGCAAGGACAAGCCTCATCAGCTCGAAGACAGGCTGGAGCAGCTGTTCCTGGAGAAGTCCATGACCAGCGCCGCTGCCTTCAACCGGCTGTTCGACGAGACGATGGCGGAGCTGCGCTTCGAGATCGACGGCGAGAAGCAGCCGCTCGAAGTCGCGCTGAACATGCTGCAGGAGCAGGATCCGGAAGCGCGCCGCAAGGCGGCCATGGCGCTTGCCGAGACCTTCAAGGCCAACCTGCGCACCTTCACGCTGATCACCAACACGCTCGCCAAGGACAAGGAAATTTCCGACCGCTGGCGGGGATTCGAGGATATCGCCGACAGCAGGCATCTGGCCAACCGCGTCGAACGCGAAGTGGTGGATGCGCTGGCGGCGGCCGTGCATGAGGCCTATCCGCGCCTTTCGCATCGCTATTACAAGATGAAGGCCAAGTGGCTCGGCATGGAGCAGATGAATTTCTGGGACCGCAACGCACCGCTGCCGGAAACGCCCAACGCTCTGATCCCCTGGAGTGAGGCGAAGGAGACCGTTCTTTCCGCCTACGGCAAATTCGCCCCCGAAATGGCCGCTATCGCCAAGCGCTTCTTCGATGAGGAATGGATCGACGCGCCGGTACGCCCAGGCAAGGCGCCCGGCGCCTTCGCCCATCCAACCGTGCCGTCGGCGCACCCCTACGTGCTCGTCAACTATATGGGCAAGCCGCGCGATGTCATGACGCTGGCGCATGAGCTCGGCCACGGCGTGCATCAGGTGCTGGCGGGCGGCCAGGGCGCGTTGATGTGCCAGACGCCGCTGACGCTGGCGGAAACCGCCTCCGTCTTCGGCGAGATGCTGACCTTCCGCGCCCTGCTCGACAAGACCACAGACAAGCGCGAGCGCAAGGCGATGCTCGCCCAGAAGGTCGAGGATATGATCAACACGGTCGTGCGCCAGATCGCCTTCTACGAATTCGAGCGCAAGGTGCATACCGCCCGCAAGAATGGCGAGCTGACCGCCGAGGACATCGGCGAGCTGTGGCTCTCCATCCAGTCGGAAAGCTTAGGGCCGGCGATCAGGATATCCGAGGGCTACGAGACTTACTGGGCCTATATCCCTCACTTCATTCATTCGCCCTTCTATGTCTATGCCTATGCCTTCGGCGATTGCCTGGTGAATTCGCTCTATGCCGTCTATAGCAATGCCGAAAAGGGCTTCCAGGAGAAGTATTTCGAGCTGCTGAAGGCCGGCGGCACCAAGCATCATTCCGAACTCTTGAAGCCTTTCGGCCTCGACGCCACCGATCCGTCGTTCTGGAGCAAGGGACTGTCGATGATCGAAGGGCTGATCGACGAGCTGGAAGCGCTAGATAAGAACTGAAACTCCGCCTGCTCGCAGGAGCAGCAGGCCAGGCAGGTCTGCCATCGCCGTATCCTCGCGCATGGCCCCTCACCCCGACCCTCTCCCCGCCGATGCGGGGAGAGGGCTAGGGTAAGGAGCCGGGCGTCTGGTGCGGCACGCACAACCCAGCCTGACAATCGACATAACGAGAGCCCGATAGAAACCCGCCCAATGGCCGATGCCCGACCCTACGTCCTCTTCAGGGACGACAGCACAGGACAGGTGATGGTCTTTGCCGAACCGGCCGAGATCATCACGGCCCGGACGCGCGCGGAATTCTTCCGCGCGCTCGATCGGATGGAAAGGGTCAGGCAACAGGGAAAATGGCTGGCGGGATATATCGCCTATGAAGCCGGCCATCTCTTCGAGGAAAAGCTGGCACCTTTTGCCGAAGAAAACCGCGAGACGCCGCTGCTCTGCTTCGGCGTCTTCGAGGCTCCCGCAGCCGGCGACCATCCTCTAGGCCAGCCGACGCAGCGCCTGGAAAACCAGGAGTTTTTGACCGATCCGAAGGCCGCCTGGGATTTCCCTATATATAAAGAGAGATTCGACAGGCTGCACCGGCATATCCGCCTGGGCGACTGCTATCAGGCGAACCTGACCATGCCGATCCATGCCCGCTGGAACGGCGACGCCAGGGCCGCCTTCTGGTCGCTGATCGAACGACAGCCGGTGAAATATGGCGCGCTCGTCGATCTCGGCGGACCGATCATCCTGTCGCGCTCCCCGGAGCTTTTCTTCCGGACCGACGAAGAGGGCTGGATCGAGACGCATCCGATGAAGGGCACCGCGAAACGCGGCGCCAACGCGGCAGAAGATGCCGAGATCATCAGCGCCATGCTTGCCGACGAGAAGACGCAGGCCGAAAACCGCATGATCGTCGATCTGCTGCGCAACGATATCTCTCGCATCACCGAAGTCGGCACGCTCGATGTGCCCAGGCTCTTCGAAATCGAGACCTATCCGACCGTGCACCAGATGGTCAGCCATGTGCAGGCCAAGCTGCTCCCCGGCATGTCAATCCGCGACATTCTGACCGCACTCTTCCCCTGCGGTTCGATCACCGGCGCGCCGAAAATGCGGGCGATGGAAATCCTGCACGAGCTCGAGGACGGCCCGCGCGATGCCTATTGCGGCGCCATCGGCATGATCTCGCCGACGGGCGCCATGCGCTTTTCGGTGGCGATCCGCACGATCACGCTTTTCGAAGACGGCCGGGCGGTGTTCAATGTCGGCGGAGGTATCGTCTTCGATTCGACAGCGGAAGCGGAATATGAAGAATGCCTCCTGAAGGCGCGTTTCGCCGTGGGGGACCGATGGATCGACCGCTAGAGGACTTTTCCCTGATCGAGACGCTGCGTTACGAACCGGATGCCGGTTTCATCCGCCTGCGTCTGCACCTCGCCCGGCTGCAACGCTCCGCGCGCCGTCTCGGCTTTTCCGCTCCCAAGAGCGTACTCAGCAAACTCGAAGATGCCGTTGCCGGTGCATCCGCGCCCTTGCGGGTGCGACTGACGCTGGATCGCGAGGGGCAGGCGGCGGTAACGACAGCCGCCTTCGCGTCGTTGCCTCCCGAGACGATCTGGCGCGTCCGCATCGCCGTGACGCGGCTCGATTCCACCGACAAGCTGCTGCGCGTCAAAACCACCCGCCGCTCCGTCTATGAGGCCGCACGCGCCGAATATGGGCCCGACGAGGCCGACGAGGTCTTGCTGCTGAATGAGAAGGGCGAGGTTTGCGAGGGGACCATCACCTCCGTCTTCCTCGAGGATGGCCCGGACGCGTTGCGCACGCCGCCTATATCCTCAGGCCTGCTTGCCGGCGTCTTACGCACCGAGCTCATCTGCCAGCACAAGGCCCGTATCGGCCGCATCCGGCCCGAGGACCTGCAAGACCGCACGCTTTATGTCGGAAACTCCCTGCGCGGCCTGATCCGCGCGCAACTTATATGGAATTGATGCATGTTCATTCTCTCGCTCACCTACCTCAAGGGTAACGACGAAGCCGACAAGTACATGGAGCCGCACATGGCCTGGGTGAAGGAGGGATATGCCAAGGGCTGGTTCCTCGCGTCCGGCCGCAAGGTGCCGCGCACCGGCGGCGTCGTTTTTGCCTGCGGCGATCGCGCCGAACTGGAAGCCTATGTGGCCGCCGACCCTTTCACCATCCACGGAATAGCATCCTACGAGGTCCAGGAAATCGCCCTCACCACCGTTGTCGACGGATTGGAGGCCCTGAAGGCCTGATCGACCGAAGGCAACAAACTCGTCGCATATGGCGTGTATGGTGCCCTTATCTTGACTTTGCCCGGCTAACCCCGAACAGCTCTTTATTGTGACATCAAATTATGATTAGAGCCCTTCACCTCGCGTTCTCGCGCAAACTCTGATGAATTTTATGAACCGAACGGCGTCCTGCCTTTCGAAGGAGACAAGAATGACGGAACAGAACTATCCGGTATATGCCGAAATTACCGGTCCGATCGTAATGATCGGCTTTGGCTCCATCGGCCGCGGCACGCTGCCCCTGATCGAGCGCCATTTCAAATTCGACAAGAGCCGGATGGTCGTCATCGACCCGCGTGAAGAACCAGCCGACATGGAAATCCTGGCAAAGCACGGCGTCCGTCATATCAAGGAACATGTCACCAAGGAAAACTACAAGGAACTGCTGAAGCCGCTCCTGACGGAAGGCGGCGGCCAGGGCTTCTGCGTCAATCTCTCGGTCGATACCGGCTCGCTCGATCTGGTCAAGCTGTGCCGCAAGCTCGACGTGCTCTACATCGACACCGTCGTCGAACCCTGGCTCGGCTTCTATTTCGACAAGAGCCTGAAGAATGCCGACCGCACCAACTATGCCCTGCGCGAAACCATGCGCAAGGAAAAGGCGAAGAACCCGGGCGGCACGACGGCCGTTTCCACCTGCGGCGCAAACCCGGGCATGGTGTCCTGGTTCGTCAAGCAGGCGCTCGTCAACCTCGCCAAGGATATCGGCCTGAAGTTCGAAGAGCCGGACCAGCATGACCGCGAAGGCTGGGCCAAGCTGATGAAGAAGGTCGGCGTCAAGGGCATCCATATCGCCGAGCGCGACACGCAGCGCACCAAGCATCCGAAGCCGCTCAACGTCTTCTGGAACACCTGGTCGGTCGAAGGCTTCATTTCCGAAGGCCTGCAGCCGGCCGAGCTCGGCTGGGGCACCCATGAAGAATGGATGCCGAAGAACGCCAAGAAGCACAAGAAGGGCTGCCAGGCGGCCATCTATCTGGAACAGCCGGGCGCCAACACCCGCGTTCGCACCTGGTGCCCGACGCCAGGTCCGCAATACGGCTTCCTGGTCACGCATAACGAATCCATCTCGATCGCCGACTTCTTCACGGTTCGCGACAAGGACGGCGACGTCACCTTCCGCCCGACCTGCCACTATGCCTACCATCCCGCCAACGACGCCGTGCTTTCGCTGCACGAAATGTTCGGCAATGGCGGCACGCCGCAGCCGGTTCATCACGTTCTCGACGAGGACGAACTGGAAGACGGCATCGATGAACTCGGCGTCCTGCTCTATGGCCACGACAAGAACGCCTACTGGTACGGTTCGCGCCTGTCTCTCGAAGAGACCCGCCGCATCGCTCCCTACCAGAACGCGACCGGCCTGCAGGTAACCTCCGCCGTTCTCGCCGGCATGGTCTGGGCGCTGGAAAACCCGACCGCCGGCATCGTCGAAGCCGACGAGATCGACTATAAGCGCTGCCTCGAAGTGCAGCTGCCCTATCTCGGTCCGGTTGAAGGCCACTACACCGACTGGACGCCGCTCGACGGCCGTCCGGGCCTCTTCCCGGAAGACATCGACACCAAGGATCCCTGGCAGTTCAGGAATATCCTGGTTCGCTAACGGAAACAGCGTTCGCAAGGCGCAACGCTCGAATGCCCGCACAGGTCGTGCGGGCATTTTTGTTACGCAAGCGGGATAAATCAAGCAGTTGCGTTCTCAAGCCTTGCTTTAACCCAATAGCCGCGCCATCTTTCTCGCAACCGATACGACAATAGACCGCCTTCATCGCGGGAGATATTTATGAAGATCAGAACCGTGCTTTCCCTCGCAGCCGCTACGGCAGCCTTGTCCGCCTGCGTCGATTTCGGCGGATCGAGACCGCCGCCGATGGCGATGAACCCCGGCGCGCAGCCACGGGCGAACTCGGTGGAAGGCAGTTGGGCGGATTCGAACGGTCTGAGTTCGACATTTTCGGCCGGCCGTTTCGAGACGCACACGACCGACGGCACAAACCAGCAGATGGCCTCCGGAACCTACACGACCGACGCTTCCGGCGTCGTCCAGATCAATCTCTACTCGAACATCAAGCGCACCAGCTCCAAGGTGAACTGCTTCATGGCCAACCCCGGTCAGCTTAACTGCACCTCCGAGACCGGCGGACACTTCTCCCTCAACCGCCAGGGCTGAACAGGCCCGGCGGACGGATAAGACGTCATGCGCCGTATGATGGTGCTCTATCTGGCCCTCGTCGCAGCATTGCCTTTCGCCGTCCTGGCCGCGATTCTCCCCGTCAACAGCTACCGGGCTCAAGGTAACGAGGCGCTCGACAGTGACGGGCCGATGAGTGTCCTCATCTTCGCGCTGCCCGTCTTGCTGATCTATGGTGCCGGCGCGATCCAGCTTTATCGGGTCAGGCGTCGGCGTTTTCATCCCGCTGCGGCGCTCTGCTGCCTGCTTGTCTTTTGCGCTGTCGGCTGGAATGCCGCGACGGCATCGCTGGAATCCTACGGAGATGCCTCTATCGAAGCATGCTCTTGATCTGACGGCTCATTTCGTTGCTTTGTAAAATCCTAATGAAGCCCACAGCTTTCGCTTGCGCTCGCTCCGCCATGATGAAAACATCGACGTGGGGGACCGCCTTGGGGCATAGGCGGGCCGGATTGTAAGGACGAACAGGAGAGACAGATGAAGCAGCCCTTCGGAGTGGGTCTTTTGGCCGCCGCGGCATTGGCGCTCAGCACCAGCACAGCCTTCGCGGACTATCAGCTCAACATCCTGCACTTCAACGATTTCCATTCGCGCGTGGAGTCGATCAACAAGTTCGATGCGACATGCTCCGCGGCCGAGGAGGCCAAGAACGAGTGCTTCGGCGGGGCAGCGCGGCTGAAGACGGCCATCGACCAGCGCCGCGCAGCACTTGCCGGCCAGAATGTCGTGGTGCTCGATGCCGGCGACAATTTCCAGGGCTCCTTGTTCTATACGACCTACAAAGGTGCAGCCGAAGTCGAATTCCTCAACGATATGAAGATCGACGCCATGACCGTCGGCAATCACGAGTTCGATGATGGCGAGGGCCCGCTCGCAGCCTTCCTCGACAAGGCGCAATTCCCCGTCGTGACTGCCAATCTGGTAATTGACGATCAGTCGAAGCTCGGCAACCGTATCAAGAAATCGATCGTGCTCACTATCGGCGGCCAGAAGATCGGCATCGTCGGCGCAGTCACGACCGAAACGCCCGAACTCGCCTCGCCCGGTCCGCATGTGAAGATCACCGACGATGCCGCCGCCATCAGCGCCGAAGTGGACGCGCTGAAGTCTCAGGGCGTCAACAAGATCATCGCGCTCACGCATGTCGGCTATCCCCGTGACGTCGAAAAGATCGGCAAGATCGCCGGCGTCAGCGTCGTCGTCGGCGGCCACTCGCATACGCTGCTGTCGAATACGGATCCGAAGGCAGCCGGGCCCTATCCGACCATGGTCGACAATCCGGCGGGTTATAAGGTGCCGGTCGTTCAGGCGGCGTCCTACAGCAAGTATCTCGGCGATCTCGTCGTCACCTTCGATGACAACGGTGCCGTCAAGGGCGCCAACGGCGATCCGATCCTGCTCGACTCCTCCATCAAGCCCGATCCGGCGATTGCCGCTCGCGTGCTGGAAATGGCGAAGCCGATCGAAGAGCTGCGCAAGAAGATCATCGGCAGCTCGCAAGGCCCGATCGAAGGCGCTCGGGAAATCTGCCGCGTTCAGGAATGCTCGATGGGCAATCTTGTCGCCGACGCCATGCTCGACCGTACCAAGGGCCAGGGCATCAGCATCGCCATCCAGAACGGCGGCGGCTTGCGTGCCTCGATCGGCGGCGGCGATGTCAGCATGGGTGACGTGCTGACCGTGTTGCCCTTCCAGAACACGGTCGCGACTTTCCAGCTCACCGGCGCGAACGTGAAGGCCGCATTGGAAAACGGCCTCAGCCAGATCGACGACGGCGCCGGCCGCTTCCCACAGGTAGCGGGCCTCAAATACAGCTTCGACAAGTCGAAGCCGCCGGGCAGCCGGCTGGTCTCCGTAGAGGTGCAGGAAGGCACTGAATTCAAGCCGATCGACCCCGAAAAGACCTACGGCGTCGTCAGCAACAATTACATGCGCGCCGGCGGCGACGGCTACACGGTCTTCGCGAAGGACAGCAAGAATGCCTATGACTTCGGTCCCAACCTGGAATCGGTGGTTGCCGACTATCTTGCCGCACACAACCCTTACAGGCCCTACACGGACGGCCGCATAACCCAGATCGCCGCAGCACCGGCTGCCGCCCAGCCCGAAGCGGCCAAGCCGGCCGAAACCCCTCAGCAGGCTGCGCCGGACCAAAAGCCCGCTCCGACACCCGCCGCTAGCAGCGCGGCAGCACCCAGCGCTACGCCGCCGGCCTCCTCGACACCCTCGGCGACAACGCCCGCCACCACGCCGGCAAAGCCTGCGGACACCCCATCCGCTCCGGCAACCTCGACGCCTGCTGCATCGGCACCTGCGACGGAAGCCCCGGCAACGTCAGCACCGGTGACGACGGCTCCTGCAACCCCCGCGCCGGCGACAGCCGCGCCGGCAGCCGAGGCCAGCGAAAAGCCGAAGACACCGGCAATCCACGTCATCGTCGCCGGCGATACGCTCTGGGATCTCGCCAAGACCTATTACGGAAGCGCCAAGCAATGGCACAAGCTTCTGGCCGCCAACCGCAATCTCGAGCCGCACCATCTCCCGGTCGGCGAAAAGTTGAGAGTTCCAGCCAAGTAAGACGATTTGTCTCGCGTGAGAGAGCCGGTCCGGGCTTTTCCGGGCCGGCTTTTGTTCCTATGTGAAGGACTTCGTTTCGTTAAAAGGAATTCAATCGATGACAGCAGACCTGACCACCTTTCCGCCCGATCACCCCAGCGTGAAATTCGGCAAGGTCGGCGTGCTGCTTGTCAACCTCGGAACACCCGACGGCACGGACTACGCCTCGATGCGTCGCTACCTGCGCGAGTTCCTGACGGATCGTCGGGTCATCGAATGGTCCCGCTGGAAATGGTATCCGATCCTGTTCGGCATCGTCCTCAACACCCGACCGCAGAAGGTCGGCAAGGCCTACGAGACGATCTGGAACAAGGAAAGAGATGAGAGCTTCCTTCGTACCTATACGCGCAATCAATCGGATCAGATGGCCGAACGCCTACAGGATCTACCCAATGTGACCGTCGACTGGGCCATGCGCTACGGCCAACCCTCGATCGGCGACCGCATCCAGGCGCTCAAGGATCGGGGCTGCGAGCGCATCGTACTCTTTCCGCTCTATCCGCAATACGCCGCCGCAACGACGGCAACCGTCAATGACAAGGCGTTCGAGAAGCTAGCGAAGATGCGCTGGCAGCCGGCACTCCGCACCGTGCCGCAATACCACGACGACGACACCTACATCGAGGCGCTCGCCAATTCCGTGACCCGGCATCTTTCAACGCTGGATTGGCAGCCCGAGAAGATCCTCGCATCTTTCCACGGCATACCCATGTCCTACTTCAAACTGGGCGATCCCTATTATTGCTTCTGTCAGAAAACAGGTCGCCTGCTGCGCGAGAAACTCGGGCTTACCGAGGATCAGTTCATGGTCACCTTCCAATCCCGCTTCGGTCCGGAGGAATGGCTGCAGCCCTATACCGACAAGACGGTGGAACAGCTTGCCAAGGACGGCACCAAGCGCATCGCCGTGCTGAACCCGGGCTTCGTCTCGGACTGCCTGGAGACATTGGAAGAAATCGCCGAACAGGCCGCCGAATCCTTCCATCACAATGGCGGCGACAAGTTCACGCACATCCCCTGCCTCAACGACAGCGAGGACGGCATGAAGGTGCTGGAGAAGGTTGTGCGGCGGGAACTGCTTGGCTGGGTCTGACCGATCGCCAGGGGAATCCCGGCGATGGCCTCTACTGCAGCTGCGGTTTCTTGAGAAAGCTGCCGCGGTCGGCGGATTTGATGCGCAACCAGGCCTCCCGGCCATTGCGCAGCACCCGCATCGGGATCTCGGCGCCGGCCGGCCCGCTCTCCCATATCTTCCGATAGAAATCGGCCAGCCCATCCACTTCCGCGTCGCGGATCTCCGAGATGACGTCGCCGCGGCGCAATCCCGCCTTGGCCGCCGGACCGCCTTCGGTCACGCTCATGACAACGACCTCACCATTGCTTTCGGCCGAGAACGCGCCAAGCCAGGGCCTCGGCGGTTTGTTGACGTGCCCTCGCTTGATCAGATCGTCCAGAATGGGCAGCAGCAGGTTGATCGGCACAACCATGTTGATATCGGCGCCTTCGCCATTCTGGGTCGCCATCTGCAGATGCAGCGAACCGACACCCAGAAGCTTGCCCTCCTCGTCCACCAGCGCCGCGCCGCCCCATGACGGATGCGCCGGCGCGATGAAGATCGCCTCGTCGAGCAGATACTCCCAGTAACCCGCGAACTCCTGTTTGGCGACAATCTTCGCCTCGACGAACTGGCCGACGCCGTCTGCGATCACCACCGGATCGCCGATCTCGGCCTTTTCGGCATCACCGAATTCCAGCGCGGGCACGTCGAGCGGGCCAAGCGCCTGCACCAGGCCAAATCCCGTTTCCTGGTCGTAGGCAAGCGCGTGTGCCGGCACCACACGACCGCTATTCGTCGTCAGCCAGACTTCCTCAGCCTCCGTGATGAGGTAGCCGATCGTCAACACCAGCCCGTTCCCCCGGATGACGACTCCGTTGCCTTCCCTGCGGGTGCCGAGCGTCGTCGCCGTGAAAGCGTCTTCCGGAATTGAGGCATGCACGGCCACGACCGACCGTAAGGTCCTATCCATATTCATAGCTTCACCCTGATGATGCGCAAAGGTTGGGCCCGAAAGGCTGTGTGGCAGCGGAGCCGGAGATTTCTCCATTAAAGTATGAATATCAACCGCCGGAAGCAAGACCCGGATCGCGATTGATTGATCGGGCCAAAACAATCTCAGACACACCGGATCGTGTTGTTGGGCGACCCATTCCTCCCTTGTCGAGAACATGCTAACCCACCACATCTGATTGAGTTGCCGTCATGCGTTTTCGACCGAACGTACGGAGAACGATGCGGCAGCGCTTTACGTGACGCGAGAGGCCCGCATACCGTGGGCGCCTCCATGGAGGAATTCAATGGTAGTCGGTGGTTTCAGCATCTTCGTGGTTGCCCTGGTGGTCTTGGTCATCCTGGTGCTGTTTGCGGGGATCAAGACGGTGCCACAGGGCTATCGTTATACAATCCAGCGCTTCGGCCGCTACATCCGCACACTGGAGCCGGGCCTCAATCTGATCGTGCCCTTCATTGAGACGATCGGCGTGCGGATGAACGTTATGGAGCAGGTGTTGGCCGTGCCGACTCAGGAGGTCATCACCAAGGACAACGCCAGCGTCTCTGCCGATGCGGTCGCCTTCTTCCAGGTGTTGAACGCGGCGCAGGCCGCCTATCAGGTCACCAATCTCGAAAGCGCGATCCTCAACCTCACCAAGACCAATATCCGTTCGGTCATGGGTTCGATGGACCTGGATGAGCTTCTCTCCAACCGCGACGCCATCAACGAGCGGTTGCTGCGCGTGGTCGACGAGGCTGTCGAGCCCTGGGGCATCAAGGTGACGCGCGTCGAAATCAAGGACATCCAGCCGCCGAAGGACCTGGTTGACGCCATGGGCCGACAGATGAAGGCCGAGCGTGAAAAGCGCGCCCAGATTCTCGAAGCGGAAGGGCTCCGTGCCGCGCAGATCCTGCGGGCGGAGGGCGCAAAGCAGTCGGCCGTGCTGCAGGCGGAAGGTCAGCGCGAGGCGGCGTTCCGCAATGCCGAGGCACGCGAACGCCTGGCGGAAGCGGAAGCCAAGGCGACCCGCATGGTTTCCGAAGCCATCGCCGAAGGCAATGTGCAGGCCATCAACTACTTCGTCGCGCAAAAATACACCGAAGCCCTGACGGCAATCGGCTCGGCCAGCAATTCGAAGATCGTGTTGATGCCGATGGAGGCCAGCTCCCTCATCGGCTCGCTCGGCGGCATCGGCGCCATTGCCCGCGAAGTCTTCGGCGACAATGGCAACGGCGACGGTGCGCCGCAGCCTTCGAGGCCTCGGTCAGGCGCCGTTCGTACCACGCCTTCGGTCAATCCGCTGACGCCCAGGGAGAGCTGAGATGTTCGATGATCTCGTCGTGGAGCTCGGCCCCTGGAGCTGGTGGCTGCTGGGATTGGTGCTGCTTGCCGCTGAGTTGGTATTGCCGGGCTTCTTCCTCGTCTGGATTGGTCTGGCTGGCATCATTGTCGGGGCGCTGTCGCTGCTGTTCTGGGATGACGCCTTCTGGGTCTGGCAGTTGCAGTGGCTGGTCTTTGCGGCCGTCGCCGTGATCGTCGCCCTACTCGGGCGCCGCTATTTCTACAACAACAACCAGGTCACGGACGAGCCCTTCCTGAACCAGCGCGGCGCAAGCCTTGTCGGCCGCACGGCAACGCTCGGCGAGCCCATAGCCGAAGGCCGTGGCCGCATCCGCCTCAACGACACCTATTGGACAGTCAAGGGGCCCGATTTGCCGGTTGGCACACGTGTCATTATCGTCGCCAGCAATGGCCGCGAACTTACGGTCGAACCGGTCTGATCAGGCAACCCCGATCCGCAACAGGTCGTGGAAATGGACGATGCCGACCGGGCGGCGCGCATCGTCGATGACGATCAGCGCCGAGATGTTGTGGCGATTGAGCACGGCCATCGCGCTGGTCGCCAGCGTCGTTTCCTTCACCGTCTTCGGATTGCGGGTCATCACCTCGTCGACGAGCATGTCGGCAAGGCTGGTGCCGAGATTGCGAGCGATATCGCCGTCGGTGACAATGCCGCAGAGGCAGCCGTTTTCATCGATGACGCCAACGCAGCCGAACCGCATTTGCGACAAGGTCATTGCCGCCTCGGGCATGCCCGTGCCGAGATTGACCAGCGGCACGCGGTCGCCCTTGTGCATGATATCGGCCACATGCGAGAGGCTGGCACCGAGCTTGCCGCCCGGATGGAAAGTGCGGAAATCCTCGGCTGTGAAGCCGCGCGCCTCCAGCAGCGCCACGGTCAGCGCATCGCCGATGGCGAGCTGCAGCAGCGTCGAGGTCGTCGGCGCCAGCCCATGCGGGCAGGCTTCCTGCTCCTTCGGCAGCAACAGAACAACGTCCGACTCGCGCGCCAACGTCGAGGTCTCGCCCGCGGTAATGGCAATCATCGGGATCGAAAAGCGCCGGGAATAGGCGATGATGCCGCGCAACTCGGCGCTCTCGCCGCCCCAGGACATGGCGACGATGACGTCATCATGCGTGATCATGCCGAGATCGCCGTGATTGGCCTCGACAGGATGCACGAAAAAGGCCGGAGTTCCGGTGGAAGCGAGGCTGGCGGCGAGCTTGTTGCCAATATGGCCGCTCTTGCCGACACCGGTGATGATGACGCGGCCGCTGATATCGCCGATGATCTCCACCGCGCGGCTGAACGGACCGGCCAAACCAGCGGCGAGCGCACGTTCCAGCGCCTCAAGGCCCCGTCTCTCGGTCTCGATCGTTCGCATCGCGGATTCGATCGCACCGTTCTCGATGAGTCTTACAGCTCTCTTATTCATGAGGGAGGCCTAACGCTTTTCTGCAAATCTGTCCACTGAAGATCGACTTTTGCCACCGCGACTGGCAGGCCGGGCGGCCTCAACAATATTACTGGCGGAATGCTCTCCACGGCCCTTTGGCAACCAAGCGTTAACCACGCAGCTTTACACTTGGGTAAGGATTTAAGGCATTTCCAGTAAGGTCAGATATAGGCAAAATGGGCATCGGCAAGAACAAGGCGGGTAACGGCACCCTCCGGCTGACGGCATGGGCGACATCCGCCATGCTCGGCTGGAGCGTCGCATTCGCCGCGCCGATGTCGGCCGACGCGCAATCGCTGTCCCCAGGCCAAAATCCGGACGACACCCTAACGATATCACCGGGCACGGACGCGACATCCGCGTCACCGACCGACCCGACGGCCGCGTCCTCGAGCAATACGCAACCGACGCCATCGACGAATCAGGCACCAACTGCTGCGGATGCGCCGCCCAATATGCGCCTTCGCCTCGACAGCGTCGATCCGACCACCACAGGTTCCACGCTCGACACAGATCTGCGCCGCGTCAACCTGCCCGAGACCAGCGTCGACGGGCTGAAGGCACGCCAGCATCCGGATCGCGAGGATGCGCAGGGCATACCGCTCGGCACATTCACCCTGCGCCCCTCCGTCAACCAGTCGATCAATATCGAGCAAGACCGCACCGGCTCCACCAAGGACGACCGCACGTTCCTGCAGACGGACCTGCGCAGCACGCTGACATCGGATTGGGACCGGCATGCGCTGACCATAACAGGCGAAGGCGTTTGGCAGAGAAACATCAGCGGCACCGGCGAGGAAAAGCCGACGGTCAGCCTCAATGCCGACCTGCGCCTCGATCTTCCCGCCGATACCACCGCCCACATCACCGCCGGCTACCAGTTCTCCCGTGAGGACACCAGCGATCCGAACGCCATTGCCGGCGCCACGAAACAGTCGGCCGTCAACCAGTTCACCACGGGACTGTCGCTGGAGCGCGACTTCGGCCTGCTGCGCGGCACGACTGCTGTGGAGCTGACCCGCACCGCCTATTCCGACGCCGTGCTCTCGGATGGAACCCAGGTTACGCTCAGCGACCGCGACCAGACCGCCGGCACATGGCGCGGACGCATCGGCTACGAGCTGTCGCCGGCCATCATCCCCTTCGTCGAAGCCGATCTCGGCCGCGCGGTCTACGACCAGACGCGCGACAGCAGCGGATATGCCCGCTCAAACCAGAGTTACGGCGGCAAGGCCGGTGTCGAGCTCGATCTTGGCGATAAGATGAAGGGCGAGCTCGGCTTCGGCTACCAGCACACGCAGTTCGACGATTCGCGCCTCGCCTCGATCGATTCGCCGACAATCGACGGTAATTTCGCCTGGTCGCCGCAGCGCGGCACCGATGTCAGCATCGGTCTTTCGACCACGGTCCAGCCCTCCACCACAGCCGGCGAAAGCGGCTACACCGCCTATCAGATCACCAGCACCCTGAGCCACCAGCTGCGCGACGATCTCACTGCAAAGCTGACGGGCGGAACGATCTGGCGCGACTATCCTTCCATCAGCTCCTTTGCCGACGAGACCGAATACGACGCCGCATTCGGCCTCACCTGGGGGATCAACCGTTACCTCGATCTGACCAGCAATGTCGGCTATCAGCTGACCTCGCGAAAGACCGGCGACGACACCCGCCAGCTACAGGCAGGTGTGGGATTGACGGTGAAGCGCTGATCACCACCTGAACCGTTCGTCGCAGCGTGTCTTGCGTTCACTCCCATCTTGTCATCCGAAACGAAACGAGGCCCGGCACATGCCGAGCCTCAGCTCTTTGTTCTCAACGATTTGAGAACTTATTTCAGGGCCGTAATCAGCGCCTTCAGCTCATCCTCGATGGTCGGGCGGATATCTGCGCGCGCGAGCGCAAAAGCGACGTTGGCGAGGATGAAGCCATCCTTTGCACCACAGTCGAACGTCTGGCCCTGAAAGTGATAACCGGCGAAATCCTGCTGCTGTGCCAGCTTCAGCATACCGTCGGTCAACTGGATTTCATTGCCGGCGCCACGCTCCTGGCTTTCCAGGATACGGAAGATTTCCGGCTGCAGGATGTAGCGGCCGTTGATGAAGAAGTTGGACGGGGCCGTGCCCTTGGCCGGCTTTTCCACCATTTCGGTGATGCGGAAGCCGTTGCCGATCGTTTCGCCGACACCGACGATGCCATACTTGTGGGTCTGATCCGGAGCGCACTCTTCAACGGCGATGACATTGCCGCCGCTGGTCTCATAAAGCTCGATCATGCCCTTCATGCAGCCCTTTTCGGCCCGCATGACCATGTCGGGCAGCAGCAGCGCGAAGGGCTCGTCGCCGACGATCTCGCGGGCGCACCACACGGCATGGCCGAGGCCGAGCGGCTCCTGCTGACGCGTGAAGCTGGCCGTTCCGGCTTTCGGCAGCAGGCCGTTCAGCAACGACAGCTCTGCATTCTTGTTGCGTTGGCGCAGCGTATGCTCAAGCTCGAACTGAATGTCGAAGTAATCCTCGATCACGTGCTTGCTGCGGCCGGTGACGAACACGAAATGCTCGATCCCGGCTTCCATCGCCTCATCGACGACGTACTGGATCACCGGCTTGTCGACGACGGTGAGCATTTCCTTCGGCACCGCCTTGGTCGCCGGCAAGAACCGCGTCCCCAGTCCGGCCACCGGAAATACTGCCTTACGAACTTTTTTATGCTGTCCCACTCATACCTCCTGGGCATTCACTAGCCTGGCGCCAAGCCATTCTCAGGGTCAGTAGAATAAATTTGCTACTGTTTTGCAAATAATGACTGACCCCGGCTTCCATGGTAAAGAATTTGTTGACTTCGTTCTTCTAGTGTCACGCTTGGATGAACGCTAAGAGCTTCGCCGCACCGAAATCCAACGATCGATGGACAAGGCTGTAGATGACCCCAAACCGCAAAAACTCCCTTCGTGGTCTCGCTCTGGCGCTCGCGTTCGCTGCCTTCGCGGGACTTGCTCCCGTTAACGCCAATGCTGACCCGGGGTTCCAAAAATGGATCGCGGGCTTCTACACGACCGCCGCAAAGAGCGGCATTACACCATCGACCTATCGCGATGCATTCGCCGGCGTGACGGACCCTGACCCCACGGTCCTTGAAAAAGCGCAGTACCAACCGGAATTCAAGTCCCAAATCTGGGATTACCTCGACTCCCGTGTCAATCCCTATACCGTGGATATTGGCCGGAAGATGGCGGTTAAATATGCGTCCACGCTCCGCTCGCTCGAGCAGCGCTTCGGCGTGGATCGAAATATCATGCTCGCCATCTGGTCGATGGAGTCGAACTACGGCGCAGTTCTCGCCAAGAACGATCGGCTGCATTACGTGCCCCGCGCGCTGGCGACGCTTGCCTATGCCGATCCGAAGCGCGCCAACTATGCCAAGAAACAGCTCATCGCAGCGCTGAAGATCCTTCAGAAGGGTGACGTGTCGCGCAAGGAGCTGAACGGCTCCTGGGCTGGCGCCATGGGCCATACGCAGTTCATCCCAAGCAGCTATCTGCTCTATGCTGTCGATGCCGACGGCAGCGGCCATGCCGATATTTGGAATTCCATTCCGGATGCGCTGGCGACGACGGCCAACTTGCTTGCTAAGAACGGCTGGGAGACCGGGCGCACATGGGGCTACGAGGTGGTCGTGCCATCTGGCGGCGGCGCACAGGCCGGCAAGACCCACACGATCGCCCAATGGGCCGCTCTCGGTTTCGTCCGCCCCAATGGCAAGGGCTTCCGTCAGACCTCCGACCGCGCGCAGCTGAAGATGCCCGGCGGGCCGGATGGCCCCGGCTTTCTGATGACCGGCAACTTCTTCACCATCAAGCGCTACAACGCATCCGACAGCTATGCAGTAGCCGTTGGCCTGCTTGCCGATCAGATCGCCGGCTATGGCGGCATGCAGCAATCCTGGCCGCGACCGAGCGGTGCGCTGAACGTGCAGCAAAAATTCGAGCTGCAGACGCGGCTGAAGCAGCTCGGCTATTATGACGGCGTCGTCGACGGCAATTTCGGATCCGGCTCGAAGGCGGCCATCGCCGCGGTTCAGCAGCGCATCGGCATGGATGCGGATGGCGAACCGTCCATGAACCTGCTGAACGCGCTGCGCAAATAGGCGGCCGCTATCAGCGCGATCTTGGACCGCTGGACGGAAGATACTTCCTCATGCGACCATGGGGCGTGAGCGGAAAAGAAGCTATGATCAAACGACCTGCCCGCGCAACCATGGCAACCGCAAGGCTTATTCTGACAGCGCTCCTTGCCGCCATCGTCGCACTCGGCTGCCTGCCGACGGCGGCTGAAGCGCAGGAGCGGCCGCGCAGAAACCTGTTCGACATGCTGTTCGGCACCCGCGAACCCGACTATACCGACCAGTCCGTCGACCAGCCGCCGCCGCGGCGAAAGATCCAGCCGCGCAAACGGCCGACGCCGCCGCCACGTCAGCCGGTGGCGGTCCAACCGGAAACACCTCCGGCGGCGGAAAAGCTGCCCGATGCCAAAACCATCCTCGTCGTCGGCGACTTTCTCGCCAGCGGTCTCGGAACCGGACTGGAAGATGCCTTTTCGGCCTCGCCCGGTGTCGTCATCCAGACGCGCGGCAATGTCGCCTCGGGTCTCGTTCGGCAGGACTACTACAACTGGCCGCAGCAATTGACAGGCATGATGGACCAGCTGAAGCCAGCAATGGTCATCGTCATGCTCGGCGCCAACGATCGCCAGCAGATCATCGGCGACGGGCTCAACGAAAAATACGGCACGGACCCGTGGTTCCTCGCCTATGAAGAGCGCGTGCAGCAATTTGCCAAGCTGGTGACGAGCCGCCACATTCCGCTGCTCTGGGTCGGTCTGCCCTCCTTCGGCTCGGACCAGCTGACGGCGAGCGCGGTCAAGCTCAACCAGCTCTATCAGAGCCAGACGACAAGCGTCGGCGGAGAGTTCATCGACATCTGGGACGGCTTTACCGACCAAAACGGCGAGTTCATCGTCACCGGCTCCGATATCAACGGCCAGCAGGTGCGCCTCAGAACCGCTGACGGTGTCAACCTGACCGCGGCAGGCAAGCGCAAGGTCGCCTTCTATGTCGAGAAATCGGCACGCCGGCTGCTGGGCGATCAGGCAAGCCCCGATATCACCCGCCTCGATACCGGCAATCCGTTGCCGGCGCAGCAGGCCAACCTGCCTCCGACGGAGATGGAGAAAATCACCCGCATCCCGCCGATGAGCCTTTCCGACCCAGACCTTGACGGCGGCGCGCAGCTCCTGGGCGGCACGCCCGCACCGGCTTCCACGACACCATCGCCGCGGGACCTCCTGGTCGACAAAGGCCAAATGGCGCCGGCGCCTGCAGGCCGCGTGGATGACTACAGGTTGCCGGGATCGGCCGCGCCGTGAGAACCTTCCGTATAAGTGCGTCCACGACTGGGCCTGTTTGACAATATCGCAGCGCACCCCTAAAAAAACGTCATGAGCACCAACCGCGCAGATCATATCGATCAAGACAGCACCTGCTTGCAGGTTGTGGTTTTGCGCGCTTTCTCCGGTCGAGGTCTCCGCGTCCAGTCGTGACGGCCGGAGGCATTGGTCTGTCCGGCGGCTGCTGGACGTAAAGCCCTTGCCCAAAACATCAACGTTGCCCATGGAGAATGGCACGTGCTCAATATCTACAACGTAAATTCGCTCGTTCATTGGGAAGAGCGGGATATCCGGTTGCGCGACGATCTGGTCCGGTTCTTTTCCGATGAAATCAGCAGCTTCCTGCGATCGGTCAACCCCGCCTGGGATGTCCGAAGGGTGGAAGCCCCGACCCTTATGCCGCGCCGCCTCGTTTCAGATGCCTATTCCCAGGAGGACATATGGGTGCAGGAACGGGTATCAAAGACTGAGACCGAACTGTTGCTGCGGCCGGAGACAACCGCGTCAACCTATGTCTACATGCAGCATCTTCTTGGAAATCACTCCAGAACACGCCTGCCATTATGCATCTGGCAGGCTGGAAAATCCTACCGCCGGGAACAGGATCAACCGACCAAGCATGTGCGGCTCAAGGAATTCTGGCAACTCGAATTCCAATGCGCCTTCACTGCCGACAGCGGCAACGATTACCACGCAGCCTGCCTGGAGCCGGTCCGCCGCATGATCGGATCGGTCATCCATCTGCCGACCAGAATCGTTCCTTCGGATCGCCTGCCGGCCTACTCCGAGGTCACGATGGATATCGAAGTCGACAATGACGATAAATGGATGGAGGTCTGTTCGATCTCGAAGCGCACGGATTTCCCCCAACGCTATCGCAGCCACGCCAGGAAGGGGCCTGCGATAGACCACGATGTGAGAGTACTCGAGATCGCCATCGGGCTCGATCGCTGCATCTACAATTGGAACATTGCGGCAAGCCGATAAGAATGAAGGCCGGGTTCATCGCGAACCCGGCCTTCTGATAGTCGCACCAAAATATCGGTGAGGCTTACCGCGGCAGAACCGTCGAGCCCATCAAGGCCTCATCGATCGCGCGCGCCGCCTGGCGGCCTTCGCGGATCGCCCAGACCACCAGCGACTGGCCGCGGCGAACGTCGCCGGCGGTCCAGAACTTGTCGACGGAGGTCTTGTAGTCCTTGTCGTCGGCGACGACGTTGGTCGAACCGCGCTTGTCGGTGTTCAGCGTCAGCTTGCCGTCGAGCTCCTTGAGCACGCCGTCGGTGAACGGGCCACGGAAACCGATGGCGATGAAGGCAAGATCGGCACGGATGACGAATTCCGTCCCGGCGATCGGCTTGCGGCGCTCATCCACTTCGCAGCACTTCACGCCGGTCAGCACGCCGTCTTCGCCAACGAATTCCAGCGTCGCGACCTGGAATTCGCGAACCGCACCCTCGGCCTGCGAGGAGGAGGTGCGCATCTTCGTCGCCCAGAAGGGCCAGACGGCGAGCTTGTCTTCCTTTTCCGGCGGCTGCGGGCGAATGTCGAGCTGGGTAACCTTGACCGCACCCTGGCGGAATGCAGTGCCGACGCAGTCCGATGCGGTATCACCACCGCCGACGACGACGATATGCTTGCCGCCGGCAAGGATCGGATCGGCAGGCCAGCCGACGCTGTCGATGTTTTCGCGGCCGACGCGGCGGTTCTGCTGCACGAGGTAGGGCATGGCGTCATGCACGCCGGCAAGCTCGACGCCGGGAATGCCGGCCTCGCGCGGCGTTTCCGAGCCGCCGCAATAGAGCACGGCATCATGATCGGCCAGGAGCTGCTCGACCTTGACGTCGACGCCGACATTGACGCCGCAATGGAAAGTGACACCCTCGCCCTTCATCTGCTCGACGCGGCGATCGATGAAGTTCTTCTCCATCTTGAAGTCCGGGATGCCGTAACGCAGCAGACCGCCGGGCTTCGACTCGCGCTCATAGAGATGAACGTCGTGGCCGGCGCGGCCGAGCTGCTGGGCGGCGGCCATGCCGGCAGGGCCGGAGCCGATGACGGCGACCTTCTTGCCGGTATGCACGGTTGCCGGCTGCGGGCGGATGAAGCCGAGCTCATAGGCCTTGTCGGCAATCGCCTGTTCGACGGTCTTGATGGCAACCGGCGCGTCTTCCAGGTTCAGCGTGCACGCTTCCTCGCAAGGGGCGGGGCAGACGCGGCCGGTGAATTCCGGGAAGTTGTTGGTCGAATGCAGGTTGCGGATCGCCTCTTCCCAATTGTTGTTGTAGACGAGGTCATTCCAATCCGGGATCTGGTTGTGCACCGGGCAGCCGGTCGGGCCGTGGCAATAGGGAATGCCACAGTCCATGCAGCGAGCCGCCTGTTTCTGCACTTCCGGGTCCGACATGGGGATCGTGAATTCACGGAAATGCCGGATGCGATCAGACGCCGGCTGATACTTGCCTACCTGCCGGTCGATTTCCAGGAAGCCTGTTACCTTGCCCATGCTTTCGTTTCCTCACTCAAAAAAGTGGAGCCGATGGCTCCCGTGCCTGAGGGTAAGTTCCGTTCCCTGTCCGGCACTGTAATTCAAATCCGATTCCGCTGTTCGACAGTTGCGATCGCCCAAGCGGCGACCGCAATGCGAGGCGAAACCCTCGACTGGCTTAACGAGCCGGGGCGGATTACTCCGCCGCCACGCCCATCCGGCTGCGCTCCATTTCCTCGAGGGCACGGCGATACTCGACCGGCATGACCTTGCGGAATTTCGGGCGGTAGTCGGCCCAGTGATCGAGAATTTCCTTGGCGCGCGTCGAACCTGTGTAGTGGAAATGGTTCGAAATCAACTGGTAGAGACGCTCTTCATCATGGCGCGTCATGTCACCCGAAACGTCGACGCGTCCCTTGTGCATGAGGTCGCCGCCATGATGATGCAGCTTCTCCAGCAGCTCGTCCTCTTCGGGAACCGGCTCCAGCTCGACCATCGCCATGTTGCAGCGGCGCGCGAAATCGCCGATTTCGTCGAGCACATAGGCCACGCCGCCCGACATGCCGGCCGCGAAGTTGCGACCGGTTTCGCCGAGCACGACGACGACGCCGCCGGTCATGTATTCGCAGCCATGGTCGCCCACGCCTTCGACGACGGCGATCGCACCGGAGTTTCTGACCGCGAAGCGCTCGCCCGCGACACCGCGGAAGTAGCACTCTCCTTCGGTTGCGCCGTAAAGCACGGTGTTGCCGACGATGATCGAATGCTCGGCCAGGATCTTCGAATTCTCCGGCGGACGGATGATGATGCGGCCGCCCGAAAGACCCTTGCCGACATAGTCGTTACCGTCGCCGATGAGGTTGAAAGTCACGCCGCGCGCCAGGAACGCGCCGAACGACTGGCCGGCGGTGCCCCTCAGCGTGACGTTGATCGTGTCTTCCTTCAGGCCGCGATGGCCATAGCGCTTGGCAACCGCGCCCGACAGCATGGCGCCGGCCGAACGGTCGACATTCTTGATGCCGACCTCAAAGGCGACCGGCGTCTTGGAAGACAGTGCGGGCTCGGCCTTCTCGATCAGCGTGCGGTCGAGAACATTGTCGATCGGGTGCTTCTGCGCTGATGTCCAGTAAGTCTCTTCCTTCGGCGCGTCGACCTTGTGGAAGATGCGGCTGAAGTCGAGGCCCCTCGCCTTCCAGTGGGCGAGCATGTCGTCCTTCTCCAGAAGCTCGGAAGCGCCGATGATGTCGTCCAGCTTGGTAACGCCAAGCGAGGCGAGAATTTCGCGCACTTCCTCGGCGACGAAGAAGAAGTAGTTGATGACATGCTCCGGCGCGCCCTTGAAGCGCTTGCGCAGCACCGGATCCTGGGTGGCGACGCCGACCGGACAGGTGTTGAGATGGCACTTGCGCATCATGATGCAGCCGGCCGCGATCAACGGCGCGGTGGCGAAGCCGAATTCGTCCGCGCCGAGCAGCGCGCCGACGATGACGTCGCGACCGGTCTTCAGGCCGCCGTCCACCTGCAGGGCGATGCGCGAGCGCAGCCCGTTCAGCACCAGCGTCTGCTGGGTTTCGGCAAGGCCGATTTCCCACGGGCTGCCGGCATGCTTCAGCGAGGTCAGTGGCGAAGCGCCGGTGCCGCCGTCGAAGCCGGCGATGGTGATATGGTCGGCGCGCGCCTTGGCAACGCCGGCGGCAACAGTGCCGACGCCGACTTCCGAGACGAGCTTGACCGACACCGCCGAGGTCGGGTTGACGTTCTTCAGGTCGAAGATGAGCTGCGCCAGGTCTTCGATCGAGTAGATGTCATGGTGAGGCGGCGGCGAGATCAGGCCGACACCCGGCGTCGAATGCCGGGTCTTGGCGACGGTCGCATCGACCTTGTGACCCGGCAGCTGTCCGCCCTCGCCGGGCTTGGCACCCTGCGCCACCTTGATCTGCAGCACGTCGGCATTGACCAGATATTCGGTGGTCACGCCGAAGCGGCCGGAGGCGATCTGCTTGATCGCTGAGCGTTCCGGGTTCGGCGAGCCGTCGAAGAGCGGCATGTAACGATCGGACTCTTCGCCGCCTTCGCCGGTGTTCGACTTGCCGCCGATCCGGTTCATGGCGATCGCCAGCGTCGTATGCGCCTCGCGGCTGATGGAGCCGAAGGACATGGCGCCCGTCGAGAAGCGCTTGACGATATCGATAGCGGGCTCGACTTCGTCGACCGAAATCGGCTTGCGGCCGAGCGTTTCCGCACCCTTGATCTTGAAGAGGCCGCGGATGGTGTTCATCCGGAGGGCCGACTGGTTGACCATCTCGGCGAACTCGCGATAGCGATCCTCGGCATTGCCGCGCACGGCATGCTGAAGTGCTGCCACTGCATCCGGCGTCCAGGCATGGCTTTCACCGCGCATGCGGAAGGCATATTCGCCGCCGATCTCAAGCGTGCTCGCCAGCAGCGGATCACGACCGAAAGCGGAGTTGTGGCGAGCGACGGTTTCCTCGGCGATGGTTTCAAGGCCGATGCCCTCGATCATCGTCGCCGTGCCGAAGAAGTACTTGTCGACCAATTCCTGCTGCAGGCCGATCGCATCGAAGATCTGCGCGCCGCAATAGGACTGGTAGGTCGAAATGCCCATCTTCGACATGACCTTGAGGATGCCTTTACCGACCGCCTTGATGTAGCGGTAGACGACTTCCGTGGCGTCCACTTCCTTCGGGAATTCGCCGCGCTGATGCATGTCGAGCAGCGTGTCGAAAGCGAGATAGGGGTTGATCGCCTCGGCGCCATAGCCGGCGAGCAGGCAGAAATGATGCACTTCGCGCGGCTCGCCGGTTTCGACGACGAGGCCGACCGAGGTGCGCAGCCCCTTGCGGATCAGGTGATGGTGCACGGCGGCCGTGGCCAGCAGCGCCGGGATCGCGATGCGGTCCGGCCCGATCTGCCGGTCGGAAAGCACGATGATGTTGTAGCCGCCGCGAACGGCGGCTTCTGCCCGCTCGCAGAGACGGTCGAGCATCTCAGGCATGCCTTCGGCGCCGCGCTCGACGTCATAGGTGAAATCGAGGGTCTTGGTGTCGAAACGGTCTTCCGTATGACCAATCGAGCGGATCTTTTCGAGATCGCCGTTGGTCAGGATCGGCTGGCGGACTTCCAGGCGCTTGGCGTTGGCCATGCCGGTATGGTCGAGCAGGTTCGGACGCGGACCGATGAAGGAGACGAGGCTCATGACAAGCTCCTCGCGGATCGGGTCGATCGGCGGGTTCGTCACCTGCGCGAAGTTCTGCTTGAAATAGGTGTAGAGCAGCTTCGGCTTGTCGGACATGGCCGAGATCGGCGTATCCGTGCCCATGGAGCCGATCGCCTCCTGCCCGGTCGTCGCCATCGGCGACATCAGGAGCTTGGTGTCCTCGAGCGTATAGCCGAAAGCCTGCTGGCGGTCGAGCAGCGACACGTCGCGGCGAAGCGCGCGCGGCTCCACCGGCTTCAGGTCTTCGAGGATGAGCTGCGTGCGCTTGAGCCAGCTCTGATAGGGATGCTTGGTGGCGAGCTCCAACTTCACTTCCTCGTCGGAAATGATGCAGCCCTTTTCCATGTCGATCAGCAGCATCTTGCCCGGCTGGAGGCGCCACTTCTGGATGATCTTTTCTTCGTCGACCGGCAGCACGCCGGCTTCCGACGCCATGATGACGCGATCGTCATTGGTGACGAGGTAACGGGCCGGACGCAGGCCGTTGCGGTCGAGCGTCGCGCCGATCTGCTTCCCGTCGGTGAAGGCGACGGCGGCCGGGCCATCCCACGGCTCCATCAGGGCGGCATGATATTCGTAGAACGCCTTGCGCTCCGGCGCCATCAGCTGGTTGCCGGCCCAGGCTTCCGGGATGAGCATCATCACCGCATGCGCCATGGAGTAGCCGCCGCGCACGAGGAATTCGAGCGCGTTGTCGAAGCAGGCGGTATCCGACTGTCCCTCATAGGAAATCGGCCAGAGCTTGGAGATATCATCACCGAACAGCGGCGAGGATACCGACGCCTGGCGCGCCGCCATCCAGTTGACGTTGCCGCGCAGCGTGTTGATTTCGCCGTTATGGGCGACCATGCGATAGGGATGCGCCAGCTTCCACGACGGGAAGGTGTTGGTCGAGAAGCGCTGGTGCACGAGGGCGACCGCCGACTCGAAGCGCGGATCGGCCAGATCCTTATAATAGGCGCCGACCTGATAGGCGAGGAACATGCCCTTGTAGACGATGGTCGAGCTCGACAGCGAGACGGGGTAGAAGTTGCTCTCTTCGCCCTCGTATTCCGCATAGATGCGGTTGGAGATCACCTTGCGCAGCGTGAACAGGCGGCGCTCGAACTCCTCGTTCGTGCCGGCATCGCGACCTGCGCCGATGAAGACCTGTACATGATGCGGCTCTGTGCCGGCGATATCGGGCGCCTTTGAGAGCGAGGAATTGTCGACCGGTACGTCGCGGAAGCCGATCAGCTCCTGACCTTCCTCGGTGACGACCTGTCTGATGGCATTCTTGAAATGCTCGATCAGCGTCTCGTCGCGCGGCAGGAAGAAATGACCGACGCCATATTCGCCCGCCTTCGGCAGGGTGATGCCCTGCAGGGCCATTTCCTCGCGGAAGAAACGGTCGGGAATCTGCACGAGAATGCCCGCGCCGTCGCCCATCAGCGGATCGGCACCGACGGCGCCGCGATGCGTCAGGTTTTCAAGGATGAACAGGCCGTCGCGCACGATCTGATGCGACTTCTCGCCCTTCATATGCGCAACGAAGCCGACGCCGCAGGCATCGTGCTCGTTGCGCGGATCGTAGAGGCCTTGCTTCCGTGGGATGCCGGCGGCGCGTTTCGACGTTTTGGCCGTAGCGACAGCATTGGCTGCAGCGGTCTGGTCAAAAGTCATGGACGGCGTCCTGTTCGTCATCGTCTTCCCTCCGGTAAGGCCCGCGTCGCGGGCGCTCCTTCGTCCCGCGCGGTCCGTTTCCGGGGCCGACGCGCGACAGCGCTGTTGCATTGTGAAGATCCGGTCGCGAACACCGGGCCTCGTGGTGGAGCCCGTCGTCAGCGTTCCGCGCCTTGCTATTCCACCGCCGCCCTGCCCGCCGCCTCGAAGGCTTGAAAAGGCATGCTCTCGACAACTATAGCTCTAAATCCCGACATCGTCAGGACCCTCCGGCGCATCTTCGGCCTCGGTGGCCAAAATAGGACAGCAACCCTGTCCTAATTCATCAGCTCTATGCCAGAAAGCTTAAGCCTTCGCAAGAGCAAAACGGCAAAAATTCGTCAGTGAACGACGGAAGATTGCCTTTGTTGCATAATTAGAGCAATAAAGTTTCGCTGCAGCGCATCATTTTATTTGTTGATTGCGTAGATCAATTTCTGTGATGCATTCTTCATGAGGACGCTCTTGATAGGCCGTTGCATTGGCGTAATGTCCGCCCGGCCTTATTTATCCTTCCTTCAATTCAATCCTTCATCTGGTGCACATCCATGTTCTTTGCCTCCGATAATTGGGCTGGCGCCCATTCCAAGATCGCCGAACGCCTCCTTGCCGAGTCGGGAGGGTTCGCTTCCGCCTACGGCACGAGCGACCTCGATCAGCGGGTAGAGGCCAAATTCGCGGAGATCTTCGAGCGCGAGGTTGCCGTCTTCTTCGTCGCGACCGGCTCTGCTGCCAATTCATTGTCACTCGCCAGCGTCCAGAAACCGGGCGGTATCACCTTTTGCCACAGTGAGGCGCATGTCGCCGAAGACGAATGCGGTTCCCCTGATTTCTTCAGCGCCGCACGGCTCGCAACGGTCAAGGGTGCTGCCGGCAAGATCGACCCCGAGGCGCTTGCCGCCAAGATTGCCCGTTTCCCGCAGGATGCCGTTCATCACGGCCGCGCCGCGGCCGTGACGATCACCCAGGCAACGGAAATCGGCACGGTCTATTCGCTCGCCGAGATCGATGCCATCGCCTCGGTCGCCAAGGCGAACGGCCTGCCGCTGCATATGGATGGCGCACGCTTCGCCAACGCCTTGGTTGCGCTCGACGCCAGCCCGGCTGAGATGACATGGAAGCGCGGCGTCGACATCCTCTCCTTTGGCGGCACCAAGAACGGCTGCTGGTGCGCCGAAGCGATCGTCTTCTTCAATCCAGAAAAGGCGAAGGAGATGCATTTCATCCGCAAGCGCGCCGCCCAGCTCTTCTCGAAATCGCGCTTCATCGCCGCTCAGTTCGATGGCTACTTCAAGGACAATCTCTGGCTCGACCTGGCCCGTCATTCCAACGGCATGGCCGACCGCCTGCGCGCCGGCATCGAAAAAGCGCCTGCGGCACGCCTCGCCTGGCCGACGATTTCGAACGAGGTCTTCGCGATCGTGGCCAAGTCAGCCGCCAAGACTGCCGAGGACAAGGGTGCGAAATTCTACGAATGGCCGATCCCGGAATCGCAGCCCGAACTGGTCGGCAAGGATGAGACGCTGATCCGCCTCGTCACCAGCTTCGCCACAACTGAGACCGACGTGACGGATTTCCTCGCCTGCCTCGCTTGACGGCGGGGCAAAGAAGAGCGCCGGAACCGGCCTCGGGCCGGGCGGCGCTCAACAGGGCGCCAGAAGCTTAGTTCCGATTCCAATGCGCGAACATCGTAAGGGTCGGCGGATCGTCGCGATCGGACCTCGCGGCACGATGGACGACCGCCGTCATTGCCATGACGCAAGCGGCAAATCCGGAAATGAAGATAACACCATATAGCGGACGGGCTGATGTCCTTGTCCGCTGCCACTTACAGTGGCGACGGAAGCTGACGTTGGTCTGAACCGGTGTGGCTCAGGGACAGGGCATGCAGGAAGAGACGCAACAGCTGGCGAAATAAACCCAGCAAAGGCTTGATCTTATCCGCATGATCGGCCGCGGCTTTTACGATTGTGCCGGTAATGTCGCGATCGTCACGTCGATCTGAGTCCCCTCACCTTCGCCAGAATATCCTCCGACAAAGCATCGACCAGAAGTTGATTCGCACCCTTGCGCGGCACAAGCACGAACTCCACATCCTCCAGGGCCGGCAGCCAACCCGGAGATATCTCGGTCAATCCGGCCGGCGCCATGCTGCGGGGCTGAACGAGAACGCCCATTCCGGCGCGGGCCGCCGCCGTCAGGCCGCTGAGACTGCCGCAGGTGACGACGATCCGCCAGGGCACCTGCTGCCGGCGCAGTGCTTCCAATGCCACTGCGCGCGTGACGCTCGGCGCGGGAAAGGCGATGAGCGGCAGCGGTGCCGCAAGCTTGCGAATGCGCTCGGGATCGCGTGCCAGCCAGATCAGCGGCTCGCGATAAACGAGCTTGCCCCTGACATCGCCGAGACGACGCTTGGCAAGCACCAGATCGAGATCGCCATTGTCCTGCATTTCATAGAGCGTGCCGCTAAGCGCGACCGTCAATTCCAGATCGACCGAGGGATGCGAGCGGACGAACTCCTCCAATACGTCGGGGAGCTGGCTGGTGACGAAATCCTCGGAAACGCCGAGCCGAAGGCTGCCGCGCAGGCTGTTGCCGGCGAAAAGCTGGCGCACGTCCCCTTCGATCGACAGCATCTGACGCGCATGCCCAAGCAGCGCCTCACCATCGCCGGTCAGGACCACGCGATGCGTATCGCGGGCCAGCAGCTTACGGCCGAGCTCTGCTTCGAGCCTCTGGATATGCTGGCTGACCGTCGACTGGCCGAGCCCGAGCCTTTCCGCCGCCAGCGTAAAGCTGCCCATCTGCTCCACGGCAACGAAACTGCGCAACTGCGTAAGGTCGAGCATCCCGCTTATCCCATATTGCGATAACTGTTATTCCTTGCATCGTGGATCACAATAGGTCTATCTGCAAGGACTAATCATTAAGACTTGCAATTGCGATCGGGGTTGGCACGATGCGCCGCTTTCTTCCAGACACCTTCACCATGCTGCTCGTCCTGACGGTCGCGACCGCATCCTTCCTTCCCGTGCATGGGGCGAGCGCCCACTATTTCGGCATCGCCACCAACTTTGCCATCGGCCTGCTGTTCTTCCTGCACGGCGCGCGCCTGTCGCGCGATGTCGTCATCGCCGGTCTGCTGCATTGGCGGCTGCATCTCGTCATCCTGCTGACGACCTTCGGCATTTTCCCGCTGCTGGTGCTCGCCATAGGCCAGGTCGTACCGAACAGCATTCTGCCGGTATCGCTCTACACCGGCATGCTGTTTCTGAGCGTGCTGCCCTCGACCGTGCAGTCGTCCATCGCCTTCACGTCGATTGCCGGCGGCAACGTGCCGGCCGCCATCTGCTCCGCGTCCGCCTCGAACATCTTCGGCATGTTTCTGACGCCACTGCTCGTCGGCCTTCTGTTTTCGGTGGGTGGCCAGGGCGGCTTTTCCTGGGATGTGCTGTGGCAGATCATGTTGCAGCTGCTCGCCCCCTTCATCGCCGGCCAATTGCTGCAGCCGTGGATCGGCGATTGGATCCGCTCGAAGAAGAAGATCCTGATGCCGGTCGATCGCGGCTCGATCCTGATGGTGGTCTATTCGGCCTTCAGCGAGGCCGTGGTCGAGGGGTTGTGGCATACCTTCTCGGTGCTCGACATCGCCACCGTTATCGTCGCCAACATGGTGCTGCTGACTACGGTGCTCTGCATCACCATGTTCGGCAGTCGCGCACTCGGCTTCTCCAAGGCCGATGAGATTACCATCACCTTCTGCGGCTCGAAAAAGTCGCTGGCGAGCGGCGTGCCGATGGCCAACGTCATCTTCGCCGGCCAGGGCATCGGCGCCATCGTCCTGCCGCTGATGCTGTTCCATCAGATCCAGCTGATGACCTGCGCCTTCCTCGCCCAGAAATATGCCGATGCGGCCAAGCGGCGCGAGACCGCGAAGGCCGAGGCAACGGGGGCGACGAACGCCGCCTGACGTCCCCCATATCACTCCAAAACAAAAGCGGCGCCCCGATGGAGCGCCGCTTCTTTTTTGATCTTGGGAGGATCAAAGGCATGCCGGCTCAAGTCCGTCAGCCCGGGCATGACGGTCGACGACCGTCAGCCTGTTTTAGTTGATGTGAGCCTCGATGGCCTTCGGAGTTTCCACCGGATCGGCCGCAATCGAGATACGACGGGGTTTCATCGTTTCCGGAAGGTTGCGCAACAGATCGATGTGCAGCAAACCATTCTTCAGCGAAGCCGCCTTGACCTCGACATGATCGGCGAGCTGGAAGCGACGCTCGAAGGCGCGCTTGGCGATGCCGCGATAGAGATATTCGCTGGCTTCAGCCGGCTCTTCGCTCTTTTCGCCCTTGACGTGAAGGACGTGGGCATGAGCCTCGATGCTCAGTTCCTTTTCATCGAAACCTGCAACGGCCATGGTGATGCGATAGGTGTTTTCACCGGTGCGCTCGATATTGTAGGGCGGATAGGTCTGAGCCTGATCCGGCTGGGCAAGGGTATCGAGCATGGTGAACAGGCGGTCGAAACCGACGGTGGAACGGTAAAGGGGAGAAAAGTCTACGTGACGCATGGAGTCCTCCTGTGAGCGACAATTGCGATTCTGAACTTGCCCCATGGCCCCGCTTCTGGCGGCCTCGGGACGGTTTTGCGAGCCCGTTTGGCACCCGCAGACTGGAGATGGTGATCGCCTCTCGGGAGTTCAAGACCCCGCTCAGCCGCCCGAATCTTGGCAAAAAACCGTCGTGAACCGCAGATGAACACCCGGTTCGGAACCCGTTCAGGCAGGCGAGCCTATCAATAACACCGTCGGATACACCATCATCCGATGACTGAAGTGTATCGTCCCTTCTTCTTCAGTCCTTGCTCGGCCGGCGCTGCGGATCTCTCTATCCCGCAAGCCGGCCTTTTTTATTGTGCGGTAGCGATAACAGCTCGGAATCGCCTTGGATGGAAATCCGTGGAGACCGATTGCCCTAGATCGAAAGCCGTCCGTTTGCCGCTGCTATGAGCCGATACACCTCATGCAGGCTGGAAGCCGAACCCAAACAAAGCTTCAGGATTTCTTCATTGGGCTCCATCTGATCCGGCACCATGATCGTCATCATGCCGGCTCCGGAAGCGGACCTCACTCCGTTATGCGAATCTTCCAGAGCAAGACAGGAACACGGCTCGATGCCCAGCCGAGTGGCTGCCGCCAGAAATGGATCGGGAGCAGGCTTGCTTTCCTCGTAGTCGCCGTATGCGACAATCTGATGGAAACGATGCGTCAAGCCGTGGGCCTCAAGATGATGATCGACGTTATGGCGGAATGAGGACGTCGCTATCGCTCGTGGAATATCGAGTTCATCCAGAAGATCCAGCAATTCCGAAACCCCTGCTTTCAATCTGAGTTCCGTCTGGCACAACGCGTCGAAATGCTCAAGCCAGAGAGACCGTACCTCGTCGACGGGAAAAGATGGACCATAATGGAGAAGCAGCGAATGACGATTCACATGCCAGGGCAAACCGAGCATGGGGCGGTACAGATCCCATGTCATTTCATAGCCATACTCCGCGGCAGCCGTGATCAGCGAACGTATCGTATATAGAGCGACTCAGTGTCGAAGAGCAGTCCATCCATGTCGAACACGACTGCACGGGGTGATTGTGGAAGCTTCATCCCATTGCCGTTACCAGCATGTAAGGAGGACGACAAGCTCCCTGATACCAAACACCATCTCGCCACGCAGCGCCCTAGCGACAAACCTACCGCAACAGCTTCAGCGAACCCGTCAGCGATTTCACCCATTTCGATGGACCGGCTATTCCCAGGCCATCGATGGTCTCCCCGGCAAGGTCACGACCGGGAAACGTTGCCTCATATTCCCTGTAATCGTGAAGCGACCGTGCGAAGGCTGGAAAGGGAACGATTGCCCGTTCTTCCTGCTGAGTGAGCGCCTTCAGCAGCAGCGACCGGATTGTATCGGCATCCGCCTGCAGCATCGGTACAGGCATGTTTGAGCTAATGTCGATGGTGCGATCCTCGCTATCGGTCAGAGATTGCGCCGCGAGACCGGGAAACCTTGCCCCCAGGCCGATCGCGATGGCGCTGGCGGTATTGGCGATCAGCCCGAGCGGCAGATCCGGGTTGATGACGATGGCGATACGGATATCGCGAAGCATTGGTACCCTGCTGTTGTTGGCGGTGTCTGCTCGCAGAATATCTCGTCTATCGCGGATAATCTTACCTTTCATTGCTAAAAATTGGCTTTATGTGGTATGTCCTACCTATACTGACAGACTTTAAGGTGGCCTATGCCTTCTACGCTTGAACCCATCGACCTGCGAATCCTCGGCGCGCTACAGAAAGACGGACGTCTGACGAACCAGGCACTCTCATCCGAAGTCGGGCTTTCCACATCGCCCTGCTGGCGGCGCGTGCGCCAGCTTGAGGAAACCGGAGTGATCCAGGGCTACACGGCGACCCTCGACAGGCGGCAGATCGGCCTCGGTGTCCTGGCTTTCATCAGAGTGAAGATCGACAGCCACAGCGAGGCCGAAGCCGAGGAATTCTCGCGCGACGTCCTGAAGCTGAGCGAAGTGGTGGCGTGCTACAGCATCGCCGGAGACGCGGATTTTCTGCTGCAGGTCGTCGCCGCTGACCTCGACAGCTACGCGGATTTCGCCATGGCGGTCGTCCGCCGGCTGCCGCGCATCAAGGAGATGCAGACGACGTTCGTGCTCAAGGAAATCAAGCCTTTCAGGGGGTTTCCACTGGATGTCGGGCAGCAATAAAGGCCCAAGACATGGAATGCTGGGCGCCGCAGGGAGGCGATCGCTCGTCATGCCGGGAAAAGCAAAAATCTATCGCAATTCCCCGAACTACTCGCGCTGCCTCATGATCGCCGGAACCGGCATAGTCTTGCGCGATTCCAAAGAATGTCCGAAGCGATCGAAATCTGATTGAAAAGACAGCCACAATTGCTTGTTTCACTGGCCAGGACTTGGCTGCTGTGCATGTCCCGCCAGCCCTTTACGTTTGGACCGAAGCCATCCTATTCTAGAAAAGTGGCAGCCCACCCGGGGTATTGAATGTCGGCGCTCCGTTTTTCGAAGATTTCCGCATCGCTGAACGCGCTGTTCGTTGCAATCGGTCTGTTGACCGTGGCTGCACTTACGTTGCCGAACATAACGGGACAGACCAGGCTCATCTTGGAAGTCCTGCTCGCCGGCATCTGGGCTGCCTACGTACTGCAATTGATCGAGACGCTGATCATGCAGCGGATGAGAGACGTTCGCGGCAGGGCATTGGAAATCACGGTCGACGTGCTTGCCGTTTTAGTCCCTGTGGCCGCATTCTTTTTCGTCGGCGGCCGCGACCAAAGCCTCTATTGTGCCATCTGGCTGCTGAAGCCGCTGCGCGGCTCAACCTTCTTCCGGCTGCTGGGCAGGGTCCTCACCAAAGAAGCGCGCAATCTGATCGGCGTTACCTCGATCTTCGGCATCGTTCTGTTCGGCGCGGCGCTCGCAGCCTATATCATCGAGCGCGACGTCCAGCCTGACAAGTTCGGCAGCATCCCCCTGGCGATGTGGTGGGCGGTGGTCACGCTGTCGACCACCGGCTATGGCGACGAGATTCCGCAAAGTTTCGCCGGTCGCGTCCTTGCCGGGCTGGTCATGATGAGTGGAATCGGCATCTTTGCGCTGTGGGCCGGCATCCTCGCCACCGGCTTTTATGAAGAAGTGCGTCGCCAGGACTTCGTGCGCAATTGGCAGTTGGTTGCCGCAGTGCCGCTGTTCCAGAAGCTTGGTTCGGGCGCACTCATCGAGATCGTGCGAGCGCTGAGACCTCGCGTCGTGCCGGCCGGCGCCATCATCTGCCGCAAAGGCGAGACTGGCGACCAGATGTTCTTCATCGTCGAGGGCCGGGTCAGCGTCGCCACACCGAACCCTGTGGAGCTCGGCACCGGCAGTTTCTTCGGCGAGATGGCGCTGATCAGCGGCGAGCCCCGCTCGGCGACCGTCAGCGCCGCGACTGAAGTCTCACTGCTGTCGCTCTATTCGTCGGACTTCCAGATGCTGTCGAGCAGCAGCCCGGAGATCGCCGACATCATCCACAAAACCGCTCTCGAACGACGCGGTGCGACACCGAAAACCTGATGCAGACGACGTTGTGACAAAAACGTAGTTGCAAGCGTCGTAGGTGCCAACACCCGAGAAATTTCGAGCAACGGATAGCCCGGACCCACCGTTGACTTTTTGCGATCATTTCGTGACGTGTTGACGCTGACACAAGCGATATGGCAGCGTCGTCTGTATTGCGTCTCTCGTCATTTGATGGCGCCTATTCCGACCTTAATTGGGCACGGCTCGATGCATCCTAGACTACTCAAGACATTCCTCGCGGTCGCCCGGAACCGGAGTTTCACTCGCACAGCCGAGGAGGTCCATCTCGCCCAATCGAGTGTGAGCGATCAGATCCAGTCGCTCGAAACTGAACTTGGCGCGGCGCTCTTTATCCGGTCGAGATCGGGCTTGGAGCTGACAGCGGCGGGCGAAACATTAAGACGCTATGCCGAAGAAATTCTGACGGTTGCGGACGAGGCGCGCGCGGCCGTCGAGACAGCCGCCGGGGTTGCGGCTGGGACGGTGACGATCGGCGCGCTGGAGACAGTTGCTTCCATGAGGCTTCCGCAATGGTTATCGACTTTTCAGAGCGGTCATCCTGATATCAATCTACGAGTGAAGGTCGCCGGCAGCGGCGATCTGTTGCGAAAGCTCGAAGACGGCGAGATCGACATCGTCTTCTGTTTTGACAAGGACGGTCTCGATGAAGGCCTGGCGAAGCGAACTTTATCGGCAGAGCCGTTGATCCTCATCATGCCTCCCCAGAAGGAAGCCGCGCCGAAAAGAGGCGACTTGTCCACGCTTGCCTCCATGAGCTTTGTGGCAACCGAGGTCGGCTGCGTCTATCGACACCTGCTCGACAAGGCATTTGACGCGGCAGGGATGGCGGCACCGAAGCTCGCTGCGGAAGTCGGCAGCATCGGCACGATTGCGCGGCTCGTTGCAGCTGGAACCGGCGTCAGCCTGGTTCCGCGACTTGCCGTCGCCGACGCACTCGATCGTGGCGAAATCAGCGAGATGCCTTGGCCGGGTCCAATGCGGACAGCGTCGCTTGTGATGATCTGGCGGCGCAGGCGTATTCAGCCGCCGACCCTGAAACTGCTGCTGGCGACCGCAAGCGACAGTTTCGCGCCGGCTAAACCAGCCGATGCCCGCCCTCGACATGCAGTATCGTCCCCGTTGTAAAGGCATTGCCCATCAGGAAGCTGATGGCATCGGCGATGTCTTCCGGTTGTCCCACCCGCCCAACCGGCAGTCGTTTTGCCATGGCGCTCAGTGTCTCGTCTTTCTTGTCGCCGGCAACGAACGTCCAGATGGGCGTGTCGACCCAGCCAGGCGAAACAGCATTCACGCGGATCGGCGCCACCTCGACGGCGAGCGCGCGAACCAATCCTTCCAGGCCCGCATTGACCGCGGCAACGACCGATCCCCGCGCCGCCGGACGATAGGCCGCGATACCGGATGTGAAGGTGATGGAACCGGCAGGAGAGAGCACGGGTACGCCATATTTCGCGAGCAATAGCGGTCCGTAGAATTTACTTTCCACGACCTTTTGCGCTGCCCTGAGATCCAGTGAAGGCAGCAACTCATAAGCACCTTCGATATCGGCGGCTGTGCTGACGATGTGATCGAGTCGACCGACCCGCTCAAATAGATCGGCGACTTGGCCCTCTTGCGTGATATCGGCAGCGACAGTGGAGAGCGCCGCACTTTGGAGTTCCGCGCCGGTGCGTTTAAGTTTGTCCTCGTTCCGTCCGACGATGATGACCTCGGCGCCGATGGCGAGCGTGCGTCTTGCCAGCGCCAGGCCCATTCCGGAGCTGCCGCCGACAATAAGAATTCTTGAATTCGCGATTTCAGCAATTGCCATGGCTTTCATTCCCACAGGTGATGACTATGGCTGAGAATTCGCAGAGAGGCGCAAGGAGAGGAAACGGAGAAAAACGATAGTATCATCGGAAACGCCGATGGAGGGATATCGCGGCCAACAAACCTGTTGCAATTCCCCCAACCTGCGCTATCCCCTTGAGGTGAGCCATTTGTCAGCGAGGCGCGACATCGCAATGGATTCGATCCTCTATTCCACGGCAGACAATCCGGTGCCAGAGAACCGCACCGAGGGGTTCTTCGAGAGTTTCGACGGGCGCAAGCTGCGCTACGCCGTTTTCCGCTGCGAGCAGCCGGTCGCCAAGGGCACCGTCGTGCTGCTTCAGGGACGCAACGAGTTCATCGAGAAATATTTCGAGACGATCCGCGATCTCACGGCCAAGGGCCTATGGGTGGCAACCTTCGATCTTCGCGGCCAGGGCGGCTCGGAGCGGTTGTTGAAGGATCCGCTGCGCGGCCATATCAGGCGATTTTCGGATTACGAACATGATCTTACCGCCTTCCTCGACAAAATTGTTCTGCCGGATACGCGCCTGCCCTTCTTTCTTCTCGCGCATTCGACCGGTGGCCTGATCGCCCTGTCCGCAGCGCCAAGGCTCGCAACCCGTATTGAACGCATGGTGCTGTCGGCTCCCTTTATCGGGTTGACCGGCCACGGCGTCTCTCCGGGCCTTATCCGCTTTCTTTCCGGTGCGGTCAGCGGCGTCGGGCTCGGACGGATGCAATTCAGCAAGAAATTCAAGGAACGGCCTTTCGGCGAGAATCCGCTGACCACCGACGAGCAGCGCTATCGGCGCAACGTCGGCATTGGCGAGGCCTATCCGCAACTCAGCCTCGGCCCGCCGACGGCGCGCTGGCTGTCGCAAGCCTTCCATGCAATCGAGCGCGTCAACAGGCCCGAACACCTGTTTTCGATCCCCATTCCGACCGTGCTGATCGCGCCGACGCGAGACGGCGTCGTGCCTTATGTCGATCAGGAGCGGCTGTCGCGCTATTTTCGCGCAGCACAGCTTGTGCCCATTCACGGCGCCAAGCATGAAATCCTGCAGGAGCGGGATATCTATCGCAATCAGGCCCTTGCGGCCATCCATGCGTTCATTCCCGGCAGCGATGCGGAAACCACTGCCTATGAGGTGGAGGCGGAAGCCTAGCGCTTATCGAGACAGGATAGCGCGCGCCTGGTCATACACGGCGCGGCTGCCTGCCGCGATGATCGTGCCGCCCATTTCCGGCCGGCCGCCATCCCAGGTGGTGATGATGCCGCCAGCCTGCTCGATGACGGGAATGATGCCGCCGACATCATAGGGCTTCAACGAATTTTCGATGACGAGATCGACGTGACCGGCGGCGAGCAACGCATAGGCGTAGCAATCCGTGCCGTAGCGGAAAAGGCGGACCTGGCTCTCGATCTCGCGATATCTGGCAAGCTCCTCGCCGACGAAGAGATGCGGCGAAGTCGTGAACAGGATCGCGTTCGACAGGCTGCCGCAATCGCGGACCTCGAGTCGCCTTTCGCCGTCGGGGCCTGAGTAAGTCGAGCTGTTACCATCGGCGAAATAACGCTCGCCGGTAAAGGGCTGGTCGATCAGGCCCATGATGGCGCGGCCGTTCTTCTGCAAGCCGATCAGCGTTCCCCAGACGGGCACGCCCGAGATGAAGGCGCGCGTGCCGTCGATCGGATCGATCACCCACACATACTCGCGATCGAGACCGATACTGCCGTGTTCCTCGCCCAGGATGCCATGATCGGGAAACTCAGCCTCGATCAGCGAACGAATCGCCACTTCGGCGGCACGATCCCCTTCGGTCACCGGATCGAAGCCCCTGGCTTCCTTGTTGACCACATCGACGCCGGCGCGGAAGCGCGGCAGGGTTTCGGCCTTGGCCGCCTCGGCCAGACGAGAGAAGAACGTGTGATCGGGAAGCATGGTCAATCCGATTAAGTGACGGGATGAGCGATCCATAGCGCATATAGCTCCTGAAGCAAACCGGATGATGACGCAGTGGGCGCAATGCCTGTCAATCGGGCAAAATTTCAGAATTTGCCTAAATATTTTGCACCGCAATAAAATGCTTGACATTTGTGCAGTGCGGGATCAATATCCAGCTACAGTCTTTTGACTGTAAATACCCTCCTTGGGTGTTTCCTCCCTAGACTTAGCCGCGCCACGAGCGCGGTTCTTTTTTTGTCGGGGTTATTTTGTCTCATGGGAACGGCGCGACCAACGCGGGGCGATATCTTGCCATCCTTAGCGTGCCGAATGGGCGGGAGAGATGCCCCTATTCCGCCGCCAGCGCTGGATCGCCCGTGTAGGATTCCACATGCTCGGCCATGCGCTTCATGAAAAGCGTGATGGCGGATGCGACCTGATCGAAATCCGGGCGCTTCTCCAGCGTCACCTCGTCGACGTAGAGCGAGCGGTTGACCTCGATCTGCAGGGCATGGAGCCCGCGGGAGGGACGGCCGTAATGCTCGGTGATAAAGCCACCGGCATAGGGCTTGTTGCGCACGGCATTGAAGCCGAGTTCTTCGAGGATCTGCATGGCGGCGCGCGAAAGTTCCGCCGATGCGCTGGTGCCGTAGCGGTCGCCGAGAATGAAATCCGGCCGCGCATTGCTGCCGGCGATGCGGATATTGCCCGGCATGGAATGGCAATCGACCAACACGCCGAAGCCGAACTTGACATGCGTGCGCGCGATCAGTCGCCGAAGGGTGGAATGATAAGGCTTGTAGATGGTGTCGATGCGCTTCAGCGCATCCTCGACCGGCACCCGCCGGGCATAAATTTCCATATTTTCCGCGACGATTCGCGGGATCGTGCCGAGACCGCCGGCAACCCGCAGCGAATTGATGTTGGCATAGGATGGCAATGCGCCGTCGAACATGCGCGGATCGAGCTCGTAGGGCTCGCGATTGACATCGATATAGGCGCGCGGAAAATTGGCGAACAGCAGCGGTGCGCCGAGAGAGCTCGCCGCCGAAAAAAGCTCGTCGACGTAGTGATCCTCCGAGCGGCGGATGGCGATGCCCTGCAGGCGGGATTGAGCGATGAAATCGGGGGGGTAGATGCGGCCGCTATGTGGCGAGCTATAGACAAACGGTATCGTCTGGGAGACGGGCTCCAATACTTCGTAAATCTCGAAACTGCGCATTTCTGCGGACATCAACGTCTTTACCATGTCAACAACTTGTCGCAGTAATCATGTTGCCAGTTGCATGCCTGCAAGTCCATAGTAACTTGAGCAAAATGGCCTTAATCCAAAGCGCCGTAACCGAAATCTCCGAATGCCCGACCAGCGGAAACGCAAAGTGTTTTCGTGGGATGCACTCGCGCCTCGAATAAACAGGGAATGCCGCATCCGGCCGGTATTCACGGCTTGTTTACGGCAGAGCGCTAACCTAAACGCTGGACGAGTCCAACAAGACAAGATTGATTAGCGAAGAGATGATGACCCAAAAGATACTTCTTGCCGAAGACGATAACGACATGCGTCGCTTCCTTGTGAAGGCGCTCGAAAAAGCCGGCTACAAGGTCTTGTCCTTTGACAATGGAGCAAGCGCATACGACCGGCTGCGCGAAGAGCCGTTTTCGCTGCTTTTGACCGATATCGTCATGCCGGAAATGGACGGCATCGAGCTGGCCCGCCGCGCCACCGAGCTCGATCCCGACCTGAAGGTGATGTTCATCACCGGCTTTGCCGCCGTGGCGCTGAACCCTGATTCGAAGGCTCCGAAGGATGCGAAGGTGCTTTCCAAGCCTTTCCACCTCCGCGAACTGGTCGACGAAGTCAACAAACTCCTTGCCGCCTAAGGCTTCCGGCGGTCGCGTCACAAAACCGAAAAAAAGCCTATTGACGGCAACCAAGGTTTTGTGATCTATGCGCCGCCATCGGATGGGCGTGTAGCTCAGCGGGAGAGCACTACGTTGACATCGTAGGGGTCACAAGTTCGATCCTTGTCACGCCCACCATCCTAATTCGCTGAAAAGCAAGGCCTTTCGAGCAATCGAAAGGCCTTTTTAGTTTCGCTTTGTCGAGCTGCGCTCATCTGGTCGCGGCGCCTGCTTGCCCCAAGCAATGTTCCGCGAGCCGAATTGACCTGTCGGCCGTCAGCGATCCAGAAAATTCCGGAATACCGCCGTCGTCGGATAGGCATAGGCGCCGCGATCCACGAAGCTGTGGCGATAGAGGCAATCTCTCAGCGCCAGCCAGTAGAGGGTGCTGTTCGGGTCCGGCGACCCGCGGTGCCAGGAATAGGCCTCGGGCTCGCAATAGTTGAGAGCCTTGTTGTATTTTGCCAGCAGCACCGGATCACTGTCGACTCGGACGCCGTGATATGTCTGATAATTAGAAGGCGCCTCGCCCGCGGAGACGCATGCCAGGCTCAAAATCGCCCCCAGCGCTAACATCATTCTCATGTGCTTTAATCTCCTGCTTTTCGCGTCTCGAATATTCGAGCGCAAGCCCGAGAATAATCACCTTTTTACAGATAGCCAATCACATGCTGCTGTCCGTCATGGTTGCGGTCGCCCGGGATCCGTCGGGGCGATTTCCCGCCATAAGCCGCTTGACTTCCGGCCGCGCCGTCATCCTACTGTCACACTAACGCATCGATCATACGGGAGGATGAGATGACGGTGGTGAAGCGGCAGTTCTATAAGAACCACAAGCCTAATGGCGACGAATATATGTTCCACCTTGCCCGCGACTCCGAAAGCGGCGAAGTCTTCGTGATCCGCCAGGCCGACTACACCGTCGATGGTGGCAGCGAGAAAGCCATGAGCCTCTACGAGTTCCTGGCCGGCGGCGGTAATCGGCAGAAAGCCCTGCTGCAGTTGATCGGCTCACTCGTGCCGGAATGACGGCAAGCGCGCCTGCGCATCGCGGCTTCGGGTTGACTGCCACATTTTGATCGGCAAACCTATAGGGGCTTAAAAGGAGCCCCTTATGCGATTCGCATGCATTGCTTTTGGATTGACGGCGCTGGCCGCTACGTCGGCTGCGGCCGTGGAAAATTTTCCGGCTCAGGGCGTCACCGCGGTCAGCGGAAAATGTTCCAAGCTCGTGGTTGGCAAGCTCGACGTCAGCAAAGGCTGTAAAACCGAGGTCGCCAGCGTGACGGGGCCGGACGGCATAGTGACCTTCATTTTCACATCCGGCGGCAAGATGCTCGGCTTCCAGGGCAACGGCGGCGGCATCAAGCCCGGCAGTCAGAAGGGCACGGCGCAGTTGCCGATCGAGGTCATCTCCACCGGCGCCGGCAACAAGATGTCAGGCCAGGTCGAAGCCAAGGGCACCTGCACCTTCGGCAATCCCTATTCGGGCAAGCCGGTCACCATCGAATGCTCGGCAAAATCGACTGAAATGAGCTTCAACGGCAGCTTTACCTCCGACGGCAAGACGCCACGCCACAAATAAACTGTCGGCGGCGGCCTATTAGTGCGAACCGCCTTTTCGCTTGTTGCCGTGATTGGCATCGGCTGGCGCTTCGCGCGAGAGATCGGCGCCGTTGACATGGGCGGGAACATGCACGTCCTCTTGCGTCACGGGGTGCAGCGTCAGATCGACCTGGTGCGGCGGCAATACCTGCGCCTGACGCAGCGTATTCGACCGCGCCTTCTTCTGCCGTTCCGTCAGTTCCGGCTTCGGCTCCCGTGCATTTCGTTGGATGGGATTGGGACTCATGGACGTTTCTCCTGTCGGTCGCTGTTATCCAGACACTAGAAGCCGTCTGGCAGATGGGACAAACATGCCCGAAGGTCAAACGCCGCCTTTCCCGTTTGGTTCCCCGAATTCTCAATTAGTGGGAGCAATGGTCTCGACCGCGATTTCAACCCTTGACGTGCGTCGCGACTTCACTAACTATGGGTTATCTCCGCGCCTTCTGACATCGGCGACGGATTGAACTTTGGTGCCGGGCCCCTCTGGCGAGAGTTTTTACGGCGCTCTCGCGATGTCGGTACCGCCTGCAGATGAGCCGGCGGATTTCTTCTTATGAACAGCTTGACCATGCGTTATCCGCATGCCGTCTCCGGCATGTGGCTGCGCGCTCGATCCGAATATCGTCATTTCGTCTGCCGCGAGGTGCGCCCATGACGCCGCCCGCAGCCTCCAAATCCGTGCTCGGCTATTTCGGCTGGGCTTTCGCCGTCACCTTGGGCGGCCTTGCTCTCGGCGGCCTGCTGGGCTGGAACGCCACCGGGACGTTCGGCGGCCTTGCCACGGCCTTCTTCATCTGCGCGGTGCTGGCCGTATTGGAGATCTCGCTCTCCTTCGACAATGCCATCGTCAACGCCAACAAGCTGAAGGAAATGACCCCGGTCTGGCAGCATCGCTTCCTGACCTGGGGTATCATTATTGCCGTCTTCGGCATGCGCATCGTCTTTCCGCTGGCAATCGTCGCCATTGCGGCCCACATCAACCCGTGGGAAGCGCTGAAACTTGCGGCCGCCGAACCGGAACAATATGCGCGGATCATGCAGGATGCGCATCTCGCCATCGCCGCCTTCGGCGGCACCTTCCTGATGATGGTTGGCCTCACCTACTTCTTCAACCATGAAAAGGACGTGCATTGGATCAGCTTCCTGGAGAAGCGGATGGCGCATTTCGCTACTATCAAGGGCGTCGAAATCGCCTTCGTGCTGATCCTTGTTCTCATCTTCAGCTCCCTGCTCGACGGCAATGAGTCGACGACATTCCTTCATGCCTCGATCTACGGTCTCCTGACCTTCCTGCTGGTCGAGGTTCTCGCCGGATTTCTCGATGCCTCCCAAAAAACGATGAGCGCAGCCGCAAAGGGCGGTTTCGGTGCTTTTCTTTATCTGGAAATCCTCGACGCGAGTTTCTCCTTCGACGGAGTGATCGGAGCCTTCGCACTCACCCAGAACCTGTTCATCATCGCCATCGGTCTCGGCATCGGCGCGATGTATGTTCGCTCCATGACGATCATGCTGGTGGAGAAGGGCACGCTCGCCCATTATCGCTACCTCGAGCATGGCGCCTTCTATGCCATCCTGATCCTGTCGGTGATCATGTACATGCAGACGCTGATGCATATCCCCGAAGTCATCACCGGCCTTGGTGGTGCTGCCTTGATCGGTGTCTCTCTCTGGTCGTCGATCCGCTACAACAAGCACAACGGCGTTGCGCATGATGAACGGAGCCACAGGGCGAAGGCGTAGCGCGCAAGCGACGGCCGCCGCCGCATCTCGATCCGGTTGGCGGCCATATTTCGCAACGTCGAAGCCCTTTCGAGGGCTTTCGTCTCGATATCCGGGACCATGGTCCTGCGTGCGTTCATCAGAATTTCCACACGAAGATCGCCGAATGTTTGCGATCACAGCAGATAGGCCTAGCGTTTTCTGCAAAAATATCGCAATGGCGATAGAAGTTGTCCAAGAAGCGTGAGCGAGGAACGCAAAAGTTGCGATCTTTCGCGATAAGCTCCCGAATGAAGTGTCTAGGAGAGGCAGAGCATGGCAGCCAAAATCGTTCCGGTGATCATGGCAGGTGGCAAGGGCACGCGTCTATGGCCGCTCTCGCGCGCCTCCGCCCCGAAGCAATTCATCCAGTTCATCGGCGACAGAACGCTGTTTCAGAATACGCTGGAACGCGTTTCGGATCCGGAACTCTACGAGGCGCCGATCGTCCTCACCAACGAGGAGTTCCGCTTCCTCGTCGCCGAGCAGGCACGCGAACTGGACCTTAAGCTGGCCGCCGTGCTGTTGGAGCCGGTCGCCCGCAATACGGCTGCCGCCGTCGCCGCCGCCGCCGCACTCATCACCGATCTTTTCGGCAAGGACGCGATCATGCACGTCCTCGGCTCCGACTATGAGATCCACGCCAACGCGACCTACTACGACTGCGTGCGTCTGGCTCGCGATACGGCACTCCAAGGCAAGCTCGTCACCTTCGGCATCACACCGACCGAGCCCGCGACCGGTTACGGCTACATCGAAAGCGGCAAGGCGCTGCCGACCGGTGCCCATGCCGTCAAGCGCTTCGTCGAGAAGCCGGCGCTGGAAAAAGCCCAGGAGATGGTTGCAAACGGCAGCTTCTACTGGAACTCGGGCATGTTCATGTTCTCGGCTGCCCAGCTTCTTGCCGAGATGAAGGAATATGCACCCGATGTCGAAAAGGCCGCCAGCAAGGCCGTTTCCAAATCGACACGCGATCTCGATTTCACCCGCCTGGATGCAGATCATTTCTCCAAGAGCCCCGATATCTCCATCGACTATGCGCTGATGGAAAAGACGGCCAATGCAGCCGTCGTACCCTCGCCCTTCACCTGGTCCGATCTCGGCAGCTGGGATGCAGTCTGGAAGGTCGGCAATCGCGATGAAAGCGGCAACGTCTCTGCCGGTTCCACGACGCTGGTCAACACCAAGAACTCACTCGTGATGTCGCACAGCCTCCATATAGCCGTGCAGGGCCTTGAGGACGTCGCCGTTATCGCCAGCGAAGACGCCGTCTATGTCGGCCATCTCAAGGATAGCCAGGAAGTCGGCAAGCTCGTGAAGCTCTTGGCGAGCGAGAAGAAGACCGCCAAGCTCACCGAGACGCATCCGACATCCTATCGCCCCTGGGGCGGCTATACCTCGGTGCTGAACGGCGAGCGCTTCCAGGTCAAGCGCATCTTCGTGCTGCCGGGCAAGAAGCTGTCGTTGCAGAAGCATCACCATCGCTCCGAGCACTGGATCGTCGTCAAGGGCACGGCGGAAGTGACTGTTGGCGAGAACGTGCAGATGCTGCGCGAAAACGAATCGATCTATATCCCGCTTGGCGAAGTGCACCGTCTCTCCAACCCCGGCAAGATCCTGCTCGAACTGATCGAAGTGCAGACGGGCTCCTATCTCGGCGAAGACGATATCATCCGCCTGGTCGACGAATTCGGCAGAAGCTGAATTCCCGCAGTAAAACAAAGATTTCGAAACGGCGGGCGCAAACCCGCCGTTTTTATTTTGGTATTGTGCGACAAGACTTTGGCTGTCCACCGAGATGTCTTGCATTCTCTCGCTGCATTGCACACACTGCCTTTGGGAACAGCAACCACCGCACAACGATGCGGGCAAGGCAAAGAGACATATGGCGATCAAGGCAAGCATCTATCATCTCACCCATTACAAATACGACAATCCGATCCGCCTCGGCCCTCAGATCATTCGCCTGAAACCTGCATCTCATTCCAAGACCCGCGTTCTCAGCCACTCGCTGAAGGTCACGCCGTCAAATCATTTCGTGAACCTGCAACAGGATCCCTACGGCAATTACCTCGCCCGTTTCGTCTTTCCCGATCCGGTGACCGAGCTGAAGATCGAGGTCGATCTCGTTGCCGATATGACCGTTTACAATCCCTTCGACTTCTTCGTCGAAGAGGAGGCCACCAAATGGCCCTTCGCCTATCCCGAGACGATCCGCGAGGATCTGTCGATCTATATGACGCCGGAAGAAACCGGCCCCCGCCTGCAGGCCTTCCTCGACACGCTCGACCGCTCCGAACAGCCGACCGTCGACATGATCGTCGGCATCAATGCAAGACTGCAAAGAGAAATCGGCTACGTCATCCGCATGGAAGCAGGCGTCCAGACGCCGGAGGAGACCCTGGAAACGGCGAGAGGGTCCTGTCGCGACTCGAGCTGGCTGTTCGTTCAGGTTCTCCGCCATCTCGGCCTCGCCGCCCGCTTCGTTTCCGGCTACCTCATACAGCTCAAGCCGGACCTTAAAGCGCTCGACGGCCCCTCCGGCACCGAAGTCGATTTCACCGATCTGCATGCCTGGACGGAAGTCTATCTTCCCGGCGCCGGCTGGGTCGGCCTAGACCCGACCTCGGGGCTGCTCACCGGCGAGAGCCATATTCCGCTCGCCGCCACGCCGCATTACCGCAATGCCGCTCCGATCTCCGGCGGCTATTTCGGCGAAGCCAACACCGAATTCGATTTCGACATGAAGGTCGTGCGCGTCGCCGAGCATCCGCGCATCACCAAACCATTCTCCGACGAAAGCTGGGATGCGCTGAATGCGCTCGGCAATCAGGTCGATCGCATTCTCAAGGAAGACGACGTGCGCCTGACCATGGGCGGCGAGCCGACTTTCGTCTCGATCGACGATTTCCAATCGGAGGAATGGAACACAGCCGCCGTCGGCCCGACCAAGCGCGACAGGGCGGATCAGCTGATCCGCCGCCTGCGCGATCGCTTCGCGCCCGGTGGCTTCCTGCATTACGGCCAGGGCAAATGGTATCCGGGCGAAAGCCTGCCGCGTTGGACCTTCTCGCTCTACTGGCGCAAGGACGGCAAGCCCGTCTGGCAAAACCCGGCCTTGATCGCGCAAGAGACCGCCAAGACCGGCGCAACTGCGGACGATGCTGGGAAGCTTCTGAGCGCAATTGCCAAGGAGTTGGCGATCGACCCCGACATGGTGCTGCCGGCCTATGAAGACCCGGCCGAATGGATCATCAAGGAAGGCAGCCTGCCGGAAAACGTCGACCCGTCCAATTCGAAACTGAAGGACCCGGAGGAGCGCAGCCGCATCGCCCGCGTCTTCGAGCGCGGCCTGACGACGGCGACCGGCTATGTTCTTCCCGTGCAGGCCTGGAATGCACGGGCCTCGGGCACGCGTTGGGTCAGCGAGAAATGGCGTACGCGCCGCGGCAAGATCTACCTGGTGCCGGGCGACTCGCCGATCGGCTACCGCCTGCCGCTCGGCACCCTGCCCTATGTGCCGCCATCGCGTTATCCCTATATCCATACCGTCGACCCCTCCATTCCGCGCACGCCCTTGCCCGACGTCATCGTGCCGGCGGGCCGCGCCATGCCGGAAGCCTCGTTCCAGGCCGACGAAAGCGGGCAATCGCGCGTCGAACAGACGCTCGGCGATATCCGAGGTGCTGTACGCACGGCCATCTCGGTCGAGCCGCGCGACGGCCGGCTGTGTGTCTTCATGCCGCCGACCGAGGGGATAGAGCAGTATCTCGAACTTTTGGCCGCCGCCGAGAATGCGGCTGCTGAGCTCGGGCTGCCGGTGCATATCGAAGGCTATCCGCCGCCGCAGGACGAGCGCATCAACGTCATCCGCGTCGCACCCGATCCCGGCGTGATCGAGGTCAACGTCCATCCCGCATCGAGCTGGCAGGAATGCGTCGACATCACGACGGCGGTTTACGAAGAGGCCTGGCAGACGCGTCTCGGCACCGACAAGTTCCTGATCGACGGCCGCCACACCGGCACCGGCGGCGGTAACCATGTCGTGGTCGGCGGTGCCAATCCGAACGACAGCCCGTTCCTGCGCCGTCCTGACCTGCTGAAGAGCCTGGTGCTGCACTGGCAGCGACACCCCTCGCTCTCCTACCTCTTTTCCGGCCTGTTCATCGGCCCGACCAGCCAGGCCCCGCGCATCGACGAAGCGCGCCACGACAGCCTCTACGAGCTGGAAATCGCGATAGCCCAGGTGCCGGCGCCCGGTCATGGCATTCCGCCCCTGCCCTGGCTTGTCGACCGCCTGTTTCGCAATCTTCTGACCGATTCCAGCGGCAACACCCATCGCTCGGAAATCTGCATCGACAAGCTGTTTTCGCCGGATGGCCCAACGGGGCGCCTCGGTCTGGTCGAGTTCCGCGGCTTCGAAATGCCGCCCAATGCCCGCATGAGCCTTGCCCAGCAATTGCTGGTGCGCGCCCTCATCGCCCGCTTCTGGCGCAATCCGATCGACGGCAAGTTCGTGCGCTGGGGCACGACGCTGCACGATCGTTTCATGCTGCCGCACTATGTCTGGCAGGATTTCCTCGATGTGCTCGCCGATCTCCGTGAAAACGGCTTCGATCTGCGTTCCGAATGGTTCCAGGCGCAGCTGGAATTCCGCTTTCCCTTCTGCGGCGAGGTCGAATACGAAGGCAACAAGCTGGAACTGCGCCAGGCGCTGGAGCCTTGGCATGTGCTGGGCGAGGAGGGCGCGATTGGAGGTACAGTCCGATACGTCGACTCGTCGGTGGAGCGCTTGCAGGTACGGCTCGAAACCAGCAACCCCACGCGCTACACAGTGTCCTGCAACGGGCGCCCGATGCCGTTGACGTCGACAGGCGCCTCGGGCGTTTCTGTCGCCGGCGTCCGCTATAAGGCATGGCATCCGGCTTCGGGCCTGCATCCGGTTTTGCCCACCGATACGCCACTGACCTTCGACATTTATGATACATGGTCACGCCGTTCGATCGGCGGCTGCATCTATCATGTTGCCCATCCGGGTGGCCGGAACTATGACGTTTTTCCCGTCAACGGCAACGAGGCCGAAGCGCGACGCCTTGCGCGATTCGAACCTTGGGGGCATACGGCTGGCGGCTACGGCCTGCGGCCGGAGGCGGTATCGGCGGAATTCCCGCTGACGCTCGACCTCAGACGGCCGGCGGGAATTTGAAGCGGAAATATGCATGGCTAGAAAACCGGCAGCGGAACGGCGCAACGAGGTAAAGGCTGGCATCGGCAACGATCCGGCCTTTGCCTATAGCGCGCTGCCCGGCGTTGCCGACGAGATGGTCGACAATACCGGCGCCGTGCGGCCGGTCTGGCGGAACCTGCTGTCAGCGCTGAGCCGCATGTCGGAACAGGAGCTGATGGAGCGTTTCGCTCGCGCCGATCGCTACCTGCGCGATGCCGGCGTTTTCTATCGCGCCTATGGAGCGACAGGCGTCAGCGAGCGCGAATGGCCTATTTCCCATATCCCGGTGCTGATCGACGAGCGCGAATGGCAGACGCTCTCCGAGGGCCTGCGCCAGCGCGCCGACCTGCTTGAAGAGGTCATTGCCGACATCTACGGCGACAACCGATTGGTAAACGAAGGTCTGTTGCCGCCGGCCCTGATCGCCGGCAATCCGGAATTCCTGCGGCCGCTGGTCGGCGTCACGCCTGCGAACGGTCACTATCTGCACTTCCTGGCCTTCGAGATCGGCCGCGGTCCTGACGGCAACTGGTGGGTGCTGGCCGATCGAACCCAAGCGCCGTCCGGCGCCGGCTTTGCGCTCGAAACCCGCGTTGCCACGACCCGCGCCTTCTCGGACATCTATGCCGAAACCAGGGTGCACCGCCTCGCCTCCTTCTTCGGCGCCTTTCGCGATGCCTTGCTTGGCGACAAGCACGGCACTGAAGGACGCGTCGCCGTTCTGACGCCGGGCCCGGCCAACGAAACCTATTACGAACACGCCTATATCGCCCGCTATCTCGGCTTCATGCTGCTCGAGGGCGAGGACATCACCGTCGTCAACGACCAGCTGATGGTGCGCACCGTGGCCGGGCTGCGGCCGATCAGCGTGCTCTGGCGTCGCCTCGACGCCTCCTACGCCGATCCGCTGGAGCTCAATCAGCACTCCCATATCGGCACGCCGGGCTTGGTGGAGGCGCTGCGGGCGCAGACCGTCTCAATCGTCAATGCCCTCGGCTCCGGCATTCTCGAAACCCGCGCCCTGCTTGCCTTCATGCCCACCATCTGTCGGCATCTGCGCGGCGAAGAGCTGAAACTACCGTCGATCGCCACCTGGTGGTGCGGCCAGAAGAGCGAGCGCCAGCATGTCGCGACCAATATCGAGAAGATGGTGATCGGCCCGGCCTATTCCCGCATGCCCTTCTTCGACGACAGCGGCCAATCGGTGCTGGGCTCGACGCTGCGCAGCACCGCCCGCGACTCGATCGCCGACTGGCTGGCGACCGACGGTCATAAGCTGGTCGGCCAGGAAGTCGTCACCCTTTCGACGACGCCGGCCTGGGTCAACGGCAAGCTGATACCACGGCCGATGAGCTTGCGCGTCTTCGCCGCCCGCACGGACAACGGCTGGCAGATCATGCCGGGCGGCTTTGCCCGCATCGGCAGTGGTGATGATGTCGCCGCCATTGCCATGCAGGCGGGCGGCTCGGCCGCCGACGTCTGGATCGTCTCCGACAAGCCTGTGGAAGCCCACACGCTGCTGCCGGCGGAAGAGACCTTCACCCGCAACATGCCGGGCAGCCTGCCAAGCCGCGCAGCCGACAATCTTTTCTGGCTCGGCCGCTATATCGAGCGGGCCGAGGGGGCCTTGCGCATCCTGCGCGCCTGGCATGGGCGCTTCGCCGAAGCCGCCGATCCCAACCAGCCGCTGCTCGCCGACGTCACCGCCTATCTGGCCGCCATCGACATAGACACCGAGAAAGCCGTACCGGAAAGCCTGCTGCGCAACATCGACAGCGCCGTCTACTCGGCCAGCAACATTCGCGACCGCTTTTCCCCGGACGGCTGGCTGGCGCTGACCGATCTTGCCAAGACCGCCCGCCGTTTCAAGGAGAGGGTGAAGCACGGCGACGACGCCAGCCACGCCATGACGATCCTCTTGCGCAAGCTTGCGGGTTTTGCCGGCCTCGTGCACGAGAACATGTATCGCTTCACCGGCTGGCGCTTCCTGTCGCTCGGCCGCTATATCGAGCGCGGGCTGCACATGACGCGGCTTCTCGGCCATATGTCCGGTCCCGAGGCGCCCGATGGCGCGCTCGACATGCTGCTCGAAATCGGCGACAGCGTCATGACCCACCGCCGCCGCTACAACGTCAACACGGCGCGCCTGACGGTGACCGACCTTCTGGCGCTCGATCCGCTCAACCCACGCTCGATCCTCTTCCAGATGAACGAGATCCACCGCGAAGTGGAGCAATTGCCGAACGCCTTCGTCAACGGTCAGATGTCGCCCTTCTATCGCGAAGCCATGCGGCTGCATTCGGGCCTTGCGGTCATGACGCCGGAAACGATGACCGGCGAGGTCTATCAGCGGCTGGAACGCGAGCTGGAACGCCTCTCGGACCTGCTGGCCCGAACTTATCTCGGATGATGTGATGCTATACGACCTGTCGCTGCACATGGGCTATATCTACGACGCGCCGGCCAGCGGCGCGCGTCACATCGTGCGTTTGCTGCCGCTGTCGCTGACCAACCGTCAGCGGCTGATCGCCGGCTCGCTGAAGGTTACGCCGCATCCGGACGAGCAATCGAATTTCACCGATTTCTTCCAGCATTCGGCAACATCGATCCTGGTGCGCGATCCGCACGAGAAGCTTGATATCCGCATGCAGGCGCGCGTCCAGGTGGAGAGCCAGCCCGTCGCGGCCGACTTCTCGCCCTTGCTCGCCAAACTGCCCGATGAGGTCAGCGACTGCTGGTCGGTCGACCCCTCCTCGCCGCACCATTTCCTCGCCAGCAGCCCCCGCCTGCCCGAAACAGGCGAAATCGCCAGCTACAGCAGGCAATGGAAGACGACGAACCTGACAACCATGCAGATCGCCCATGCGATCTGCTCCCAGATCCACAAGGATTTCGTCTACGATGCGAAGGCGACCACCGTCGATACCACGCCCAAGGAGGCCTTCCGCCTGAAACGCGGCGTCTGCCAGGATTTCTCGCATGTGATGATCATCGCGCTGCGCAGCCTGGGCATCCCGGCCGGCTACGTCAGCGGCTTCCTGCGCACCATCCCGCCGCCGGGCAAGGAGCGGCTGGAGGGAGCAGACGCCATGCATGCCTGGGTGCGCGTCTGGTGCGGAGAAACCGCGGGCTGGATCGAGCTCGATCCGACGAACAATATTCCCGCCGGAACCGATCATATCGTCGTCGCCTATGGCCGCGATTATTCCGATGTCGCGCCGGTCATCGGCGTGCTCAAGGGCTATGGCAGCCAGAAAACCGTCCAGGCCGTGGATGTCGTTCCGGTAAAACAGTAATAAACCAAGCCAAAATGAGACCGATCCGGCAGTTTGTTAAATTTCGAACTGCCGCTTAAACGGTCGCCTAATATTTGTGACCGATAGTCCCGCCCATTCTTAAGGCCTTTAACTCTCTCCAACAGGCGGACATGATGATCTCCGGTTCGGATAAACTTCGCACCTTAAAACAACTTCTACGTGATAAGGCGGGAAATTTCGGCATCCTTACAGCGATTGCGGTGCCGGTGTTGGCCGCAGCCGCCGGCATGGCAATCGACATAACAAACATGTCGCTGTCGCACAGCGAGCTCCAAGAGGCTACGGATTCTGCGGCGCTTGCTACCGCAACAGCGCTCGCTAATGGCACCGCCACGACGACGACCGCAAAGGATCTCGCCAGCAACTTCATCGTCGGCCAGATGTCGAACTATCTCGCCGGAGAAACGGACACAACCAACTCACTCAAGGCGGGCATCAACACCCAGATAACGAAAACCACCGATTCCTTAGGGAACGCCGGTTACTCGGTCGTTGTGAGTGCCTCGTATCCAATGCTCGTGAATGGCCTAACGCGCTTGCTAGGCCAGAGTTCAATGAACATTGCCGCATCGAGCACATCAACAAGTGGGGCGTCCCCCGATGTACAAAAGAATGCATTATCCATGTATTTTGTCCTAGACCGCTCCGGTTCGATGGACGAAGCCACGAATACGGTCAACGCAGAGCAACCAACAACAACATACACCTACTCCTGCACGACGACCAATTCGCATGGCAAGAAAGTTACGAGCACCTGCACCGGCACTCAAGCGAACTACTACACCAAAATGCAATCGCTAAAGATTGCGACATCCGATCTAGCTGCACAATTGAACAGCGCCGATCCGAATATGATGTACGTCCGCACAGGCGCAGACTCTTATAACTCCGTCGCCCAAACTCCGACGTCTCTAGCATGGGGCACGACTGAAGTTACGACATATGTCAACAACTTGACTTCAAGCGGTACGACGAACTCAGCGCCTGCGTTTACCGCGGCGGTAGATGCACTTACCAAGCCATCCACCTCGCCCGGACTGACGAACGAGCAGCTGTTACACAAGAATAAGAGCGGCGTGATCAATCCAACAATGTACATCGTCTTTATGACGGACGGGGACAATAACCAGCCAAACGCCGATGCGAATACCAAGATTCAATGTGATAAGGCTCGCAGCAATAGTATTCACGTCTATACGATTGCCTTCATGGCGCCCGCAAATGGTCAGGCATTGCTGAAATACTGCGCTACGACAACCTCGGACTACTTCACGCCACAGAGTGCTGCTGATCTGCTCGCCGCCTTTAAGACCATCGGCGCTCAGGCATCGAAGCAAATCACCCTCCTGACCAAATAACCGCTTTCGCCAAGCACCGGCAGCCTGGACAGATCACGAAAAACAAAAGCCGCTCCAGATTGCTCTGGAGCGGCTTTTTCTTGTCGATCAATCTGTCGATAAGAGCCGGAAAAACAATCGAAATCAAGTCCTTTCACCGCCTCGGAAGCGTTGGCTCGCTATTTTCGCATCCGCGTCATTCACCTGTTGCAACTGCTTTACATCGGTGCGTAAAGTGATAGTGAAACGGAAAGGCAATTTGCTTTATTCAGACATAACACTCTGAATATAAAACACAAATGGCGAGAGTTGATAGTATGAATAACTTGACGAAGGCCGATCTCCCCGTTCCAGCGCCCCGCAGTTCCCGCCCTGAAATCCTCGCGGAAGAAATCATCGAACGCCTGACCTACCGCATCGGCAAGGATGCGAAAGTGGCCAAGCCGCACGATTGGCTGACCGCGACGATCCTCGTCATTCGCGACCGCGTTATCGACAGATGGATGGAATCGACCCGCAAGGTCTATGAGACCGGCGCCAAGCGCGTGTACTATCTATCTCTCGAATTCCTGATCGGCCGCCTGATGCGCGATGCCGTCTCCAATCTCGGCCTGATGGAGGAAATCACCAACGCGCTGGCTTCACTCGGCGTCGATGTCCGCGTCATCGCCGGCCTTGAGCCGGACGCCGCACTCGGCAATGGCGGCCTTGGCCGTCTGGCCGCCTGTTTCATGGAATCCATGGCGACCGTCGAAGTGCCGGCCTATGGCTATGGCATTCGTTACGTGCACGGCCTGTTCCGTCAGCAGATGGCCGACGGCTGGCAGGTGGAATTGCCGGAAACATGGCTCGCCCACGGCAATCCCTGGGAATTCGAACGCCAGGAAAGCTCCTATGAAATCGGCTTCGGCGGCGGTGTCGAAACAGTCAGCGGCCATGACGATCAGCCTCGCTATGTGTGGAAGCCGGCCGAACGCGTGATTGCTGCTGCATTCGATACGCCCGTCGTCGGCTGGCGTGCTAAGCGCGTCAACACGTTGCGTCTCTGGTCGGCTCAACCGATCGATCCGATCCTGCTCGACGCCTTCAATGCCGGCGACCACATCGGCGCGCTCCGGGAGAGCAACAAGGCCGAGAGTCTGACGCGTGTTCTCTATCCGGCCGATGGGACGCCCGCCGGCCAGGAGTTGCGCCTGCGCCAGGAGTTTTTCTTCTCGTCGGCCTCGCTGCAGGACATTATTCGCCGCCATCTGCAGCAATATGACGATCTGACCAATCTGGCCGACAAGGTCGCGATCCAGCTGAACGATACGCATCCGGCCGTCTCCGTCGCCGAAATGATGCGCCTGCTGGTCGATATTCATGGCTTCGAATTCGACAAGGCCTGGGATATCACCCGCAATACCTTCGGCTACACCAATCACACGCTTCTGCCGGAAGCGCTGGAAAGCTGGCCCGTGCCGCTGTTCGAACGGCTCCTGCCGCGCCACATGCAGATCATCTACGCCATCAACGCCAAGATCCTCGTCGAAGCCCGCAAGGCCCGCAATTTCAGCGACTCGGAAATCCGCTCGATTTCATTGATTGACGAGAACGGTGACCGGCGTCTGCGCATGGGCAATCTCGCCTTTGTCGGTTCGCATTCGATCAACGGCGTTTCCGCACTGCACACCGACCTCATGAAGGTCACCGTCTTCGCCGACCTGCACAAGCTCTATCCGGACCGCATCAACAACAAGACGAACGGCATCACGCCGCGCCGCTGGCTGATGCAGTGCAATCCCGGCCTGACCGGCCTCATTCGCGAGGCCATCGGCGATGAATTCCTCGACGATGCCGAGAAGCTGAAGCCGCTGGACAAGTTCGCCCGGGACAGCGCCTTCCAGGAGAAATTCGCCGCCGTCAAGCGCGCCAACAAGGTGCAGCTTTCCAATCTCGTGGCCAGCCGGATGGGCATCAAGCTCGATCCGAATGCAATGTTCGACATTCAGATCAAGCGCATCCACGAATACAAGCGCCAGCTTCTGAACATTATCGAAACCGTAGCGCTCTACGATCAGATCCGTTCGCATCCCGAGCTGGATTGGCAGCCGCGCGTCAAGCTCTTCGCCGGCAAGGCGGCGCCGAGCTACCACAATGCAAAGCTCATCATCAAGCTGATCAACGACGTCGCCCGCGTCATCAACAATGACCCGTCGGTGCGCGGCCTGCTGAAGGTCGTCTTCGTGCCGAATTACAATGTCTCGCTGGCCGAAGTCATGGTTCCGGCCGCCGATCTCTCCGAGCAGATTTCGACCGCGGGCATGGAAGCCTCCGGCACCGGCAACATGAAGTTCGGCCTCAACGGCGCGCTGACGATTGGCACGCTGGACGGCGCCAATGTCGAAATGCGTGACAATGTCGGCGAGGACAACATCGTCATCTTCGGCCTCAAGGCGGACGAAGTCGCCAGCCTGCGTAGCGACGGCCATGACCCCCGCGCCGTCATCGAACGCTCGCGCGAGCTGTCGCAAGCGCTTGCGGCCATCGCGTCGGGCGTCTTCTCTCCCGACGACCGCAATCGCTATACCGCCCTGATTGAGGGCATCTACAGCCATGACTGGTTCATGGTCGCCGCCGATTTCGACGCCTATGCCTCCGCTCAGCGCGAAGTCGATATACTCTGGGCCGATCCGTCCGAGTGGTATGCCAAGACGATCAACAACACCGCTCGCATGGGCTGGTTCTCCTCCGACCGGACGATCCGTCAATATGCCAAGGAAATTTGGAGAGCCGGATGAAAAAGCCGAAAAGACCCGCTGACGGCACAAGCTTGAGGGACATTTCGGCAGACGAAATTGCTGCAATTCTCGCAGGCACGCATTCGGACCCGTTCGCCGTTCTCGGCGTGCATCGGACGGATGATGGGTTTGTGGCCCGCTGCTTCATTCTTGGCGCCGAGGCCGTGACCGCCATGGCACTGGACGGTTCCGTCATCGGCGAGCTGGATTGCCTTGATCCGGCGGGCTTCTTTTCCGGCGATGTGAAACTTACCAAGCAGCAACCGGTGCGCTATCGCGCCCGGCGCGGCGATGCCGAATGGGCGGTGACCGACCCCTACAGCTTCGGCCCGGTTCTCGGACCGATGGATGACTATTTCGCTCGCCAGGGCACACATTTGCGGCTGTTCGACAAGATGGGCGCCCATCCCATGAAGCATGAGGGCGTCCAGGGCTTTCATTTCGCCGTCTGGGCGCCGAACGCCCAGCGCGTTTCTGTCGTCGGCGACTTCAATAATTGGGATGGCCGTCGGCACGTCATGCGCTACCGATCGGATTCCGGCATCTGGGAGATCTTTGCGCCGGATGTGCCGGCCGGCGTAGCCTACAAGTTCGAAATCCGCGGCAAGGACGGCGTTGTGCTGCCGCTGAAGGCCGATCCCTTTGCCCGCCGGAGCGAATTGCGCCCGAAGACCGCTTCCGTCACGGCCAACGAATTGACCCAGGTCTGGGAGGATGCGGCCCATCGCGAGCATTGGGCGAGCGTCGACCAGCGCCGTCAGCCCATCAGCATCTATGAGGTCCATGCAAGCTCCTGGCAGCGCCGCGACGACGGTTCCATGCTGTCCTGGGACGAGCTCGCCTCGCGCTTGATACCCTATTGCGTCGATATGGGCTTCACCCATATCGAGTTCCTGCCGATCACCGAGCATCCCTACGATCCGTCCTGGGGCTATCAGACCACCGGCCTCTATGCACCAACGGCCCGTTTCGGCGAGCCGGAAGGTTTTGCCCGCTTCGTCAACGGCTGCCACAAGGTCGGCATCGGCGTCATCCTCGATTGGGTGCCGGCGCATTTCCCGACCGACGAGCATGGCCTTCGCTGGTTCGACGGCACGGCGCTCTATGAGCATGAAGACCCGCGCAAGGGTTTTCATCCCGATTGGAATACGGCGATCTACAATTTCGGCCGTACCGAAGTTCTCTCCTATCTCGAGAACAATGCGCTCTTCTGGGCGGAAAAGTACCACCTGGACGGTTTGCGCGTCGATGCCGTTGCCTCCATGCTCTACCTGGATTATTCGCGCAAGCACGGCGAATGGATCCCGAACGAATATGGCGGCAACGAGAACCTCGAGGCGGTCCGTTTTCTCCAGTCGATGAATGCGAGGGTCTACGGCGCGCATCCGGGCGTCATGACCATTGCCGAGGAATCCACCTCCTGGCCGAAAGTGTCGCAGCCGGTCCACGAAGGCGGCCTCGGCTTCGGCTTCAAGTGGAACATGGGCTTCATGCACGACACGCTGAGCTATCTCTCCCGCGAGGCCGTGCACCGCAAGTACCACCACAATGAGCTGACCTTCGGCCTGATCTATGCCTTCTCGGAAAACTTCGTCCTGCCGCTCTCCCATGACGAAGTGGTGCACGGCAAGGGATCGCTGATTGCCAAGATGGCCGGCGACGACTGGCAGAAATTCGCCAACCTGCGTGCCTTCTATGCCTTCATGTGGGGCTATCCCGGCAAGAAGCTGCTGTTCATGGGTCAGGAATTCGCACAGTGGAGCGAATGGAGCGAAGAGCGGGCGCTGGATTGGAACCTGCTGCAATATCGCATGCATGAAGGCATGCGGCGCCTCGTGCGCGATCTCAACTTCACCTATCGCAGCAAACCGGCGTTGCATGCCCGCGACTGCGAGGGCGATGGCTTCGAATGGCTAATCGTCGATGATTTCGAGAATTCGGTCTTCGCCTGGCTGCGCAAGGCACCCGGTGAAAAACCGGTTGCGGTCATCACCAATTTTACGCCAGTTTACCGCGAGAATTATACGTTGCGCTTGCCGGCGGAGGGGCGGTGGCGTGAAATACTGAACACCGATGCCGACATTTATGGCGGCAGCGGCAAGGGGAACGGCGGGCGTGTCCAGGCCGTCAACGCGGGCGGAGGCGTACAGGCGACGATAACGCTGCCTCCGTTGGCGACCATCATGCTCGAACCGGAATTTTGAGATCATTACCGACAGGGAGGAATAAAATGGTAGAAAAACGTTTCCAGCCGCTGGCACGCGACGCCATGGCCTACGTTCTTGCCGGGGGTCGAGGCAGCCGATTAAAGGAACTCACCGACCGCCGCGCGAAGCCGGCCGTCTACTTCGGCGGCAAGACCCGAATCATCGATTTCGCCCTGTCCAACGCACTCAACTCTGGTATCCGCCGCATCGGTGTCGCCACCCAGTACAAGGCGCACTCGCTGATCCGCCATATGCAGCGCGGCTGGAACTTCTTCCGGCCCGAGCGAAACGAAAGTTTCGATATCCTGCCGGCCTCGCAGCGCGTGTCGGAAACGCAGTGGTATGAAGGCACGGCCGACGCGGTCTACCAGAACATCGACATCATCGAGCCTTATGGCCCGGAATACATGGTCATCCTCGCCGGCGACCACATCTACAAGATGGACTATGAATGGATGCTGCAGCAGCACGTCGATTCTGGCGCTGATGTCACCATCGGCTGCCTCGAAGTGCCCCGCATGGAAGCCGTCGGCTTCGGCGTCATGCACGTCGACGAAAAAGACCAGATTATCGACTTTGTCGAGAAGCCCGCTGATCCGCCCGGCATCCCCGGCAATCCGGATTTCGCGCTGGCCTCGATGGGCATCTACGTCTTCCACACGAAGTTCCTGATCGAATGCCTGAAACGTGATGCCGCCGACCCCAACTCCAGCCGCGACTTCGGCAAGGACATCATTCCCTACATCGTCAAGAACGGCAAAGCCGTCGCGCACCGCTTCGCGCAATCCTGCGTCCGCTCTGATTTCGAGCGCGAGGCCTATTGGCGCGACGTCGGCACGATCGACGCCTACTGGCAGGCCAATATCGACCTGACCGCCGTGGTGCCGGAACTCGACATCTATGACAAGTCCTGGCCGATCTGGACCTACGCGGAAATCAGCCCGCCGGCCAAATTCGTCCATGACGACGAGGACCGCCGCGGTTCGGCTGTTTCCTCCGTTGTCGCCGGCGACTGCATCATTTCAGGCGCGAGCCTCTACAACAGCCTGCTGTTCACCGGCGTGCGCGCCAACTCCTACTCCAAGCTGGAGGGAGCCGTGGTGCTGCCGAGCGTCAAGGTCGGCCGCCGAGCGCAGCTCAAGAATGTCGTCATCGACCATGGCGTCACCATTCCGGAGGGCCTGATCGTCGGCGAGGATCCGGAACTGGACGCCAAGCGCTGGCGCCGCACGGAAAGTGGTATCTGCCTGATCACCCAGACGATGATCGACAAGCTGGATATCTGAGGCATGAAGGTCCTTTCGGTTGCATCCGAGGTTTTCCCCCTGATCAAGACGGGGGGCCTGGCCGATGTGGCCGGCGCCCTGCCCATTGCACTGAGACCCTATGGTGTCGAAACCAAGACCCTCATCCCGGGCTATCCCGCGGTGATGAAAGCCATTCGCAACCCAGTGGTTCGCCTTGAATTCACCGATCTGCTCGGCGAACAGGCGACCGTACTGGAAGTCGAGCATGGCGGCATTTCCTTCCTCGTGCTCGATGCGCCGGCCTATTACAGCCGCACCGGCGGACCCTATGTCGATGCCACGGGAAGGGATTACCCCGACAACTGGCGGCGTTTCGCCGCCTTGTCGCTGGCCGGCGCAGAAATCGCTGCCGGCCGATTGCCCGGCTGGCAGCCGGATCTGGTGCATGCCCATGACTGGCAATCCGCCCTCGTGCCGGTCTACATGCGCTACTATCCGACGCCGGAACTGCCGAGTGTGCTCACGATCCACAACATTGCCTTTCAGGGTCAATTCGGCCCCAGCATCTTCCCCGGCCTGCGCTTGCCGGCGCACGCCTTTTCCATGGAAGGCGTCGAATATTACGGCGATGTCGGCTTCCTAAAGGGCGGCCTGCAGACGGCCCATGCGCTGACCACCGTCAGCCCGTCTTATGCCGAGGAAATCCTGACGCCGGAATTCGGCATGGGTCTTGAGGGCGTCATCGCCAGCAGGGCGAACAGCCTCCACGGCATCGTCAACGGCATCGACGACGACATCTGGAACCCTGCGACCGACGCGATGATCGCGCAGACCTATAGCGCCGCGACACTCAAGGACCGCGCTGTCAACCGCGAGCGCGTCATCGAATACTTCGGGCTCGACCACGATGATGGGCCGATCTTCTGCGTCGTCAGCCGCCTCACCTGGCAGAAAGGCATGGATCTTCTGGCCGGCGTCGCCAGCGAGATCGTTCACATGGGCGGCAAGCTCGCCATCCTGGGCGCCGGTGATGCAGCGCTGGAAGGCGCGTTGTTCGCCGCAGCCGGCCGCCATCGCGGCCGCGTCGGGGTGTCGGCCGGCTATAACGAGCCGATGTCGCATATCATGCAGGGCGGTTGCGACGCGATTATCATCCCCTCGCGTTTCGAACCCTGTGGCCTCACGCAGCTTTATGGCTTACGCTATGGCTGTCTGCCGATTGTCGCGCGTACGGGCGGGCTCAACGATACCATTATCGACGCCAACCACGCCGCGCTGCAGGCCAAAGTCGCGACCGGCATTCAGTTTTCGCCCGTCACTGCCGGAGGGCTGCTGCAAGCCATGCGCCGTGCCATGCACCTTTTCCAGGATCGAAAGGTCTGGACGCAGATGCAAAAGCAGGGCATGAAATCCGACGTATCCTGGGGCAGAAGCGCAGAACGCTACGCCGCTCTCTACTCCAGTCTTGTCTCGAGAGGCGCTTAACCCGATGATTAAAACCGTATCCACCACCCCCTACGCGGATCAGAAACCCGGCACCTCGGGCCTGCGAAAGAAGGTTCCCGAATTCCAGCGGCCGAATTACGCGGAAAACTTCATTCAATCGATTTTCGATTCGCTCGAAGGCTATCAGGGCAAGTGCCTGGTCATCGGCGGCGACGGCCGTTACTACAATCGCGACGTCATTCAGAAGGCCATCAAGATGGCCGCCGCAAACGGCTTCGGCAAAGTGATGGTCGGCAAGGGCGGCATCCTCTCGACGCCCGCTGCCTCGCACATCATCCGCAAGTACAAGGCGTTCGGCGGCATCATATTGTCGGCCAGCCACAATCCCGGTGGCCCGACCGAAGATTTCGGCATCAAGTACAATATCGGCAATGGCGGCCCGGCGCCGGAAAAGATCACGGATGCCATCTACGAGCGCTCCAAGGTCATCGACAGCTACAAGATATCGGATTTTCCGGACATCAATCTCGACCGCATCGCCCGCGAAGATATCGGCGGCATGATCGTTTCTGTCATCGACCCCGTCGAAGACTACGCTGCCCTGATGGAGGAGCTGTTCGATTTCGGCGCCATCCGCAACCTGATCAGCCTCGGCTTCCGCCTCTGCTTCGATGCGATGAGCGCGGTCACCGGGCCCTACGCCAAGGAGATCTTCGAGATCCGCCTCGGGGCGCCCGATGGATCGGTGCGCAACTTCCTGCCACTGCCCGACTTCGGCGGCCATCACCCTGACCCGAACCTCGTCCACTGCAAGGAGCTCTACGACGAGATGATGGGCGACGATGCGCCCGACTTCGGCGCGGCATCGGATGGCGACGGCGACCGTAACCTGATCATCGGCAAGGGCATCTACGTCACGCCGTCGGACAGTCTGGCGATCCTCGCGGCCAACGCTAACCTCGCGCCCGGTTATTCGCACGGCATCGCCGGTATCGCCCGCTCCATGCCGACCAGCGGTGCTGCCGACCGCGTCGCCGAAAAGCGCGGCATTGGCATGTACGAAACCCCGACCGGCTGGAAATTCTTCGGCAACCTGCTCGATGCCGGCATGGCGACGATCTGCGGCGAGGAAAGCTCGGGCACCGGCTCCAACCACGTTCGCGAAAAGGACGGCCTTTGGGCTGTGCTGCTCTGGCTCAACATTCTCGCCGTGCGCGGCGAAAGCGTCGTCGATATCGTCACGCAGCATTGGGCCACCTACGGCCGCAACTATTATTCCCGCCACGACTATGAAGGCGTCGACACCGATGCCGCCAACGGCCTGATTGCCGCGCTGCGCGAGAAGCTGCCGACCCTGCCGGGCACGAAGTATGGCGATCTCACTGTTTCCGCCGCCGACGACTTCGCCTATCACGATCCGGTCGATAAGTCCGTCAGCCAGCATCAGGGCATCCGCATCCTGTTCGAGGGCGGCTCCCGCGTCGTCTTCCGCCTGTCTGGCACCGGCACGACGGGCGCGACCCTGCGCGTCTACATCGAACGCTACGAGCCCGACCCGACCCGTCACAACATCGAGACGCAGGAAGCGCTCGCAGACCTCATCACCGCAGCCCAGGAAATCGCTGACATCAAGGGCCGCACCGGCCGCGACGCCCCGACTGTTATCACCTGAACCTACGGATTAAGCCCTTCTCCCCCACATTTGCGGGGAGAAGGTGGCTGGGAGCCGCCGAATGAAGTGAAGCGGCGACTGGTCGGATGAGGGGCCTTCTCAAAATTCGCCGCGACCGCAGAACTTGCCGGACGCTCTGCCCCTCACCCCAGCTCTCCCCGCAAGCAGGGAGAGGGAACCATCTCTAGCGATCCGGAAAGCCCGCCAGACATGTCAGAGCCGACAATCCGCTGCCTTGGCGCTACCCTCACCGAAACGGGCATTGAATTTGCCGTCTGGTCCAGACATGCCGAACGGATCGAATTTTGCCTGTTCGATGCCGAGGGCAAGAAGGAAATCTCGCGCCTGCCATTGACCCGCGACGGCGACGAGCATCGCCTTTTCGTCAAGGGTGCCAAGGAGGGCATGCGCTATGGCCTGCGCGCCCACGGCACATACGATCCCGACCAAGGCTTGTGGTTCGATCCGTCCAAACTGCTGATCGATCCCTATGCCAAGGAGATCGACCGGCCGTTCCGATACGATCCGCGCCTCGGAACCTTCGGCGAAGACACGCAGGATCTCATGCCAAAGGCGATCGTCTCACGCGATGTCACTGTTGCCCCGGCCAAGCCGCTGTTTCAGCCGGGCGGCCTGATCTACGAGATCGCCGTCAAGCCGTTCACCATGCTGCATCCGGACGTGCCGGTGGAAAAGCGCGGCACGCTCGGCGCCCTCGCCCATCCCTCCATCATCGCCCATCTCAAGCGCCTCCAGGTGAACGCCATCGAGCTGATGCCGATCACCGCCTGGATCGACGAACGGCACCTGCCGCCGCTCGGTCTCACCAACGGCTGGGGCTACAATCCCGTCGCCTTCATGGCGCTCGACCCGCGTCTCGTGCCCGGCGGTATCACGGAGTTGCGCGAGACGGTCGCGGCCCTCCATGCCGAGGGGATCGCAGTCATCCTCGATCTCGTCTTCAACCACACGGGCGAAAGCGATCGCCAGGGGCCGACGCTATCGCTGCGCGGCCTCGACAACCCAACCTATTTCCGTCATCTGCCGGATCAGCCCGGCACGCTGGTCAACGACACAGGCACCGGCAATACCGTCGCCTGCGACCAGCCGGCGACGCGCAAGCTCATCATCGACAGCCTCCGCCATTTCGTCCAGCACGCCGGCATCGACGGTTTCCGCTTCGACCTCGCCACGGTGATCGGGCGCGGCACCAAGGGGTTCGATCCCGAAAGCATGACACTGCGCACCATGCTGGCGGATGACGTACTTCAGGATCGCATCCTCATCGCCGAACCCTGGGACATTGGTCCCGGCGGTTATCAGCTAGGGAATTTTCCAGCACCTTTTCTCGAATGGAACGACCGCGCCCGCGATGATCTCCGCCGCTTCTGGCGCGGTGACAGCAGGATCGGCGATCTGGCGACGATCCTTGCCGGCTCCTCCTCCATCTTCGGCCGCGACGGCCGCACGCAGACGCGCAGCGTCAACTTCCTCGCCGCCCATGACGGCTTCACGCTGATGGACCTCGTCTCCTATGCCGAAAAGCACAATGAAGCCAACGGCGAGAACAACCGCGACGGCCACAACGAGAATTTCTCCTGGAACAACGGCGCCGAAGGCAAGACGGACGACCAGACCATCCAGAACAAGCGCCGCGCCGACGTCGAAGCGATGCTTTCGACGCTCTTTGCCACGCGCGGCACGATCATGCTGACGGCCGGCGACGAAGGCGGTCGCAGCCAGCAAGGCAACAACAATGCCTATTGCCAGGACAATGCCATCACCTGGATGGACTGGTCAGCCCTCGATGAGGATCTGATCGGCCACACGGCGTGGCTTGCAGGCCTGCGCCGCCGCTTCAGCGCCTTCAGCGATATGGACTTCTTCAAGGGGGACGGCGACATCCTCTGGTTTTCCGCCGCGGGTACGCCGATGTCCGTGCCGGACTGGGATGCACCGGCAGCCGACGTGCTCGGCATGGCAATCGAGACGCAAGACCAAGAAGCCGGTCGGCCAGTGCGACTCGCCATCCTCCTCAATCGCGCAGCCGACGAACTCCACACCACGCTGCCACCATCCGAAAAAGGCGGTTGGTCGCTGTTGAGCCCGTCGGGTGAACCATCAGCCGACGAGCAGATCACGATCCCCGCCCGCTCCGTCAGTTTCTTCGTCGAATTTTGACCCGGTTGCACTTTCTGTCCCAATTCGCCAGAAAGGGCCATTGACCCCTTAGACTGACGAGGATGGGAATGCCCGGCGATATCTCGCTTGTTGAAATCATGAAACGTGTGGGAACGGAGATCGGCATTTCCGATTGGCTCGCGGTCGACCAGACTATGATCGATACCTTCGCCGACGCGACGCACGATCACCAGTTCATCCACGTCGATCCCGAGCGCGCTAAAGCGGAAACGCCCTATGGCGGTACCATCGCGCATGGCTTTCTGACGCTCTCGCTACTCTCGGCGCTGAACTACAGCGCCCTGCCTAAGATCCGCGAGCAGACCATGGGCATCAACTACGGCTTCGAGAAGATCCGTTTCATGTCGCCGGTCAAATGCGGCGCGCGCGTGCGCGGCCGTTTCATGCTCGCCGAAACCCGGCTGCGCGGCGCCAATATGCTGATGCTAACCTATGATGTGACGGTCGAAATCGAGAATGAACGCAAGCCGGCATTGACTGCGACATGGACGACCATATCGCAGTTCGATCCGAAGGATCGGCCGGTAGAAGCCTGACCAGCCGGGATGCGGAGCCATTAAAGGCTCGCATCCTCCGCCGCTTCGGCCAGAAGGCCGAAGGCATAGTCAGAGAAGGAGCGCCAGACCTCGACGCGGAACGTTTCCTCGTCGAGCCGCAGCAGCACGACTTCGACCTTGCCAAACAGCGTGCGCGAGCAGGCGCCGACTGGGAAAGCCTGCAGCGAAAGATCCTGCGGGCAGCCGCCCGAAAGCGTTGCTTCCGCGCCGGGGCCGGACACGATCACGGCGGTATTGCGATGCGAGACATCGACTGCCGAGTGCAGCACGCCGGCCGAGGCCGCAAGGCCGACCAGATCGGCGCCGTTCTCATCGATGACGAGCCATTCGTCCGGGCCAAGCCAAAGGGCATGACGGCCGTTGGCGCTGGCAGAGGTCTTCGGCCGGTTCGGCATTTGCAGGCCGAGCGCCTGCGAAAGGCCGCCGATGGAATCGCTCGGCGCGCGCAGCGAAATGCGGCTTGCGGGCGCGGCAGGCGTCAGCCTGACGGTGGCGGAACCGCCGTGGCGGCCGGCGAGCGGCAGTTTACGGGTTGCGAGATCAACCATTGATCCGGCCTCCTTCCTTGTCAAAGAACACCAGATCCGTCACCTCGACTGATATCGTCTTGTCGGGCATCGGCACATAGAGCGTCTTGCCCATGCGATCGCGGCCGCCGGCGACCAAAGCGAAGGCGATGGAGCGGCCGAGATTTTCCGACCAGTAGGCCGAAGTGACGTGGCCGAGCATGGTCATCGGCTTCTGCTCGTTCGGATCGGCGACGATTTGCGCGCCTTCCTCCAGCACAATCTTCGGGTCGCGCGTGACGAGGCCGACGAGCTGCTTGCGGCCTTCCTTCACCAGATCCGGCCGCTTCAGGCCGCGGATGCCGACGAAATCCGTCTTCTTCTTGGAGACGGCCCATGAGAGACCGGCATCGTCTGGCGTCACCGTGCCGTCGGTATCCTGACCGACGATGATATAGCCCTTTTCGGCGCGCAGTATGTGCATGGTCTCGGTGCCATAGGCGCAGGCGCCCAGCGGCTCGGCCCGCGCCCAAACGGCTTCGAGAACCGACTGGCCGTAATCGGCCGGCACGTTGATTTCATAGCCGACCTCGCCGGTAAACGAGACGCGGAACAGCCGCGCCGGCACGCCGCACACCTTGCACTCGGCCACGCTCATATGCGGGAAGGCCTCGTTGGAAAGATCGAGCCCCTCGACCAGCGGCTCGATGATCTCGCGCGCCTTCGGTCCCTGCACTGCAATGACAGCCCATTGTTCGGTCGTCGACGTCAGCCAGACTTTCAGATGCGGGAATTCCGTCTGGAGATAGTCTTCCATGTGATGCAGCACACGCGGTGCGCCGCCGGTTGTGGTGGTCACGTGGAAGCGGTCGTCTGCCAGACGTCCGACGACGCCGTCGTCATAGACGAAACCGTCCTCGCGCAGCATGATGCCGTAGCGGCAGCGGCCGGGCTTCAGCGTGTCCCAGGCGTTGGTGTAGATCAGGTTCAGGAACTCCGCCGCATCCGGCCCGACCACCTCGATCTTGCCGAGCGTCGAGGCATCGAACACGCCCGCCACCTCGCGCGCCGTGCGGCATTCGCGGTCGACGGCCTGATGCATGGTCTCGCCGGCGCGCGGATAGAACCACGCGCGCTTCCAGTTGCCGACATCCTCGAAGATGGCGCCATGCGCCTCTTCCCAGGCATGCATCGGCGTCTTGCGGGCGGGATCGAAGAGCGACCCGCGCGAATGGCTGATCAGCGTGCCATAGGTGACCGGCGTATAGGGCGCGCGGAAGGTGGTGAGACCCACCTGCGGGATATCCTTGCCAAGCATTTCGGCGGCGATCGCCAGCCCGTGCATATTGGAAAGCTTGCCCTGGTCGGACGCCATGCCGTTGGTGGTGAAGCGCTTGATATGCTCGATGGAATGCATGCCCTCGCGCACGGCAAGGCGGATATCCTTGGCGCAGACGTCGTGCTGGAAATCGACGAAGGCCTTGGCATTGGTGTCCGGTCCTGCGCCCTCGGCAGCGCCGATCATGCCACCGGTCCATTCGAAAGCCTGCTCCGCCTGGAGCTGGATCTTTTCCCCGCCACTTGCTCCGGCTGCGCGCGCCATGAGCTCGCCGGCAGCAAGCGATTCCTCGATCGCCGCCTGCAGCCCGTCGGTGCCGTTGCATGCGCCGACGGAAAGACAATCCTGGACATAGGTGCCCGGCAGGAAACGCTGCTTCTCCGCATCGAACTTCAGCTTGCCGCGCGACTGCGAGAACAGATGCACCGACGGCGTCCAGCCGGCCGAAACCAGCAGCGCATCCACGGCGATCTTGCGAGAGCTGGAGCTGCCATTGCGCGCAACGGTCATGGACGAGACCCGCAGCTTGCCGGCCGTATCGACAACAGCATAATCAGCCATGACCTCGATGCCGAGCCGCTTTGCCTCGGCAACGACTGCCTCGCCCGGCCGCACCCGGCTGTCGACGATGGCAACGACTGAGACACCGGCGCGCTTGAGATCGAAAGCGGCTTCGTAGGCCGAATCATGCGCGGTATAGACGCCGATCTTGGCACCGACGGCGACACCATAATGGTTGAGAAAGGCGCGCGCGGCTGACGCCAGCATGATGCCCGGCCGGTCGTTGTTCGGGAACACCATGTGGCGTTCGATAGCGCCAGTCGCCAGGATGACGCGCTTGGCGCGGACCTGCCACAGTCGCTCGCGCGGCAGGTTGCGGCCCGGCTTCGCCAGATGATCGGTCACCCGCTCGGCAAGCCCGAAGAAATTGTGATTGTAGTAGCCGAAGGCCGTCGTGCGGGTCAGCACCTCGACATTCGGCATCGCCTTCAGCCTGGCAACAATCTCCTGCGCCCAGGCATAGCCCTCGACGCCGTCGATCTTGACGCCGGTGTCGAAGCGCAGCGCGCCGCCTGCTTCCGCCTGCTCATCGCAGAGGATGACCTTTGCGCCGGTTTCGGCAGCGGCCAATGCCGCTGAGAGGCCGGAAATGCCGGCGCCGACGACCAGCACGTCGCAATGGGCATAGCGGCTGGCATAGTGATCCGGATCCTCTTCCGTCGGCGCGACGCCAAGGCCGGCGGCGCGACGGATGAAGGGCTCGTAAATGTGCTTCCAGGCCGCCTTCGGCCACATGAAGGTCTTGTAGTAGAAGCCAGCGGCAAAGAAGGGCGACATCAAATTGTTGACGCCGCCGATATCGAAGGCGAGCGATGGCCAACGGTTCTGCGACTGCGCCTTCATGCCGTCGAACACCTCCTGCACGCTGGCGCGGACGTTCGGCTGGCGCCGGGCCGCATCGCGGGAGATGTCGAGCAGCGCATTCGGCTCCTCGGCTCCGGCCGACAGGATGCCGCGCGGGCGATGATACTTGAACGAGCGGCCGACGAGATGAACGCCATTGGCAAGCAGGGCGGAGGCGACGGTGTCGCCTTCGAGAGCCGTGTAGCTTTTGCCGTCAAAGGTGAAGCGGGCGGTTCTGGCGGGCGTCAGACGCCCCTTGCCCGCAATACGATTGGCGCCGCTCATTCAGCAAATCCCTCTTTTTGTGCCGTCTGTTCTTGTTCGCTCTGGCTCGGGGCTAACGGCTCGGATGCGCCCGGCAGAAGCGTTGAAGGATCCGGCTTCGGCTCGCCGGCCTTGTAGGTGCGGTAGAAATGGTCGCTCACCGTGTCGCGCGCCGCGTTGAAGAAGCGGCCGCAGCCATGGATATGCCGCCAGCGTTCGAAGATCAGGCCCTTCGGATTGTCGCGCAGGAAGAAATATTCCTCGAATTCCTCGTCAGAGATTCCGGCGATATTGGCCGGCCGCACGATATGCGCGTCGCCGGCGTTGCGGAATTCGAGTTCCGAACGCTCTTCCTCGCAATAGGGGCAGTAAATCAGCAGCATCGTTTTCTACCTGTGTTAAAGCTCGGAGCCGGAAAGGCTTGTACCGGGTGGCTGCGCGCAAAGCTGCCGTCCCATGGTGACGAAAGGTGTTATGCGCTTCAGCAGCGCCTCCAGCGACCCGTAGGGTTTCAGCACGTTGGTCATCCCCAGATTGATCAGACTCATGCCCAGCAGATCCGTGTCGACTTCGAAAGCCCTCGTGGCCGCCGGCGTCTGTTCCGGCACGAAATAAACGGCCGGCTTGTTCAGCACCTTGACGCAGGCAAGCACGCCGCTTTCGGCCACGAACGGCCAATCCGCTTCGTCCTGTGCCTTGTGGATCACCTGCATGCGAACATCCCCGGCCCCCGGAAAGAGATCGCTGACCTTGGTCACGATCGTCCCTGCCGGAAGCGAAAATCCCGCCGCAAGAACGATCCCGACCGCCGCCAGCATCAATGCGCCACGGCAGCCGCTGCCGCCTCGTCGATCAATCGGCCAGTGCGGAAACGATCCAGATTAAGCCCGGCATTGAATTTGTGCGGCTCGTCGCGGGCAATCAGATGCGCAAACAGATTGGCCGAACCCGGCGTTGCCTTGAAGCCGCCCGTGCCCCAGCCGCAGTTGACATAGAGCCCCGGCACCGGTGTCTTCGACTGGATCGCGGACCGATCCGGCGTGTTGTCGACAATGCCGCCCCAGGAGCGCATCATCTTCACGCGCCGGAACATCGGGAAGAGTTCGCAGATCGCATCCAGCGTATGGGTGATGATCTGCAGGCCGCCGGTCTGGCTGTAGGAATTATACTGATCCGTGCCGGCGCCGATAACGAGCTCGCCCTTGTCGGACTGCGAGATATAGGCATGCACCGTGTTCGACATGACGACGCAGGGGAAGATCGGCTTCAGCGGCTCGGAGACCAGCGCCTGCAATGGGCTCGACTGCAGCGGCACACGCACGCCCGCCATCTGCATGACAACAGTGGTATGACCGGCTGCGGAAACGCCGATCTTCTTGGCACCGATGAAGCCCTTGCTCGTGTCGACACCGGTCACGCGGCCGTCCGGCCCGCGGCGGATGCCGGTCACTTCGCAATTCTGGATGATATGCACGCCGCGATCCGACGCCGCGCGGGCAAAACCCCAGGCGACCGCATCGTGCCGCGCCGTGCCGCCGCGACGCTGAAGGGCGGCGCCATTGATGGGGTAACGCGCGGTGCTGGAAATATCGAGCGGCGGACAAAAGGCCTTGGCCTGCTCCGGCGTCAGCCATTCATTGTCGATGCCGTAGAGCCGGTTGGCGTGGATATGCCGTTTGAACGATTGCTGGTCGTGCACATTGTGCGACAGCATCATCACGCCGCGGGGCGAATACATGACGTTGTAATTGAGATCCTGAGACAGCCCTTCCCAGAGCTTCATCGAATGCTCGTAGATGTGCATGCTCTCTTCATAGAGATAGTTCGAGCGGATGATGGTCGTGTTGCGGCCGGTATTGCCGCCGCCGAGCCAGCCCTTCTCGATAACGGCGACATTGGTGATGCCGTGCTCCTTGGCGAGATAATAGGCCGCGCCCAGGCCATGACCGCCGGCGCCGATGATGACGACATCATACTCCTTGCGCGGCTCCGGCGAGGTCCATTGAGCCTCCCAGCCCTTGTGAGCCCGCATCGCTTCCCTTGCCACGGCAAAAACCGAGTATTTACGCATTCGCCCTCAACTCCTTCAGGCATGACGCCCTTTTATGGGTCATACAGATCGCAAATCAAAAACCGACACAACGGCTCTTTTGCGACGCATTCAGGACCGGCTTTCGACACGGTGAAAAAGAATGGGCGAACGCAACGTCAAACCATCTGTGGAGTCTGTGCCGATGTGGCCGAATTCATGTCCGCTTGAAGAACAAACCACATTGTTGCGTAACGGGTAAAAAGAAGACACGCGGCAAGCAAATAAAAGGAAGTCATCAAAATTAGCAAAGCAAATTCGAAAACCGTTCCCTCTGCGTGACCCTTAATAGCGAGTACTCCGAAGCCGAAACCAATCAAAAACATCATAGCGAATTGCCCGCAAAGTGTCATCCAGCGCGCCCAGTTCACCCGTTTATGGACAACCAGCCAAACCCAGAAGATTTGGATGCAAAGAATCGCAATTTGTAAAATCGTGAAAGCCAATGGTGCTTCAGCAAAACGACTGGCAGTCCGATCCCAGTTCACCACCTGATTTATCAAAACAACCGCCACCCCAGCATATGTGAGGCGTTCGTAATATCGAACGCTCGTTGGCATGGTCTTATCGCTCATAATTCCCAGCTCCATCCTACTTGCGCTGTAGGTGACAAACCTTCACCCGGCCACCACGGCCGTCGCTGCGCCAGATGCATCCTTCCTTGCGCGGCCTATGGTTGTAAAGGTAGATTCTCGCGCGATGCTTGCTATCGAAGGTCTGGTTCGAAAAATCATGACCGCCGACGCGGACGTTCTTACCAAAACGCACCTCACCGGCTGCGGCAGGCGCAAGCATTGCAGCAAGAACGACCAAAGCAACCATGGGCATTGCAAGCAGCCTCCCGGCAGCAACGAGGCCGAGTGATTCCATAAAGTGATTCCTCCTCTCGCATCGGACGACTGAACGGATGCGCGAATGGTTGTGATACAGAACCTTCGCACCGGCATGTCAGCGGTCGCTAAACATCGAAAACCAAGTCCGCACCCTATACGGCGAAGGTACCAATAGCCCAATTCAGGGCTCGACAAGCCGCTTTTTACCCGGCAAACTCACGATCTGGCTAGACTTTGACAAACCGATCTGCTATCTCGCCTAACCAATCGCAAGGCTACGGCTGCGCGAACGTTATATTTTTGCCTCCTGGCGCCGCCGTCGCCGCTGGCATTAACCAAACCAAAGGAACGTGATTCTCGTGCAGGTACTTGTCCGCGATAACAATGTCGACCAGGCTCTCCGCGCTCTCAAGAAGAAGATGCAGCGCGAAGGCATTTTCCGCGAAATGAAGATGCGCGACTACTACGAAAAGCCGTCGCAGAAGCGTGCTCGTGAGAAGGCTGAAGCTGTTCGTCGTGTTCGCAAGCTGGCACGCAAGCGCGCGCAGCGTGAAGGCTTGGTCGCACGCTAATCGTCGTCTTTTCGACGTTTTCAGATGTATGTGTGGCGGGGGCGAGTCGTTCGCCGCCGCCTTTTTGATTTATTCTGCGTACAAATCGGATTAGATCAGAACAGCCTGATATGACGCATGGGAAAGCGAACCCGATAATGGCAATCACGACTACCGAACGGCTCCGTACTTCGAACCTGCTCTTTTTTGTTTCGAAGCGCGCCGCCGCACTGCCAGCTTTGGCGATTCTTGCCGCAATCAGCCTATCCGGCTGCCAGACTGCTTCCACCGATAACGTGATCCGCATCGACAAGGCGCAGGGCTCCTCGGAGAATATCGCTTCGCTGACCTCGGTCATCAATGCCAATCCACAGGATCCGGAAGGCTACAATGTTCGCGGTACGGCCTACGGCCGCGGCGGAGATTTCAGCCGCGCGCTTGCGGACTTCAATCAGGCGATACAGCTCAATCCGAAGTTCTATCAGGCCTATGCCAACCGCGCGCTTATCTACCGCAACATGGGCAAGCTGCCGGAAGCGGTCGCGGACTACAATGCCGCGCTGCAGATCAATTCCAACTACGACGTCGCCTATATCGGCCGGGGCAATCTCTATCGCCAGTCAGGTCGCGACGACGACGCGTTCAACGACTATTCCAAGGCGATCAGCTTGGGAACGACGGATGGCCGTGCCTTCAACGGCCGCGGCGTGATCTATCAGAAGCGCAATCAGCAGGATAAGGCGATCGACGATTTCTCCAAGGCGATCTCGCTGTCCCCGAACTCGCCCGAGCCCTACAACAGCCGCGGCATTTCCTATCTTGCACAGAACGACGACGACAACGCCTTCGCCGACTTCAACCATGCGATCGATCTTGACAACAAGGTCGCCCAATCCTGGGCGAACCAAGCCTTCGTCTACGAGCGCAAAGGCGACAAGGCGAAAGCCCGCCGTTCCTACCAGCATGCCGTCAACCTTGATCCAAACTACCAGCCGGCCAGAGATGGCTTGGCGCGCGTGGGCGCCGGCTCCTGACATAGCCGCATAGCAATGAGACGTTGAGCCGCCGACGATCCTTCGTCCGGCGGCTTTTCTTTGCGTCATCGAACGCCTAGTCTCGAATATCTCCCCATCCAAACGAGACCACGACATGCCCTCCCCCCAGAAAATCATCGTTATCGGCGCTGGCATCATCGGCGCCTCCATCGCCTGGCATCTCCAGCGCAAGGGTGCGTCCGTCACGACAATCGCGCAAAAGATTGGCGGCGAGGCAACACCGAATTCCTTCGCCTGGATCAATGCCAGCTGGGGCAATCCCGAGTTCTATTTTCATTTCCGTCACCGCTCGATGGCCGAATGGTCGCGGCTTGCGGCGGATCTGCCCGGTCTGCCACTGTCCTGGTGTGGCGGATTGTGCTGGGATATGCCGGAGGCCGCACTGGATGCCTATGCCGCGCAACATCATGGTTGGGGCTATGGCATACAGCCGGTCAATCGTGCGACGAGCGTCATGATCGAGCCGAACCTCGCCACCCCACCCGACTATGCGTTGCATATCGCCGAGGAAGGCGCCGTCGAGCCCGTTGCTGCAGCCGAGCTGCTGCTGCAGGACGCCGGTCGTCATGGCGCCGGGCTTCTGCACGGTGTCGAGGTGACAAGTCTATTGACTGAGAACGGCAGGATCGCCGGCGTCGAGACAAATGAAGGGCCGATGCACGCCGATCATGTCGTTCTTGCCGCCGGCGCCGGCACGGCAGCAATTGCCGCATCGGCCGGCATTCATGTGCCGCTCGAAACGCCGCCTGGTCTGATCGTTCATTCCCGCCCCACGCCGAAACTGCTGAACGGCCTGGTGATGGCTCCGGAACTTCACATGCGCCAGACGATGGAAGGCCGGATTATTGCCGGCGGTGATTTCGGCGGCACCGCTCCCGGCGACAATCCACAGAAAGCCGCAGGCGAGCTTTTCGCCAAGGTGAAGGCGGCATTGAAGGGAGGCGATGCGTTGGAACTCGATTTCCATACCATCGGCTATCGTCCGACACCGAAAGACGGCCTGCCCATCCTCGGCGGTGTCGACGCCAGGCCAGGGCTCTATCTTGCGGTCCTTCATTCCGGCGTCACGCTCGCGCCGCTCGTCGGGCTGCTGGCAGCGGAGGAAATCCTCGATGGCAAGGAGGTTACGGAACTCTCCCCTTTCCGACTATCGCGCTTCGCCTAAGGCGGACGATGGGGCGCGGACGCGCAACCACAACGATGCATCACCGCCCCGTAAACGCCCGGGATTATTTACGATTTCACGGCAATGAATTTTCAGATGTTGCAAGGCAATTTGCCGAGCCCTAACATGGGTGCCCTGAGAGTATGTAGCTCAGGGTCTAGGCATGGGGGCGCTTGGCATGATGACCGGAACCGTTATTCTTGCTTCCGCAAGCGCTCCCGATCGTCATCGAGGTACGATCGGTTGATCGCACCATGAGGAAGCTGCATTTCCCGAAGGCGTCGATTGGGGCTTATCTGATCGCCATCGCACTGGCGATTGCCTTGCCCATTCTCGCCTTCGTCGCGCTGCTTTTGGTCCAGCTCGAAAACAATGAACGCGATGCATTGAAAGGCGACACAGTTCAGGACGCCCAGTCTTTGGCCCGCGTGATCGATCGGCAACTGCAGGATATGGCGACGACCCTGCGGCTGCTCTCCTCTTCGCCTGAGTTGGAGCACAACGATATCGAGACCTTTTTCACCCGGACGGAGACGGTGTTGCGCACCGATGCGCTTTTCGTCCTGCTCCTGGAAAAGGATGGCCAACTTCGGTTGAACACACGCTGGCCGCTCGGCAAGCCGCTTGGCAAGACGGGCAACATCGCCGCGCTGCAATCGGCGCTGGACTCCGGACGCATCGAGGCGTCCGATGTCTTCGTAGGCCCGAACGCCCGTCGATGGGTCTATAACGTCACCCTCCCGCTCGATCATTCGCCGGCCGGCGCCGCATTGGCGATAACCCAGGATGCGGATCAGCTCGCCAAGCTCATCACGACGGAAGCCCTCCCCCCGGGCTGGTCGGCCGCGGTCCTGGACAAATCCGGCCACGTCGTCGCCGCCGGCGGCCCGACGATCCTTTCCCCCGGCGATACATTCAACAAGGATATTCTGCCCAAATTGATCGCTTCCAGCGGCGTCTATCAGGATGACAAGGTCCTGCCGCACTCGCTGCTCGGCTATGCGCAGATCTCCGGCTGGTCATGGAAAGCGGTCGTGTGGGGGCCTGTCATCTCGGCACAGGCATCGCTGATGAGCACATGGCGTTTCCTGATTTATGGCGGCGTCACATTGCTGCTGGTCGCGCTGATCGCCGTCTATGCCCTGGCGCGCCAGGTACGCATAACCATACAGAGCATCGCCGACATGGCGGATCGCATGGGCCGGGGCGAGATCGTGTCGCCGATCGACAGCAGTGTCGTCGAGGCCAATCAGGTGGCCGTCGCGCTTTCCAACGCGTCCTTCGACCGCAGCGTCACCGAGGACCGGCTGCATTTCGTCATGCACGAGCTCGTCCACCGCACCAAGAACCTGCTGGCGCTCGCCCAGGCGATGACCCGCCAGCTCGCACGCCAGACGGATAGCGTCGATACCTTCCAGCGCGCGGTCGCCGACCGGCTGGAAGGATTGGCGCGCTCGATAGAGGTCCTGACCAGCGAGCAATGGTCCGGCGTCTCGCTGCGCCGCGTGATCGACATCCATCTGGCGACCTTCCTGCAAGGGCCGCAACAGCTCGACGTAAAAGGCAACGATTTCCTGTTGAAGCCCGAAGCGGTGCAGAATCTCGGCTTGATCCTGCACGAGCTGGCAACGAATTCGGTAAAATACGGAGCGCTCTCGGCCCCCGAGGGCAAGATTGCCATCGAATGGACGAACGAGCCAGGTGAGACCGGACCGATGATCCGGTTCGTCTGGACTGAAAGCGACGGCCCGCCGGTCAAACCACCGACCGAGACCGGCTTCGGCACGACGGTCACGAAAGCCCATGCCGCCGCATCCTTCAGCGGTCATGTCGAGATCGATTTCCGGCCCGCTGGCCTCGTATGGATACTCACCGCCCCGCGCGCCACGATGGAGCGCAAGCGAACATAGAACGGGTTACGATCGGGAATGGGGTGTGAACGTTACTCGTTCATCGCCTTGACGATCTCTTCCGTCACCTTCTTGGCGTCACCAAGCAGCATCATCGTCCCGTCCTTGTAGAACAGGGTATTGTCGATGCCGGCATAGCCGGAGCCGAGGGAGCGCTTGACGAAGAGGCAGGTCTTGGCCTTGTCGACGTCGAGGATCGGCATGCCGTAGATCGGCGAGGTCTTGTCGTCGCGCGCGGCCGGATTGGTGACGTCGTTGGCGCCGATGACATAGGCGACATCGGCCTGCGCAAATTCGGAATTGATGTCCTCGAGCTCGAACACCTCGTCATAGGGCACGTTTGCTTCGGCGAGCAGCACGTTCATATGGCCGGGCATCCGTCCGGCGACCGGATGGATAGCATATTTCACGTCGACGCCGTGCGCCTTCAGGCGATCGGCCATCTCGCGCAGCGCATGCTGGGCCTGGGCAACCGCCATGCCGTATCCCGGCACGATGATGACCTTTGAGGCATTCGCCATGAGATAGGCTGCATCCTCAGCCGAGCCGAGTTTGACGGTCTTGTCGGAATTATCGGCGCCGCCCGACACGCTTTCACCGCCGAAGCCGCCGAGAATGACCGAGACGAAGGAGCGGTTCATGCCCTTGCACATGATGTAGGACAGGATCGCCCCGGAGGACCCCACAAGCGCGCCGGTGATGATGAGCGCCAGATTGCCGAGCGTGAAGCCGATGCCGGCGGCCGCCCATCCGGAATAGGAATTCAGCATCGACACGACAACAGGCATGTCCGCCCCGCCGATCGGCACGATCAAGAGCACGCCGAGCGCCAGCGACAGGACGACGACGGCCCAGAAATCGAAATGGCTTTCGCTTACCGCAAGGCCGATGATGAAAAACACGATCAGGATAAGCAGGGCGGTATTTATGATGTGCCGGTATGGCAGCAGGATCGGCTTGCCGGACATGCGCCCGTCGAGCTTCAGGAAGGCGATGATCGAACCAGTAAAGGTCAAGGCACCGATGGCCACACCGATCGCCATTTCGATGCGGGCCTCGGTGTGGATGGATCCGATATTGCCGATGCCGAAGGAGGACGGCGTATAGAGCGCCGACGCCGCCACCAGAACCGCCGCCAGGCCGACCAGCGAGTGGAAGCCGGCCACGAGCTGCGGCATCGAGGTCATCGGGATGACGCGGGCAATGTAGGCGCCCGCTCCGCCGCCGATGGCGAGGCCGAGAACGATCAGCACGAAGCCGCCGAAGGACGGCGTTGCCAGCACCAACGTCGTGACGATGGCAATGCCCATGCCGATCATGCCGTACAGATTGCCGCGCCGGCTGGTTGCCGGGTGGGAAAGGCCGCGCAGCGCAAGAACGAACAGGACGCCGGAAACCAGATAGAGGAAAGCCGCGATATTGGTCAGCATGCCGCCCTCACTTGTCTTTCTTCTTGTACATCGCCAGCATGCGCTGGGTGACAAGGAAGCCACCGACGATATTGACCGAAACGAGCACCAGCGCCACGAAGCCGAAGCCCGTGGCCAATCCGCTGGCGGAAATACCGACCGCCAGCAGCGCGCCGACGACGATGACGGAGGAGATGGCGTTCGTTACCGCCATCAGCGGCGTGTGCAGGGCCGGCGTCACCGACCAGACCACATAGTAGCCGACGAAGATCGCCAGCACGAAGATCGCGAACTGGAAGACGAAGGGATCGATCGCCCCGCCGGTTGCGGCGCTGGCCGCCTCAGGCGCTTGTGCCGCAGCGGTCATGACGGCGGTAACGGCATCATTCAGTTGCTGGAGTGCCCGATCCATTGCTTGGCTGGCCATTTCAGAGATCTCCCTTCTTGACCGTCGGCTGGTCGGGATCGACGAAATTCGGGTGCACGACTTCGCCGCCATCGGTCAGCATCGTCGCCTTGATCAACTCGTCGGCGCGATTGAGGCCGAGGCTCTTGCTGTCCTTGTCGACCATCGTTTCCAGGAAGGTGACGAGGTTCTTGGCATAGAGAGCCGACGCGCTCGCCGGGATCCGGCCGGCCATGTTGGGATATCCGACCACCCTGACGCCTTCGACATCGGCCACGGCGCCGTATTCAACGCCCTCGATATTGCCGCCGCGCTCGACGGCGAGATCGACCGCGACCGCACCCGGGCGCATGGCCTTCAGCATGTCGCGACTGACAAGCCGAGGGGCAGGACGTCCGGGGATAAGCGCTGTTGTGATGACGATATCCTGTTTGGCGATGTGATCCGCGACCAGCGCTGCCTGCTTGGCCTGATATTCCCCGGACATTTCCTTGGCGTAGCCGCCGGCTGTTTCGGCGGCCTTGAACTCCTCGTCCTCGACAGCGATGAATTTCGCGCCGAGCGAGGCGACCTGCTCCTTGGCTGCCGGACGCACGTCGGTGGCCGACACCAGAGCACCCAGCCGCCTTGCCGTCGCGATCGCCTGCAGACCGGCAACGCCGGCGCCCATGATGAAGACCTTTGCCGCCGGCACCGTACCTGCCGCCGTCATCATCATCGGCAGCGCCCGGTCATAAACGGCGGCAGCCTCGATGACTGCCTGATAACCGGCAAGGTTTGCCTGCGACGACAGGACATCCATCGACTGCGCGCGCGTGATGCGGGGCATCAGTTCCATGGCGAAGCTCGTCAGCCCGGCGCGCGCCATCTCGACAAGGGCTGCCTCGTTGCCATAGGGATCCATGATGGCGATCACGATCGCGCCGGTCTTGTAGCCGGTCATCTCCTTGCTCGTCGGTCGCCTGACCTTGAGAATGACATCGGCCCGCTTAGCATCCTTCACAGCGCCGATGCGCGCACCGATGGCTTCGTATTCGCGGTCCGGAATGCGCGAGGAAGCGCCCGCACCGGCTTCGATCACGACGTCGAAGCCGAGGCTTCTCATCTTTTTTACTGTCTCGACGGACGCCGCGACGCGCGCTTCCTCCGCCACGCTTTCCTTGGCCACGAAAACCAGATTACCCAACGACAACACCTCGCATCAAACGGCCGCACGCCCAAATGCGGTGGCGTGACAGCCCGCAGAATTACGGGAAGGCTCGAGCCAGATAGGCCCGGCGTCGATCAGCGCTGGAATGTCAGCGCAACAGGATAATGCTGGCGATGGAAAGAACGATGAAAATGAGGACGCCACCGAGGAAGCCGGCATGGCCGAAGAAGCCTGCCGCCATGGCGATCAACAATGCGGCAATGATCGCAGATCCGACCCGGGCGCTCGAGAGGAAAAGATTATAAGTCTTCTCATGCTCCTTGTAGTCCATAGGAGCACCGGTTTCAGCGGGTCCGGTATTATGTTCGGCCATTCAAAAATCTCCCCTCGATGCGCTCCTCCCGAAAGACCCGACAACAGACGGGCGGTTGGAGTTCGTCCTCAAAAGCCACGGCATCTGGTAAGGAGATGCCGCAGCCGAATTTCCTCTACCGAGGGGTTACACAAAGCGACGAAAAATGCAATGCACGAGAAGGTCGCATCAGCGCGCAGGCTAGCCGAATTGCCCGCGAATATCACGCCGGACGCCGCTTGCCAGTCTCGCGGTCGGCAGAATGGTCAAGGGAGGCGAGCCGGTATCCTCGCCGCGGGAAAACATCATGCGTCGCTCGCAGGGCTCGGAATCGAAGAACGGATATCGCTGCATCAGCTTGCCGCGGATCTCCTTTGATCGAGATGCCAGAAGCGTCAATTCGAAACCATAGGTCTTGGTCATGCGGGGCGGAACGACCGTATCGGCGTAGAACACACGCTTGTAAAAGGCCGCATGCGCCGGACGAATATGCTGCATCACCCTGTCGGTGTCGAAATAGATGGCACCCACGATCGCCGGTCTCAGCGTCAGATAGGGCAAGGCCGGCAATTCCAGCTCGAAATCGGGGTCGACGGCAAAGCGTGCCGGGTCGATCAACGTCATGCCGGCATCGAGGAAGGCATGAATTTCGTCCGGGAAAATGCCGGTTGACTGGCACACGCGATGATCCGGCGTGACATGGTGTATCCGCACCGTGCTCACCAGCTCCTCGTAATAATAGACGCCGAAGATATAGGCATGGTCGTCGAAGTCTATGTCGTCGATCAGGTTCTTGGCCGCCACGGGCAAGACTGCGTGCGCCTTATAGGCCTTGTAACGCAGCCGCGCGACATCCTCCATGTCCTCGCTGCTTTCAATTCGGCGGTATTCTACGTGATCGAGCACCTCCATCAGCTTGCCGGCAAAGCCGCTTTCTTTAATACTCACATGAGTCATGGTTAATGTTCCGTTATGATTAACGGACCATTATTGGTATTAAGAGAAAAATTGATCAATGTTTGTTTCAAATTTTCATTAACTATTCGTTCATAAAGGTTAATTTTTCAACGAATACCGGTATAGATTCGAATATGATCAGGTTCTGAATATTGCATTACTGCTATTCATGAAGGTGCGCATGCGCCCACCGGAACCATCCTATGAAGGCACAGGCCTGATATTCGTGGAGGCAGTCAGGTGACTGTCAGCTCTGGTCTGATGTGGAAAGAACGACGTGAATGGCATGCACCGGCGGGGCGGTGAGACACGGTCGTTACTATGCGCCTTTCAGGGCAGGTGCTTCAGCGACGCGGTCTGAAAAGCTTCGACCGCCTCACGCGACATTGTCCTGCCGCAGGGCCGGCTGCCGGCGGCTGAGGCTGTCGACCATCTCGACGACTTGTTCGCGCGACACGGGAACAGAGAACACATAACCCTGGATGATGTCAGCCAGGTTCTTCTCAACGACTAGCGCCAGTTGCTCGAGCGTCTCCACACCCTCGATCACGATGTGGAGGCTGAGGGCGCGGGAGAGATCGACGATGCCGCACAGCAGCTTGAAACGACGGCTGTCGGTTGTGATGTCGCGGACGAAGGAGCGATCGATCTTGACGACATCCACGGGCAGCGAATCGAGATAGCTAAGGCTGGAGAAGCCCGTTCCGAAATCATCGATGGCGACCGTGATGCCTCTGGCACGCAGATCGGCAAGAATGGACCGGACTGTCGCCACCTCGTCCATCAGGCAGCTTTCCGTGACTTCGAGATGCAACCGCGACGGCTCCAGCCCCGATGCTTCCAGTGCATCCATGACGATATCGACGATATCGTTGCTACGCAGATCCTGTGCCGAGAGGTTGACCGACACCGACACTGGCGCTGGCCATGAAACGCAATCCCGACAGGCCTGGTTGATCATGAAGCGGGTGATACCGCCAACGATGCCCATCTCCTCGGCGATCTGCACGAAGATGTTGGGAGGGATGGAGCCCTTCTCCGGATGAATCCATCGCGCCAGAGCTTCGCAGCAATCGATGCGGGAGCCATCCGGCGTGAACATGGGCTGATACACCGCCTGAAGGCGGCCGGCTTCCACCGCCTCGCGCAGATCCTCCTTCAGCCTTTGCCGCTCGACATAGCGCGCATCCATCTCCTCTTCGAAGGCGGTGCAGCCACCCTTCATCCGCAGCTTGGCATCGAACAGCGCTAGGTCGGCCTTGATCTGCCATTCCTCCGAGCGAAATTCGCGGCTCGACATGGTCACGTAACCGCCGCTGAAGGAAATCCGAAAGCTGTTGCCATCCACATCGTAAGTGCCCGTCACCGCGGCATGCAACGCCTGCACGCAGCTCCCCACGTCCGACGTGCCATCCTCATTCGGGAAAAACAGCACGAACTGATCGCCCACCAGACGCGCGGCAAGCGCCGTGGTGCCGGCAAGCTCCTTCAGACGCTCAGCGATGGCGACCAGCAGACGGTCTCCGGTCACATGCCCCTTGGTGTCATTCACATGTTTAAAGTCGTCGACATCGAGAACCAGGATGCCGATCTGGCTTTCTCTGGTGCGAGCGGCAAGCTGCTCCTTGACCAGCTCGACGAAATATTCACGGTTCGGCAAGCCCGTCAGTGGGTCGTAGCGCACCATATGCAGGATCTTGCGCTCCGCCCGGATACGCACTGTCACATCCTCGAAGATCAGGATGACGACACCGTCGGCGCGACGGCTGGCCGCAAACTCCAGAAACTGATCCTCATTGAACTGAATGAGCGTGCGCGAGAGCGAACCGCTGACGAGTTGCGCCATCTGCCGCTGGATCAATCCAGGCAAGGAGCCGTCAATGAATGCATGACGCGCACCATACCGCAGCACGACGTCGAATTCGCAATCCTTCAGCTGCTCCTGATGTGTGAAATTCAGGAGTTCGCATGCCTTGCGATTGACCACGAGGATACGGTTATGGGCATCCAGCATGAACAGGCCATGCGTCATATTATTGAGCGCGGTGTCGAACCGGTCGGCAATCTGCGATATCTCGCGCGACGCGATGACATTCTTATAGAGAAACTCGCGCACGCCGTTTGCCATCGCGCGCGTCGTCAACCCGAAGGGAACGAGCATGATGGAAACGATCGCCTTATAGAGCTGTTGCGACATCAGGCAGGCGATGATGATCGGCAGGCAGCATGCCAGGGTCTGGAGGTCGATCGCTTTCTGGGAACCATAGTTGCGGCCGACGATCGACACCATCGACGCCATGGTCACCGCGATGCAGATGAATTCAGCCAGCGGATCCTGCACGATCAGGATGGCATAGCCGCTGCCGATGCCGAGAATGGACGCCGTGGCCGCAGCACCGATCACATAGCGGGTTTCCCAACGAGCGATATCGGCACGCGCGAAGCTGTGCTTGTCGGCGGCATCGAATAACCAGAAGGAGTACATGCGTAACGCAAAGACAGCGGCAAAAGCCAGGCACAGAACGAGATATATATTTGCACGCGTACTCAGGAAAACGACGACGTATGTCAGGATGTGAACGAACACCCCCGTAAACAGCGTTTTACGGTTTCCGAAAAGCGAACTGACGAACGACAGATAGACATCTGTCGGCACGGTGTCCGGGCTTGGAGGCTTCATTCAGAGTTCCCCTGATGCGGCGGACACCCTAGGTGAAACGTTTTAAAATTTGATTGCCCAAATAGGATGCATCCGGGCGAATTTACCAATCATGCCGGTAACTTACGCTGATTTAAAGTTGCACACCACACCGTATTCGCGCATTCACCTAACGATTACTCTACCCGCAATATATGTTTCAAGTCACTCATGAAAAGCAGAGTATTACCGAGGGCTTAAACGACATCGATCAAAGTTTGCCCGCCCGCTGCTGGATCATCATGAACGTATCGAAAGTATATTCCGAGAGCTGCATCCAAAGATAGGCATCCTTTTTATAGGCTACCTGATCCTCATAGATACGTTTGAAGTAGGCGTTCGACTTTGAAAGATCGGCGTACAATCCGCTGGCCGCCTGAAAACAAGCTTCCATGATCTCTTGGCTGAAAGGACGAAGCGTCACGCCCTGCTGCACGATATCCTTCAGCGCGTGGGGGTTCTTGACATCATATTTCGCCAGCATGTTGGTGTTGGCGAAGGCACAGGCATCGGCCAGGATCGCCTGATAGTTTTTCGGAAGCGCGCCCCATTTTTCCAGATTGAAGAAGGCGTGCACGACAGCACCGCCCTCCCACCATCCGGGATAATAGTAGTATTTGGCGATCTTCTGCAGCCCGAGCTTCAGGTCGTCGTAGGGGCCGACCCATTCGGCGGCATCGACCGTGCCCTTGTCCAGCGCGTCGTAAACGCCACTGACGGCAATGTCCTGTTGCGGTATCACGCCGATCTTCTCGATCACCTTGCCCGCAAGGCCCGCGATGCGCATCTTCAAGCCCTTTAGATCATCCAGCGTATTGATTTCCTTGCGGAACCAGCCGCCCATCTGCGCCCCGGTATTACCGGCCGGGAGGCCCATTATGCCTTGCGTGGCATAGAACTCGTTCATCAGTTTGTTGCCGTCGCCCTGGTAGAACCACGCATTGGTAAGCCGGGCATTCAGGCCGAAGGGAATGGCCGTGCCAATGGCGTAGGTCGGGTCCTTGTTCCAGAAATAATAGGAACAGGTGTGCGCGGCATCGACCGTGCCGGCGCTCACCGCATCGGCAGCCTGCGCGCCAGGCACGATTTCGCCGGCTTCATAGGTCTGGATGACGAAATTGCCGTTTGTCGCGTCGGAAACATGCGCGGCGATATCCTCGGCACCGCCGTAGATCGTATCCAGGCTCTTCGGAAAGGACGATGTCATCTTCCAGGTGATCTTGGGATATTCCTGGGCCAGGGCCGGGCTCGCAAGCGCGGAGGCGGCAGCACCCGCGCCAACTGCTCCTGCCCGCCTGATGAAGGAACGGCGATCCATTGAAATCTCCCATACGGACGGCATTGCTGGGGAACGACGTTCCCGGTCATGGCGCAAGGCATGGAACTAACCACGCCGCACACGGTCTTTCAAGTTTGCTTTCGCATCGCATTATGGCGATTCCTGTACATCCTCATGACGAACGGAAACAAAGCCTTATCGAAACCGCTCCGCGTTGCCGGCCGCGCGCTCTTCGCGTAGATTTGCAGCCGGGATAATCCGCCCTCGGATTGACATCATGATCATTCAGGGGTCTCAACGAATAATCGTTTCGCATCTTCCGGAGCCTTGAATGTCCAGACCGATCATCGCCATTCCCGCAGATATCCGCGAGTTCGACGGCGCAACCTGGCATGCGGTGCAACAACAATACGTCCAGGCCACCTTCAAGGCTGCGGGACTGATGGCGCTGATCGTCCCGGCGCTGGAAGAAGAGAATGATGCGGACGCCATTCTGGACCGCGTCGACGGACTGCTCGTCTCCGGCTCTGCCAGCAACGTTCATCCGTCGCTCTATGGCAAGGAGGCTCTTGAAAGCGACGGCCCCTTCGATCCGGCACGCGATGCGACATCTTTACCGCTCATCCGCCGGGCCATCGATCGCGCCATTCCCATGCTTGCCATCTGCCGCGGCATTCAGGAACTGAACGTCGCCCTCGGCGGCACGCTTGCAAGCGAGATCCACGAACAGCCGGGCATCTGGGACCATCGCAAGCCGCAGAATGTCGATCGCGATACGATGTATTCCATCCGCCAGAGCGTTTTCGTCAAGGAAGGCTCCTGCATCGCCCGCGTCGTCGGCCCGGGCGAAGTGCGGGTCAACTCGCTGCATCGCCAGGCGATTGCCGATACGGCCCCGAGACTGCAGGTAGAGGCTCTGGCCGAAGACGGCACGATCGAAGCCGTCTCCGTCATCGGCGCGAAGGCCTTTGCCGTCGGCGTGCAATGGCATCCGGAATATTGGGTGGAAACGGACTCGCCGTCACGCAAGCTCTTTGTGGCATTCGGCGACGCCGTGCGCGACTATGCTGCGAGCAAGGAGCGGCTCGTCGCCGCTTCTCATCAGCAAAAAGCCGTTTGATCAGCCGCGCGGCTTGACCGGAGTTTCCGGCACCGGCGTCAGCGGCTTGCCCTTTTCGAACCACTCGATGATGTTGTCGGCGACGAGATCGGCCATAGCGTCGCGTGTTGGCACAGAGGCGGAAGCCACATGCGGCAATAGCGAAACGTTCGGCAGCGTGAGATAGCCGGCCGGAACATTAGGCTCGTCGTAAAACACGTCGAGGCCGGCGGCGCCGAGCGTTCCGTTGCCGAGTGCCGCGATCAGGGCGTCGTCGTCGACGGACCAGCCGCGACCGACATTGATGAACACGCCTCGCGGTCCAAGCGCCGAAAGGATCTCGGCATTGATCACCTTATGCGTTTCCGGCGTCTTGGGCACGATGGAGATCAGCGTATCCACCGATTGAGCCATCTCCTTCAGGGTCGGATAGTAGTCGTAGGGCAACGAGTCGCGCGGCGAGCGCGTGTGATAGCCGATCTTCACCTTGAACGGCTCAAGCCTTCTCGCGATCTCCATGCCGATGCGGCCGAGACCGTAAATGCCGACTCTGCGTCCCTTCATCGAGAAGGGCGAGAGCGGAAAGGCACCATCCTTCACCCAGCGCCCATCGCGCAGCCAGCTTTCCGCTTTCGGAAATTGCCGCAGCGTGTTCAGCAGAAGAGCGATCGCCGTGTCGGCAACTTCATCGTTCAGGACATCGGGCGTGTTGGTGACGACGATCCCCTTCGAGGCGGCATGCTTGACGTCGATGCCGTCATAACCGACGCCGAAATTGGCGATGACTTCGAGATGCGGAAAGGCATCGATCCAGGCGGCATTCACGCCACCGGCGACCGCAATGCCGCGCACACGCGCCGCGACGTCCGCATCGACCTGAGGCCCATCGGTGCGATCGACGGAGACGACCTCGAATTGCTTCCCAAGCCTTTCAAGAACACGCGGGTGTATCTTCCCCGGAACGAGGACGGTAGTGCGATTATCGGACATGGATCTTCCTCTTGAGAAACGGTTCGGCGCTACTGGCGAGCTTTGTAGGGCGTCGTCGACTGGCGGATGCGCATTTCCGGCTTGATAAGATGAATACCATCCGGCTCATGGCTTCCCGCTAACCTATCCAAAAGTGCTCGGGCTGCAAGCCTTCCGACCTCGGCCTGGCCGTTCCACACGGTGGTCAGCGCAGGCGTTGCGATCGCCGCCTCCTCCAGGTCGTCATAGCCGGTGACCGAGATGTCCCGTCCCGGCACGAGACCCGCGCGGGAAATGCCGTTCATGAGGCCGATGGCGACCAGATCGTTCCAGCAGACCGCCGCGGTCGGCTTCTGCGGCAGCGACAGGAAATGCACGGCTGCCTCGAAACCGCCCTGCTTGGAGCGCGCGCCGGGAATGCGCAGATCGGGATCGACTTCGATGCCCGCCTTGCGCAGCGCATTGACATAGCCCTGATAACGGTCGCGCCCGGTCGAGGTCTGGTCCGTGCCGCCGATCATGGCGATGGTGCGATGGCCGAGGCTGATCAGGTGGTTGGTCGCAAGCGAAATTCCGTAGCTGTCGTCGCCGCGAAAGGTCGGCAGATCCAGCGCCTCGATCTGGCGCGCCACAAGGATGGCCGGCATGCCGTTTTCTTCCGCCAGCTCGAAATCTTCGGGCGGCGTTCCAATCGCCGGCGACATGATGACACCGTCGCCGCCGAGTTGCAGCAGCGTCTCGATGAAGGTCCGCTGCTTCTCGACCGAATCATAATGGTTGGAAAGGATGAAGGTGTGGCGGCTGCGGTCGAGCTCGCTTTCGATCGCCTTGAGGATTTCCCCGTAAAAGGGGTTCATGATGTCGTGAACGACGACGCCGATGATCCCGGACCGCGATGTCCTGAGACTGGCCGCGCGACGGTTGTAGATATAACCCAGCGCGCGAGCCTGATCCTTGATCTTTTCGCGCGTGTTGGTCGCGACCAGCGGACTGTCGCGTAAGGCTAAGGATACCGTTGCTGTTGAAATGCCAAGCGTTTCCGCAATCGTCGAAAGCTTTATCTTTTGCGCCACGCGCACCCTCCCCGTGAAACGCAGCCATATTCACATTCCGTCGTTTAGCGATTCCGGAATTTAAAATATTTAATTAAAAGGTTTAATCACGTCGTGCAACTTGAATTCTCGGGGATTCTCAAAATTCGTCTTCGTCCTCGTCGTCATCCCCGGCCTGGAGATTGCTTTCGATCGCCTTGAGCAGGCGCACGAGCGAGCGGATGTCCTTCTCGGAGAAGCCGCGTGTAGCGAGTTCGTCACAACTGGCCGCCGAGCTTTCGATCTCGCTGACGCTGTTGCGCCCCGTTTCGGTAAGATAGACCTTGGTCAATCGGGCATCCTCGGCATCCGGCCGCCGCTCGACGAAGCCCTGCGCCTCCATGCGGCCGATCGTACGCGTCATCGTCGGCGCCTTGACGCCGAGCTTCTGCGCCAGCGATCCGGCGGGTAAGCCATCGCTTGCAGCGAGCGCGAGAATGACGCCATCCTGCCCGGCATAAAGACCGCTCGCCGTAAGGCTCCGCGTTATCACCGTACGCATCGACCGCGCCGCCTGCGTCAATGCTGGCGACAGATCGGCAAGCGTGTAGTCGCGGTGATCCTTCTTTTTACCTGACTTACTTTTCTTCCCGACCTTGTTCTTCTTACCCATCGTGATTCCGTTGACCTTTTCGCCGATGCGCCATCACGCTATGACATTGCGCAGGTTATTGACATAAACAAGAGGCACACCCTCAGATGGCGCATCCTTTGCCATGTTTCGACGACAATGATGGGACATTGACGCCGTGGGAGCGGGCAAACTGGATCGCCGTGCTGCCGCTTGGCGCCTATGAGCAACACGGCCCGCATCTGCCCTTCGAGACCGACACGCTGATCGCCGAAGGCATCGTCTCGCGTCTGAAGGTTGCCCTGCCCGCCAATTTACCCGTCACCTTCCTGGCCGTCGAGCCTGTCGGCTACTCCGTCGAGCATATGGACGTCGCCGGTTCGAAGACCCTGGCCTTCGACGAAGCCATCAGCCGCTGGCTCGGCATCGCCGAGCGGATGAGCGGGCTCGGCATCCGCAAACTCGTCATGCTCAATGCCCACGGCGGAAACTCACCGCTCATGGCCATCGTCGCGACGGAAGCGCGCGTGCGCTTCGCCATGCTGGCGGTGGCAACCAGCTGGACCCGCTTCGGCATTCCGGACGGACTGATCGCGCCTGATGACAAGGCCATCGACATTCACGGCGGCGATATCGAGACTTCTGTCATGCTTGCCCTGCATCCTGAAAAAGTCGATATGTCGAAGGCTGCGGATTTCCCATCCCTGCAGTCCGACTATATGCAGCGCTTCAAGCACTTGCGAGCCTATGGGCCGCATGCTTTCGGCTGGAAGATGTCCGATCTGAGTGCCCAGGGTGTCACCGGCAATGCTGGCGCCGCCACAGCGGAAAAAGGCGAAAGGCTGATTGCGCATGCGGTGCAAGGGCTTGTCGAACTGCTTGAGGATGTCGACAGCTTCGATGTGACGACGCTGACTTGACCAGGCGACCCAATCTCCTGATCCCAAACCTAATGTGATCTTATAACATACAAAAGCCTTTGAACTGACGCTGCCAACTCCTTATATGGAACCCGATCAATGTCCGCTCCCCGGGGCAACCTTCCATATTTCGAGGCTCCCATGACCGAAACAGCCACGCAAAAGCCCATTCCCGTTACCGTTCTCACCGGCTATCTCGGCGCCGGCAAGACGACGCTGCTCAATCGCATCCTCTCCGAAAACCACGGCAAGAAATACGCCGTCATCGTCAACGAGTTCGGCGAGATCGGCATCGACAACGACCTCATCGTCGAGTCGGATGAAGAAATCTACGAGATGAACAATGGCTGCGTCTGCTGCACGGTGCGCGGCGACCTCATCCGCGTCGTCGAGGGCCTGATGCGCCGCCCTGGCCGCTTTGACGGCATCATCGTCGAAACGACGGGCCTTGCCGATCCGGTTCCCGTTGCCCAGACCTTTTTCATGGACGACGACGTCCGCGCCAAGACCGAACTCGACGCCGTCGTTGCGCTTGTCGACGCCAAGCACCTGCCGCTGCGCCTGAAGGACAGCCGCGAGGCCGAAGACCAGATCGCTTTTGCCGACGTTGTCGTCATCAACAAGTCCGATCTCGTATCGCCGGCAGAGCTGGCCCAGATCGAGGACATCGTCCGCGCGATCAACCCGGCCGCCCGCGTCTACAAGACGACCCGCTCCGGCGTCGACCTCGCCCGCGTGCTGAACCAGGGCGCCTTCAATCTGGAACGGGCTCTCGAAAACGACCCGCATTTCCTCGAGCACGGCCATGACGACCATGTCTGCGGCCCGGATTGCAATCATGACCATCACGACCATGATCACCACCATCATGGCCACGACCATCACCACCATGATCATGACCACGACCACCATAGCCACGCCCCTTCGCCCATCCACGACGTGACCGTGCAATCGGTGTCGCTGCGCGGCGGCGAGATGAATGCGGAGCGCTTCTTCCCCTGGATCCAGAAGATCACGCAGACTCAGGGGCCGAACATCCTGCGCCTCAAAGGCATCATCGCCTTCAAGAACGATCCGGAGCGCTATGTCGTCCAAGGCGTGCACATGATCATCGAGGGCGACCATCAGCGTGCCTGGAAGGATGGCGAAAAGCATGAGAGCCGCCTGGTCTTCATCGGCCGCGAACTCGACCGCGAAAAGCTGGAAGCAAGTTTCAAGGCTTGCGAGGCGTCTGCCTGATGCCGACTGTCGCTCCGCTTGATATCGACGGCCACGTTCTGGCCGTCGAATTTTTAGGGGACACCCCCTTCTTCGCCAGCGCCGCCGGCGCAGTCCATCGCCTCGAGGGTGGAGACAAGGTCACCGAGGCCCATCGGGGCATGCTGACCTGCATTCGCGATCCCCATAGCGACAGCCTGATTTCCGGTGGCGAGGACGGTAAAGTCCTGCGGATTGCGGCCGATGGCAGTGTGACGGTTCTGGCCGAGGTCCCGCGCAAATGGATCGGGCAGATTGCCGCCGGTCCGCAGGGTGCGGTGGCCTACTCCTATGGAAAGAGCACCTTCGTGCGGCTGTCCGACGGCACGACGAAGGAGTTTCCCGAAGAACGCACGGTCGAAGGCATCGCCTTCGCTCCCAAGGGCTTGCGCATCGCCGTCGCCCGCTACAACGGCGTGTCGCTTCACTGGGTCGGCATGAGCGCGCAGCCGGTCAATCTGGAATGGAAGGGCGCCCATACCGGCGTCACCTTCTCGCCGGACGGCCAGTTCATCGTGACAACCATGCAGGAAAACGCCCTGCATGGCTGGAAGCTGGATGTCAAGCCAGGCGCCGAAGCCAGGCACATGCGCATGACGGGCTATCCCGCCAAGGTGAAATCCCTGTCCTGGTCCAACAAGGGCAAATGGCTAGCCTCTTCCGGCGCGCCGGCGGCGATCGTCTGGCCCTTCCAGGGCAAGGATGGACCGATGGGCAAGGCGCCGCTCGAGCTCGGCACCCGCGCCAACATCATGGCGACCTCGGTGAAATTCCACGCCGCCGAGGATATTCTCGCCATCGGCTTCATCGACGGCATGATCCTGGCGGTCCGTCTTGGCGACGCCAAGGAAGCGCTCTTGCGCCGGCCGGGCAAGGGTGCGATCACATCGATGAGCTGGAGCAAATCCGGCAAGCTGCTCGCCTTTGCCTCCGAGGCCGGCGATTGCGGCGTCGTAGACGTTTCCGGTTGAACAGAAAGACAGGATCATGCCTCAGTCGGGAACGGCAATTGCCGGAAATACCCCTGCCCCAGCCGAAAACGTCTGGGATGTGATCCGCCGCGAGGCCGCCGAACTCGCTGAGCACGAGCCGACGCTCGCCCCGCCGCTGCGAGCGCAGATCCTGGCCAGCCCCTCGGATGCAGACAGCCTTGCCAATGTGCTCGCCGCACGGCTTTGCGTCGTCCGGATCGAGTACGACGATCTGCTTTCGCTGCTGTCCGGCGTGCTGGCGCGGCATGTCGCAATCCTGCAAGCGACGGAGGCCGATCTCGTCGCCGTGCGCACCCGCGATCCCGCCTGCACGACCTATCTGCATGCGCTTTTGAATTTGAAGGGCTTTCACGCCCTGCAGACCCACCGCATCGCCCATGCGCTCTGGACCGAAGGCCGCACCGAAATCGCCAGCTGGCTTTCCAACCTCGTCTCGCTCGTCTTCGGCCCGGATATTCATCCGGCCGCACGGATTGGCTCCTCCATCATGCTCGATCATGGCTCCGGCATCGTCATCGGCGAGACAGCCGTGATCGAGGATGAGGTTTCCATCCTGCAGAACGTCACGCTTGGCGGCACCGGCAAGGAAAGCGGGGACCGGCATCCGAAGATCCGCCACGGCGTGATGATCGGCGCCGGCGCCAAGATCCTCGGCAACATCGAAGTCGGCGCCTTCAGCAAGGTGGCGGCGGGCAGCGTCGTGGTGAAGCCCGTCCCACCCCACTGCACCGTTGCCGGCGTCCCGGCCACGGTGGTGCGCATCCACCCAGCCGACGTGATCCCGGCGGAAACGATGGATCAGAATATCTAATTCTAGTTTCCGAGCCATCGTGGCCACCCGTCCTTCGAGGCTCCGCCCCCTTCGACAGGCTCAGGGGGCTGCGCACATCGGGATAAGACAGGGTGAGTTCGGAGCCACGACAAACGATTGAGCCTTCTTTGCCTCCAAGTGGGGAAGAACTAGCCCTCATGGTGAGGAGGCCCAAAGGGCCGTCTCGAACCCCGAGGACGGGTGATCAGCTGCCTCCCCGCCCGTGACATAAGGTAGCATCGCCAGCGCCCTCATGTCTCGCCAGCATACAAACCTCTCCGTCATCTCAGCAAAATCAGCCGCCCAGCCGCACCCCTCACGCGGTGCAATCCTCCTCCCCTTCATGGAACTGTCATACTCCGTTGATAGCTCGAAAGAGTTCTCTATGCCCGGCGCGGCGCAACAAGCGCCGGAGCAATGCCCCCACTCGAAGAGGATATGACGATGACCAGTCTTTCGCGTCGCGCCGCCCTTGCAGCCGGCAGCGCGCTTACCCTTATTTCGCTCTGTTCCACCGCCGGCGCCGCCGATATGGCGCCCGCGCCGAATACCGCAACGCCGATCAAGCACCTGGTGGTTATTTTCCAGGAAAACGTCTCTTTCGACCATTACTTCGCGACCTACCCCAAGGCCGCCAACATCGCCGGCGAGCCGGAATTCAAGGCCGCCGACAACACGCCGACCGACATCAACACGCTGGCAAATGCGGGCCTGCTGGACAACAATCCGAACAAGACCAACACGGCGAACGGCGCCGACGCCGCAGCCCCCTTCCGCCTCGATCGCACGCAGGCGGCCACCCAGTCCCAGAACCACGGCTATACTGCCGAGCAGGCCGCCTATAACAATTTCGCCATGGACCTCTTTCCGGCCAATACCGGCAGGGGCACCAAGGGTGCGGCCGGCGCCTTCGGCACGAAGGGCCAGGTCATGGGCTATTATGACGGCAACACCGTCACCGCCCTCTGGAATTACGCTCAGCATTACGCACTGAACGACAATTCCTTCTCTACCAACTTTGGCCCCTCGACCCCCGGCGCCCTGAACCTCATCTCCGGCCAGACCAACGGTGCCATCCTGCCGCCCGGCTACGCGCTGGAAAGCGACGGCACCTATTCGAAGGGGCGCATCGTGCCCGATGGCAGCGGCGGCTGGACCGCGATCAGCGATTTCGACCCGACAGGCGACGTCTGCTCGACCGGCCAGACGGCCCTGATGTATGGCAAGAACATCGGCGACATGCTGAACGAGCACAAGATCACCTGGGGCTTCTTCGAAGGCGGCTTCGACCTGACGTTGACCAACCCCGACGGCACGACCGGCTGCAAGCGTGCGACCACCTCGACCGTCACCAAGGTCAACTACACGGACTACATCCCGCATCACCAGCCGTTCCAGTACTACGCCTCGACCGCCAATCCGACGCATGCGCGCCCGTCCTCCGTGGCCGCGATCGGCACCACGGACGCCGCCAACCATCAGTACGACACGACCGACTTCTATGCGGCGCTGAAGAACGGCAACATGCCGGCCGTCAGCTTTCTGAAGGCGCCTGCCTATCAGGACGGCCATGCCGGCTATTCCGACCCGCTCGACGAGCAGGAATTCATGACGCAGGTGGTCAACACCGTCCAGGACTCGCCGGACTGGAAGGACACCGCCATCATCATCCTCTACGACGACTCCGATGGCTGGTATGATCACGCCCATGCAGTGGTCAATCCATCAAAGCTCGGCGTCAAGGGCTATGACGTGCTGACCGGTGGCGACAGCTGTTCGACCGGTACGCCGCTGCCCGGTGTCAACGGTCAGCCGGCCCAGGGCCGTTGCGGCTACGGCACGCGTCAGCCGCTGCTGGTCATCTCGCCCTACTCCAAGGTCAACTTCGTCGATCACACGCTGACCGACCAGACCTCGGTCATGCGTTTCATCGAGGATAACTGGATGGGCGGCGCCCGCCTTGGCGGCGGCTCATTCGATGCCATCTCCGGCTCGCTGAAGGCCATGTTCGACTGGTCCAAGGACGATACGCCGAAGCTGATCCTCGATCCGAAGACCGGCAATCAGGCCTCTTGATGCAAAAAGGGGGGACGGAAATGCCCTTGCAGATCGACCGCCGTCTCCTGCCCTTCATCGCACTCGCGGGCCTATCGCTCGCGAGTGCGGCCATTGGCGCGGCAAGCAAGCCGGTCGCCAATGCTGCCGCCACGGACGGCTATGACGACCAGGCGCCGCTGAGTGCCGTCGCCCAGCTCGGCAAGCAGCTCTTTTTCGATCCGACGCTATCGGGCGGCGGCCAGATGTCCTGCGCCACCTGCCACGATCCCGGCAATCATTATGCGCCCGCCAACGATCGCGCCGTGCAGCTCGGCGGCCCGCATCTCGACCAGCCGGGCATCCGCGCCGTGCCGAGCCTCGCTTACAAGATGTCGACGCCTTCCTTCTCGGTCGGGGCTGAAAGCGCTGCCGACGAGGCTGTCGAAGCCGCGCCGATGACCGAAGCTTCAGGCGTGGCACTCGCCAACGCGCCGGCGGCCATAGCCGGGCCGCTGACGGCGCAAGCCGTCGTCAAGGCCGATTCGACCGCTCCGGATCTGGTGCCGCAAGGCGGAATGTTCTGGGATGGACGCGTGGATTCGCTGGAAGAGCAGGCTTTGCAGCCGATGATCTCACCGTTCGAAATGGCGAATGTGGATGCGGCCACCGTCTATGCGAAGCTGAAGAAAGGCTACGGCAAGGACATCTCCGCACTCTTCGGCAAGAATATCCTCGACGATCAGGACATGACGATCGCCGAAATCGGCTTCGCCCTTGCCCGCTACCAGATCGAGGAGCCGTCCTTCCATCCCTATACGAGCAAATATGATTATTACCTTCGCGGCAAGGCGGTGCTCACGGATGCGGAGGCACGGGGATTGAAGCTGTTCGACGATCCGAACAAGGGCAATTGCGCCTCGTGTCACCTCGACAAGATGACCGGCGACGGACAGATGCCGAACTTCACGGATTTCGAATTCGAAGCCCTGGGAGCGCCGCGCAATCCGGCCATTCCGGCCAATGCCGATCCGAACTACGACGATACCGGCATTTGTGGCCCGCTGCGCAATGACACCTATTCCGCCCAGCCGCAGAATTGCGGGCTGTTCAAGACGCCGACATTGCGCAACGTCGCCGCTCGCCACGTCTTCTTCCACAATGGCGTCTATCGCACGCTCGAGGACGTGACGCGCTTCTACGTCAAGCGCGACACCAATCCTGGGGAGATCTATCCGAAGGATGCCGGTGGCAAGGTGATGAAATACAACGATCTGCCTGAGCAGTACCGGGCCAATATCGACGTCATCGACGCGCCGATGAACCGCAAGCTCGGCGACGCACCGGCGCTCAACGACGTCGAGATCGCCGATGTCGTCGCATTCCTGAAGACGCTGACGGACGGTTACGACCCTGCGAAGGAAAGTGTGAAGGCGGCGAATTAAGCCGCTTTTTCAACGGCTTCTTTGGGCTGGGTCTGAAACTCGACGCGATCCCGCCCGTTGCGCTTGGCGCGATAAACGGCTTCGTCAGCTCGTTCCAGGAGCCGTTCGAGGCTGTTGCGGCCCTCGGCAATACCGATCGACAAAGTCGGCGAGACCTGTAGGTCGCTTTCCCGCGACATGGCATCGGCGAAGGCTGCACGAATGCGTTGCGCCAGTCGCACCGCCTCGTCCGCCGCGGTGTATTCGACGACGAGCACGAATTCATCCCCGCCCTGACGTGCCACGATGCCTCGGACGCCAAGCTGCGATTTCGCCACCTGCACGAAGAGACTGAGGATGCGATCCCCCACCGCATGGCCATGGCTGTCGTTGAGCGTTTTGAAATGATCGATGTCGATCAGGAACACGGCAACGGGCAGCCTTCCGGCCAGCCGCGTATAGGCGCTGGCAAGACCGCTGCGGTTCATCGCGCCGGTCAGCGGATCGTGATGGGCAAGCTCGATCAGCTTGTTACGGTTGCGCTCGGAAGCCATCAGAACAATGGTGATGCCGCGCAGGCAGATGAAAACCGCGGCCGTCAGCGCCAGCCACTGATCGCCGCTGGGTTTGTCGAACAGGCCGTCGCCATCCAGCCGGCCCAGAAGGGCAAGCGTTGCCCGTCCCGCAAAGATCAACGATGTCGGGGCAAAAAGGCCAACGAGGATCCAGCCGGAAGCCAAAGTCTCGCGCCGGACAAGCCTGTATCCCTCACGCATGATCGCGAGATCGCAGAAACTGAAGATGAAGGAGAGATAGGCGATGCGCGGCAAATAGCTGGCGCCGTCATCGAAAACGAGAAACAAGGGCAATGAGCCGATGGCGATGACGGCAGCATAGCCCCGTAAATCGATGGGTTTTCCGGCAAAGATCTTGATAGCCGCGAGCAAAGCTATGTAACCCGCCAGCGTCAGGCTGTTCGCCACGCCGACCGTTATGAAATCCGGAGCGATATCGCGCAAGGCGACGCCGAGAGAGCCAAGGCCCAACAGCACATTGCTTCCGCCCCACCACAGAGGCCAGCGTTCGAACCGTCCCGTCGCAAACGCGAGAAGCTGCACGCAGCCCAGCACAAGACAAGCGAAACCACAGACAACATAGATCGTCCGCAGATCCAGCACCATGATGACGTCGTCCCTTGTCGACCCTCTGAGAGTTCGAGGATACAACAGGCCGCTTGCGGTTCTCTTAATTCAACATAGCAAATTGAGGCTGTCTCGCTGCGGTTTGCGAGGCAGCCTCGGCGTCTCAGGCGGCCCTTGCGACGGGCGGCTGGGCCAGCTTGCGACCGCTGGCGACGATCATGCCGGCAGCGCCGTTAAGCCAGCCTTCCTTGAGTTCAAGAGCGAGGAAGCGCTCGCGCTGGAACGGGCCTGGCATCACCAGATGGCGGGTCTTTTCGGCAAAGAAGCCGAAACGCTCGTAATAGGGTGCATCGCCGACGAGCAGGATGGCGCCATGGCCGCGCTTCTTGGCTTCCAGGATGGCGGCGCGCATCAGCGCCGAGCCCATACCCTTGCCTTCATACGCAGGATCGACGGCCAGCGGACCGAGCAGCAGCGCATCGACCGGACGGGTCTCGCGATCGACGCCAGCTTCGACGTTCCATAGGCGAACCGTGCCGATGACGTGGCCGGTGCGATCGCGCGCGACCAGTGCCAGGCCTTCGGCCGGAACGCGGCCCCGGCGCAGCTTTTCCGACGACTTCTTGCGGCGGTCGGCGCCCATGGCGCGATCGAGCAGATTTTCGCGAGCAACGACGTCGCCTGCGTTTTCCAGGTCGAGTGTGAAAGTAGTGGGCGCAAAGAATGCGCGGACAGAATCAAGAACAGCGGCCATCTCGGCCTCCCGTTGCCCAATACCGTTATCAGCGGTGGTGACAAATAATTGTGAGGGTGCCGCCCCGGCAGATTACGGGGTCGGCAAAGTCAGACCTTAGATGATGTAGGCCTTCAGCGGATCGAAACCGTTGAACGCCACAGCCGAATAGGTCGTGGTGTAGGCGCCGGTGCCTTCGATCAGGACCTCGTCGCCGATGGTGAGCGTCACCGGCAGCGGATAGAGGTTCTTCTCGTAGAGCACGTCAGCGGAATCGCAGGTCGGGCCGGCGATGACGCAGGCTTCCATCTCGTCTCCGTCGCGCTCGGTGCGGATCGGGTAGCGGATCGCCTCGTCCATGGTTTCGGCGAGACCGCCGAACTTGCCGATGTCGAGGAAGACCCAGCGAGCGGCATCATTGTCCGACTTCTTCGAAATCAGGACGACTTCAGCCTTGATCACGCCGGCATTGCCGACCATGCCGCGGCCCGGCTCGATGATCGTGTGCGGGATCTGGTTGCCAAAATGGGCGCGCAGAGACGCAAAGATCGCCTTGCCATAGGCTTCGGCAGACGGAACGTCGCGCAGATACTTGGTCGGGAAACCGCCGCCCATGTTGACCATCTGCAGGTGGATGCCCTGCTTGGCCAGCGAGACGAAGACGCGCTTGGCATCGGCAAGAGCCGCATCCCAGGCATCGACCTTGGTCATCTGCGAGCCGACGTGGAAAGACACGCCGTAGGATTCCAGACCCAGCTGATGGGCATAGACGAGCACGTCGACAGCCATCTGCGGGACGCAGCCGAACTTGCGCGACAGCGGCCATTCGGCGCCTTCGCCATCCGTCAGGACGCGGCAGAACACACGGGCGCCGGGAGCGGCACGCGAAATCTTCTCGACTTCCTCGTGGCTGTCGACGGCGAAGAGGCTAATGCCGAGCGCATGCGCACGGGCGATATCGCGCTCCTTCTTGATCGTATTGCCGAAGGAGATGCGGGCAGCGGTCGCGCCTGCGTCGAGCGCCATTTCGATTTCGGCGACGGACGCGCAATCGAAGTTGGAGCCGAGGCTTGCGAGCAGGCGCAGCACTTCCGGAGCCGGGTTGGCCTTGACGGCATAGTAGATGGCGCTGTCCGGCATGGCATGACGAAAGGCACGAAAATTGTCACGGACGACATCGAGATCAACCACCAGGCAGGGACCGTCCGGACGTCGGGTAGCGAGAAAGTCGCGAATACGTTGCGTGGTCATGTCAATTCCCTTTCAATTCCAATAGCTCCGGGGAAAACCCAGAGGACAAAGGGCGACGCTCATTCGCTCAGGAACCAGCCGGTGGAGACCCCGGTACCATGCAAATGCGCGAAGCGCGGATGATGAACGAGTGCCGCAAGCGGCGCTAATTCGCTTTGTCTGCCATGGATTGGAGGGATTATCCCAACCGCACTTCCGGCAATGAAGGTGTGCCTCTTCAGTAACCCCGGCTGATGGAAAGCCGGGAGAGAACAAAAAGGCCCGCACCGTCGTTGCTTTAGATGTCCTCGCATTTTTCGGTTGGCCGAAATAGCGACTGGAGGGGTTAGTTCCAGGTACCTTACCGATTTTCTCACCACATCGAGGATCGGCGGACACCCACGGGCACGTGCGACTTTGGGCTGATCGGGAAATAGGTATATTCGCCGTCATAATCAAGAAAATTTTTCACCCGCGTCCTAAAAAAATAATTGAACAAACCGGCGGGTTTTGTTCAACATCCGGCAACAATTAACGGGAGACTTCACCATGGACACGTTGACCCGGATTCGCGCCTTTATCGACGTGGTCGAAGCCGAAGGATTTTCAGCGGCCGCGCGCAAGACCGGCCGCTCCAAGGCGCTTCTCTCCAAATATGTCCGTGAGCTCGAAGACGAGCTCGGGGCGCTGCTGCTCAACCGCACCACCCGCCAGTTCTCCATGACCGAAGCCGGCCATACCTATTATCGCACCGCCTCCGACATCCTGAAGGAGATCGACAATCTCGCCGACCTCGTTCGCGAGAACAACCAGCAGCTCAAGGGACGGCTGCGCGTCTCGGTGCCGCGCACCTTCGTCGATGCCGAGGTTGGGCAATCACTGATCGATTTCGCCAAGGAAAATCCCGACCTCGCCCTGGAAATCGCCGCCGACGACCGTTTCGTGGATCTGATCGAGGAAGGCTTCGATGTGGCCGTCCGCATCACAAAGCTCGAGGATTCCGGCATGATCGCCCGCAAGATCTCGGATTTCCGCGTGCATCTCTGCGCAACCCAGGAATTCCTCGATCGCTATCCGGCCTTGGAGCACCCGACCGATCTTGCACGAGTGCCTTTCATCATCGACAGCAACAACCGTTCGCAAGGCAATATTCGCTTCGTCGATGCCGACAGTACCACCTTCAACGTCGCCATCACCGGCACGCTCGAGGTCAACAGTCCGCATGCGACTTTGCGAGCTGCCCTGAACAGTCTCGGCGTTGCCGTCGTTCCGGATTTCATCGGTCGCAAGGCGATCGAAAGCGGCCAATTGTTGACGCTGTTCAACGATTATCTTCCGACCGATCGCGGCATCTATGCGGTCTATCCGCATCGCCGCTATCTCCCGGCCAAGGTGCGTATGTTTGTGGACTACCTGCATAACTGGTTCCGCAAGAATGGCTGAGCGGCGCAGACGTGCCGGCCGGTCCCAATTCCGTCTTATTTTCTGACCAGAAGTCGAAGTGAATCAATGCTCGCGAAACATATCGGACGCATGAGAAAATCCACGATTGTCCACGCTATCGCCCTCGCCGGGGGTCTGCTGCTCGCGCCCGCCGTGGTGTCGGCGCATCCGCATATTTTCGTGGAAGCGCGCCTGGAGGTTCTGGCCGGGCCGGACGGCAACGTGCAGGAATTGCGCAACGTCTGGCGCTTCGATGAGGTGTTCTCCTCCTCCGTGCTGATGGACTTTGACAAGAACACCAATCTGAAGCTCGATCCCGACGAGCTGAAGGAAGTCGGCAAGACGGTGCGCGATTCCCTCGCCGAGTACGAGTATTACACGAACCTGACGCTCAACGGCAAAACGATCAAGGTGGCCAAGCCTGACGTCATCAATGTCGATTATCGCGATGGTCAGCTTCTGATGTTCTTCGCCGTCAAGCCGTCCGAGCCGATGCCGCTGACGAAGGGCAATAAGCTCAGCTTCGGCATCTACGACCCGACACTCTACACATCGATCGACTTCCCGACCGACAAGGAACTGGTGACGGAGGGCGACGCCTTCAAAAGCTGCACGCACCAGGTCGTCCGCCCCAATCCGGACGAAGTCATCGCCGAAAACAGGACGACATTGACGGATGCCTTCTTCAACGATCCGACGGGAACGACCATGTCGAAGCTCTTCGCAACGCGGATAGACGTCCAATGCTGATTTCGAAACCATGGCGGTTGCTTCCAGTGGCAATGCTTGCCCTTCTCGCGGCAGCGGGGCTCGCGCATGCTACGGGATCCCCGCTGGGCATCGGCACGGCCGAACCGAGCTTCCAGCCGACGGGCGGCCCGCTGGCGCCCATCTTCCTTTATGTGAATTACGAGCAGCAGGCTTTCTACCGGGCTCTCACCAAATCGATCGAAGCAATGCGCCAGGACCCCTGGCAACTCTGGACGCTGATCGGTCTCTCCTTCGCCTATGGCATCTTCCACGCGGCCGGCCCCGGCCACGGCAAGGCGGTCATCTCCTCCTACATGGTCGCCAATGAAATCGAGCTGAAGCGCGGCGTCGCCATCTCGTTCGTCTCCGCGCTCATCCAGGGCGTCGTCGCAGTCCTCGTGGTCGGAGCCGCTTATTTCGTCCTGCGCGGCTCCGGCATCACCATGACGATGGCCACCAACGCCATGGAGATCGCGAGCTTCGTCATGGTCATCCTGTTCGGCGGCTGGCTTCTGTTTCGCAAGCTGCGCACGATGATCCGCAACAGGGCACAGTACCGCAAGGTCCAGCTGGCGACCTCCGCGGGCCCGATCGGCCTGGCGCTTTTCGAAGACGCCGCAACCGGCACGGGCCCCGCCAGAAGCCTTTCCCGCAGCCGCGCAGCTGCCATGCCTGCCGCCGACGGCTATCAATGCTATGACCCCGCTCACGCGACAGGCGACGGCGCCTTCTGCGAGACCTGTGGCCATGCGCATCTTCCCGATCCAAAAATGCTGTCGAACGAGCAGTTCAGCGCCCGTGAAGCCGTGTCGGCGATCATCGCTGTGGGTTTGCGGCCTTGCTCCGGCGCGCTGCTGGTCATGACCTTTTCGATGCTGAACGGTCTCTATCTCGGCGGGCTGCTATCGGTGCTCGCCATGTCGATCGGCACGGCGCTCACCGTCTCGCTGCTTGCGATCATCGCCGTTTTCGCGAAGGGTACCGCCGTGCGTTTCACCGGCCGCGGTTCGAAGCTTTCGGCACGGGTCGGCGATGGCATCGAAATTTTCGGTGCCTTGCTGGTCATCTGCACCGGCGTCATCCTCCTCGGCGCTTCGTTGCAGACCTGACGGGAACCGAACCTACAGGCCCTTGCGCCTTTGATAGCGAGCCCTGAGCCAGAACACGAAGAAGAAGGCCAGGATGACCAATACGCCGAAGCCGGTGCCGAGCCATGGCGAAATCGTTCCGAGCCAGACGATGACGTTCGGCATGAGATAAAGCACGGCTGTTGCGACCAGCAGAATAATACCGGCGGCGATCGCCGCCGAACGGGTGTCGCTTTTTCTGTCCGTCAAATCGCCGATCCCTAGCGCGCCGTGAAATGTTCCGGCGAAGGCTTAGGCCAGCCGCCGACGAAAGGCAACGGTCCCCAGAGCAATTCCAGCAAAAGTGCGCAGCCGCTTTCCGTCAAAAATTGCGTAAAAAGAATAACATAGAGCGGTAAAGCGATCCCATGAAACGCTTTACCGCTCTATCCGTCAGAGTTGGACTTTGGCGCCCGCAACCGTCGCCTCGATATGATCGACCAGCGCATCGGCCAGGCCGAGCCGCCCGGCAAGCAGATCGAGATAGCCGCGCTCGGCCCTGGAATCCGGCTCGATTGCGAGGCGCGAGGCCGTGTAGACCTGCACTCGCTGCTCCTCGGTCTGCGCCGAGGCGACGATGGCGTCGAGATCGACGGGGTTGGCAAGCTCGCGCTGGAAGAAGGCTTCCGCCTCGGAGCCGACGCCGGCCTCCTGCACCTTGCCGAGAATGCGCTGACGCTCCGCGTCATCAATATGGCCATCAGCGCGGGCAGCCGCGATCATTGCCCGGACCAGGGAGAGCGCAAAATCATTGCTCGCGACTGCAGGTGCGGTGCTGAAGCCGGAGTTCGACGGCGGTGGCAGGAATTGCGGCTCGGCCTGCGGAGCCGATTGCGGCGCCGGCTGCGGCTGATTGCCGTCCCTATAATTCTTGTAGGCCTGATAGCCGAGCCCGGCGATAGCGGCGAGGCCGCCGAGTGCCAGCGCATTGCCGGCGACCTGGCGCCCGGTTTTCGTGCCGAGCAGCACGCCTGCGATGGCGCTGGTCGCCATCGGGTTATCCCTGGCGAGATTGATTGCCTGGGTTGCCTTGTCTTTCACACTTCCTTGCATTCCTGGAACCTGCGACCCCAGGAATTGGTCAAGAAGCTTGCGGGCGTCGATCATCTGAATGGTCCTCCGTCCTTTTGATGGTGAAAGGGAGATAGGAAGCGCAACCGCAAATACAAATCCGCGACAAAGAAAAAGGCGCGCATGAAGCCATGCACGCCTTTGAAATCGATGGGAGAGAAATCGTTCAGCCCTTGAGGGCTGCGGCCTCGGCTGCGAGCTTGGTGATCCCGGCCCAATCGCCGGCCATAACCAGCTCTTTCGGCGCGACCCACGAGCCGCCGACGCAGATGACGTTCGGCAGCGACAGATAATCATGCGCGTTCTTCAGCGAGACGCCGCCGGTCGGGCAGAAGAGCGTGCCTGATAGCGGCGAAGACAGAGCCTTGAGATAGGCGGCACCGCCGGCCTGTTCGGCCGGGAAGAACTTCAGCACCGTGTAGCCCTCCTCGCGCAGGGCCATGACCTCGCTTGCCGTGGCAGCGCCCGGCAGCAGCGGCACATGCGAGGCGCGGGCGGCATCGAGAAGCTCCTGCGTCGTGCCGGGGCTGACGATGAACTTGGAACCGGCTTCGACGGCCGCGTCCCACTGGGCGACGTTCAGGATCGTGCCGGCACCGACTTCGGCGCCCTCCACCTCTTCGGCGACGGCGCGGATGGCGTCGAGCGCGCCGGCGGTCCGCAGCGTGATCTCGATTGCCTTCAGGCCGCCGGCAACCAGCGCCCGGGCAAGCGGAACGGCCGATTTCGCATCATCGACGATCAGCACGGGAACGACCGGCTGCAATTTCAGAACGGAAAGAAGCTTCTTGGTTTTCTCGCCCATGGTCGGTGCGCTCCCTTAAAACGATTGAAATCCGGCCTTCGAATAGCCTTCCCGAAGGTGCTTGTCGAGACAAAAGCTCGCGTTAGATACGACGGGTAGGAAATCGCCAGAACTTGCTATAGTCTACTCTGATCTGTGCCGGTGGAGCATGTCAAACGCATGGCAAAAGAGATCGAGCGGAAGTTTCTGGTGCGCGGCGATCACTGGCGTGATTTCGTCTCCGAGAAGCTTATCCTGAGACAAGGCTATATCGCCTCCATGGACGATCGTTCAGTGCGCATAAGGCTGACGAACGACAAAACGGCGACCCTGACGATCAAGATCGGCAGGTCGTTGACGCGTGACGAATTCGAGTATGAAATCCCTATCCCCGACGCGGAGGAATTGCTGGGAACGGCAATCGGCCTTGTCATCGAGAAGACCCGCCACAAGGTACCTTTCAAGGGATTTGTCTGGGAAGTGGATGTCTTCCGCGGCGCCCATCGCGGCCTTGTGATCGCTGAGGTCGAGATGGAGGACGAAAGCGATGCTCCGGAACTGCCGGACTGGATCGGCCGCGAGGTGACCGGCGAATACCGCTATTCCAACCAGGCCCTCGCGACGCAGTTCGAACAGGAATACGATGAGCTATCGCATACGGCCTGACCGGCCCCTTGATGACGAGGTGCAAAGGGTCGCCGCGCATCAACTCGGCAAGACGATGGCCGTCCTGACAGACCGACCGCAAGGCCTGCACGAAGCAGTGCATGCCGCCCGCAAGAACATCAAGCGCGTGCGCGGCCTTTATCGGTTGATCGCCCCGCGCGCGCGCGAATTTCAGCAGCAGGAGAATGACAGGCTTCGGGACATGGCCCGTACGCTCTCAGGCGTGCGTGACGCCACGGCACTGATCGAGGTCAGCCACTATCTGCAGGCGACTGCGACGTCCGAGGACGAACTTCACGCACTCGCTCGCGTCACCGAGGTCCTGACAACCCGGCGGGACCGCTTGTCAGAGGCAGAGACCGACCTTGAGGACAAGGCACAGGCGGCAATCGCCACCTGTGGCGAAGCGATCCAGGCGCTGAAAGGTGCCTCCTTCGAGAGCGGCCGGCGCGACACCGCCCGCCTTTTCCAGAAAAGCTGGCGCAGGAACGGCGACAAGGCCATGCAGGCACTCTCCGAATGCCAGGGCGAAGCTGCCCATGCGGAGAGCTTTCACGACCTGCGCAAACGCAGCCAGGACTGCTGGATGCACCATATGCTGCTGCGGGATGTCTGGCCGGCGGCCATGCATGCCAAGCAAATCGAGGCCAAGGCATTGGTCGACGTACTCGGCCGCTATCTCGACCTGTCGATATTATCCGGCGTCGCGGACCGCGAGCCGCATCTTTTCAATGGAAGCGACGACCGCGCACGTTTGCTGGAAGCGATCATCTCCCGTCAGCAGACTGCTCGCGAGGAAGCGCTGAACAGGGGCCGCTGGGTCTTTGCCGACAAGCCGGAGCGCGAGGCGCGAACGATCAAGCGACTTTGGCTAGAGATGGCGGAATGAAGCACTTGCCGCGACATTATGCCGATCACGCAGGGCTTCCGCGTAAATCCTGATTGCCTGGTGACGCACAAAATTGTATTTCCCCCGCATGACAGACATCCTTTCCAGCCCACGGCATGAGGCGACCGGCGCATTCCTCGTTGCGGCGCTCTACCATTTCGTTTCCTTTCCGCGCTTCGAAAGCCTGCAGGAGCCGCTGCTTGCGCTCTGCGAGGCAAACCGCGTCAAGGGCACGCTGCTGCTCGCGCACGAGGGGATCAACGGCACCATCGCCGGCACGGACGCCGCCATCGGCACCGTGCTCGGCTTCCTGCGGGCGCAGCCGGAATTTTCCGGCCTGGAGCACAAGGAAAGCCGTGCGTCTAAAATGCCTTTCGTGCGCATGAAGGTGAAACTCAAGAAGGAGATCGTCACCATGGGCGTCGAGGATATCGACCCCACCAGGGTCGTCGGCACCTATATCGCGCCGAAGGACTGGAACGCGCTGATCTCCGATCCCGATACCATCGTCATCGATACCCGCAACGATTACGAGACGGCCATCGGCGTCTTCAAGGGCGCGGTCGATCCGAAGACGAAGACTTTCCGCGAATTCCCCGAATGGGTGCGCCAGAATACCGGCCTGCACAACAAGCCGAAGATCGCCATGTACTGCACCGGCGGCATCCGCTGCGAAAAGGCGACCGCCTTCATGAAACAGCAGGGCTTCGACGAGGTATTCCATCTCAAGGGCGGCATCCTGAAGTATCTGGAGGAAGTACCGCCGGAAGAGAGCCTGTGGGAAGGCGCATGCTTCGTCTTCGACGAGCGCGTCTCCGTCGAGCATGGCCTGAAAGAGGGCAATCACAAGCTCTGTCACGCCTGCCGCCAGCCGATCACCGCGGAAGAAGTGACATCGCCCTTCTACGAAGCGGGCGTCTCCTGCAGCCATTGCTATCATGAGCGCAGCGAGGAAGATCGCGAGCGCTATCGCGAAAGGCAGCGGCAGATCGCGCTCGCCCGCAAGCGCGGGCAGGAGCATATCGGCGGCTGACGATCTCAGGCGGCGGCGACACGCTCTTCATCGAGGACAGTCGCCATCTGCGCGGCAAGGCGCTTGCTGATTTCGGCCTCCGGCATAGGCTTTCCGTAGAAATAGCCCTGCAACTCGTCGCAGCCGAAGCCCTGCAGCGCCCATCCCTGCTCTTCCGTCTCGATGCCTTCGGCGGTGACGGGAATGTCGAGCGAGCGGGCCAGCGCCACCGTCGCCTGCAACATCTCGCGGGCGCTGCTGTCCTCCAGTATATTCATCGTCATCGAGCGATCGATCTTGATGCGATCGAAACCGAATTGGCGCAGATAGCCGATGGAGGAAAAACCGGATCCGAAGTCGTCGAGGGCCACCTTGACGCCAAGCGCCTTCAGCCGCTCGATCGACCGGCGGGTGCGCTCCGGATTTTGAATGATGTAGCCCTCGGTGATCTCCAGCGTAACGCGATCGGCTTCGATGGCCGCGCTGTTCAGAACGTTGCGAACATAGTCGGCGAATGCGGGATTGCGGAATTGCCCCGGCGAGACGTTGACGGCGATCCGCAGGTCCGGCCAGCGCCGTGCCGCCTCGCAAGCCTTGCGCAGGACCAGCAGCCCCAGCGCCTCGATCAAGCCGCTGGTTTCGGCAACGGGAACGAAGTCATCGGGCGGAACCGGCCCATGACCGGGCCGGTTCCATCGCACGAGCGCCTCGACACCGATCATGTGGCAGCTCGACGCATCCACCAGCGGCTGATAGGCGACGGTCAGCTCCTCCATTTCGATCGCGCGGCGCAGATCGAGCTCCAGGGCGTTGCGTTCCTCGCGATGGGCGTCCATGGCCGTCTCATAGCAGGTCATGCGGGCGCGGCCGGCTTCCTTGGCCTTGTACATGGCAAGGTCGGCGCGACGCACCAGCTCCTCGCGGTCGATCCGACCTTCCGGTGAGCTGGCGATACCGATGCTGGCACCGACCACCACCACCCGCCGGCCGATTTCCAAAGGCTCCGAAAGAAAATCCAGCACCTGTTCCGCCAGCCGCAGCGCCGGCGCATCGTTGAGCTCCCGGGTCGGAAAGGCAATGGCGAATTCATCGCCGCCGAGCCGCGCCAGTGCCGCATGGGGCGGAACGAGCACGCCCAGGCCTGCAGCCACAGCGCGAATGAGCTGATCGCCGGTGCCATGCCCATAGGAATCGTTGATTTCCTTGAAGCCGTCGAGATCGAGATAGAGAAGCAGAACATTGCCGCCGTCGCCGCGCGCCTGCTCGACCAGGCGGTCCACATCGAGGCGCAGCCCTTCGCGATTGAGAAGGCCGCTCAAGCGATCCCGAAGAGAGCCCTGTCGCGCCTGGACTTCCTCCGCGCGCAACCGGCGCCCCGCCAGCGATCCCAGAATGAGCAGCACGACGAAGAACAGCCCGACCAGACCGAGCGCGCCGAGCACCAGCGGACGGACCTGCTGATAACTGAGGTCACCCGGTTGGCGCGAATTCCAGATCAGCCGTCCCAGCGACATGCCGAGCGGATCGACTATGGAAACGGCATAGCGCACGACGGTATCCGGCGGCACCAGCTTGAGACCGCTGATGACATAGGTATTGGACAGCATCGTGATCCTGGCGGCATCGAGATAACGCACGAGGATCAGGTAGCGCCGCTGGCCTTCGGGCACGGGAATACGGCCGGATCTTTCCCGGATCGTCGCGGCAGCGGCAGCGGCAATGCCGTTGCTGGTCATGATATAGCCGCCCGCTTCGGGCACTCCGGTCACACGCGTCATCCGGGCCTGGTCGACCAGAGCCCAAACGGCGGTGCCGAGAATGCCCTCGATTCCCTCCGTCACCAACTCCCCATCGTGATAGGCGACGATCGGCTTGTTGTTGTCATCGACGATGACGGCGATATCGAACAGGGCGCCATTGGAGGATATGTCGCCGTAATTGCCGGCGATCCAGCCTTGCTCGTCCTTCCCGTAGATACTTCTCGCGGCATCATTGCGCGCCGAGTGATCGTGCAGCGTCGCCTCGAGCTGTCCTTGAAAGGTCTTGAGCGCGCCGACCGTCGTTTCCCAGGAGCGTTCGTCGTCCAGCTTATTGGAGTAATCGGCGACGCGACCGATCGCGGTAAGCACCATCAGGGTCACTACGGCAACGACGACTGCGAAAGAAATCAAAACGGCCGTCACGATGGAATGACGACCGATGTGCGTACCTCGCCCTAATGACTGTAAAATTGCGCCCAACGCCTTTTCTCCTTGGCATGGAAGTCTGCCGTCAGGTCTTCAACAAACGGTTAAGGCGAGTTCGAGATCCCTACAGGACGGAGTTATATGTCTGCCGCTGGCGATAGAATTCACGCCTCTGTGCAAATCGCCTCCGCGAAACGGTTGAGACTGGCCTGCAACAGGCCGCTTTCGCGCGCCTGCGACAGAATTGCCGCCTGCGCCTCATCGCCCTTGCCCGCGATCGGTAAACGCAAAAAGGCATCCGACACGATGCGTAGCGACATGGTCTGCAGCACGTCGGCAAGTTGTTCCAGCACAAGGTCGCCGCGATGAGAGGCATGCGCGAACATCATCGGCTTGAACGGCACCTCGTCGCGCGACACCAGCCAGTCCAGCGCATTCTTGAATCCGCCGGGAATGCCATGGGCATATTCGGGGCAGGAGACGATCAAGCCATCGGCTTCGCCGATCTTCCCGGCGAATTTTGCGACGACAGGCGGCGTCCTCTCGCCCTCGTCATCCGGATTGAAGATCGGCAGGCCGGCGATCAGATCGCAGATTTCGATGGTGATGCCCTCGGGGCATGCGAGCCGCAGGGCTTCCAGCAGCCGGCGGCTGGCCGAAGCCTGCCGCTGGCTGCCGCAGAGTGCATAAAGGAAAAGCGGGCGAGAGCTCATGCGCTAGACCTAACAGGCTCCACCGATTCGGACGATAGCTACCCCCTTGAGGGTGAGGGTCGGACCAGTGGTCAGGGGTGGGGCGACCATTGCGGACACCGGAGGTCACCCCCACCCGCGCGTTCCGTGCGACCTCCCCCCAAAGGGGGAGGCAGAACCGCATCAATCCGCCTTGTGGTTGCCCTTCGGGAATTGGGCGGCGAGCTCTCGGTACCATTTGCCGCTTTTCTTCACCGTGCGCACCTGCGTCTCGTAATCGACATGCACGAGGCCGAAGCGCATGCGATAACCCTCAGCCCATTCGAAATTGTCCATCAGGCTCCAGGCGAAATAGCCGCGCATCGGATAGCCGTCCTTGATGAGATCGGCGACGATGCCGAGATGCTCGATGTAGTAATCGAGACGCGGCTGATCATCGACCTCGCCTTTGACGATCCCCATGTTGTAGCAGGCGCCGTTCTCGGTGATGTAGCACTCCGGCAGCTCGTAGCGCTTGTTGAGATCCTCGACGACGTGCTTCAGGCCCGGCGCGTAGATTTCCCAGCCGATATCGGTCTTCACGTCGCTGACCGGCGGCGCTTCCTTCGTCCATGGGAAATCGCCGCTCTTGGAAGCGTCGTCGAAGACGCGCATCGGCATGTAGTAGTTCAGGCCCCACCAATCGAGCTTCTGGTTGATGGTCTTGAGGTCGCCATCCTCGATGACAGGCATACGGTCGCCGAGCGCCCCGACGAAATCCTTCGGATACTCGCCCTTGAAGATCGGATCGAAGAAGGCGCCGTTGTGGAACTGATGGGCGCGCTCGACCGCAGCCAGATCTTCGGGACGGTCAGAACCCGGCAGGATGGAGGCTGCGTTGAGCACGATACCAACAGGCACCTTCGGCGCCACGGAACGGATCGCCTCGACGCCGAGACCGTGGGCCAGGTTCATATAGTGCATGGCGTAGAGTGCCGCCTGCATGTTGCGCTCGCCCGGCGCATGGACGCCGTAGAGGTGGCTCAGCCAGACGATGCACCACGGCTCATTGAAGGTGGCGACGGAATCCAGACGGTCGCCGAGGCGTGCCATGACGGTCTTGGCGTAGCGCTGGAAGGCATGCGCAGTCGACCGCGCCGTCCAGCCGCCGTCGCCGGCAAGCGTCAGCGGCAGATCCCAATGATAGAGCGTCGCGAAGGTCTTGATACCGCGGGCCTTGCAGCCGTCGACGAGACGATCGTAGAAATCGAGGCCTGCCTCGTTCACCGGGCCGGTGCCGTCGGGGATGATGCGCGGCCAGGCGATCGAGAAGCGATAAGCTTCGACGCCCATCTCCTTGATCAGATCGAGATCCTGCTCCAGCCGGTTATAGTGATCGCAGGCGACATCGCCATTCTGGCGCTGAAAGACGCGACCGGGCATGTTGGCGAAGGCGTCCCATATCGAGGGCTTGCGGCCATCCGCCTTGGTGGCGCCTTCGATCTGGAAAGCGGCGGTGGCGACGCCGAACGTGAAATCGCCGGGGAAGCGATCGGCAAGAAGCTTCGGATCGATCATGATGAAAATCCCGTCTGTTATAGGCTTCGTTGGCTGCGGTTTAGCCAAGCCGCGTGACAAAGTACAGTGCCGATATCAAAGAGCTGCAACGTTACAGTCTCTGAAAATGCGAGCCGGCTACCGGTTTTTCGGAAGATTGCGCCGACTGGCGCCAGGGCCTTTCGGGCGGTCCGATAACATCAATGTCAACAGTCGTGACTTGTGTTTTCGACCCGGATCAATTGAGGGTAGCAGTCATTTCCCAAACGGAAGGACCGAAATGCTCCCTGTGCTCCACTCTCTCCACCCTTATCTGCTGAGCCTCCTGCGCATCGTCTCGTCGCTCGTGCTATTCAGCTATGGAACGCAGAAGATCCTGCATTTTCCTGCTGCTCAAAACGTGCCATCCGCCTGGTCCTTGCCGTGGATTGCCGGTCTGCTCGAGCTTGTCCTCGGCTTTCTCGTTCTGATCGGCTTCCAGACACGGATCGCTTCCTTCGTGCTGTCAGGCCTGATGGCTTTCGCTTATTTCCTGCGCCATGCGCCGCAGAGCTTCTATCCCGCGCAAAACGGCGGCGTCTCCGCCATTCTCTTCTGCTTCATCTTCCTGTTTCTCGTCGGCGCCGGCAGCGGCCCGTTCAGTGTCGACGCGCTGACAAAGCGCAAGCAGGAACTTGCCGCATGAACTGCGATTTCTCCATGAGTTCGAGGCGGCCTACGCCGCCTCGAACAAGAAGCTCGAACCCTACAGCTTGATCCAGGCGCCATTGCGCTTCGAGGAGGCAACGCAAGCCTCGACGAAAGCAACACCCTTCACGCCGTCATCGACGGTCGGATAGATCACGGCGGGATCGACGGCCACACCCTTCTTGCGGGCGTTGATGGCGCGCGCCGCCTCGGTGTAGATCGTGGCGAAGGCTTCGAGATAGCCTTCCGGATGGCCGGACGGGATACGCGAAACACGGGCCGCAGCAGCTCCCGAGCCGGCGCCATTGCGGGTAATCAGCCGCTTCTGCTCGCCGAACGGCGTGTACCAGAGATAGTTCGGATCCGCCTGCGTCCATTCGAGGCCGCCCTTGGTGCCATAGACCCGGAGCTTCAGGCCGTTCTCATGACCCGGCGCCACCTGGCTGCACCAGAGCATGCCCTTGGCCGGCTTTTCCGAACCCTTGGCCTTAAAACGCAGCAGCAGATGGGCGTTATCATCAAGACGTCGGCCTTCGACGAAGCTGTCGAGATCGGCAGCAAGGCTGTCGAGTTCCAGGCCGGTGACGAAGGAGGCGAGATTATAGGCATGCGTGCCGATATCGCCGGTGGAACCGCCAGCACCGGACTGCGAGGGATCGGTGCGCCAGGCCGCCTGCTTCTGGCCCGACTGCTCGATATTCTCCGTCAGCCAGTCCTGCGGATATTCCGCCTGCACGATGCGGATATCGCCGAGCTCGCCATTGGCGATCATCTCGCGCGCCTGCCGGATCATCGGATAGCCGGTGTAGTTGTGTGTGAGGATGAAGAGCGCGCCGCTCTCGTCGGCCACCTTCTTAAGCTTCTTGGCATCGGCAAGATTGGACGTCAGCGGCTTGTCGCAGATGACGTGGATGCCGCGCCTCAGGAATTCCTTGGCAGCATCGTAATGGACATGGTTCGGCGTCACGATCGAAACAGCCTCGATGCCATTCTTCAGCTTGGCTTCGCGGATCGCCATGTCACGATAGCTGGAATAGGTGCGGGTCGGATCCAGCCCGAGATCGCGCCCGGAAGCAATGGCCTTTTCCGGCGAGGACGACAGCGCGCCGGCGACGAGATCGAACTGATCGTCAATGCGTGCGGCGATGCGGTGCACCGCGCCGATGAAGGCGCCAGCACCTCCGCCCACCATGCCAAGCCGAATGCGCGGCTCCCGCGTCTGTTCCGATGATCCTTCGATTGCCATAAGGCTCCTCCTCAATGAAATGAATTGTTTGAACGCGATCGCTTGCCGCAATCGTCCCCTCTCCCCGCCTGCGGGGAGAGGGTTAGGCTGAGGGGCTACCGCGGGTCCGGCAAACTCTGCCGTCGCGATGGATATCGAGAAGGCCCCTCATCCGTCCTCTCTCGGCTTCGCCCCGCTCAACCGTTCGAGTCCACCTTCTCCCCGCTTTGCGGGGCGAAGGGGCTTGATTAGAGCCCCAACATGCGCCGGTTGGCTGCCTGATCCGTGCCGCTGCCGGCGAAGTCGTCGAAGGCCTTCTCGGTCACCCGGATAATATGCGCCTTGACGAACTCGGCGCCTTCGCGTGCGCCGTCCTCGGGATGCTTCAGCGCGCATTCCCATTCGACCACGGCCCAGCCGTCGAAATTGTTGGCGGTCATCTTCGAGAAAACAGCGCCGAAATCGACCTGGCCATCGCCGAGCGAACGGAAGCGGCCGGCGCGCTCGACCCAGCCCTGATAGCCGCCATAAACACCCTGACGTCCGGTCGGATTGAATTCCGCGTCCTTGACGTGGAACATCTTGATCCGGTCCTTGTAGATGTCGATGTTGTCGAGATAGTCGAGGCACTGCAGGACGTAGTGCGAGGGGTCATAGAGCATGTTGGCGCGCGGATGGTTCTTCACGCGCTCCAGGAACATCTCGAAGGTGATGCCGTCATGCAGGTCTTCGCCGGGATGGATTTCGTAGCAGACGTCGACGCCGTTTTCGTCGGCATGGTTGAGGATCGGCGTCCAGCGGCGGGCAAGCTCTTCGAAAGCGGTTTCGACGAGACCGGCCGGGCGCTGCGGCCAGGGATAGATGAAGGGCCAGGCGAGCGCGCCTGAGAAGGTGGCGTGCGCCTTGATGCCGAGATGCTTCGAGGCCGTCAGCGCCATCTTCACCTGCTCGACAGCCCATTCCTGCCGCGCCTTGGGATTGCCGCGCACCTCCGGCGCCGCAAAGCCGTCGAAAGCCTCGTCATAGGCCGGGTGGACAGCGACGAGCTGGCCTTGCAGATGGGTCGAAAGCTCCGTCACTTCGACGCCATTCGAGCGGGCAACGCCGGCGAATTCGTCGCAATAGTCCTTGGACGTGGCCGCCTTCTTCAGGTCGATGAGCTGGCCGGCCCAGGTCGGAACCTGTACGCCGATATAGCCGGCATCGGCCGCCCATTTGGTGATCGAATCCCATGAGTTGAACGGCGCCGCATCGCCTGCGAACTGGCCGAGAAACAGGCCGGGGCCCTTGATCGTCTTCATCCGTAATTCCTCCCTAATCGCGTTCTGTAAACGTTTCCGAAGCCTTTTGAACCTCTATTCGAGGTGGCTTTGACACCGTTACCTCAAAAAACATAGGGTCGTTTGGCTGAAAGTCGAATGCCTCGTGACCTAATCACGGCCCGCCGCTGACGGCAAGAGGTACGTGCCGCAAAAATCGCCGCCCGATGCGAAACGAAGCGGCAGCTGCATAGAAAACGCCCGCCGGAACCGGCGGGCGCATCCGTACAAATCAACCGATCAGAAGGGTGAATCGGCGAAGTAGAAGTCCTTGGCATTGTCCTTGGTGACCAGGGTCGCATCCAGGATGTAATTGCCGCGAACCGGAACCTGATTGTAGAAGTTGGCGGCGGTCAGCTCCATGGCCGTCCCGACCATTGCCGGCGGGTAAAGCACGTCGACCGGGATCAGCTTGTCGCCGTCCATGACCTTCTTGACCATGTCCTTCGAACCGGCGCCGGCGATGACATACTTGATGTCGGTGCGCTTGGCCTGATCGATCGCCTGCAGCACGCCGACGGCCATGTCGTCATCCTGGCACCAGACCACGTCGATCTTCGGGAACTTCGTCAGATAATCCTGCATGACCTTGAAGGCGTCGTCGCGATTCCAGTTGCCGTATTGGCGGTCGAGAACCTTGACGTTCGAGCCGGCGATACCCTTGTCGAAACCGTCCTGGCGCTGCTGATCGATCGGGATCGGCAGACCGCGGATGACGACGACCTGAGCGTCCGGCGTATTCTTCTTGATATATTCGCCGGCGGTCTGGCCGAGCGCCGGATTGTTGCCGGCGACATAGAGGTCGCGGACAGAATTGTCGTTGTTGCTCGGCGCACGGTCAACAAGCGTCACGAACTTGCCCTTGTCCTTCACTTCCTTGATGGCGTTGACGAGAGGATCAGGGTCCGAAGGCAGGATCACGAGCGCATCGATGCCCTGGGTCTCAAGGTCCTGCACGGCATTCGCCTGGCTTGCCGCATCCGGCGAGGTCTTGACGATGACGGTGAGCCCCGGATGCTCCGCCATCAGCAGCTTGGCGACACGCTCGGCATGAAAGACGACGCCCGAGGTCCAGCCATGATCCGCCGCCGGAATGGAAACGCCGATCGTCACCTTCTTGTCCTCGGCATGCACCGTGCCGGCCAGAGCGGCGAGCACGACGGCCAGACCAATTAGTCTTTTACGCATGATTTATCCTCCCAGATAGAAACAGGGCCTTGTCCTGATGACCGGGCGCCCCTTGACCCGGTTATTCATGATTTGCGAGCAAGCGAGCGCTGAACCAGCATGGCGATGATGATGATCGCGCCCTGAATGGCACTCAGCAGATACTCGCTGATGAAATTGGAAAGCAGCATGATATTGCCGACCAGCTCGAGGATGAAGGCGCCGCAGATCGTACCCCACACCCTGCCCGCACCGCCCTTCAGCGCCGTGCCGCCCACGACGACGGCGGTGATCGCCTGCAACTCCCAGAGGATACCCGTCGTTGCCGAGGTGGAGCCAAGCCGTGGCACGTAGAGAAGCACGGCAATCGCCACACACAGACCCTGGATAACGAAGGCGACGGTGCGGACGCGATTGACCGCCACGCCGGAATAACGCGCAACGTCGCGGCTGGAGCCGACGGCGATGACATGCCGCCCATAACGGGTGCGATAAAGAATGAAAGCCGCGACGCAGGTGACGACAAGGATGACCACGATCGGCACCGGCACACCGAGAACGGAGCCGTAATAGGCGGGCTTGTAGAGCGCCTGCAGATTCGCCGGGCGCAAGGTGATCGCGCCGCCCTGCGACAGCCAGGTCGTCAAGCCGCGGTAGACGCCCATTGTGCCCAGGGTCGCGATGAAAGGTTCGATCTTGCCCATGGTCGTGATCAGGCCATTGGCCAGGCCGCACAGGACACCGGCGATGATCGAGAACAATACCGCGGCCGCCAACATCAGGCTGGGATCGGCGATGACGCCCGAGTTCATAAAGAGGATCATCAGGCTCGCGACGAAGGCGACCATCGCACCAACGGACAAATCGAGATCGCCGGCCGAGATGACGAAGGTTGCCCCCACCGCGATGATCGCAATAAAGGCGCATCTCGTCGCGACATTGGTAAGATTGGTCATGCCGATGAAATTCGGATTGACCAATGCGCCCACGATCAGAAGCAGCACCAGCGCCGCAAACGGTGCGACTGCCCGCAGATCGACATCCCGCCAGGATCGGCCCCGTCTGCCTGTCTTCTCGCCGCTATCCTCGCCCACGCTCATATCCAAAACCAACCTCCCGTCCCATTATTGCTGGGAATTCACCCATGCCTTCGCCGCCCGCTCAGGCGGCCGTCTTTTTCTTCAGGCCCGCCGCATACCGCATGATTTCCTGCTCGGAGATCTCTTCGCCCTCGAGCACGCCGACAATCCGGCCCTCTCGCATCACGGCAACCCTGGTGCACAACCCGATGACCTCAGGCATCTCCGACGAGACGACGATGATCGAATGGCCGTCGCGCGCCAGCGCCGAGATGAAATGATAGATCTGCTGCTTCGTGCCGACGTCGATGCCGCGCGTCGGCTCGTCGATGATGATGATCTGCGGCTCGGTCTCCATGACCTTTGCCAGCAACAGCTTCTGTTGATTGCCGCCTGACATGCGGCCGGCGACGATATTTCCATCGCGGACACGGATATCGAAGCGACGGCGCGCCCGCGCCAAGGCGTTCGCCTCGCTCGTGGCGCTGAGATAGCCGAACTTGCCGTGCCGATCGAGAGATTGCAGGGTAAGGTTCGCCGTCATGCCTGAGTTCAGAAGCAGGCCCTTGGATTTGCGGTCCTTGGTCATATAGGCAAGACCGGCGTCGATCGCGGCATGGACATCATGCGGCGGCACGGGTTGCCCATTGGCGATGACTTCACCGGCGGCACGCGAGCGCAGACCGACGATCGCCTCCATCAATTCGGTACGCCCGGATCCGATCATACCGGAAAAGCCGAGTATCTCGCCCTTGCGCAGATCGAAGCTCGCATCGCGGACATAGCCCGTCGAAACGGAATTCACGGCGAGCACGACCTTCTCATCGACATCGGGCTCGTTCTTGGCAGGATAGAGGCTGGAGAGTTCGCGCCCGACCATCAATTGCGCAATCGATTCACCGTCGAGCAGTGAAGTCGGCGATGTCTTTACCCACTGGCCGTCGCGCAAGATCGTGACCCGGTCCGTCAATTCCATGACCTCGTCGAGCTTATGGGACACGAAGACGAAACTCGTCCCCTGGTCGCGGAGCTTGCGGACCTGCTTGAACAGGAAATTGGTTTCCTCCCGCGACAGCACGGCGGTCGGCTCGTCCATGAAGACGATCCTCGCATCGCGGCTGATCGCCTTGGCGATCTCCACCATCTGCTTGTCGGCGATCGAAAGCGTGCCGATCAGGGCATTCTCGTCGACATGCGAACCGAGGAGATCAAGCACGCGCCGCGTCTCGGCGCGCATATGCTTGCGGTCGAGCACGCCGAAACGCGTGACCTCGCGGCCGAGAAACAGGCTCTCGGTCACGGTCAGATGTTCGGCGAGATTGAATTCCTGGTGGATGATGACGATGCCGAGCGCTTCGGCGGCGCCATTCGGCGGCAGCTTCACCGGCTGACCGTCGAGCAGTATTTCGCCGGAGCTCGGCTGCTCGAAACCTGAGAGAACCTTGACCAGCGTCGACTTGCCGGCGCCGTTTTCGCCCATGAGCGCATGGATTTCGCCGGCACGGAGATCGAAGTTGACGCTGAACAGCACCTGCACGCCGCTGAAGGATTTGCAGATTCGCCTCGCGGACAGCACAACTGCACCGTCGACGGCCTCCGAACTCATGGCTTCCTCCCTTGCGGCTCCACCCGCTTTCCATGCTATGTAAACCTTTACATATAACGTGTAAAGGTTTACATCTTTGGATATTGCACAATTTTTCGCGGTCACCTTTGACCTCCACGGAAGTCTGTGTAGTGTCCGGTGCGAGACGAGACCCAAGGCAGAGCGCAGTGTCGAATTCCACGCCCGCAACCATCGAAGACGTCGCCCGAATTGCCAATGTTTCGATCGCAACGGTCTCGCGGGCAATCCATATGCCGGAGAAAGTCGCCAACTCGACGCGGCTGAAGGTCAACCAGGCGATCGCAGTCACCGGTTATACGACCAATGCCATGGCGCGCAGCCTTCGGCTCGGCCGCTCGAACATGATTCTGGTGGTCGCACCTGACATCGGCGACCCCAATTTCTCTAATATTCTCATCGGGCTGGAGAACGAGGCGCGTTCGCACGGCTACGGCATTCTGATCGGCCACACGCAGAACGACGCCCAGCGCGGGCTGGAATATCTGAAATTCCTGAATTCCAACCAGGCGGCGGGTCTGATCCTGTTCACCGGCATCCTGCCCTTCGGACATCAGACGATGACGGCACGGCTGCCGCCGAGCGTCGGCGTCTTCGAGCCGGTCTTCAATGGCGGCATCCCCTATGTCGGCGTCGACGACATCGCGGGAGCCCGCAAGGCCGTCGACCTCTTGATCGCCGAAGGCCACCGGAAGATCGCCTTCATCGGCGATTCCCGTACCCGCCTCGCCTACAGCCGGCGGCGCATGGGCTACGAGGCCGGGATGGATGCCGCCGAAATCAGCGCCGATCTCCGCATCGTTTTCGAAGGCGACGGCACCATCGAGAGCGGACGGTTGGCCGTCGAGCAACTTTTCATGCGCGACACGCTGCCGACAGCCTTCATGTGCGTCAACGATCAGACTGCGATCGGCGTTATGATCGGCCTCAAGGCGCGCGGTTACGACATTCCCGGAGATTTTTCGGTGACCGGCTTCGACGACGTGCCGCAAGCCGTGTTCATGACGCCGTCGCTGACGACGATCCGCCAGCCGCGCACCGCCATCGGCAAGCATGCCATGGCGCTTCTCCTCGAACTCCTGTCCGACGGCCAGCCGGCCGAGACGGAAATTCTGCTCCGGCCGGATCTCGTGGTACGCAACTCGGTCTCGGCGCCGTCGCGTATCAGGCGATAGGGATGCGAAGCGATGCCGCTCGGCAGGATCACCCTTTATGTCCGCGATGTGGAAGCGACGATCGGCTTTTACGAGAAGCATTTTGGGTTCAAGCCGCTCAGGCAGGAGGGCGATCGGATTGTCGAGCTGCTGGCGCAGGATGGTGGCGCCAATCTGATGATCCATCTCGCAGGAAAGGCTCAAAAGATGGGCCAGGTGCTGGTGAAACTGGGCTTCGACGTGGAAGATGTCGAAGCCTTCCGCGCCAAATGCGCTACCGAGGGACTTGAATTCGGACCTCTGCATCAGGCCGACGGCTATGTGTTCGCCAATGCCAAGGATCCCTCTGGAAATCCCATAGCTATTTCCAGCCGCGCATTCAGGCGGTAGCCCGAGAGGCGATGAATGATCGCCTCTCGGATGTCGTCGATCAAACGTAACGGTTGACGATATTCTCAAGCAGTTCCTGCTTGCCGGATTTCGGCTGCGGATTGATATCCTTGGCCTCGACCCACTGGGCGATCTGATCGAGCGAATATTCGCCGCGAAGCAGCTTCTGGCCTTCAGCGGAATCCCAGCCGGCATAACGGTCGGCGAGCGGCTGCGACAGGGCCTTGTCCTCGATCATCTTGGCGGCGGCCTTGAGACCACGGGCGCAGCAATCCATGCCGCCGATATGGCCGATCAGCAGGTCCTCCGGATCGAGCGACTGACGGCGCAGCTTCGAGTCGAAGTTGGTGCCGCCCGACTTGAAGCCGCCGCCTGCCAGGACCTGATAGTAGGCGAGCGTCATTTCCGGAACATTGTTCGGGAACTGGTCGGTATCCCAGCCGGACTGGTAGTCGTTGCGGTTCATGTCGATCGAGCCGAAGATGCCGAGCGCGTTGGCAAGTGCCAGTTCATGCTCGAAGGAATGGCCGGCGAGGATCGCATGGCCCTGCTCGATATTGACCTTCACTTCGTTTTCGAGGCCGTTCTTCTTCAGGAAGCCGTAGACAGTCGCGACGTCATAATCGTACTGATGCTTGGTCGGCTCCTGCGGCTTCGGCTCGATCAGGATCGTGCCCTTGAAGCCGATCTTGTGCTTGTATTCGACCACGAGGTTGAGGAAGCGGCCCATCTGGTCCAGCTCGCGCGACAGATCGGTATTGAGCAGGGTTTCATAGCCTTCGCGGCCGCCCCAGAGCACATAGTTCTCGCCGCCGAGCTTGTGAGTCGCGTCCATGCAGGTCTTCACGGTCGCAGCCGAGAAAGCGAAGACATCCGGATCCGGATTGGTGGCAGCGCCCGACATGAAGCGGCGGTTGGAGAAGAGGTTCGCCGTGCCCCACAGCAGCTTGACGCCGGTATCGGCCTGCTTCTGGGCGAAGTAATCGACGATCTCATTGAGGTTCTTGGTGTTCTCGGCGAAATTCTTGCCTTCCGGACGCACGTCTGCATCGTGGAAGCAGTAATAGGGCGAGCCAAGCAGGGTAAAGAATTCGAAGGCGACATCGGCCTTCAGCTTGGCGGCTTCCATCGTGTCGTCGAACCAGGGGCGAAGGAAGGTCTGGCCGCCGAAGGGATCGCCGCCCGGCCAGGTGAAGGTGTGCCAATAGGCGACGGCAAAGCGCAGATGGTCTTCCATGCGCTTGCCGGCAACAACCTCGTCCTTGTTGTAGTGGCGGAAGGCCAGCGGATTGGTGCTGTCGGGGCCTTCATATTTTACCTTGCTGATGTCGCCGAAAAATCCGGTGCTCATGATCTATCTCCTTGGGTTGGTTGTTCAAATGTTGTTGTTCGTGTCGTGTCGCTTAGCCCTTCACCCTAACCCTCTCCCCGCCTGCGGGGAGAGGGGATGACCTCTGTATCCTCGCCGAGAAAATCGTTAGGGACGGGCAGTAGCTGCCGCTTTCCCCTTCTCCCCGTCAAAACGGGGAGAAGGTGCCCGACAGGGCGGATGAGGGGCATTACGCCACGGTATTTCAATGCGCAGACAACGGCTTGATCGCCGGATAGAGCGCCCGATAGCGCTTGTAGGCATCCGCATAGGCATCGCTCAGCGAAGCAACCGGTTCGATCGTGCCGGCCGTCCGCGGCGGCGTGCAGACCGCGACCGGATCGGCGCCCGTCGCCGCGATCAGGCCGAGACGTGCCGCACCGAAGGCAGCTCCGAAATCGCCGTCCGCCGGCAGATCGACGGGTACGCCGAGCGCGGTGGCGATCGAGGCCAGCCAGTAGCGCGACCGCGAGCCGCCGCCGATTGCGGTGACGCGCGCGATATCGGTGCCGGCCGAACGCAACGCCTCGAGATTGTCGCGGATGGCGAAGGCGACGCCTTCGAGCACGGCCTGGGTCAAGACGACGCGGCCGCTTTCATGGCCGAGACCGATAAAGGCGCCGCGGATCGTCGCATCATTGTGCGGCGTGCGCTCACCGGAGAGATAGGGCAGGAAAGTGACGCTGGAAGGCGCTTTCAGCGTCTCGCCAAGTTCGCCAGTAAGGTCTGCGGCGGATTTGCCTGTCACGCTCGAATGCCAGTTCAAAGCATCGGTCGCAGACAGGATGACGCCCATCTGATGCCAGGTGTTCGGAAGCGCATGGCAGAAGGCATGAACGGCGCTTTCCGGCTTCGGCAGGTAGGAGCCGTTGGCGGCGAAGAGCACGCCGGATGTGCCGAGCGAAACGAAGGCGGCGCCATGGCTCACCGTGCCCATGCCGCAAGCCGAGGCCGCATTATCCCCTGCCCCGCCGGCGACGACGACATCGCCGCCAATGCCCCATTTCGACGCCAGTTCGCCACGCAGCTTGCCGGCGACTTCGGTGCCCTCGACCAGTGTCGGCATCTGCTTTTCATCGAGGTTGGTTGCGGCCAGCAGCTCGGAAGACCACTTGCGCTTGCCGGTATCGAGCCAGGAGGTGCCGGCGGAATCGGACATTTCCGACATGTGCTCGCCCGTCAGCCAGAGACGCAGATAGTCTTTCGGCAAAAGCACCCAGCGCACTTTGGCGAAGACATCAGGCTCATGCTTGGCGACCCATGCAAGTTTCGGAGCGGTGAAGCCGGGGAAGACGATATTGCCGGTCAGCGCGCGGAAACGCGGGTTGGCATCGAGCGCTGCGGCCTCATGATAGCTGCGCGTATCGTTCCAGAGGATGCAGGGCCGCAACACCTTGTCGTCGGCGTCGAGCAATGTCGCGCCATGCATCTGACCGGAAAGGCCGATGCCGCGTACGGTGGCCAGCTCCTTCGGATGCGCCGCCTTCAGGCCGGCAACCGCTTCCTCGGTCGCACGGATCCAATGCGCCGGATCCTGCTCCGACCAGCCGGAATGCGGACGCGATACATCGAGGTCGCCATTGGCGGAGCCGATGATCTTCTGATTACCGTCGATCAGCATCGCTTTGACGCCGGACGTTCCGAGATCGAGACCCAAATACATCAGATGCTACTCCCTATGTTCTGCCGCTTTCGAATGATCAGGGCAGATTGTCCTTCAAGAAAATGTCGAGACGTATGCGCTCCTGGTCGGCGATGACGCTTTGACCATCGGCCTTCGCCTTCATGACGCGGATGGCGCTGCGCACTTCATGACCGGCATCCTGGTTGAGAACGGCATCGACCGTGCCGTCCATCAGCGCGGCCCGCGTATGCTGAGTCAGCTCGTGCACGACCACCGTCAGCTCCCGCTTGGGCCGGACGGCCTTCAGCGCCGCGATCAGCCCTCGATTGCCGGCGCCGAGGCTGTAGACGCCGATGATGTCCTTGCTTGCCGAAAGCGCCTTGGACACGAGCGATCTGGCAAGCTCCGGATCGTCTCGCCCCTCGAGCACGGGCAGCAGCCGCAACCTCGGAAACTCCGCCGCCATGACGGCCGAGAACCCTTCCACGCGCTCGCGATGGTCGCGCACCAGCATCGAGCCTGCAAGAACGGTGATATCGCCCTCGTGGCCGCCGAGAAAACGGCCGAGCAGCCGGGCAGCAGTCCGCCCCGCTGCGATATTGTCGATGCCGGCATAATGATGCCGGGTGGAATCGGTGAGATCTGAGACCAGGGTGACGACGGGGATTCGCTTGGATACGAGCCGATCGACCGCAGCCCGCACCTCCGGCGCATCCGTCGCCACCAGGGCGACGCCGGCGATATCCTGCCCCTGAAGGGCATCGAGTGCCGCAACCAGCGCCGATACGTCGAAAGCCGGCACCTCTACGATGCGGATTTCCGTGCGCTCGAAGCTCGAGCGCAACGTCGCGTGATGCACTTCGGAGCGGAGCCCGTGCATAAAGGAATTGTCGCCCGTCGGAAGGATGAAAACGAAGGGATAGACGCGCCCCTTGGCCAGATTGGCGGCGGCGACATCGCGGACATAGCCGATCTGGCGGATGGCCGCCTCCACCTTCTCCCGCGTCACCAGCCGCACGCCCGGCCGCTGGTTCAGCACGCGGTCCACGGTGGCGAGGCTGACGCCCGCAGCGGCGGCGATATCATGCACAGTCGGTCTCATCAGCTCCTCCTGCTGAAATCCTTACTGCGATTTCTGATGTACGTAAATCAGAAATTTTCGACGGCCCGATTTTCCTGTCGTTCGCCCTCCTGAAACGAAAAAAGGCCCCTTGGAGCGAGGGGCCTTACATTGATGCTGGCATCGCGGCGAGGTCAATGGCCTCCGCCGCCGCCGCCTCCCGGTGCCTTCGGCTTGCTGAGCATGAGGACGCCGAGGATCATCGCCAGGAACAGGATGGTGAGCATCAGGAAGATATCGCTGAAGGACATGACGATTGCCTGTTGCGTCGCCATGTTGACCATCTGTTTCAGCGCAGCCTGCTTCCCATCCAGGCCAGACGCGCTGAAGTTGGCGGCCATGTTGTTCAGCTGAGCGACGGCAGCCTGGTTGCCCCAATGGATATTGTCGCGCAGGTTGAAGTAATGCTGATCCTGCCTGTCCGTCAGCAGCGTATTGATGATCGCAAGACCGACGGCGCCGCCGAGGTTACGCGTCAGGTTGAACAGGCCGGAAGCCCCGCGCATGCGGGCGGGCGGCATGGTTCCGAGCGCGATATTGTTGATCGGCACCATGCAGAGCATCAGTCCGAAACCGCGCAGGATCTGCGGGATCAGCAGTTCCCAGAAATCCCAATCCGTCGTCAGATGCATCATGATGTAGGTGCCGGCCGAGAAGCTGGTGAAGCCGATGATCATCAGGATGCGCAGGTCGAGCTTGCTCGACAGGAAGCCGGCTAGCGGCGCAGTGAAGAACATGGTCAGGCCCGAGACGAACATAGTCTCGCCGATCTGCAGCGAATCGTACCCACGAATGCGGGCAAGATAGAGCGGGTAGATATAGGTCAAACCATAGAGGCCGATGCCCATCACGAAGGAGAACACCGAACCGAAGGAGAAGTTCTTATTCGTGAAGGCCTTCAGATCGACCACGGGGAAATCCACCGTAAAGGCACGGTAGAAGAAAATCACAGCTGCGATGGCAGACGCGATGGCACCGGCAACGATGTAATTGTCGTTGAACCAGTCGTTGGTGTTGCCTTCCTCGAGCACATATTCCAGTGCGCCCAGGAAAACGCCCATCGAAACCAGGCCCCACCAGTCGAATTTCTTGAACAGCGATAGTTCTGGCTTGTCGAAATCGATGTAGTTCCAGGTGACGATGGCAACGATGATACCCGGTGGAATATTGACCAGGAACAGCCAGTGCCAGGAAAAGGCATTGGAGAGATAGCCGCCGACCGTCGGGCCGATGGTCGGCGCCAGCGTCGCGATCAGGCCGATGATCGGCGAGACGACATTGCGTTTCGACGGCGGGAAGATGGTGAACGCCGCCGCAAAGACCGAAGGGATCATGCCGCCGCCGATAAAGCCCTGCAGGGCGCGATAGACGATCATCTGGTCGATGTTGGTGGCGGTCGCGGCGAGCGCGCTCGCCGCGGTGAAGCCGGCGGCCGAGATCGCGAACAGGTAGCGCGTCGAGATGATGCGCGCCAGCGTTCCCGACAGCGGAATCATGATGACTTCGGCGATCAGATAGGCCGTCTGCACCCAGCCGATCTCATCCGAGCCGGCACTGAGGCCGGCCTGGATTTCACTGAGCGAGGCCGAGACGATCTGAATGTCGAGGATCGACATGAACATGCCGAGCACCATCGCCAGGAAGGCGATGAGCTTTCTCGGCTCGATATGATCCACCGCCGGTGGCGCGGCGGGCCCGGCCGCGCGTGGGGGCGACCCGGCTGTAGTGCTGGCGGACGACATGGCGCGTCTCTCCCGAGCTTGATCGCTTACTTTTCCGGTGCCGTGCGGGTATCGACGTCGACAACGACGCTGAGGCCTGCGCGCAGACGACCGGTATCGAGCGCATCCTGTGGCAATGCGATGCGAACAGGCACACGCTGGATGATCTTGGTGAAATTACCGGTCGCATTTTCCGGCGGCAGGAGCGAGAAGACCGAGCCGGACGCCGGCGAGATCGACTCGACGGTGCCGACGATCGGATGATCGCCATAGGCGTCGACGTGAACATTGACCTTGGAACCGGGAACCAGGTGCTGGATCTGCGTTTCCTTGAAGTTGGCATCGATATAGAGCTGCCGGGTCGGCACGATCGCCATCAGCTTCTGTCCGGGAGAGACAAGGTCACCTTCCTGAACGGAACGATTGCCGACGACACCGTCATAAGGCGCCTTGAGCACGGTGAAGGACAGGTCGCGGGCAGCTTTGTCACGAGCAGCCGCGAGACCCTTGATCGTGCTTTCGGCCTGGCGGCGCTGGGCCTGCAGCAGGTTGATATTGGCTTGCGCGGAAGCGATGGCGGCATCGCCACCGACCAGGTTGGCCCTTGCTTGGTCGAGCGCGATGTTAGCGCTATCCAAGGCGGCCGTGGTGCCGACCGACTTGGACTGCAGTTCCGCAGCGCGCGTCTGGGTGATCTGGGCGCCACGAACAGTGGCTTCCAGGGCAACCTTCTGCGCCTGCGACTGGGCAAGAGCGGCCTGGCCGGCGGCAATTTGTGCATCGATGGTGTGGAGCGAAAGCTGTTCGGTGTCGTACGAGGCCTGAGCCTGATCCAGCGCCAGCTTGTAGTCACCGTCATCGAGCGTGGCAAGCACATCGCCCGCCTTGACCAGCTGGTTGGCGACGACGTTCACCTTGGCGACATAGCCGGTAACCTTCGGCTGGATGGTCGCGATATCGCCTTCGATATAGGCATCGTCGGTGGAGACCATGAAGCGGCCCGTCGTCCACCAGTCATAACCGTACCAACCGCCGGCTGCGAGGGCCAGGACAACGATGATCGGCATGGCCAGGCTGCGCCGCTTCTTTGCCGGCGGCGGTGGGGCCGCGGGAGCCGGAGATGCGGGCGCAGCCTGGGCCGGAGCCGGATTGCCGCGCGTTTCGGCAACGGGAGCATCGGCAGATGCGCCGACCTCCTGGGCTTCCGCTCCGGCATCAGCGGGCTCATTCACGATGCGCGCTACATTGTTACCATGACTTGACGACATTGCCCTACCACCGGAATTCTGGGTAAAATAATCGAACCGAACGGTTCAGTTCAATTGACATAGAGCCTTTTTCACTCCATATCAAGAGATATCGAACTGCATGGTTCGATTATTTGACGAGTCTGTTTAAGATTCATAAAAATGATCGATTGAAGGAGACGATGAAACACGAACCGCAAAATGCCATTGCACTCGACGCGCCAGCGCCTGCATCTGGTGGGCGTTGGGCCGCTGGCGAAGATCCGGTCAAACGTCACCAGATTCTAGAGGGCGCCAAGCGCGTCTTCATGAAGATGGGGTTTGACGCGGCGAGCATGAACGACGTTACCCGTGAGGCCGGCGTCTCCAAAGGCACGCTTTACGTCTACTTCGCCAACAAGGAAGACTTGTTTTCCGCGATGATGGACAGCGAGCGCGCTCATTTCGTCGAGTTGGTGCGTACCGTCCTTGCCGACGAAGCGGATGTCGCTTCCTGTCTTTATGAATTTGGCATGGTATTTGGGACGCATGTTACCTCGGACAAGACCATCAGCGCCATGCGCACGGTCATCGGCGTGCGCGCGCGCATGCCTTCGCTCTGTCAACGCTTCTTCAGCGGCCCGGAAAACCTGCGAACCGTGTTGCGCGGCTTTCTCGAACGCAAGGCTGCGGTAGGCCAGGTGAAGATCGACGACTTCGATATGGCCGCGCGGCAGTTTCTTGAGATGGCAAGCGGCGGTTACTTCAAATTACGGCTGTTCGGCGACATGGACGTCCCTCCTTCGAAAGAGGAGATCGACTACGTCGTGCGCGGTGCCGTGCGCGTCTTCCTTGCCGCTTATGGCCCCAATCGCCGGGATCAAGACTGACAATCTTCCCAGTTGCCAGCTTCCCAGTTGCCAGCGAGCGGAGGCACCCCAACTCCGCAATGGCGATCAAGCGTCGCGGCCACCATGCGGCTATGACTGGCCCGGCAACCAGGGGAGTTAAGCATTGAGCGCGATCGGAAGAGCGATATGGTTTATCGAAAGCCACTTTGCATCCGACATCTCGCTGGACGAGATCGCCGAAACGGCCGGTCTGTCGCGCTATCATCTGTCGCGCGTTTTCGGGATGACGACAGGCCATTCGATCAGCGGCTATATCCGTAGCCGCCGCCTCAGCGGGGCAGCTCTCGCCCTGATCGACAGCTCCTCCACAATTCTCCAGGTTGCCCTCGATGCCGGCTACGGCTCGCACGAGGCTTTCACCCGTGCCTTCCGCGAGCAATTCGGCATGACGCCTGAAAACCTGCGCAAACAGGGGCACGTTCGCAACCTCGCTCTACAGGAGCCGATCAGAATGGACGACACCCGCCTTCCCAAGCTCGATGCCCCGCGCTTCGAGACCCGCCCCGCAATGTTGCTTGCCGGCCTTGTGGAAACCTATGCCTATGAAGCCACGCAAGCGATCCCTTCGCTCTGGCAGAAGTTCAATCAGCATTTCGGCCACATCCCGGGCCAGGTCGGCAATGTCGCCTACGGCGTCTGCACCCAGGCGGACGAGGGCAGCGAAGGCTTTCGCTATATGTCCGCCGCCGAGGTCACGGGCGCCGACGGCCTGCCCGAAGGCTTCACCACGACAAGACTGCCGCAGCAACGCTATGCGGTTTTCACCCATCGCGGCCATATATCAGGCATTTCCGCCACCGTGCATCAGATCTTCGGCGAATGGCTTCCGCAATCAGGCCATCAGCACGGCGGAACCCCCGACATGATGGAGCGCTATGACGATCGCTTCGATCCGCGTACCGGCATGGGCGTGACCGAGATCTGGATCCCGCTCAAGGCGTAGAATGCGCCCGCCGCCATGAAAATGACGGCGGCGCTTGTCTTGTACGGACGGCGACGCTCCTTACATTACGGCCATTCTTGACAGGCCGGGCTGGGGGTCAGCATCGGCATATGCTGACCAAAGGGGAAATAGTCTATGGATATTGTCGGGCTGGTGCAGGATCCGAGTGCGTGGGTCGCACTCGTGACACTCGTGGTCATGGAGGTGGTGCTTGGCATCGACAACCTCATCTTCATCTCGATCCTGACCAACAAGCTGCCGGCGGAACACCGCGACAGGGCGCGCAAGATCGGTATCGGCCTTGCCCTTGGCATGCGTCTCGTCCTGCTCGGCACGGTCGCCTGGATCGTGCAGCTGACGACGCCCGTCTTCGAGATCTTCGGTCAGGGCTTCTCCTGGAAGGACATGATCCTCATCGGCGGCGGCCTCTTCCTGGTCTGGAAGGCGACGAAGGAGATCCATCACAACGTCGATCCCCAGGAACAAGGCGAGGATTTCATCGCCAAGTCGACGACATCGACCTTCGCCTCCGCCATCGGTCAGATCCTGCTGCTCGACCTGGTCTTCTCGATCGACAGCATCATCACCGCCGTCGGCATGACACAGCACCTGCCGATCATGTTCATCGCCGTGATCGCCGCCGTTACCGTGATGCTGGTGGCCGCCAATCCGCTCGCCAACTTCATCGAGAAGAACCCGAGCATCGTCATGCTGGCACTGGCCTTCCTGCTGATGATCGGCACGACGCTGATTGCCGAAGGCATGGGCGTGCATGTGCCCAAGGGCTATATCTACGCCGCCATGGCCTTCTCCGCTCTCGTGGAAGTGCTCAACATGCTGGCGCGAAACCGCCGGAAAAGGGCATCCGGCAGCCATTGAGGACAAGACCCGCACCCCGAAACGGGTGCGGCGTTCACTCCTGAACGTGGACGTCGACCCATTCGCCGGTGTCGCCGCGCCCATAGATATCGACCTTGATCCAGACATTGCCGCGGACGATGAAGTTCCCGGCATCGTCGGCGATATTGCCGCTTGCCAGCATGGCTTCAAGCTTCTGACGGTTTGATGGCAGCGAGAAGAAGCTGTCGCCCTGATCGCCGCGGTCGCGGCGGCGGTAGGCGTGATAGTTCGCGCGATCCTGACGGATGATCTGCCAGGGCAGCGTCAGACGCTCCCCCTTCGAGTTGTATAGGTCGTCGCTGCCGATATAGGCACGATAGGACTCGATCAGCTTCGCCGAACTGTCGCGCGTAATCGTCGATTGAGCCGCGGCGGGACCGAAAACGGCGGCTGCTAATATGAAGCTCAAAATCAATCTCTTCATTGTTTCCTCGCGGTGATTGATTGAAGACCTATTCCGTCACTGCCCCAAAAATTGCAAATAAAATTCAGCGAGCGACCCTGTTTTATCCCGATAGCCTTATGAGGGGTAAAGAGGCATCATGACTTTGATAGGTCGGCTCGAATCGTCGCGCCGTACTGTCCCTAGCATATTACCCGGTTGATCTTGCGGCGCAGTTTCCCTTGACGTCATCCATTGAATATGGCCTAAGGCCAGCCATACGGAAAACGCGGGATTGAAGCGGCAACACGCCCTTTTCCGACCGTTTTCCTGATCCAGATACACATCTTCGGCTGGACAGCGCTTGTCCCGAGCGCGGCCCGGCCTTTTATGACGGGCAAACAAAATGACCACTTCAGGCGTTCGCGTCCGCATCGCACCCTCTCCGACAGGCGAACCGCATGTCGGCACCGCCTATATCGCGCTGTTCAACTATCTCTTCGCCAAGAAACATGGCGGCGAGTTCATCCTGCGCATCGAGGATACCGACGCGACCCGCTCCACCCCGGAATTCGAGACCAAGGTGCTCGACGCGCTGAAATGGTGCGGCCTGAAATGGTCTGAGGGACCCGATGTCGGTGGCCCCTATGGCCCCTATCGCCAGAGCGACCGCAAGGATCTCTACAAGCCCTACGTCGAGAAGATCGTCGAGGCCGGCCACGGTTTCCGCTGCTTCTGCACACCCGAGCGCCTGGAGCAGATGCGCGCCGCCCAGCGCGCCGCCGGCCTGCCGCCGAAGTATGACGGCCACTGTCTGAACCTTTCGGCCGAGGAAGTCTCGACGCGCGTTGCTGCCGGCGAGCCGCATGTCGTGCGCATGAAGATCCCGACCGAGGGCACCTGCAAGTTCCATGACGGCGTCTATGGCGACGTCGAAATCCCGTGGGATGCCGTCGACATGCAGGTCCTGCTCAAGGCCGACGGCATGCCGACCTATCACATGGCCAACGTCGTCGACGACCATCTGATGAAGATCACGCATGTGGCACGCGGCGAGGAATGGCTTGCCTCGGTGCCGAAGCATATCCTGATCTACCAGTATCTCGGCTGGGAGCCGCCGGTGTTCATGCACCTGTCGCTGATGCGGAATGCCGACAAGTCGAAACTGTCGAAGCGCAAGAACCCGACCTCGATCTCCTATTATACGGCCCTCGGCTATATCCCCGAAGCGCTGATGAACTTCCTCGGCCTGTTCTTCATCCAGATCGCCGAAGGCGAAGAGCTCTTGAGCATGGATGAGCTTGCCGCAAAGTTCGATCCGGAAAACCTCTCCAAGGCCGGCGCGATCTTCGACATCCAGAAGCTCGACTGGCTGAACGGCCGCTGGATCCGCGAAAAGCTGTCGGAAGAAGAATTCCAGCACCGGGTGCTGACCTGGGCGATGGAAAACGACCGCCTGAAGGAAGGCCTGAAGCTGTCGCAGTCGCGCATCACCAAGCTCGGTGAATTGCCCGACCTCGCCGGTTTCCTGTTCAAATCCGACCTCAACCTCGATCCCTCTGCTTTCGCCAGGATCAAGTCGACGCCGGAAGAGCTGCTGGAAATCCTGAACACGGTGCAGCCCGACCTCGAAAAGATCCTCGAATGGAATGTCGAGACCATCGAAGCCGAACTGCGCGCCATCGCCGACCGCATGGGCAAGAAGCTGAAGGTCATCGTCGCGCCGCTCTTCGTCGCCGTCTCGGGCTCCTCGCGCTCCCTGCCGCTTTTCGATAGCATGGCGATCCTCGGCCGTTCCGTCGTGCGCCAGCGGCTGAAACTTGCCGCCCAGACCGTTGCGACCCTCGTCGGCCCGAAGAACTGAACCGGACTTTAAAACCATGAACGACAAGACCGAAGCCTCCGCCCTCTCCTCCGACGCAACGGAAGTTCGCCGCCAGAAGCTGAAGCTGCTGCGCGAACAGGTCGGCGACGTCTATCCGGCGCATTTCCACCGAACCATGACCAATGCCGAGCTCGCTGCGAAATACGAAGGCCTGGAGCCGGATACGGAAACCGGCGATGTCGTCACCGTTGCCGGCCGCGTCTATTCCTCGCGCAACTCCGGCATGTTCATGGATATCCACGACGCCTCGGCCAAGATCCAGATCTTCAGCCACAAGGACGTGACCGGCGAAGAAGCCCGCGCCTTGCTGCCGATGATCGATATCGGCGACATCATCGGCGTCACCGGCGTCGTCCGCCGCACCAAGCGCGGCGAGCTGACGATCAATGCGCAGCAGATCACCATGCTGACCAAGTCGCTGCTGCCGATGCCGGAAAAGTGGCACGGGCTTTCCGATATCGAGCTGCGCTATCGCAAGCGCCACCTCGACATCATGACCAACGAGGAATCGAAGCTGCGCTTCCAGCAGCGCAGCCGCATCGTCTCCGGCATCCGCCGCTTCATGGAAAATGACGGCTTCATGGAAGTCGAGACGCCTATGCTGCATTCGGTCTATGGCGGGGCGACAGCCGAGCCGTTCAAGACGCATCACAACACGTTGAAGCTCGACATGTACCTGCGCATCGCGCCGGAACTGTTTCTGAAGCGTACTCTGGTTTCCGGCCTTACCGACAAGGTCTTCGAGATCAACCGAAACTTCCGCAACGAAGGCGTCTCGACCCGGCACAATCCTGAATTCACCATGATGGAGTGCTACTGGGCCTACGCCGACTACGAGGACATCATGGACCTCGTCGAGCGCCTGTTCTCGACGCTCGCCATGTCGATCCACGGCAGCACCGAATTCGCCTTCGGCGACAAGCAGATTTCCTTCAAGGGCCCGTTCCGTCGCGTGCCGATGCCCGATGCAGTCAAGGAAGCGACCGGCATCGATTTCCTGGCGATCAAGACCGACGAGGAAGCCCGTGCCGCCTCCAAGGCTGCCGGCTTCGCTGTCGAGAAGGACGCCACCTGGGGCGAATGCCTCGCCTTCATCTTCGAAGAGAAGGTCGAAGGCACGCTGATCCAGCCGGCGCATGTCACGCATTTCCCGAAGGACATCTCGCCCTTCGCCAAGGAAGTGCCGGGCGAGCCGCGCCTCGTCGAACGCTTCGAGACCTATTGCAATGCCTGGGAGCTCGGCAACGCCTTTTCCGAACTCAACGATCCGGAAGAGCAGCGCGCCCGCATGGTCGAGCAGCTCGAGCAGGCCCACGCGCGCGGCGAGAAGCAGAAGGAACTGGATGAGGAATTCCTCGACGCCATCGACCAGGGCATGCCGCCTGCAGGCGGTCTCGGCATCGGCGTCGATCGCCTGATCATGCTGCTCACCAACTCGCCGTCGATCCGCGACATCATCCTCTTCCCGGCGCGTCGCGCCAAGGCGGATTGAGACAGTTTCGCCCTCCGAAAATCAAAGGTGAACCATGACCGAGAAAGAGACATTGGCCGCGGATGCCGACAGCGAGCAGCAGCGGCTGGCCGATCTTGCGGAGATCGGCGATATCGATCTGTCGCAATACGCGCCGGGAACTTTCGGCTGCCACGAGGCGATGCACACGACGTCGCTCATGCTCGACATGACCGACGATCACTTGCTGCAACACCCCGCCATCGTCGCGGATCCCGAATTCTACCGTCTTGCCGGCGAAGTTCACGAGGCGCTCTTCGCGCTTTACCAAGCTATTGGCGAGAAGCATCTGGCGGATTGACGGGTATTCCCCTTCCGCTCACGGCGCAAAGCCAGCTTAGATCAGTTCGTTACCGGCGAGCGTCGTTCGGCAGCACCCGTCATGGTCGGATCGAGCCCCGGTGAGGGGCTCTTTTCCTTGTCGCTGGCATCGGCGCCGATGAATTCGCCATTCTTGTCATATCCGGGCTGCACGTTGCCGGTCGACTTCGGCTCCGGAGGAGCCGGCTTCGCTTCCCGCTCTTCCGTCTTGGCAGACGCCTTTTCTTCGGCGGCGATCGCTGCCTTGACCTTATCCTTCTTGGCATTGCCGCCAGCACCGGCGTCAGCCGCCAGCGCATTGTCACAATCGCTGTAATCCTTCAATCCGGCCAGTGCTGCATCGATATCCTCGACGGGCATCGTGATCTCCTCGCCGTAAAACAAGCCAGCGGTGCTTGCGCCGCCATTGTAATAACGTGCTGTGACCGGCTCTTCGACACTGCCTTCGGTAAGTTTGTCGGGATGCGGGACGTAGACGACATCGGCACCCAGCGCCCGACCGCGTATGTCGGATCGAAGCGACGGCCCATTCTTGTCGAGAACCACAACCTGAACGAGATCGGGCTTTTGCTCCTGGTATACGGCTTTAGCGACACGAAGCGCCGTTCTTACCCGGGTCAAACCATCGGTCGGATCGGTGCGGATATATTTGCGCACCCAGAAGCGATTTTCCTTGCGAATGGTCACGAGATTGACGTCGGTGCACTCCAACCCGTTGGGCGAAGGCGACATAAAACCAAGCAGTCTGTCTTTGCCGATACAAAGCGCGAAAACGCCGGAGGAGCCTATGAGAAAGGCCACTCCGCCGATTATGACGACAAGCTTCCGGGGAATCCGGAAAATGTGCAGTAAGGCGCTCACGCCAACTGCTCCCGCATAGACCGCTCCAAGGCAACAAAGATGATCAACCCTCACGTTAGGGAAATGGCGTTTCGGAATACTTAAAGCAGAAGCGAAACTTGCAACTCTGACGGCATCGACACAAAAAAGGTCCGAACTTTCACAGCGATGGCGACGCTTGCCTTCGGTGCCGCGCACATGCTCTAACGGCAACATGGCGTTCACCTTGAGACAGCTGCAATACTTTGTCGCCGTGGCGGAACAGGGCTCGATCACCCGCGCCGCGCAGAACCTGTCTATCTCGCAATCCTCGGTCACCCAGGCCCTGAAGGAGCTGGAAGGCGACCTCGGTGTCGAGCTGTTCGATCGGCATCCGCGCGGACTGTCCATCACCCATAACGGCCATCAGTTCCTGCGTCACGCCACGAAGATTCTGGCGACCGTTTCCGATGCCCGCACGAGCTTTTCCGGCCAGCAGAACGCAGCCGGCGGCACGCTGAACATCGGGGTCACATCGCTCGTCGCGGGCTATGTCCTGTCGGATCTCCTGGCGCGCTACCGTCGTGCCTGCCCCGGCGTCGAGGTCAGCGCCATCGAGGACAATGGCGGCTATCTGGAACATCTTCTGGTTGGTGGCGAGCTCGACGTCGCCGTCATGGTCATTTCCAACCTGCGCGACCGCATGGCGCTGCAGGCCGAGATCCTTGAAACGTCGCCTTACCGGCTCTGGTTGCCCATGGGCCATCCGCTCGTCTCGGCCGACATCATCAGCGTTGCCGATATCACCCGCGAGCCGCTGATCATGCTGACCATCGACGAGATCGAGGAAAACACCGGCAAGCTGCTGACCGCGCTTGGCGCCCGCCCTCACGTCGCCTTCCGCACACGCTCGGTCGAGGCGGTGCGCAGCCTCGTTGCAACAGGCGCCGGCGTGGCGCTGCTGCCGGACCTCGTCTATCGCCCCTGGTCGCTCGAAGGCGACCGCATCGAGAGCCGCGACGTGTCCGGCTCGTTGCCGGTCGTGCAGGTCGGCATGGTGTGGCGCAAGGGATCAAGCCTGCCGCAGGCCGCCCGGGACTTCGTCGGCGTCGCGGAGAGCATGCGCTCCGGGCGCCAGAGATAACGCAACGCCAATCATTGCGAAGGAAAGGGACCGATTATGAAGACCGCAATCATATTCGACTGCGAATTTCTTTGTCTTGAAGGCTCGCAACGCAGATTCTGGTGCGCGGCCCATGATCCCGATCCGGTCATCGCTGAGATCGGCGCCGTCAAGCTGGGGCTGGAAGGCGATTTTCCTATTTTGGGCACCTATAAGGCCTATGTTCGCCCGATCGACAGATTTGGCAACCAATATGCGCTCGACCCGTTCTTCACCACGCTGACCGGCATTACCGACGAGAATATCAAGGCCGAAGGAGTGGCCTTGCAGGATGCGCTTGCTGGCCTCGACAGCTTCTCGGACGGCGCCCGCTTCTGGTCCTGGGGCAAGGACGAACTGAACATGGTGGCGATCAGCTGCTATGTCTCCGGAATTCAGCCTCCAATTCCCGCCCACCGGTTCGACAATGCCGTCAAGCTCCTGATTGCGGCGGGAATGCCGATCGAGGATCTGGCGAAGACGCCGAGCAACAAGCTTGCCGACTACTATGGCGTGGAACATCCGCATTTACAGGGTCATGACGCGCTCGACGATGCACTTTCGGTGTCATATACCCTGCAACACCTTATGAAGGCTGAACATTTGCGGCCTGAAGTCTTCGACCGCAACTAGCAGCGCTGCGCTTTAACTTGGTGCATATGGAGTGCGATCGCCTCTCAAGCAGGCCATATTCCCCCTCACGTACGGTCACATACGAAGCAATCGGAATTTCCGATATCGACTTTCTGATAAATGAATTTGCGAATGCGGCGAAATCGGATCACCTTTTCTTCCGGGAACAAAAAGCCAGCTACTGGCTCCGCCAATATCAAGGCTCAAAAACCGGGAGAGTCCGATGAAGCATCTGCTGAAATCATGCACGGCTGCATTCGCATGCTTAAGTTTCGCCACGCAGGTCATCGCTGCTGAGCCGCTGAAGACGCTCGGCAAGGGCGAAGGCGCCGTCAGCATCGTTGCCTGGGCCGGCTATATCGAGCGCGGCGAAAGCGACAAGAATTACGACTGGGTCACCGGCTTCGAGAAGGAAACGGGCTGCAAGGTCAGCGTCAAGACCGCCGCGACCTCGGACGAAATGGTCGCCCTGATGAACGAAGGCGGCTTCGACCTCGTCACCGCCTCCGGTGACGCATCGCTGCGGCTCGTCGCCGGCAAGCGCGTCCAGCCGATCAACACCGACCTGATCCCGAGCTGGAAGACCCTCGACGACCGGCTGAAGAATGCTCCCTGGAACACGGTCAACGGCGTCCATTACGGCGTTCCCTATCTCTGGGGGCCGAACGTGCTGATGTACAACACCGACGCCTTCAAGGGTGAGGCACCGAAGAGCTGGAACGTCGTCTTCGAAGAAACGACCCTTCCCGACGGCAAATCCAACAAGGGCCGCGTCCAGGCTTATGACGGCCCGATTTATATCGCCGACGCCGCCCTCTATCTGATGGCCCACAAGCCCGAACTCGGCATCAAGGACCCGTACGAGCTCAACGAAGATCAATACAAGGCCGCCCTCGACCTGCTGCGCGGCCAGCGCAAGCTCGTCAGCCGCTACTGGCATGATGCGATGATACAGACCGACGACTTCAAGAACGAAGGCGTCGTCGCCTCCGGCTCCTGGCCGTTCCAGGTGAACCTGCTCCAGGCCGACAAGCAGAAGATCGCCTCGACCTTCCCGGATGAGGGTACGACCGGATGGGCCGACACGACCATGCTGCATGCCGACAGCGAACATCCGAACTGTGCCTATATGTGGATGGAGCATTCGCTCCAGGCCAAGGTTCAGGGCGACGCGGCAGCATGGTTTGGCGCCGTGCCCTCGGTTCCGGCCGCCTGCAAGGGCAATGAGCTGCTGACCGACAGTGGTTGCGCCACCAACGGCTACGATCACTTCGACAAGATCAAGTTCTGGAAAACCCCTGTCGCGAAATGCGGTACGCAGGGCGAATGCGTGCCCTATCATCGCTGGGTCTCCGACTATATCGGCGTGATCGGCGGGCGGTGACGTCTCCAGCGGGGAGAAGATGCCCGTCAGGGCAGATAAGGGGGCGAGGAGCGAAGCGACGAACGTCCTGAGCGATAAACGAAGGACAGCTTATGCCGCGCTAGCCCTCATCCGACCCTTCGGGCCACCTTCTCCCCGCTAGGGAGAAGGAGAAGTGTCTCCGCCAAGCGCCCTTCGAACATCAAGCCGGCGCAAGACATAACCATTTTGGGGAGAAACCAATGACCGCCGTTCGTTTCCAGCAGGTGTCGCGCCATTTCGGCCAGGTCCGCGCTGTGGATCGCGTCGATCTGGAGATCGCGTCCGGCGAGTTCTTCGCCATGCTCGGCCCTTCCGGTTCCGGCAAGACCACCTGCCTCAGGCTGATTGCCGGCTTCGAGCAACCCACAGGCGGCCATATCGAGATCTTCGGCGAGACCGCCGAAGGTGTGCCGCCTTACCGGCGCAACGTCAACACGGTCTTCCAGGACTATGCGCTCTTCCCGCATCTGAATATTCTCGACAATGTCGCCTACGGCCTGATGGTCAAGGGTGTGGGCAAGGCCGAGAGGTTACGCGCCGCCGAGCAGGCGCTGGAACTGGTGAAGCTGCCAGGCTATGGCGCCCGCCGCCCCGGTCAGCTCTCCGGTGGGCAGCGCCAGCGCGTGGCGCTTGCCCGCGCCCTCGTCAACAAGCCGAAAGTCCTGCTCCTCGACGAGCCGCTCGGCGCGCTGGACCTGAAATTGCGCGAGCAGATGCAGGAGGAGCTGAAGGGCTTGCAACGGGCACTCGGCATCACCTTCGTCTTCGTCACCCATGATCAGGGCGAAGCGCTTTCGATGGCCGATCGCGTTGCCGTCTTCAATGATGGCCGCATCGTGCAGCAAGGCACGCCGCACGACATTTATCAACGGCCGAAGACTCGTTTCGTCGCCGATTTCGTCGGCTCTTCCAACGTCATTGCCCCGGAGATGATGTCATCGCTCGGCGGCGAGCGGCGTTGGGCGAGCCTGCGCCCGGAAGCAATACGGTTGACTGAGGAGAGCGGCGTGGCAGCGACCGTGAAAGCGATGAACTTTCTCGGTGCTGCTACCCGCCTCTCGGTGGAGGCGAATGGCGCGCACCTGCATGTAACCGTGCCCGCCGGTCAGCCGACGCCGGATACCGGCACTTCCGTCCGCCTCGCATGGCTGCCCGCGGATGTGCACTACATGGATGATGCCGCATGAACGCCGCCGCCTTCCCCGCCTCGTCAGCGCACGCGCCGGCCTCGATCCTGCCGAGCCGGGGCGGCTTCTTCGGCCGCCTCTCGGATCTCTTCTGGCGCCGTCCGCGACTGCTGCTCTTCCTCATGCTGACGCCGCCGCTGCTCTGGCTCGGCGTCATCTATATCGGCTCGCTGATCGCGCTGCTGCTGCAGAGTTTCTTCTCGATCGACGACTTCTCAGGAATGGTGAACTACGAATTCACGCTCTCGACCTATGCGCAGCTGCTGAATTCAGCCAATTTCGATATCATCGTCCGCACGGTGGTCATGGCCGCCCTCGTCACGTTAGCCTCCGCCTTCGTCGCTTTCCCGATCGCCTATTATGCGGCGCGCTATGCCCAGGGAAAATGGAAGGCGCTGTTCTATCTCGGCGTCATGCTGCCGCTCTGGTCGAGCTATCTGGTGAAGGTCTACGCCTGGAAGCTGATCCTCGCCAAGGAGGGCATCCTCACCTGGATCTTCGACAAGCTGCATATGGGTTGGCTGCTCGACGGCGTGCTCGCTTTGCCCATCATCGGCGGCAATTCGCTGTCGGTGAGCTATATCGGCACCTTCCTGGTCTTCGTCTATATCTGGTTGCCCTATATGATTCTGCCGACGCAGGCTGCTCTCGAGCGCGTGCCGGCCAATCTGCTCGAAGCCTCGTCCGACCTTGGTGCGACGCCGAACCAGACCTTCCGCACCGTGCTGCTGCCGCTGGCGCTGCCCGGCATCGTCGCCGGCTCGATCTTCACCTTCTCGCTGACATTGGGCGACTACATTATCCCGCAGATCATCGGCTCCTCGCGCCTCTTCATCGGCCAGGCCGTCTATGCGCAGCAGGGCACCGCCGGCAACGTGCCGCTTGCCGCAGCCTTCTCGGTTGTGCCGATCGTCATCATGGCCATCTATCTCTGGATCGCCAAGAAACAGGGAGCGTTCGATGCGCTCTGATCGCGGCCAACGCGCCTCCCTATCGTTGAAGACAGCCGCAGCCGGCGGCCTGCTCTTCCTGCATCTGCCGATCCTTCTGATCTTCGTCTATGCCTTCACGACCGAGGAGAAGAGCTATCAGTGGCCACCACCCGGCTTCACGCTGCAATGGTTCGGCATTGCCTGGAACCGGCCGGACATCTGGTCGTCCCTGGCGCTCTCGGTGCAGGTGGCGACCATCGCGACTGCCATTGCGCTGGTGCTCGGCACGCTTTGCGCCGCCGCCGTCAGCCAGACCAAGTTCTTCGGCCGCGAGGCGATCTCGCTGCTGGTCATCCTGCCGATCGCGCTTCCGGGCATCATCACCGGCATTGCGCTGCGTTCCGCCTTCAGCCTGTTCGACATCCCGTTTTCAGTCTGGACCATCGTTCTCGGCCATGCGACCTTCTGCGTCGTCGTTGTCTATAACAACGCAGTCGCCCGCTTCCGCCGCACCTCCGGTTCGCTGATCGAGGCGTCCATGGATCTCGGCGCCGATGGCTTCCAGACCTTCCGCCATATCATCCTGCCGAATATCGGCACGGCGCTGCTCGCCGGCGGCATGCTCGCCTTCGCGCTGTCCTTCGATGAAGTCATCGTCACCACCTTCACCGGCGGCCAGCAGATGACCCTGCCGATCTGGATGCTGGAGGAGCTTATCCGCCCGCGCCAGCGACCGGTGACCAACGTCGTCGCCATGGTCGTCGTGCTTGTCACTTTCCTGCCGATCCTGGCAGCCTACTATCTTACCCGCGACGGCGACCAGATCGCCGGCGGCGGCAAATGAAAGGGAGATAAATATGGATACCCAGATGCTGATCGGCTCCCGCTTCGAAGCCGGTACGGAAACGGAAGAGCATGTCCTCAACCCGAAGACGGGCGAGACCGTGCTCGACCTGCCGGAGGCCTCGCTCGGCCAGATCGATGCCGCCGTCGATGCTGCCGAAAAGGCCTTCACGAGCTGGTCACAGACGACGCCGAGCCAGCGTTCGGCCTATCTCCTCAAGATCGCCGACGCCATCGAGAGGGATGCCGAAGGCTTCGCTGCCCTGGAAGCACTCAACTGCGGCAAGCCCATCAATGCCGTCCTTAATGACGAGATCCCCGCCATCGTCGATTGCTACCGCTTCTTTGCCGGCGCGGTGCGCAACCTGCATGGCCCGGTCGCCGGCGAGTATCTGCCCGGCCACACCTCGATGATCCGCCGCGACCCGATCGGCATCGTCGGCTCGATCGCGCCGTGGAACTATCCGCTGATGATGATGGCCTGGAAGCTGGCGCCGGCGATTGCCGGCGGCAACACCGTGGTCTTCAAGCCCTCCGAACAGACGCCGCTGACGGCGCTGAAGATGGCGAAGCTGCTCTCAGAGATCCTGCCCGAGGGCGTCGTCAACGTCATTCTCGGCCGTGGCGAGAGCGTCGGCAATGCGCTGATCAACCATCCGAAGATCGGCATGGTCTCGATAACGGGCGATGTCGCCACCGGCAAGAAGGTGCTTGCCGCTGCCGCCAAGACCGTCAAGCGCACCCACCTCGAACTCGGTGGCAAGGCGCCCGTCGTCATCTTCGACGACGCCGACATCGACGCCGTCGTCGCCGGCATCAGGACCTTCGGCTATTACAATGCTGGCCAGGACTGTACGGCCGCCTGCCGCATCTATGCCGACGCCAAGGTCTACGACAATTTCGTCGCCGACCTGACTTCCGCCGTCTCCAGCATCAAGTTCAACCAGGCCGACGACACGGAGAACGAGATCGGCCCGCTGATCTCCAAGCGCCAGCGGGATCGCGTCGAAAGCTTCGTCACCCGCGCCGCCGAACACAAGCACATGGAAATCACCACCGGCGGCAAGACCTCCGGCGAGCGCGGCTTCTTCTACGCCCCGACCGTGGTTGCCGGCGCAACCCAGGACGACGAGATCGTCCGCCGCGAAGTCTTCGGCCCTGTGGTCTCGGTCACGCGCTTCACCAATCCCGACGACGCCGTTGCCTGGGCCAATGACAGCGACTACGGCCTTGCCTCCTCCGTCTGGACCAGGGACATCAGCCGCGGAATGCGGACGGCCGCCCGACTGCAATATGGCTGCACCTGGATCAACACCCACTTCATGCTGGTCAACGAAATGCCGCATGGCGGCCTGAAACAATCCGGCTATGGCAAGGATATGTCAGTCTACGCTATCGAAGATTATACCGCCGTCCGACATGTGATGATCAATCATGGGTGAGGCATAGCTCTCGATCAGGTCGGTTTTCCGAATTTGGGACAGCATTGTGCCCCCTCCCTCCCTGTCGGGACATCTCCCCCACAAGGGGGGAGATCGTTGGGCGTTTGACGCACGCCTTCACCAAAAATCGAGACATCCGTGTCAGCAGATGCAATGTCAGCGTGAGATGAGAGGATGCCGCAAGTTACCAATCTCCCCCGTCCGTGGGGGAGATGTCACGAAGTGACAGAGGGGGGCCCACTCGCCACAAATTCAGCAGCACCTGCGATAGCACTCCTTAATCGAAACGGCTTCGGAACAATTTGCCGTCCTTCCGCGTCTTTAAGGAGTGCAACGCAGAGGAGATTCACCATGCTGAAGTGGGCACTTATATTCTTTGTTGTTTCGCTGATCAGCGGCTTTTTCGGCTTTTCCGGCGTGTCGGCGGCAACCGCAACCATCGCGCGCGTCCTCTTCGCCATCTTCCTGATCATCTTCCTGGTGTTCCTGGTTCTGGCTGTTATGGCCGGCAACGCCGTGGTCTGACGATATAAGCCGCTATTTTTGATGGGGCGGGCCTAGATCAGGCTCGCCCCTACATTTATGGCGAGCGCCAGGATGGTCGTGTTGAACAGGAACGACAGGATGGCGTGCAAAAGCACCAGCTTACGCATCCCGACGGTGGAAACGCCGATGTCAGCGGTTTGCGCGGCGACGCCGATGGTGAAGGAGAAATAGAGAAAATCCCAATAGATCGGCTCTTCCACCGGCTCGGCGAACTTAAGCCCCTGCCCCTTGCCCAGGCTGCCATAGAAGCGATGCGCATAGTGGGTGGTAAACAATGTGTGCAGAAATGCCCATGAGATCAGGATCGTCACGATTGCCATCATCACGCGGAAGAATGCGACCTCCGGCGACGCATCCTTCACACCAATCAGATCCAACACGATACCGCCGATGCTGGCAATCGCGGCCGCGATCGACAGGAACAGTAGCAACCCATCCGAAAAATCGAGATCGGCGGAGCGTTTGCGGATCCGTTGCACATTGGCCGTCAGCATCCGGTAGAGACTATAGAGGATATAGACGACGGCAGTCGTATCCCAGGCGATGAGCAGATTGCTCGTGTCGAGATCCCTGGAGGTCACCAGCAGAAACACGGCGATGCCGGCGAGTACGGCAATCAGGATCACTTGATGCTTGCGCAACAGCACGAGACCCCTGGAACGCTGCAACAGTCCGTTGGTGCTCATGCGCCGTTCTCCCGATCGAAAATCGCCTTGCAGAACCGATTCGCAAACGAGAGTGGCAAATAAAAGGAGGCCCCGCAATACGGAGCCTCTTATCGGTCAAGCGAGGGATTCAGCCGGTCCAGCCGCCGTCGACGACGTGGATCTGGCCCGTCGTGAAGCCTGCCTCGTCGCCAGCCAGGTAGGTCACCAGCGCAGCGATCTCTTCCGCGTTTGCAATCCGGCCCATCGGCTGGCGTGCAATGAAATCCTTCATCGCCTTGTCGTAGTCGCCCGTTGCCCGCAGCCGCTCGTGCAGTGAGGGGCTGTCGACCGTGCCCGGGCAGATAGCATTGGCGCGGATGCCCTTGGAGACGAAATCGGCGGCGATCGACTTGGTAAGCCCGATGACGGCGGCCTTCGAGGCGCAATAGGCGAAGCGGTTGGGCACGCCCTTCACGCTGGAGGCAACCGAAGCCATGTTCACGATCGAGCCCTTGCCCTTGTCAAGCATGCCCGGCAGGAAGGTGCGGCATGTCGTGTACATCGCCTTGGCGTTGAGGTTGAAGGAGAAATCCCAATCCTTCTCTTCGCAGTCTAGGATCGTGCCCGCATGCACGAAGCCGGCACAATTGAAGAGCACGTCGATGGGGCCGATTTCGCTGGCGTAAGCCTTGACCGCGGCACTGTTCAGCACATCAAGCACATGCTTGCTGGCGCCTTCCAGCGTCGAAAGCGTCTGCTCGTTGATATCGGTCGCGTATACATGCGCACCGAGCGAAATGAAGCGCTCCGCCGTCGCCCGGCCGATGCCCTGCCCCGCCGCCGTGATGACGACCTTCTTGCCTTCCAACCCGTGACCCATAATCCTGATCCTTTCCTCGGGACTATGATCTCATCCATTCCGACCGCCGGAAAAGTCACCGGCGGTATGTCAGATAAGATCATGCAATAACAAACAGATGGCGCAGCCTTTGCCTTAACCTTCGAACGATCGCGCGAAGCGCCGGTTGAGCTTTTCGACGAGGACTGTATGCCGCTCGCCCGTTCGCAGTCCATCGCTAATCATCTCAGACGCCTCGCTCTGGAACGCCATGTAACCGTCGTGCCGCGGCCGCACATAGGCGCCTTCCAGCGTGGCGCGCGTGTTACGGTAGAAATCGAGCGCCGCGCCGTTGACGGCATCGCTGACCCAGGCGTCGGAATGACCAGGCTGACCATTGCTGGCGGCATAAATGCCTGCTTGCACCGGGCCGCCGGCGATCCAGCGCGCAAAGGCCTTCGCCTCTTCCGGCGCTTGCGTTCGGGCCGAGACGGCAATGCCTGTGCCGCCAAGCGCCGAACCGTTCGGCATTCGGCTATCGATGACGGGCATGTCGGTGAAGGCGATCCGCGCCGGCCTGAACCCGGCGAAGGAATAGTTGACGTAACCGTAGACGAACGGAGACACATCGTATGGGCTGTCGGGCTGGCTCATCAGATCGAGCACCGCTATCGGATCCATCTCATAGCAGCGGACATCCATCGCGGCGACGATCCTTGCCATCCAGTCGAGCACCGCCTCGCCAGCCGCCTTCCCGATGAAATCCGGTCCCTCGATGCTGCAGGGCATGCCGAGATGAGCTGCAAGCGTGATGAAGGTCATCAGCGAGTGCGGCGGCCGCATCGGCAGGATTGCCTTGCCCCTTGCAGCGAGCGTCATGAACTCGGCAAGGTCCGCCACCGGGGCGCTCAGGCGATCCGGACGGTAAGCCTGCACCTGCGTCGCCGCGTCGATCGGAAAGGCCCATTGCCGACCCTGCCAGTTGTAGCTCGGATAGGAGCGGCCGACCGTGCCGGCAGCAATCGCGGCGATCTCGTCCGTATAAGCGGCATCGTCGAGCGGCAGCAGGCAGTTCTCGCGCATGATCTGCCCGACATGCGGATGATCGATGACGATAAGATCGTAGGCGGCCGCAAGCTCCTCCACCGGGAAGGTCTCGAAATCCTGCAGCGAGCGCTTTTCCCAGGTGATCGCGACGCCGGTCTTGTCCTGCCAGATCTTCGAACATGCCAGCATCGGATCGTAGCCGCGCGGATGCGACCAGGTCATTCCCCTGAGCTTAGTCATGTGAGCTTCACCATCATGCCTTCTCCGTAGCCGATTTGCGCTCGACGATCAGGATGTGATCGGCGGCGAGCACGACTTCGTCGCGCTGGTTCAGCACCTCACAGCGCTCAACCACGCGGCCGGCCGCCGGCCGCTTCGGATCGTCCTCCTTCGCCGATATGGTGACGCGGGTGCGGATCGTATCGCCGATATGCACGGGACGGACGAAGCGGAGCCGGTCATAGCCATAGGAAAAGGCGACAGGATTGATGAGCGACGCCGTGAGCCCGACGCCAATCGAAAAGATCATCGTGCCATGAGCGATACGCTGCCCGCCTGGCAAGGTCTTGGCGAATTCCGCATCCATATGATGCGGAAAGAAATCGCCGGTATGGCCGGCATGAACGACGAAATCGGTCTCCGTGATCGTCCGTCCGGTGGTCACCCTGACATGACCGAGTTCGTAGTCTTCGAAATGGATTGTTTGTTCAGACATTCCTCAAGCCTTCGGAAGTTCGGCAATCGGCGTTGCCGGAGCGGCACTCGACTGATAGGCGGCTTCGACCAGCGCCATGGTCTGCCAGGCATCTTCGACAGAGCCGATCAGCACCTTGTCCTCGCCCGAGGCGAAGCGCTGCAGATTGGCCATGCGGTTGACGAAAGCATCCGGGAACCAGGCCCCTTCGAGCTTCACCTCCACCCATTCGCTGCCACCGTCGGGGCGGATCCACAGCTCGTCCGGCTCGCCGCGCGGATAGTCGAGATTGACGCCGAGCTTGATATAGGCAGCCCCCTTGGTGCCGGAGATGCGGAACTCGCACGCCTGGAACTTACGCCCGAAATCATGGTCGTGATTGACCGAGAGCACGCAGCGCACCTTGTCACCATAGTCGAGGATCGCCGCCGTCCGCGTCTGGGCGACATCGTGGTTGGGATGGCCGATGGTCTTGGCATGGACACCCTGCGGATTGCCGAGCAGCCCGCGAATGAAATCGAGGTAGTGGATCGAGTGCATGGCGATCTCGATCCGCGGCAGGCCCTTCAGGAAGGGCCAGAGCCCCCATGGCGTGGCAAGCGCCAGCCAGGCGTCGAAGTCGACGACCTCGCCGAGATAGCCCTTCTCCACCGCGTCATAGAGCGCCAGCATCATCGGCGCGAAACGCAGCTGGAAATTGACCGCCGCCTTGATGTCGCGCTCGCGGCAGACCCGCAGGATTTCCGTGGCGCCAGTGAGATCGCTGCCCATCGGCTTCTGGATCAAAGCAAAAGCGCCGCGCGGCAATTTCGCAAGGATCGCCGCATGGGCGGCCGGCGGCGTCGCGAGATCGAAGATCGCGCCTTCGACGGCTAGCGCCTCGGCCTCATTGGCGAATACGCGGATGTTCCATTGAGCGGCCAACGCCGCCGCTTTCTCGGCATTCGGGTCATAAAGGCCCGCCACCGGGAAACCGCCCTTCTTGTCGGCCGGAAGATGCGCGTCACCGACGATGCTGCCGGCACCGAAGATCACGATCGGGCGGGGATTCGAAGGCTTAGGCCACCATTGGCGGAGGGATTTGGGATCGAAGGTCATGAATTTGGCTCCGGTCGTGTGACGCCCCTCATCCGGCCTGTCGGCCACCTTCTCCCCGTTCTCACGGGTAGAAGGCGATGGGCGCACCCTCTGTCATCTCTCAACTTAAGAGGAAACGTGAGGACGCAACAAAAGAGGTCGTCCCCTCTCCCCGCCAGCGGGGAGAGGGCTAGGGTGAGGGGCTGTTCTTGGAGATCAATCATGATGAAACACCTCCTCCATCATGGCCCACCACTCGCCCTCCTTGCGGGTCTCGAGCGGCTTCTGGCACGGAATACAAACCGACCACCATTCCTGGTTCTTCGGGCTCGCGGCCATCTTGCGCATATCGGCCTCGAAATCCGTGCCGACATATTCCCAATAGCCGAAGAGCAGGTTTTCCGGCTCCTTCAGGAAGATCGAATAGTTGGTGATGTTGCAGTCTGAGATCAGCGCCAGGATCTCGGGCCAGACGGCCGCATGCAGCGCCTTGTATTCCGCGATCTTGGCCGGCTCCAGGCCGATCACCATACCCATCCGTTGCATGGCCAGTTCCTCCTCAACCGTGAATTTCCAGGGTGAATTCGCCGATCGATCGAGCCTTCACGGCCTCCCAATCCCAGGCAATGCCGATACCAGGCTCGGAGGGCGCAAGCGCCTTGCCGTCAACGATCTCCATGCCCTTGGTGGTGAGATCGTCGAGCTGCGGAATGTATTCGACATATTTGCCGTTCGGCACCGCGCAGGCGAGGCTGACATGCAACTCCATCAGGAAATGCGGGCAAACCGGGATGTCGAAGGCTTCGGCCGCATGTGCGACCTTCAGCCAGGGCGTGATGCCACCGATGCGGGCAACGTCGACCTGGACGATCGAGCAGGCGCCCTTCTGCATATATTCACGGAAATGCCGGATCGAATACATGGATTCGCCGACCGCGATCGGCGTCTGTGTCGATCGCGTCAGCCGGATATGGCCGTCAAGATCGTCGGCTGGCAGCGGTTCCTCGATCCAGGCGAGATCAAGCTCCTTGAGGCGCGCGGCCCGGCGGATCGCCTCATCGACGGTAAAGCCCTGATTGCAATCGGTCATGATCTCGAAACCGGAGCCGAGCGCCAGGCGCATCGCCGCAAGCCGATCATAATCCTCCGAGCCATGCGGCTTGCCGATCTTTACCTTGGAGCCGGAAAAGCCCTTGGCCTTCGCCCGCAGGGCGTCCTCGACCAAGGCTTCCTTCTCGATGTGCAGCCAGCCGCCTTCCGTGGTGTAGAGCGGGCAACGATCCTTGGCGCCGCCGGCGAGCTTCCAGAGCGGCAAGCCCTGCTTCTTGGCCCTCAGGTCCCACAATGCCGTGTCGACGGCGGCAAGCGCCAGCGCGGTTATTGGACCGATGGTCGTCGCGTGGGTGGCGAACTCCAGCCTGTGCCAGATCGCCTCGATGCGATCGGCATCCTCGCCGATCAGCAGCGGTACCAGATGATCCGATAGCAGTCGCATGACGGACGAACCGCCCGTGCCGATCGTATAGCTGTAACCGGTGCCGACGGCGCCGTCGGAATCCGTGATGGTGACGATCGGCGTCTCCTGGCTGACGAAACTCTGGATCGCATCCGTCCGCTTCACCTTCGGCGGCAGGTCGACCATGCGCAGTTCTATCTTCTCGATACGTGCCATGGGACGGCTCCTCAGATTGCCAGGCTCTTGCCGGTTTCGACGGAAAAGAGATGCGCCTGGCTGAAATCGAAGCTCATCTTCAATTGCTCGCCGCTCTTCAGAGCATGCGGATTGAGCATGCGCGACACCCAGTCGCGTCCGGCGAATTCAACGAAAACAAGCGTTTCATTGCCGAGCGGCTCGGTGATGGCGACAGGCAGCGTCAGCTCGTGTACCGCCGATTCAGCACCGGAATGCAGACCGTGGCCGGTCGGGAAGATATCGTCGGGCCGCAGGCCGAAGGCGACCTTTTCGCCTTCCTTGACCTTGCCGGAAAATTGGCCCGGCAATGGCAGCCGGTCGCCGTTCTTGAACACCAGCTCGCCAGCTTTCACCGTCGCCTCCTCGATATTCATCGGCGGCGAGCCGATAAAGCCGGCGACGAAGCGGGTGGCGGGCTTCTTGAACACCTCATCCGGCGTGCCGACCTGCTCGATATAACCGTCGCGCATGATGACGATGCGGTCAGCCAGCGTCATGGCCTCGACCTGGTCGTGCGTGACGTAGACAACGGTCGACTGCACCTTGGCATGCAGCTTCTTGATCTCGGTGCGCATCTGCGTGCGCAGTTTGGCATCGAGGTTCGACAGAGGCTCGTCAAAGAGGAAGACTTCCGGCTGGCGAACGATGGCACGGCCCATGGCGACGCGCTGGCGCTGGCCGCCGGAAAGCTGCGCCGGACGGCGGTCCATCAGCGCCTCGAGGCTTAGAATGGCCGCCGCCTCGTTGACGCGGCGATCGATCTCGGCCTGCGGTTGCTTGGCGATCTTCAGCGAGAAGCCCATGTTCTCGCGCACCGTCATATGCGGATAGAGCGCGTAGGACTGGAACACCATGGAGATGTTGCGATCGCGTGGCGGCAGCTCGTTGACGACGGTATTGCCGATCTCGATCGTGCCGCCGGAAACCTCTTCGAGGCCGGCGATCATGCGCAGCGTCGTCGACTTGCCGCAACCGGAGGGGCCGACGAGCGCGATGAACTCCTTATCGGCGATGTCGAGATCGATCCCGTGGACGATTTCCAACGCACCGTAGCGCTTGAAGAGTTTTTTGAGAGAAACCTGAGCCATGAGGATCAACCTTTGACCGCACCGAATGTCAGACCGGACACCAGATGCTTCTGAATGATGAAAGTGAGAGCGAGCGCCGGAATGATCATCACGACCGCGAGCGCGCACATGCCGCGCCAGTCGATGGTGAATTCGGACGTATAGTCGAGCAGACCCACAGGCAGCGTCTTCGAATCGACCGAGCGCGTCAGCTGCGAGGCCAGTGCGTATTCGTTCCAGCAGGTGAGGAAGGCGAAGATGCCGGCCGAAGCGATACCGGGGCCGGCGAGCGGGAACTCTACCTGCCAGAAGGCCTGCCAGCGCGTGCAACCATCGATCTGCGCCGCCTCGGCGAGATCCTTCGGCACCTGCCGGAAGAAGCCGTCGATCAGCCAGATGGTGAAGGGCACGTTCAGCGCGACATAGGTGAGGATCAGGCCGAAATGCGTGTCGATGATGCCGAGCCGCGCATAGACCATGAACAGCGGCAACGACAGGGCGACGCCCGGCACCGAGCGCGTCAGCATAAGCCCCAGGAACACCGTCGACTTGCCGCGGAACCGGAAGCGGGCGAAGGCATAGCCGCCGGACATGCCGATGATGAGCGCGATGGCCGTCGACGTGATGGAGATGATCAACGAATTGCGGAAGTAATCCCAAACGGGAATGCCGCCCTGCCCGACGCCGCTGAACATCGAGCGGTAGGCTTCCAGCGAAAGCTCCCTCGGGATCCAGACCGGCGGCTTCGCCATGATCTCCACCGTCGGGCGCAGCGAACTGATGATGATCCAGAGGCCCGGCAGGCAGATGATGAGCATCGCGATGAAGAGGCCGATGAGATAGGCGACTTTGCGCAGACGGCGCTGCAGACGTTGTTGAGCGTTGCGATCCATGATTACCACTCCGCTCCTATCTGGGTGCGGGCAAGCGCCAGCTTACGGAAGAAATAGACTGTGAAGGCGATCGACAGGATAATCGAGACATAGGCCATGGCGTTGGCGAGACCCATCTGCGCGTCGGCATAGGCGGTGCGCCCGACCAGCGTCCAGATCAGCTCCGTGCGCCGCGCCGGGCCGCCATCGGTCATGATCTTGACGATGTCGTAGGCGCGGGCGACGTCGAGCGAACGGATCGTCATGGCGATGAAGGCAAAGGGCATCAGGAACGGCCAGGTCACGTAACGGAAGGTCTGCCAGCCGGTACAGCCATCGACCTTGGCGGCCTCGACCGGCTCCTGCGGCATGGCGAACAGGCCGGCCAGAATGAGGATGGCGAAGACTGACGTCGACGACCAGACTTCCGCGACGATGATTGAAAACAGCGCCAGATTGCCGTCGATCAGCCAGGGGATGGCATCATTGGTGATGCCCAGCGACTGCAGGGCATTGTTGATGATGCCGACATTGTCGTTGAACATGAATTTGAACTGGAAGCCGACGAGCACGGGCGAAAACATCATCGGGAACATCATCAACGTGCGCAGGATGCGCTTGCCGTGCGTCGCCTTGTTGACCAACAAGGCCAATCCCAGGCCGAGCAGCATTTCCAGATTGAGCGCGATCGTCAGCAGCACGACGGTGCGCACGAAAGCGGCCAGAAACACCGGATCGGTGAGGATGCGGATGTAGTTGCGCAGGCCGATGAAGGTAAAGAGCGTGGCCGGCCGTGTCAGGCGAAACGGCGTGAAGCTCGAATAGAAGGACAGAAGCAACGGAAACAGCACCACGGCGACAAGAACGATGATCGCCGGAAGAAGTAGCAGGACCGGTGGAGATATCTTTTTGAACATGGTTTGCACCTGTCGGCATTCCTCGGCAGCGTGGCCCGGACTGCTTGGAATGGATTGCGTGAGGACGAGAGGCCGGCACGAAACCGGCTGGATAGACCGGCTCCTTGCGGCGCAGGTCGAAAGCCATTCTCGAAGTCAGATTGCAGAAGTCCCGCGCACTTGCCGCGCGGGACTTCGATTGCATCGCTTACAGCGCGCCGGCGTCCTTCAGGACATCGGTTGCCTTCTGGGCCGCGGTGTCGAGTGCCTGCTTGGAGGTTTTGTCACCGAGAATGGCCGCCTGCAGTTCCGGATAGACGACGTTGGAAATTTCGATCCATTGCGGCGTGCGCGGAACCGGGAAGGCGTACTTCATCGATTCCTGGAAGGTGCTCAGCACTTCCTTCTTGTAGGGGTCGGAAGCAGCCTGCTGGATATCCCACTCCCAGACCGCCTTGCGGGTCGGCAGCGTGCCGTTGGCAGCTTCAAGCTTCTGCGAGTCGTCGTTGGTCAGGAACCAGACGAGCGAAGCAGCCGCATCCTTGTGGGCGCAAGCCTCGGTTACCGAGAAGCCATGGTGACCGGACCAGCCTGTGTGCTTGCCGGAGGAGCCAACGGGCTGCACGACGACGCCGACATTGCCGGCGACCTTCGAGGACTTCGGATCGTTGAAGTAAGTCGCCCAGCCCGGCCAATCGAGATCGAGCGCGATGGAGCCGGAAGCAAAGCCAGCGCCCAGATCGTCCCAGAGATAATTGGTCGTACCGGCCGGAACGGCCTTTGCCTTGTACATGTTCACGAACCAGTCGAGCGCACGCACGCCGGCTTCGGAATTGAAGGCCGGCTTGCCGTCCTTATCGAGATATTCGCCGCCCTCGGCGACCAGCATTTCAAAGAAGCGGCCGTTGATGGCCTCTTCCTTGCCGGGGAACTGCGTGCCGAAGAAGTTCGGTGGATTGGAGAAGAAGATTGCCTGATCGGAGACTTCCTTCCAGGTCTTCGGCGGCGCCAGATCGTAGCCGTACTTCGCCTTGAACGCCGTCTTCTTGGCTTCGTCTTTGTAGAGGCTCTTCTGGTAGTAGAGTGCCGAAACGTCGAACTGGGCGCGCGGCAGCATGATCAGGCGGCCATCGATGGTCGAGGCCTGAATGGTGGAATCGACGAACTGGCCGATTTCTTCCTTGGGCAGCAGCTTACCGAGGTCGGTATAGAGGTCGGGGTACTGAGGCGCGAAGGACGAGTGGTTCGAGCCGACACACCAGGAGATGCTGCCCGAGGCCATGTCGGACTTGATTTCCTTGTCGAGCTCGAAATGGTTCTTCTTGGACAGGATGTTGACCTTAGCGCCCGTTTCCTTCTCCCACTCGGAAATGCGTGCATAAAGCGGCTCATATTGCTGGCCGCCGATGAGCTTGGCGTCGATCGTCACACCCGGAAACTTGCCGGGCAGATCGGCGGCGAAGACCGAAGTACTCGCAAGCAATGCCATCATGCCGGCAGCAAGACCGGCCCTCCAATTCCTCATCGAAATTCCTCCCAAAAAACCGGACCCCTTGTCCGATAGTCCTCTCGACCCAAATATGGATCAATGATTTATAAGTAAACATCTTATTCATATGCCGTCAAGCCGTGATCGCACGCTTGTAAAATGCAGTCATTCATATATGAATGATGATTCATGTTTCTTCGTTCAGGGGGCCTGTTGATGAATGTAGAAGACGACAGTGATCGCTATCGCGCGCCGGCATTGGACAAGGGGCTGGATATCCTTGAGCTGCTCGCGACGATCGATGGCGGCCTGACGCAGGCGGAAATCGCCAAGGCGCTCAACAAAAGCCCGAACGAATTTTACCGTATGCTCGACCGCCTGGTGCGGCGCGGCTACGTGCAGAGGCAGGATGGCGATCGCTTCTATCTGACGCTGAAGCTCTTTGGCCTGGCGCATTATCATGCGCCGGTGCGCCGGCTCGTCTCCTTCGCCACGCCGCTGATGCGCGAATTCTCCAATCGGGCCGAACAGGCCTGTCATCTGGCGATCTACGATCGCGGCTCGGTCGTCGTCATCGCCCAGCAGGATTCGCCGACCTATTGGGGCATCTCGATCCGGGTCGGCGCCCAGATCAATCTCTACAACACCGGATCGGGTCACATCCTCCTCGCATTCCGGGATGACAAGCAGCGGCAGATGATGATCAACGAGCAAAGGCGTCAGGAGCAGGACGCCGAGGAACCGCCTGCCGATCTCGAGGAGAAGCTGCGGGCGATCCGCGAAAAGGGCTATGAGACCATGGACAGCCTGCAGACCAGTGGCGTGCGCAACATTTCCGCGCCGGTTCTGGCCATGGACGGCAATGGGCTTGCCGCTCTTACCTGTCCCTATATCGAGCCCGTCAACCCCAAGGCGCCCACCTACGATCAAGTCATCGAATATGTGCGGGACGCCGCAAAACAGATCTCCGAAACCGTGGCCGGCACGGTCGACAAGGCTGAACTATAATTTTTATTTGAATAAACTATTCTTCTGTGAGTATATGTTGGGCAAGCAGGTATGGGAGGAACGCCATGCTTTTCGACAGCCACTTGCACATCGTCGACCGGAAACGTCTCGCCTATCCCTGGCTGACCGACGCCGGTGCGCTCAATCGCGACAGCCTCTACGAGGACTATGCCCGCGAGGCGAAGCGGCTCGGCATAGCCGACACGCTTCACATGGAAGTCGATGTCGCGGAGACCGATATCGAGCGGGAGACTGACTATGTCAAAAGCCTGAGCCGCGAGCCGGGTAGCCTCCTGCGCGGCGTCATCGCCGCCTGCCGTCCTGAGAGTACAGATTTTCCCGCCTACCTCGAACGCGTGCTTGCCGATCCCTTCGTCAAGGGCTTCCGTCGCGTGCTGCATGTGGTGCCGGATGATGTTTCCGAAGGGGCACTGTTCCGCGAGAACCTGAAACGGCTCGCCGGCACTCGCCTCACCTTCGACCTCTGCGTTCTGCCGCACCAGATATCCAAGGCGATCGCGCTCGTCGACCTCAACCCCGACGTCAGCTTCATTCTCGATCACTGCGGCGTGCCGGCTGTCAAGGATGGGCTCAGTGAGAGCTGGTCGTCAGGGATCACAGAAATTGCCAGACGTCCGAATGTCGTCGTCAAGATTTCCGGTATTGTGGCCTATACCGATCCCGACAACTGGACGCCCGAAACGCTGCGTCCTTTTGTCGAACACTGCATCGCAAGCTTCGGCTGGGACCGCGTCATCTGGGGCAGTGACTGGCCGGTCTGCACGCTGGGCGGCAATCTCTCCACCTGGGTCGCCGCCACCCATGCGCTGATGCAAGGCGTCAGCGCAGACGAACGCAACAGGCTTTATCATCTCAACGCCAAGCGCCTCTGGTCTCTCTGAGGCCGGACAGTTTTCCATCGAAAGACAATGCCATGACCGCCACCGTCGGCGTATCCAGCACCTATCCGAAGACCATGCCGGCCGATCACGCGGAGATTCCCGTCTGGAATGCGGAAAACTGGTTCTATGAGGATTTCGAAGTCGGCCACAAGATCCGCTCGCTGCGCCGCACGATCTCCGAGGGCGAGTCCCAGCAGTTCAACGCGCTGGTGCTCGACATGCACCCCTATGTCAGCGACCAGATCTTTGCCGAAACCGAGGGCCTGTTCGGCAAACGGCTCGTCGCCGGCGCCTTCGTCTTTTCCGCCGGCCTCGGGCTTGTGGCTACCAACTGCGTCAACGCCTTTTCCTATGGCTATGACAAGCTACGCTTCATCAAACCCACCTTCATCGGCGACACCATCTATACCATCCGCACCAATCTGGATAAGCAGCCGAAATATGCCGAACTCGGCCTGATCCGCTCGTCCTACGAGGTCTTCAAGGGCGAAGGCGAGCTCGTGCTTTATTGCGAGCATATCCAGACCGTGCGCTACAAGAGTGGCCGGCCGGCTGACGCCCCGCCATTGAAAGCCTGACATGAGCGACGACAACGAAGAAGGCCTGCTTTCCGGTATCATCGTGCTGGATATGAGCCAGTTTCTCGCCGGGCCGATGGCTGCCCTGCGGCTGGGGGATCTCGGCGCGCGCGTCATCAAGATCGAGCGGCCCGACGGCGGGGATCTCTGTCGCCGGCTCTATCTCAGCGATACCGAGATCGGCGGCGATTCCACGCTGTTTCACGCCATCAACCGCGGCAAGGAAAGCTTTGCCGTCAACATGAAGGATGAAAGCGATCTACAGGAACTGCGCACGCTGATCGCCAAGGCCGATGTCGTGATCCAGAATTTCCGCCCCGGCGTCATCGAGAGGCTCGGCCTCGATTATGCCTCCATCGCCGCCATCAATCCACGCATCGTCTACGGCAGCATAACCGGCTATGGCCCCGATAACGAGTGGCGGCATTTTCCGGGACAGGACCTGCTCGCCCAGGCCCGCTCCGGCGCCATGTGGCTGAATGGCGAAGCCGATGACGGACCGGTGCCATTCGGGCTTGCCGTCGCCGACATGCTGGCCGGCAACCTCCTCGTCCAGGCGATCCTTGCCGGCCTGGTGCGGCGTGGCGTGACCGGGCGCGGCGTTCATGTCGAAACGAGCCTGCTGGAAGCAATGATCGATTTCCAGTTCGAGGTACTGACCACGCACCTGAATGATGGCGGGCGCCTTCCCAAGAAATCCGCCGTGCGCAATGCCCACGCCTATCTCGCAGCCCCGTATGGCGTCTATTGCTGTGCCGATGGCTGGCTGGCGCTGGCGATGATGCCGCTGGCGAAGCTTGCCCCGCTGCTGGACCTCCCTGCCCTTGCCGACTACACGCCGGACGATGCCTTTCAGCGGCGCGACGAGATCAAGAGCCTGATCGCTAGCCGCCTTGAGCGGAAGACGATCAGGGAATGGCTTGATATAATGGAACCCGCCGATATCTGGGCGGCGGAAGTACTCGACTGGCCGAAGCTGCTGCAGACGTCAGCCTTCCGCCAACTCGACATGCTGCAGACCGTCACGCGCGGCGATGGCGTCTCCGTGCAGACGACGGCAAGCCCGATCCGCGTGAACGGCGAACGAGCCAAGAACGGATTGGCTGCGCCGGCGATCGGTAGTCAGTCGGATAAGATCAGGGCGGAGTTTATTGAGGGTCGGTAGTCTTCTCAGACTTCTCATCCGCCGCGCCGCGAAAACATAAAGGGGTGCCGCATCGCTGCGGCACCCCCTCAAAATGACAGCTCCCCTTAAAGGAGAGCCAAACCGCCTTAAGCAGCAGCGAGCTGCAGTTCCTTGCTTACCATGGCGCGCAGCGTGCCGAGATCCTTGGCGAAGGCGCGGATGCCTTCGGAGAGCTTTTCGGTGGCCATTGCGTCTTCGTTCATCATCCAGCGGAAGGTCTTCTCGTCGACGGTGATCTTGGCGACGGGGGTCTTGTTTTCCGGCGAGAGCTTGCGCTCCAGCTTGCCTTCGTCCTTGGCGAGTTCGTCGAGCAGGTTCGGGCTGATCGTCAGGCGATCGCAACCGGCCAGAGCTTCGACTTCGGCAGCGCTGCGGAAAGAGGCGCCCATGACGATCGTCTTGATGTCGTTGGCCTTGTAGTAGTTGTAGATCTCGCGAACGGACAGAACGCCCGGATCTTCTTCCGGCGTGTAATCCTTGCCGGTCGACTTCTTGTACCAGTCGAGGATGCGGCCGACGAAGGGCGAGATCAGGAAGACCTTCGCATCGGCGCAGGCAACGGCCTGAGCCTTGCTGAACAGCAGCGTCAGGTTGCAGTCGATGCCTTCCTTCTGCAGCACTTCGGCGGCGCGGATGCCTTCCCAGGTGGAAGCAAGCTTGATCAGGATGCGGTCGCGCTCGATGCCGCGCTCCTTGTAGGAAGCGATGATGGAGCGAGCCTTGGCGAGCGAGGCTTCGGTATTGAAGGACAGGTCGGCGTCGACTTCGGTCGAAACACGGCCGGGGACGAGGCCGGACAGCGCAGCGCCGACGGAGATGGCCAGACGGTCTGCCACGGCGTGAATCACGGCTTCCGACGCACCGCCCTGCTTCTTGCCCCAGGCGACGGCTTCCTTGATCGCATCGGCGAACATCGGCGTGCCGAGCGCCTTGAGTACGATGGTCGGGTTGGTGGTGCAATCCACCGGCTTCAGGCGTGCGACAGCCTCGATATCGCCGGTGTCGGCCACGACCGTGGTCATGGCGCGGAGTTGGTCAAGCTTGGAAGTCATAACAGGTATCCTTGTTGAATGAGGCCCATTTGAATGGGGAGATGCCGGGCTGCAAATTCCGTCCGGTCGATGGACGGCTTGAAGGCGTCAGGCGGAGCGCGCCCTTCCTTCTCCTATGTGTCGATAACGGGATAAAAAGCGCGAAAGTTCCATTTCCGGTGAACGGCCGAGCGGTGAACAAACAACCTTCCGACGACAAGCTTTTCACCGGCACCGGGCGCCCTATATGGTCCCATGTCCGGTCTGGCACTTGCTCGGAGCAACACTCGCACATTGTCCTCCTCGATTGGACAAGACCGAATTCCTCAGCACCGACTATCAGCAATCTGGCAACGAAAAGTCAAGGACATTTGTGCAATTCAATTGACATAAGTTTCATGTCATAGAATATCGGCAGCAGAAGAGCCGATCTCGCGTGCCCCTGTCATCCGCCATCGCCACAATTCGGGGCGATCATGACGCTAAAAGGCGCATGCGACAATCATGCCGGAGGACCTGTGGCCAAACTGAGACGCGGGACGCATACCGCCTATTCGGAGACGTCGTCCCTGAGGCTTCGCGCCGCATGGCTCTACTACAACCAGGGCCTGACGCAGAAGGATGTCGCCGAACAGCTGGGCATCAGCCGAACCACGGTCATCCGCCTGCTCGACGAGGCGATGCGCCGTGCCGAGGTGCAGATCTGGATCACCGAAGGCATCGACGATTGCGTCGAGCTGGCAATTAAGCTGGAGCGCACCTATGGGCTTGACGAGGCGATCGTGGTTCCCGAGCCAGCCGGTGGCGACGTCAACGCGCAGGCAAAAAGCGTTGGCCTGGCGCTTGGCCAGTTCCTGACGGAGGCGATCCCGGACAATTATACGATCGGGGTCGGCTGGGGCCGGACGATGACGGCCTCTCTTGCAAGCTTCCGCCCTCCCCGGCGTGACAATTGCAAGGTGGTCTCCCTGCTCGGCGGCATCGTCGCCGTCCATCAGACCAACCCGATCGATTACACGTGGCGTTTGGCAAGCCAACTCGGCGCGGAATGCTACATGTTCCTGGCGCCATTGCTGGTCGATTCCATCGAGACCAAGCACAACCTCATCGAAAAATGCGGCCTGGAAGCGATCTACCGGCTGGCGGAGAACCTCGACCTGGCCATCGTCAGCTGCGGCGACATCGGCCCGCAATCGACGTCGCTGTCGGAGGGTTTCATTTCAAAGAGCGAGTTGCAGCAGCTGATCGACGCCGGCTGCGTCTGCGATACCATGTTCAACTTCCTCGACGCCGAGGGCAATTCCGTCGATCACCCCATCAACAAACGCGTCATGTCCGTCGACCTCGACACATTGAAGAAAGCCAAGCATATCGTCCTTTCTTCAGGCGGCGCGCACCGCGCCCAGGCGATCAGCGCCACCATCAAGCGCATCGGCTGCAACACGCTGATCACGGACGAGAGTGCCGCCAAGGCGCTGTTGCAGATGGCCATGGCGAAGGCGGCTTGATCAATTAATTCCGTGTTTGCGGAGGGTTACGCAGGTTCGGCAAACTCAAAACCTTCAAGAATACACAAACCCTCAAGCGTCGCCCGCTTCCCATCCCAGCATCGCGCGCTTGCGCGTCAGCCCCCAATGGTAGCCGGTAAGCTGGCCGTTCTTGCCGAGCGCGCGATGGCACGGCACGACGAAGGAGATCGGGTTGCGGCCGACGGCTGCCCCCACCGCCCGCATCGCCGTCGGCTGGCCGATATCACTGGCGATATCTGAATAGGTCACGGCGCGGCCCATCGGAATCTTTAGCAGGCTTTCCCAGACGCGCAGCTGGAAATCCGAGCCGATCAGCACCACGCGCAGCGGCTGATCGCTCGACCAGTTCGACCGTTCGAAAATGCGCGCCGCGTAGGGTGCCGTCGCCTGCGAATCCTCGATGAATTGCGCATTCGGCCAACGGCAGGTCATGTCTTCCAGGCAAGCCCTTTCATTGCCGGAATCGCTGAAGGCAAGTCCGGCGAGACCACGATCCGTGACCATGATCAGGGCAAGACCGAAGGGCGAGATGTGGAAACTGTAGCGCATCACCAGACCGCTGCCCCTGGCCTTCCATTCGCCCGGCGACATCGCCTCATGCGTGACGAAGAGATCGTGCAGGCGGCTCGGGCCGGAAAGGCCGACTTCGAACGAGGTCTCGAGAAGCGGCAGATCTTCCTGGCGCAGCAGGCGCTTGGCATGGTCGAGGGTCACCGCCTGCAGAAAGGCCTTGGGCGACAGCCCTGCCCAGCGGGTGAACGTCTTCTGCAACTGGGTCGGCGACTGGCTGAGCCGATCGGCGAGCATCTCCAGCGATGGCTGGTCGCGATATTCCTCGGTGATGAGCTCGATGACCCGCCGAACGGTCTCGTAGTCCTGACCCTGCGGCGTGATGTCGTGCTTCAACTGTGCAATCGCATTCATGATCTTTCTCCTTGGAAAGGAGAAAACCACGGCAACGGAGGCAAAACCACCCGTTTCTTGCGCAGACGGCCCGCCTGCGAAAATGTGATGCCGTCGGTTTTGACAGGCCCGCTCATATCCGCTGCGTCACCGTCGCCAAGGCACGCTTGAAAGCCTTGGCAAAACTCTCCCGATCTTCCGGATTGAGGAAGGAGCCGACATCGGTATCGTGGTGTCTGTCGCGAACATGCATGGATACGACGCCGATTTCACGGTGGCGGCGAACGAGGAAGCGCGTCCAGAACGGATTGAAGCGATGCTCCACCATTCGCCCGGTGGGCGAGAATTTGCGGATGGAGACATTGGTACGCGACACCGTGACCTCCTCCCACACGCGCCCGGAACGGTAATTCAACCAGAAAGCCCCGTAAAGCAGGAAGAAATCAGCGCCGAAGAAGAGGCCGATCGGCCATGCGCCCTCCGCGACAAACAGAACGCTGTAGAAGAGGCAGAAGGCACCTGCCAGGGCCAGCATGATCCTGAACCCCTTTCGTCCCAGCGAGCGATGGGGGAACAATTCGGCGGCGAAAACCGGCCTGTTGCCGTCTGCCGCAGTATCGGCGTTGCGTTCCATCATAGGACTTGAGTATAGGTCGTTCATGGCAAATCCCAAGATCAAATCCAGCACCCAAAACGCGAAAAAGTCAAATGCGACCGCAGGCCGCAAGCCGGCGTCGAAGAGCCTTTATTCGAAGGCGGATTTGGAAGAGATCTTCCGCCGCTTCTCCATTCAGCGGCCCGAGCCGAAGGGCGAGCTGGAGCACGTCAATCCCTTCACCCTCGTCGTTGCCGTGGCGCTATCGGCACAAGCGACCGATGCCGGCGTCAACAAGGCGACCCGCGCCCTCTTCGCCATTGCCGATACGCCACAGAAGATGCTCGATCTCGGCGAGGAACGCATCCGCGACTACATCAAGACGATCGGCCTTTACCGCAACAAGGCCAAGAACGTCGTGGCGCTGTCGGAAAAGCTGATCACGGATTTCGGCGGCGAGGTGCCACGGACGCGTGAAGAGTTGATGACCTTGCCGGGCGTCGGCCGCAAGACCGCGAACGTCGTGCTGTCGATGGCCTTCGGTCAGGCGACGATGGCCGTCGACACGCACATCTTCCGCATTGCCAACCGGCTGCTGTTGGCGCCCGGCAAAACGCCCGACGAAGTCGAACAACGGCTGATGAAGGTGGTCCCTGACCAATATCTCTACCACGCCCACCATTGGCTGATCCTGCATGGGCGCTATTGCTGCAAGGCGCGCAAGCCGGAATGCGAGCGTTGCGTCATTGCGGATCTCTGTCGCTCGCCCGAAAAGACCTGGGACATCCCCGCCCCGCTGGTCGAACTGCCCGCTCAGATCATCCGTGCAGAAGCCGCCGGCTAGATCCCGCTACACGCGCAGACCCATCTCCCGGCGCGAGATCAGCTTGTGCAGATGCACCATCATGCCAGCTGCAAATAGCGGCGTCAGCAGATTGAGAAGGGGGATGGCGAGGAAAGCGGCGATCGCGAGGCCGGCGAGGAACACCGTGAAGGCGTGCTTGACGCGGAACTGCCGCGCCTCTTCCGGCGAACGAAACCGCATCGCGGCGAATTCGAAGAATTCCCGGCCGAGCAGATAGCCGTTCACCAGAAAGAAGGCGATCAGATTGACGCCCGGAATGAACAGCAGGAACAGCGCCACGATATTGCCGACGATGACCACGCCCAGAAACCGCACCGAGCTTTTCATCGCTGCTGCGAACGGCATGGCCTTTCCCGGTGGATCGGAAGGATAGTCGCGCCTTTCCACGACCTCGGCCACATCGTCCAGAAACAGGCCGGCAATCAATGCCGTCACTGGCGAGATCAGCAACGCCATTGCGAGCGCCAGCGCGATGCCGGCCAGAATGGCGAGGAAGAATGTAAGCCAACTCGTCCAATCCGAAGTGGACGGCATGAAACCTTGCAGCCAGGGCAGAACGAAAGAATTGAACACGCCGCGCAGCAGGAACCAGAACGCGGCGAGCGCCAGCAAGGTCAGGCCAAGAACCTTCCAGAAGACCTTGCGCGTTTCCGGTGCGAAGAGGTTTGCCAGGGAAAGGCGCACAGCAAGAACAATCATTCGGGTCGACATCTCCTGGTTGGTGAACCGACACCTAGGTATCGGCGACGCCGATATCAATATCTCCGCCGATATACGAATACGCTCAATTAAAAATTTGCATTGTTGTAATAAAGTTTAAGCTAATATATTCTGCGAGTCTTATTAAGAACAACAACCAAAACAAGATCGGCGGCTTTGTGAAATCTGCGCGCCCGATTGTTCCAGCAGTTGGTGCGACCAGACATCGGAAAGACCGTCAGCGAGGCGCAAAATTTGGAAGACCTTAGCCAGAAACTTAGGGAATATATAAAGGTTGGCACACCGGCCGAGCGACGTATTGCCAAGTATTTCTCTGAGCACCTGAATGAACTGCCCTTCGAGACGGCCTCCTCCGTGGCCGATAGACTGGAATTGAGCCCGATGACAGTTGGGCGTTTCCTGCGATCTCTCGGCTATCACGGACTGGACGGAATAAAGGTCCATCTGAAAGACAACCTGGCCCCGGTTACGTTACACTTGCCTAACATTCTGGAGCAGCTTCAGAAGGACGCCAGCGAGGGTCGCCCGCTCGCAACCCAGATCGCCGAACAGGTCGAGATGCTGCAGCATATCTACAATCTCGCCAACCAGCCGCAATGGCTGGAAGCGGTGACAACGATCCTTTCATCCGGGAATGTCTTCATCACCGCCCATCCCAGCCTTGCAGGGCTCGGGCGCCATTTCTGCGACCGCCTGACATTTGCCCGCGATCACGTGCTCTTCCTCGACGGGGCCAACGGCAGCTATGTCGAGCTGCTGGGCGGGCAGTCCCAAGACGAGCTGCTCATCGTCATCGATTCGCCGCGCTTTGTCGCATCGCGGCTGTTGGCACGTTCAGCTCGTCGCGCCGGACACAAGGTGCTGCTGGCAACCGGCCAATTCACGGAATGGGCGCATGAATTCGCAAACATCACGCTTTCGCTGCCGCCTCAACGGGCCAATAGCCGCGAGAATCTCTCGGCCATGATGTCGCTGCTGGAATTCCTGGCCATAGCCGTCATCCAAGCCGCCGGCGAAACCGCGGAAACCAGAATTCGCCGGATCGAAGAGCTGCAAGGCATGTTTGCCTATGCACCGCTGCGGTAGCGGACGCCCTCGCGGCAAGCCGACCGCCTATTCCATCGCGTCCAGTTCGGCCCGATGCCGATACATGGCAAGGAAGCGCCTGTATTCGCGATCGTAAAGCGCCTTCTTGCCGGCGTCAGGCAGACGCTCGTAACCGCCCGGATACATAGCGGCGCCAGCAACAGCTAGGCTTTCATGAAGACCACAGGAAACGGAAGCCGCGATTGCGGTCCCGAGCAGCACCGCCTCGTTCATTTTCGGAACGACGACCCTGCAGCCGGTGACGTCGGAATAGAGCTCCATGAGCACCGAGTTCTTCACATGGCCGCCTGCGACATGCAGCGTGTCATGCACGTAGCCATAGTCGCGCATCCTGTCGAGGATATGGCGGATACCGAGCGCTATGCCGATGCTGGTACGCCAATAGAGCCGGCAAAGGCCATCGAAGGAGGCGTCAAGCGTCATACCGCTGATAACGCCCATCGCGTGCGGATCGGCTAGCGGTGACCGATTGCCATGAAAATCGGGTAGCACATGGATGCGTCCGCCGAGGGATTCGCCCTCGGCAAGCCGAAGCTCCGCGATCCTCTTGACGATACGGTCATGCAATGCCGCCGTCGGCTGACCGCCCGCCGCGTGCATGCTGACGATATGGTCGAGCAGCGCGCCCGTTGCCGATTGCCCGGCTTCGGCAAGCCACATGCCTGGAAAGACGGCCTCGTAATAAGGACCCCACATGCCGGTGCTACGCTTTCGTTCGCGCGCGAGGGAGACGATGCAGCTCGACGTTCCGGCGATGAGCGCCAGCTGGTGTTCCAGAGTGCCGGGATCCCCGGCATGCCCACTGAGCGCGCCGAGCGCACCCGCATAGGCGTCGATCATGCCGGCGCCAACATGGCAGGCGCGATCGAGCCCCAGCGCTTCGGCAGCCTCCGGCGTCAACGTTCCCATGCTCTTTCCGACGGGAACGCTCTCTTCGGGCAGGCCGCCGCGCTCGCGCAGGTCGCCGAGGCCGATCACGTTCAGGAAATCTGCCTGCCAGCCCGGTTGGCGATGGGCGAGATAGTTCCATTTCGCCACGAGCGTGCAGCGCGAGCGCGCTGGCGATCCCGTTGCCTTCCAGGTCATGAAATCCGCGAGATCGAAGAAATAGCCGGCCTGCACCCAGCTTTCCGGCAGGTTCTCTTTCAGCCACATCAGCTTCGGCATTTCCATTTCCGGCGACATGAACTCGCCGGAATAGTCGAGAACCTCGTGCCTAGTCGCCGTGCAGTAATCCGCCTCGGCAAGCGCCCGGTGATCGAGCCAGACGAGGGTATCGAAACGGGCCTCGCCTCCTGTGGAAACCGTCAACTGCCTGCCCTGCCTGTCGCGCACGACCAGCGAACAGGTAGCGTCAAATCCGATCGCGCCGATAGCGGATGCATCGACACCGGAGACCTTCACCGCACTACGAACGGCCGCGCAGACGGCGGCCCAAATGTCCTCGGAATCATGCTCGGCGTGGTTTTCACGCGGGCGATTCATCAGGATCGGATATTCGCTTTTTCCCAGCAGTGAGCCGTTCGCCGTGAAGACACCGGCGCGTGCGCTGCCTGTGCCGATATCGACCGCAACCACGTGATCACGCATGCAAAAGAGGTCCCGACCACTTATCTCTTGTTGCGGACAAGTTGTATCAAATCCGGCATCGCGTCAAACACGACTTCCGGAGAAAGCTGCTCCAGTTCCGCGCGATAACTGGGTGAATGAGCATGCGAACCACCGGTAAACGCGAAGACCGTCATGCCCGCCGCCCGCGCCGCCGTGATCCCCGCCGGACTGTCTTCGACGACGATGCAATCTCCTGGGGCGACCCCCATCCGTTTGGCGGCAAAGAGGAAAAGATCGGGTGCGGGCTTGCCCCGCTTGACCATGCTGGCGCTGAAGATGTTCGGCTCCAGCCGCTGCAGAAGGCCGGTCACCCCGAGCGAGAGCCGGATACGTTCCAGCTGGCTCGAAGACGCGACGCAACGGGGAAGCGTCAGTGCATCCAGCGTTGCCGCAATGCCGTCGATCGGCTTCAGCTCGTGCTTGAAGCGCTCGTAGAGATCGTTGCGGATGCGATCGAGGAAAACCTGGTCGATGAAAACGTCGAATTCCGTCTGTAGCGTGTCGACGAGCGTCGCGAGGCTCTTGCCGAGAAAGCGGCTGTAGACATCCTCCTCGCTCATATCCACGCCGACATCGTGCATCGCCCGGATGAGCACGCTGACCGACAGCGGCTCGCTATCGACAAGCACGCCATCGCAATCGAAGATTACGAGTCCCTTCTTCGCATCGGTCATCGTAGATCCAACCCGAATTCTGTTGCTGTCCCGCCGACCCTAATATCGACATGACAATGAAAAACGGCCGGAGCAGGAGAACTCCGACCGTTCAAAAGTTATTCCGCGAGTTTGTTGTCCAGGTATAGCTGCAGGGTGACGCGGGTACCCTTTTCCCACAGCGTTTTTAGGGCATGCGCGAAGCGCTTGCGGAAGAGATCGGATTTGGCGACGGTTCCGAAGATATCGTCGAACACGAGGAAGGCATCCGGATCGTCCTTTGCCTTCAAAGCGGCTTCGTGCAGCCGGTCGGCGCTGGCATCGTTGAAGACGATGTCCTGGCCGCTGTCGGTCTTGCCGGCGAAATATCGGCACCACAGGGCGGAGACCAGCGCGAGACCGACGACATCCTCGCCGCGGGCGAGGCGGTCTGCCGTGGACGGCAGGATGAACTTCGGCTGGCGGTTGGAGCCGTCCTGCGCCAGACGCGGAATGGTGTCGGCGATCTTCGGATTGGAGAAGCGCCGCTCGATCAGCTTGAAGTAATCCGCGAGCACCGTGTTCGGCACCGGCGGAATGACGGGGATGATCTCGTCATTCTCGAGCTTGGCGAGATAGGCGCGGATCAACGGTTCCTCCATCGCCTCATGCACGAAATGCACGTCCATCAGTGCCGCCGGATAGGCGATGGCCGCATGACCGCCATTGAGGATGCGGATCTTCATGTGCTCATACGGCGTGACATCCGGAACGAAGGTGACGCCGACCTTCTCAAGCGCCGGGCGGCCTGCCGGAAAATTGTCTTCCAGCACCCACTGCTTGAATTCCTCGCAATAGACGGGCCAATTGTCCTCGATATCGAAGACATCCTTGAGCAGATCGATCTCGCGCGTGCCGGTCGCCGGCGTGATGCGGTCGACCATGCCGTTCGGGAAGGCGACATTTTCGGCGATCCAGTCGGCAAAGGCCGGATCGGAAAGCTGCGCCGTACCGATGACGGCGGCTTTGGTGACGCCGCCATTATGGGGGATATTGTCGCAGGACATGACGGTGAACGGTTGCAGACCGGCAGCGCGGCGCGCCTTGAGGCCGGCGACAATAAGGCCGAACACCGTCTTAGGCGCATCCGGGTTCTGCCCGTCGGCGACGATCGCCGGATGGGCCGGATTGAACTTGCCCGAGGCATCGATGAAATAGCCGCCTTCGGTGATCGTCATCGAGACAATGCGGATGGAGGGATCGGCAAGCTTGGCGATGATCGTCTTGGCATCGCCGACCGGCAGGATGCCGACCATGGGCGCAGTGACGCGGGCAGCCGTGCGGTTGTTGTCCTGCTCGACGACGGTCGTCAGAAAGTCCTGCGCGGCGAGCTTCTCCCGCATGGCGGCATCGGACGGCAGCACGCCCGCGCCGACGATCGCCCAGTCATGGTCGTGGCCGGCGTTGAACAGGTCGTCGAGATAGATTGCCTGATGCGCGCGATGGAAATTACCGACACCGAAATGCACGATGCCCGCCGACAGCGACTTCGGATCATATGCGGGAATGGCGGCTGTTGCGGCCGCCTCCTGGAGAGTTGCGAGCGATAGTTTGCACGTCATGTCTCTAGTCCTTCTGGAAAGGTCTCTGGCTCCGGGCGGCTTGGGAGGACCGCTCCGGCTGGTATGCTTCCCGGCCCGCTGATATCGATGGATGCGGACCGGGACAGATGCATTTGCCGAGCGCATGCGGCGAGCAAGGCGTCGGCGCGGGGCTCAGATCGACAATCCCTCGGCGTTGAACCGGTGAATCTGCGACTTGTCCGGCGTCAGATAGACTGTATCTCCGGCGCGGGCCGGGAAATCGCCGGAACCGCGTGCCGTCATGACACCGATCCCGTCGACGTCGATATGCAGGAACGTGTCGGAACCAAGGTGCTCGGCGACGGTTACCTTGCCCTGCCAGTCGCCCGAAGTGGTCGACAGCAGGACATGCTCCGGCCGAACGCCGATCGTGTCGCCGCCAAGACTCTGCGCATAGGCGCCCTTGACGAAATTCATCTTCGGCGAGCCGATGAAGCCGGCGACGAAGAGATTGCGCGGTCTCTTATAGAGCTCCAGCGGCGAGCCCACCTGCTCGATGTTGCCGCGGTTGAGCACGACGATCTTGTCGGCCATGGTCATGGCTTCCACCTGATCGTGCGTCACATAGACCATCGTCGTCTTCAGCTGCTGATGCAGTTCGCTGATCTCGAGGCGCATGTTGACGCGCAGCGCCGCGTCCAGGTTCGACAAGGGTTCGTCGAACAGGAAGGCTGCCGGCTGGCGCACGATGGCCCGGCCGATGGCGACGCGCTGACGCTGGCCGCCGGAAAGCTGGCGAGGCTTGCGCTCCAGATAATCGGTCAGGTTGAGGACGCGTGCTGCGTCCGACACTTTCCTGTCGATCTCCGCCTGCGGCAGGTTCGCCATCTTCAGCGGAAAAGCGATGTTCTTGCGTACGCTCATATGGGGATAGAGCGCATAGGACTGGAACACCATGGCCAACCCTCGGTCGGACGGCTTCAGATTGGTGCCGTCCTTGCCGTCGATCAGGATCTGCCCGCCGGAGACGTCTTCGAGGCCGGCGATCAGACGCAGCAGCGTGGATTTGCCGCAACCCGACGGGCCGACGAACACCACGAACTCGCCATTGCTGATTTCGAGGTCGATGGAAGGGATGACCTTGGCTTCGCCAAAGACCTTAGAAACCTTCTTAAGGACAATGCTACCCATGTTTCTCTCCCTTACTTAACCGCGCCGAAGGTAAGGCCGCGAACGAGTTGTTTTTGACTAAACCAGCCGAGGATCAGGATCGGGGCGATCGCCATGGTCGATGCCGCCGAAAGCTTGGCATAGAACAGGCCCTCCGGGCTGGAATAGGAGGCGATGAAGGTGCTCAGCGGCGCCGCGTCGACGGCGGACAGGTTGAGCGTCCAGAAGGCTTCGTTCCAGGCGAGGATGATGTTGAGCAACATCGTCGAGGCAAGGCCGGGGATCGCCATCGGCGTCAGCACGTAGATGATCTCCTTTGCCAGCGTCGCGCCGTCCATGCGGGCGGCTTCGAGGATCTCGCCGGGGATCTCCTTGAAGTAGGTGTAGAGCATCCAGACGATGATCGGCAGATTGATCAGCATCAGCACGACCACCATACCCACCCGGCTGGCGAACTGGTTGTTGAGCAGCCCGAAACCTTGGAACAGCAGATAGATCGGGATGAAGGCGCCGACCGGCGGCATCATCTTCGTGGACAGCATCCACATCAACACGTCCTTGGTCCGCTTGGTCGGCGAAAATGCCATGGCCCAGGCGGCCGGAACGGCGACGATGAGGCCGAGGATCGTCGAGCCGAAGGCGATGATGACCGAGTTGCCGAAGTGGAGGAAGTAATCCGAGCGCGACTGCACCTCGAAATAATTCTCCAGCGTCCAGTGAAAGAAGAGGAACTGTGGCGGCGAGGCGATCGCATCGCCTTCCGTCTTGAAGCTCGTCAGGATCGTCCACAGGATCGGGAAGAAGATGAGCAGGGCGACGATCCAGGCGACCACCGACATGAGCACCTTGCGTTGCGTAGTGACTTTGCGTGCCATCTTAAGCCTCCAGATTCTTGCCGACCGCGCGCATCAGGAAGATCGCGACGATATTGGCGAGGATGACTGCGATGATGCCGCCCGCCGATGCGCCGCCGACATCCTGCGACAGCACGATCTGCGAATAGACAAGATAGGTGAGATTGGTCGTCGCCGTGCCCGGGCCGCCATTGGTGGTGACGAGGATTTCGGCGAAGGCGGACAGAAGGAAGATCGTCTCGATCAGGATCACGACCGTAATGGCGCGGGCCAGATGCGGCAGGGTGATATAGATGAACTTCGAAACCGGGCCTGCGCCGTCCATTTCGGCGGCTTCCTTCTGCTCTTCGTCCAGCGACTGCAAAGCGGTGAGCAGGATGAGCGTGGCGAAGGGAAGCCACTGCCAGGCGACGATGATAATGACCGACAGCAGCGGAACGGTCTCCAGCCAGGTCAGCGGATCGAGCCCGAACAATCGGAAGAGATGCGCCAGCAGCCCGTTCACCGGGTTCATGAACATATGCTTCCAGATGAGGGCGGCGACCGTCGGCATCACGAAGAAGGGCGCAAGCACCAGCATGCGCACGATGCCCTGGCCGAAGATCGGCTGATCAAGAAGGAGTGCCAGCGCTATGCCGCCGACCACGGTAATCAGCAACGCACCACCGACGAGCAACAGCGTCACGATCAACGAACTCAGGAAGGCCGGATCGCTTAAGAAGTATTCGAAGTTGAGCCAACCGACGAAGTCGTGCGCGCCGGGCGACAGGAGATTGTAATTCAGCGTCGAGAAATAGATCGTCATCACGAGCGGGACGATCATCCACGCAAAGAGGAGGAGAACCGATGGCGCCATCATGATGCGCGCGGTGGAACGGGTGTGCAACGTTGCCATGGCAAGTACCGACCTATCTTTTAAGCAGGGAGAGGTGGCCGTGGACCGGCTGAAATAAAAAGGGCCGCCAAGGGCAATGCGGGCGCTCGGCGGCCTGGTGGAAAGCAATACCCGAGAGGAGCACTGCTTTCCATACCTTCAACGGCTTCTATTTCGGATAACCAGCCTTCGTCATTTCGCGGCTGGTCAGCTGCTGTGCGGCCTTGAGAGCCTGATCCACGGAGATCTGGCCGGCAAGGGCTGCGGAGAACTGCTGGCCGACGGCCGTGCCGATGCCCTGGAATTCGGGGATCGCCACGAACTGGACGCCGACATAGGGAACCGGCTTGACGGTCGGATGCGTCGGATCAGCAGAGTTGATCGAGTCGAGCGTCATCTTCGCGAAAGGCGCAGCCTTCTGGTAATCCGCACTCGCATAGAGTGACGTACGGGTGCCGGGAGGTGCGTTCAGCCAACCTTCCTTCTGGGCGACAAGGTTGGTGTAATCCTTGCTGGTTGCCCAGGCGATGAACTTCTCGGCGGCCTCGGTCTTCTTCGAAGAGGCCGGGATGGCGAGGTTCCATGCCCAGAGCCAGTTGCCACGCTTGCCGAGGCCCTTGTCCGGAGCCAGCGCGAAGCCGACCTTGTCTGCCACCTTCGACTGCTTCGGGTCGGAAACGAACGAAGCTGCAACCGTCGCGTCGATCCACATGCCGCACTTTCCGGTCTGGAAGAGCGACAGGTTTTCGTTGAAGCCGTTCGACGATGCGCCCGGAGGGCCGGCGTCCTTCATCAGCTTGACGTAGAAGTCGAGCGTGTTCTTCCACTCCGGCTGATCGAACTGCGGCTTCCACTTCTCGTCGAACCAGCGCGCGCCGAACGAATTCGACATCGCCGTCAGGAACGCCATGTTCTCGCCCCAGCCGGCCTTGCCGCGGAGGCAGATGCCGTAGACTTCATGATCCTTGTCGGTGATCTTGCGGGCAGCATCGGCGATGAAATCCCAGGTCGGCGCATCCGGCATCTTCAGGCCGGCCTTGTCGAACAGGTCCTTGCGGTACATCACCATCGAGCTTTCGCCATAGAACGGCGCAGCGTAAAGCTTGCCGTCCGTGGTCAGGCCGCTGCGAATGGCCGGGAGCAGGTCATTCACATCATAGTTCTTGTCGCCGGAGAGCTTGTCGAGCGGGGCGAGCCAGCCGAGCTTGCTCCAGATCGGCACTTCATAGGTGCCGATCGTCAGAACGTCGTATTGGCCCGCCTTGGTGGCGATGTCGGTCGTAACCTTCTGGCGCAATACGTTTTCTTCAAGGGTGACCCATTGCAGGTCGATATCGGGGTTCTTGGCTTTGAAATCGTCCGTAAGCTTCTGCATACGGACCATGTCGCCATTGTTGACTGTCGCAATTGTAAGGGTTTCAGCAGACGCCAAGCCGGCAAACATCAGGGCCGAGCAGGCGCTCAGCAATATGGTTTTCAATTTCATATCTTCCTCCCAGAAGATTAAAAATGAGCATTCGCTTTGCTCGTGGGCAATTACTCACCTCTTGCGACAAAATGTCAATGCGAATTCGTTGCTGCATTGCCGTGCAAACAACCTATCTATTTGTTTTCATGGACTATATTTTTTGCTCACGCCCTGAGCAAAAATTCGGCAACAGCCTCATCGGTAATCAAACCGTTGATTTGGCGGCCAACGACGGCCGCTTTGATCGCCTCGAACTTGCGTCTTCCCTTGGCGATTCCAATGACGGAAGAGGTGTCGCGCGACGGCAGGGGCGCGCTTGCGACGCGATCGTTGACGTCATCAGGCATCAGCTTCCCCTCGCCATCGAAGACCCAGCCGCAGATCTCGCCGGCAGCGCCGCGCTTCATCAGCGCCAGCATCTCATCCTTCTCGAGAAAGCCGTCGAGGCAAAGGGGCGCCTCGATGCCCATCTCGCCGATACCGACGAAGGTCACGTCGGCCTGCGCGCTGATATCGAGCGTCGAACGCACCAGCGCCTGCGCATGCAGGAGCTCGCGCTCCCCGGCGGAGGACACGAGCACCGGCAGCGGCATCGGAAAGTGCCGCGCCTTGATGACGTCGGCCATGCTGAAGATGACGTTGTAATAGGCAGCCGAGCCGTCCGGGCCGATATTGCCCGTCAGCGACACCACGCGATGCTGCAGACATTCGATGGCAGGCAATTGATCGACCGCGGCCTTCAGCGTGCGGCCGGTACCGATCGCCAGCACGATCGGATCGCTGCGCCTCAGCCAGCGCTCGATCTCGGCGGCGCCCGCCTGGGCGATGCCGATAGTGGAAGACGTGCCGTCGGGATCGCTCGGCACCACGTCGACATGCCGGAGATTGAATTTCTCGCGCAACGCGGCGGCATATTCCAGGCAGGCGGCGATCGGATGATCCAGCCGCACCTTGATCAGCCGTTCCGCGACAGCCAGCGACACCAGCCTCTGCGCCGATTGTCGGGAGATCCCCATGGCGACCGCAATCTCGTCCTGTGTCCGCCCGGCGACATAGTAGAGCCACCCGGCTCGCGCCGCGTCGTCAAGCCGCCCCTGGGAATCCAGCTTCTTCGCCATCGCATTCCTTTACCGAAACAGCGCTCTTGTCCGAGTATCGGATCACTCAGTTTCCGGCGGGATGACGCCCTTGGTCAAGGTGAAACAACCATAGAAGCGGCGTTCGCCGGTCTGAACAACGCAATAGGCATTCTTTGCACGCTCGTAGAAAGCGAAGCGCTCGACAGGCGACAACGGCCAATGCCTGCCTTCGGCCTTGTCGATCGCCGCCTGCACCTCGTGCTGGACCTGCGGCACCTCGTCGGGTGCGCCGACCACTTCCATGCGCGTCGCCGCATCATCGATGAACGTATCGAGCGGCATCAGGGACAGCAGCGCGGCAACCGCGTCGGCGGCCGAGACGTTGTCGATACGCAGGAGATGGCCCAAAGTCGTCTGCTGAGCGATGGCTTCGGCGGGAAAATTGGTGTCGACAACGACCAGCATGTCCCCGTGCCCCATCGACTTCAACGCATACAGCACGTCCGCATTCAACAGCGGCGAAATTCCCTTCAGCATGATCGAGCATCCTTTGATTGCCAGTGGCGGCTCTCCCGCGGCCGCCTCGTTCTCCGGGGCAAAGAAGTAACTACGGCGTTCCTATCTGTCCATAGGCACCGGGAACGTTTTCGGAAGGAAATCAGGCTATGAATACGCTCATCTCAGCTCGGCTTATTTCGGCCGTTATTGACCCGATACGTTCACCGGCATTAACTGAGGTCCGGTCAGTAGCTGAGAGGCACAGGTGCGAATTCTTCTGGTGGAAGACGATGATACGATCGGCAGCGCGGTTCGCGATCATATCGCGGCAGGTCCCCATGCCGTCGACTGGGTTAAAAACCTGGCCGATGCCGAAGAGGTCACCAACGCCGTGCAATACGGCCTCATCCTGCTCGACCTGCAACTTCCGGATGGCAGCGGCGTTGATTTTCTGAAAAGACTGCGCCGGAGACCGGATGAAACCCCGGTCATGATCCTCACCGCCCGCGACCAGATCTCCGATCGCATCGAAGGCCTGAACAGCGGCGCGGACGACTATCTCGTCAAGCCGTTCAATCTGGGCGAACTCACCGCCCGCATCCTGGCGGTCGCCCGCCGTTATACCGGCAGTCCACAACCGACCATTCGGTTCGCCGATCTCGAAATCGATCAGCCGCAGCGGCGCGTCCGGCTTGACGGCAGGGACATCGTTCTCACCGGACGCGAATGGGCTGTGCTCGATCTGCTTGTGGCACGACCGGGTGCCATCGTGTCGAAAGACAAGATAGAGGAAGCGCTTTACGCCTTCGGCTCCGAGATCGAGAGCAATACGGTCGAAGTCTATGTCAGCCGTCTGCGCAAGAAGATCGGCAGGGACCGCATTCGGACGGCCCGCGGCGTCGGCTATTGCCTGGGCGACCGATGACTGAGCGCACGGGGCCTAGCCGCGCCAGCATCACCAGGCGTCTCATCGCCGCGCTCACAGGCACGGTCGTGGTCTTCTGGCTGATTGCGGTCGGCATCGGCGTCTATGTGGTCAACAAGGAACTCTCGGAGACCTTTGACGGCGCGTTGCAGGAAACCGCCGAGCGGCTGATGCCGCTGGTACTCGACGATCTTGCCAATCGCGATCCCTCTAGCGATCCGCAAAGCCTCAAGGAACTCAACAAGGGGCTGAACCGCGAATATCTGACCTATCAGGTACTCGACGGAAACGGCAAGGTCATCCTCCATTCGCATGACGCGCCGGCCACGGTCTACGACGTGCCGTTGAAGGTCGGTTTCCACAATACGCCGCGATATCGCATCTACACGGAATCATCCCAGGACGGCTCGGTCTTCCTGCATGTCGCCGATGCCTTCAAGAATCGCCGGGAAGCCTCGCGGGAAAGCGGCGTCGCGCTGCTCTGGCCTTTGCTGGCCCTCATCCCCGCCAGCATCATTGCCATCGGCTTCGTCGTCGGCCGCTCCCTGCGGCCGATCGACCGGTTGAGATCGCAGATCGCCACCAAGGACAGCGGCAATATGGCGCCGTTGGATAGCGACGTGCTGCCGCGCGAACTCCAGCCGATCGCCCGCTCCGTCAATCTGCTGCTCGATCGTCTGCGGCTCGCCCTCGAGGCCGAGCGCGAATTCACCGCCAACAGCGCCCATGAACTGCGCACGCCGATCGCGGGCGCTCTCGCGCAGACCCAACGCCTGCTCGCCGAACTGCCGCAAGGCCAGTTGACGGAACGCGCCAGCCGCATCGAGACCTCGCTGTCCAACCTCGCCCGGCTGGCGGAAAAGCTGCTCCAGCTCTCCCGCGCTCAGGCCGGTATCGGCGCGGGCGACAAGCCCGCCGATCTGATTGCGGTCATCGAAAGCGTTATCGGCGACTACGACCGCGACACCGGCACCGCCGGCCGCGTCCTGCTGGAGACCGGCGCCAAGGAAAAACTGATCCGAAACGTCGATATCGATGCCTTCGCCATCATCATGCGCAATCTGATCGAAAACGCGTTGATCCACGGCCCGGTCGACGACGAAGTAACCATCAGCGTCGACGGTGGCACGGTCCGCGTCGTCAACGCTGGCGATGTGCTTTCGCAGGAAGAGCTGGCCGGCCTGAAGAAACGCTTCTGGCGCGGCAAGACGAAGGCCACCGGTTCGGGCCTTGGGCTTTCCATTGTCGAACGCATCGTCGATCAGATCGGCGGACGCATCGAACTGCTGTCGCCCGCCACGGGCAGAGCCGATGGTTTCGAGGCCAGGATCACGCTGCCTGCCGGCTGACCGCTTCGCAGCCAGGCACGGATTGATCTTGCAAACACCGGCAAAGGGTGCGAGCAAGTGCCGCATGTTTCCTGCAGGTCGGTATTCATGATCGTTTCCTTCGACATCGGCGGTAGCGCCATCAAAGGCGGCATTGCCCGCTCCATGACGGATATTATGCCGCTGGCGCGGCGCCCCACACCCAAGCACGACTTCGCCGAATTCGTGGGTGTTCTGCGCGCCGTCATCGCCGAAGCAGGCGAGAAGCCGGATTGCCTCTCCTTTTCCATTGCCGGCGTGGTGGACCCCGATACCCAGGCACTCACCTGCGCCAACATTCCCTGCATCCATGGTCGACGCCTGGCAGCAGACCTGGAGGCCGAACTCGGCCATCCCGTCCTGATCGCCAACGATGCCGATTGCTTCGCCATGGCGGAAGCCATGTCGGGCGCCGGCCGCGGTCATCGCATCGTGTTCGGCGCCATTCTCGGCACCGGCGTCGGCGGTGGACTGGTGGCCGACGGCCGTCTCGTCAACGCTGCCGGCGGCTTTGCCGGCGAATGGGGCCACGGACCCATCATCGCGTCCCATGCCGGCGATCCGCAGGTCGCCATCCCGGCCTATCCCTGCGGCTGCGGCCAGAAGGGCTGCGTCGATACCGTCGGCGGCGCCCGCGGCATCGAACGCCTGCACAAGACGCTGCACGGGCTGGAATTGACCAGTGAAGAAATCATCGACCATTGGCTGAAGGACGACGTGCAGGCACGGCGCACGATCGACGTCATGATCGACCTGGTCGCCTCGCCGCTCGCGCTGACGGTCAACATAACAGGCGCGACCATCGTTCCGGTCGGCGGCGGTCTCTCCAATGTCGAACCGCTGCTGGCGCGGCTGGACGAGGCGGTGCGCGCCCGAATCCTGCGCAAGTTCGGTCGGCCGCTGGTGGTGCCCAGCCAATGCAAGCTCGAGCCCGGGCTCATCGGCGCTGCCCTGCTGGGGCTGCAATATGCCGGAGAGCGCGACCATGCTGCTTGAGGTCTGCATCGAGGACATCGCCGGCCTCATGGCTGCCGTCGAGGGTGGCGGCGATCGCATCGAGCTTTGCAGCGCACTCGCCGTCGGCGGCTTGACGCCGAGCGCCGGCCTCATGGCTGCCGCGGCCAGCATGCCCGTTCCCGCCTATGCCATCATCCGCCCGCGCGCCGGCAGCTTCGTCTATTCGGCCGACGAACTCGCCATCATGAAGCGCGATATCGATGCGGCCCGGCATACGGGCCTCGCGGGCGTCGTGCTCGGCGCATCGCTGCCGGATGGACGGCTGGATTTCGATGCGCTGGCGGCGCTCGCCGCCCATGCCGAAGGTCTCGGCACGACGCTGCATCGCGCGTTCGATCTGGTCCCCGATATAGGGGAGGCCGTGGAAGTGGCCGTTTCCCTTGGCTTCGAGCGAATCCTCACATCGGGAGGCGCAAAGACTGCCGCAGAAGGGGTCGCCGCTCTCGAGCAGGCGATCACTATTGCCGCCGGCCGCATCTCCATCATGCCCGGCTCGGGCGTCAACATCGCGACGATCGGTCAATTGTGGCCACGATTGCCGATCAGCGAAGTGCACTCCTCCTGCGCCGTCACCACGGCCGAGACGGACGAACGCCTGCTCACCCTCGGATTCTCGGCGGTATCCGCACGCCACACCGATGCGGCGACCGTCAGGGCGCTCAAGGCCTACTTCGCCTGAGCAACGTCATGAATTGACAAAGAAACATTAGAATGATCAATCGTTCATAAACGCATATGCTGTAGCGATGGACGGGCTGCGCAACAGACAGTTATTGCAGCAAGGCAGATTTCCTCGGGAGTAGCTGTAGATCTGAATCATGTCGGTGGCGCCACCTAGCAAGAAAAGCATGGCTGTCTTCTGGATTGCGGCGATCATTATCGGCTCGATAATCTTGGCGACTGCGTTGCTTGCCAACGACATGCGTAACCTGCGGGCGCTGGACAGCCGCTATCACCTGAACCTGTTTTCCCAACCGGCCCAACAGGCAGCAATGTCACCGGCAAAAGCCGCCAGGGTCAAGACTCCGCCGCCTGCCGGAGCTGCCCCGAACAATACGGTTGGAAATGCTGCGACTGTCGTAGCTGGCACAGCGGCACATGCCCCCGCGACACCGGCCAAGGCGGCGGCGGCCAAACCGCCACATACCAAAACATCCCACTTGTTTGACGCCCCCGTCGACGCTCTGCTGAGCGCCTTCGTACGAAACTGGCGGATATCGGGCCAGACACTCTGCGCCGATCTGGCAAAATTCGGCCTGCCCGTGGGTGAATGGCGGCAAAGTGAATTGGGCACCGGCACATCCGAATGCAGCTATGCCGTCCAGAAGGGCGCCTATGGCAACGCGAACGCGGCATCTTTCTTCATCATCGCCCGCGGCAAGCCGACCGGCGAACTCGACACTATCCGCATCAAAGTGATCATGCCCGATAATCCCGATGGCAAGGCTATCGGCGGCATCTTCGTCGACGCCGTCGTGCTGCTGCTGAACGAGACACACTGGCTGGACTTTCAGACGGCGCTGGATGCGATCGGCAAACTGCAGGACGTGACGCTGCAAGCCTTCGGCGCCAAGCTCAGCTTCTTCAAGGAATTCCGGGGCAACAACAGTTTCAATCTTCAGCTGGAATTGCGCAGAACCGCGCCCGAGCAGATCCGGACGGCCATCGTCTTCGACAAGGCGCGCTGGACGCTGCCCTCCCCCTTATCGATCAACTAGAGCAATTCGAGGAACGGTGCGTAGCGCTTTTTCCGTCCGGAATTGCGCAAAAACAATAGCATAAAGCGGCTAGGCGCTTCCGTGAAACGCGTTACCGCTCCAGGCGATCGGGCAAATACCGGATGACGATCGAGCCTTCGGTCTGTCCGGTTTTTGTTGCGCCGCGCCATGGATGGTGGTCATATGAGGACGATTCCGAAGGTCGGCGGATCACCGGCCGCAAGCGACATGATTCCCGAGAGCACGAAGCGGTTTCCGAAGGGATTCATGCCTATCATAAACACGCCAGATCCCCCTCCGGCGGTGGAAAGCTAATACATCCCATGGATTCGACGGACCCCAATCCGCAGGGCCAGACTTTCGCGGTCGAACGCAACCCTCGCCTCCGCTACATCATACCCGCCGTGGTCGCTGTCGCCTTCCTGATGGAACAGCTCGATTCGACCATTCTCATCACCGCCGTCCCGGATATCGCCAAAAGCCTCGGCACCACTCCGGTGCGCATGAACCTCGCGGTGACAACCTATATCCTGACGCTCGCGATGTTCATCCCGGTGAGCGGCTGGTTCGCGGATCGCTTCGGTGCCCGTCGCATCTTTGCCCTGTCCCTCTTCATCTTCACCGCCGGCTCGATCCTGTGCGGCGTGGCAACGAGCCTGCCCATGCTGATCGCCATGCGCGCGCTTCAAGGTTTTGGCGGCGCGATGATGACGCCGGTCGGACGGCTCATCCTCATCCGTAGCTTTCCGCGCAGCCAGCTTGTGACCGCGATGACATATATGACCCTGCCTGCCGTCATCGGCCCGGTGATCGGTCCGGTGCTCGGCGGCTTCCTGACGACCTATCTTTCCTGGCGCTGGATATTCTGGGTGAACCTGCCCTTCGGCCTGATCGGCATATTTATGGCGCTGCGCTATGTCGAGGACACCACACGCGACAAGTCGATCAAGTTCGACTTTCCCGGCTTCATCATGGTCGGTGTCGGCTGCGTGCTGCTGCAATACGGTATCGAAAATATCGGCCGTCCCACAATTCCGCTCTGGGCCATCCTCCTCGTTCTTGCCGCCGCCGGTCTCCTGCTCGTCGGCTTCATCCGCTATGCGAGGACGGCTGTATCGCCGGCTGTGGATCTCACGTTGTTCAAGCTGCGCACGTTCCGCGTCGGCACGCTTGCCGGCGGCATCTGTCGCGTGGGGCTGAACGGCGTTCCCTTCCTGTTGCCGCTGATGCTGCAGGTCGGCTTCGGCCTGAGCCCGATCGTGTCGGGCACGCTGACCTTCGTCAGTGCGCTGAGTGCGCTCGTCGTGCGGCCCGTTTCGGTGAAACTATTGAAGCTCTATGGCTTCGACCGCATCCTGACATGGAGCGCCGTTTTAGGCGCAGCCGTCGTTGCCGGTTTCGCCCTGATCACGCCCGAGACGCCGCACTGGTTCATCATTGTCTATGTCTTCATCTTCGGGCTGGCGCGCGCGGCGCAATTCATGACCTCCAACACGCTGTCATATTCCGATACGCCGGCAGCCCAGCTTAGCCGCGCGACCAGCCTCGGCGGCGTCCTGCAGCAATTGAGCGTCAGTTTCGGCATTTCCGTTGCCGCCATGCTGCTCGGTCTGGTCACGCTGGATGGGTCTGCGCTGACGCCGGAGAAATTCCATCTGGTTTTCCTGCTGATGGCCGTGATCCCGCTGCTCGGCATACCCGGCTTCCTCAAGCTGCAGCCGGAAGACGGTGTGCAGGTGAGCGGCCATCACCGCCGACCTGAAAAGTCATCATAGAAGGTCTGCAGCTCTCACGCCGCGAGCACGGAAGAGCGCGGATGCACGAGGTGGTCGCGAAGCACCGTCCCGGCGCCATCGACTTCCTGCATCACCACATCATAACTCCACAGGTCGGCAAGATGCTGGAGCACCCGCTTGGCGTCCATATCGTCAAGCAGCGCGCCGTTCAGCACCGTGTGCCGGACGATCAACCGCCTGTCGCCGGCGAGATCGACATCGACGATCTCGATATGTGGATCGATCCAGCCGACGTCATATTGCCGCGCCAGTTCCCGGCGGATGCGCCGGTAGCCGCGCTCGTCATGGATCGCTGCCACCCTCAAACCCTCTTCCTCTTCGGGATCGTCGGTCAGGTGGAACATCCGCATCTTCCGCATCAGATGCGGGCTGAGGAATTGCGAGACGAAGCTCTCGTCACGATAATTGGCCCAGAGGTCGCGCAGCACTGCCATGGCATCGCCGGTGCCGGCGATTTCCGGGAACCACTGCCTGTCCTCCTCCTTCGGCTTCGTCACGATGCGCTCGAGGTCCTGCATCATGGCAAAACCGATCGCATAGGGGTTGAGGCCGGAATAGCGCTGATCGTTGAAGCTCGGCTGGAAAACCACGTTGGTATGGGATTTCAGGAATTCCAGGAAATCGCCGTCGCTGATACCGCCAAGCTCATGCAGCCGGGTCATGATGCGATAGTGCACATAGGTCGCGGTGCCCTCGTTCATCACCTTGGTCTGGCTCTGCGGGTAGAAATACTGGGCGACGTGGCGCACGATGCGGATGATCTCGCGCTGCCAAGGCTTCAGCCGCGGCGCCATTTTCTCCAGGAAGTAAAGAATGTTCTCCTGCGGCAGGCCCGCAAGCGAGCGCCGCCGCTCCAGATCGAGGTCGGGCATCTTCTTGCCTGGCCCGACCGGAATCGTGCGCCAGAGATCGTTGAAGATCCGCTCGTCATATTCGCGGCGTTCGCGCTCGCGCTTTTCCTCGTCGCGCAGGTCGGGCGTCTTCCTGCCGGCATAGCGATGGACGCCATGCGACATCAGCGCATGCGCGGCATCAAGCGTCCGCTCGACGGCGGCATGACCATACCGCTCCTCGCAACGCGCGACATAGCCCTTGGCGAAATTGAGATAGTCGAGAATGCCCTCGGCGTCGGTCCAAAGCTTGAACAGGTAGTTGTTCTTGAAGAAGTGGTTGTGGCCGAAGGCGGCATGCGCGATGACCAGCGCCTGCATCGTCGCCGTATTCTCCTCCATCAGGTAGGAGATGCATGGCGAGCTGTTGATGACGATCTCATAGGCGAGCCCGCGAAGACCCTTGCGATAGAAGGCCTCGTGATGGGCGAAATGCTTGCCGAAGGACCAGTGCTTGTAGAACAGCGGCATGCCGATCGAGGAATAGACGTCGAGCATCTGCTCGGCGGTGATGATCTCGATCTGGTTGGGGTAAACGTCGAGACCAAGTTCCTTGACGGCAATCTTCTCGCAGGCATCGTGGATTCGCTGAATGGTGGCGAAATCCCAGTCCGCACCTTCAAAAAGCCGTTCCATCGATGCTTTCGCCATCATCCACTCCTGGTTTCTGCCGTCCGACGCTGGAAGAGATCGTGGAAGACCGGATAGATCTGGCTACGATCATTCACGCGCCGCATCGAGAGCACCGGCCAGGCCGCCTGCAGCCGCTCGTAGAGCGACCAGATCGCCGAGCCCGACGAGATCGCGACGCTGCGTGATTCGCCCACTTCCAGATAGGCGAAATACTGGCAAACCGGCAGGATTTCGCCAGTCAGGAGCGCAGCGGTCGTCGCATTGTCTGAATAGGCGTTGTCGCCGTCCGATGCCTGCGCGGCATAGATATTCCAGTCCGATGGCGGGAAGCGATCGTGCACGATCCGCCGCATCGCTTCGAGCGCACTCGAAACCTGTGTGCCACCCGTCGCCGGACTGCGAAAGAACGTCTCCTCATCCACCTCCTCGGCCACGTCGGTATGCCGGATGAAGACGATCTCGACACGGCGATACTGCCGGGTGAGGAAGATGTAGAGCAGCATGTAGAAGCGCTTGGCGAGATCCTTCATGTGCTCGGACATCGAGCCGGATACGTCCATCAGGCAGAACATGACGGCCTGCGCCACCGGCTTCGGCTCGTTCTCGAAACGGCGATAGCGGATGTCGATCGGATCGATATAGGGAATGCGCCGAACCTTGGATTCCAGCAGCTTGATCTCAGCCTCGAGCTGGGCCCGACGCTTCTCGTCCTTGCACTCTTCTGCCTCTTCGATGAGCTTGGCGACCGTTTCCGGCTTCGGACGATGCAGGGCGACACGCCGCATCATCGCCAGCCGCATGGTGCGGTTGATCGCCAGATTGGCGGGCGATCCCGTCACCGAATAGCCTGATCGTACTGGATTGATCTGGTCTGTCGATATAAGCCGCCGCTTGGCGAGATCCGGCAGCTCGAGATCGTCGAGGAAGAGATCGAGGAACTCATCGCGCGTCAGGATGAAGCGGAAGGCGTCCTCGCCGGTACCGTCGCCGCCGGCGCGGGGCTTGCCGCCGCCGCTTTCCGGACGCGGGATGATGTCGCCTTCCAGAAAGTCCTTGTTGCCGGGAAGAATATGCTCCCGCAGCCCTTCCGGGCCGCGATGGAACCGAGGTTCCTCGGTTCCATCCAGGGGAATGCTGATTTCGCCACCTTTCAGAATGTCCTGAATGTCGCGATTTTGAGAGGTTTCATAGACCGCTCTCTGCACCAGCGCTTTTGCTCTTCGCAAAAATCGTTGACGATTTTCTAAACTTTTGCCGCCTGGGTTCAGGCGTCGGTCAACAATGTGCATTCCTTCTTCCTTGGTGGCTCATCCCGCCTGTTTCACACGCATGTACCATTCCACAAGCCGTCGAACCTGACGCTCGGTATAACCCCGCGCCATCATGCGCTCGACGAATTCGCCATGTTTCTTTTCGGACTCGCCGTCCTTCTTGGACCCGAACGAGATAACAGGCAGAAGATCCTCAACCTGGGAGAACATCCGCTTTTCGATGACTTCGCGGATTTTCTCGTAGCTCGTCCAGGATGGATTCTTGCCGCCGTGACTCGCCCGCGCCCTCAGGCAGAACTTGACGATCTCGTTGCGGAAATCCTTCGGGTTGGCAATACCGGCCGGTTTCTCGATCTTGGTGAGTTCCTGATTGAGAAGCTCGCGGTCCAGAAGCTGACCTGTATCGGGATCCTTGAAGTCGACATCCTCGATCCAGGCGTCGGCGTAGTCGACGTAGCGATCAAAGAGGTTCTGTCCGTAATCCGAATAGGACTCCAGATAGGCCTTCTGGATCTCATGCCCGATGAATTCCGCGTACCGCGGTCCGAGTTCGCTCTTGATGAACTCGATGTAGAGCTTCTCGGTTTCGAGCGGCAGCTGCTCCCTGCGGATCGACTGCTCCAGCATGTACATCAGGTGCACCGGATCGGCGCCGATCTCGGTGGTGTCGTAGTTGAAGGTCGCCGCCAGCACCTTGAAGGCAAAGCGGGTCGAAGCCCCGTCCATGCCTTCGTCGACGCCGGCAGAGTCGCGATATTCCTGCACGCTGCGCGCTCTCGGATCGGTCTCCTTCAGGCTCTCGCCGTCATAGACCCGAAGCTTGGAGAAAGCAGTCGAGTTTTCATGCTTGGAGAGCCGCGTCAGAACCGTGAAGCGGGCGAGCGTCTCCAAAGTCGACGGCGCGCAGGGCGCGTCGCTGAGCTCGGATTCCTCGATCAGCTTCTCGTAGATCTTCTGCTCTTCGGTGACCCGCAGGCAATAAGGCACCTTGACCACGCAGATGCGGTCGATGAACGCCTCATTGTTCTTGTTAGCCTTGAAGGTCTGCCACTCCGACTCGTTCGAATGGGCGAGAATGATGCCGGAGAAGGGAATGGCGCCGATATTCTCGGTGCCGATATAATTGCCTTCCTGGGTCGCCGTCAGCAGCGGATGCAGCATCTTGATCGGCGCCTTGAACATCTCGACGAACTCGAGAATGCCCTGGTTGGCACGGTTCAGCGCACCCGAATAGCTGTAGGCGTCGGGATCGTTCTGCGCCAAGCTTTCGAGTTTGCGGATATCCACCTTGCCGACCAGCGAGGAGATATCCTGGTTGTTCTCATCGCCCGGCTCCGTCTTGGCGACGGCAATTTGTCGCAGCCTGGAGGGCTGCATCCGGACGATGCGGAAACGGGAAATATCGCCTTCGAACTCTTCCAGCCGCTTCAGGCACCATGGACTCATGAGGCCGGTCAGGCGGCGACGCGGAATGCCGTAGCGCTCCTCGATCATCGGCCCCATGGTGACGGGGTCGAACAGGCTGAGCGGACTTTCGAAGACCGGGCTCAGCTCATTGCCGGCCTTGAGCACATAGATCGGATGCACTTCCATCAGCGACTTCAGCCGCTCGGCAAGTGAGGATTTGCCTCCGCCGACAGGCCCGAGCAGATAGAGGATCTGTTTACGCTCTTCCAGCCCTTGCGCCGCATGACGGAAGAAGGCGACGATGCGTTCGATCGTCTCCTCCATGCCGAAAAAGCCGGCAAAGGCGGGATAGGTCCGGATTGTCCGGTTCATAAAGATACGCCCAAGTCTGGTGTCCTTGGCCGTATCGATCAGCAGTGGTTCTCCCATCGCGGCCAGCAGGCGCTCCGACGCATTTGCGTACATGAGCGGATCATCCCGGCACGCATCCAGGTATTCGGAGAATGACATCTCGACTTCGCGCCGTGCTTCGAAAGAACGGGCGAACGTGTTGAATAGCACATCGTTATTTGACATGGCGCCTCGATAGCTTGCTATTGCAATAAACGCCGGACTTAACGAGATCACTTATCCCGCTAGTATCTAAGGTGCGGTAAGAGTCGCTTCGAATCAATAGGTGACCCGTACAATAATTCGTACGCTTGATTGCAAATGTCATCAACATGTTGAAGGGACCATGCACCGAATTAATGAAGAACGCCCTTAAGTTGTTGCAATCAACGACACCCCATCAAGGGATGTACACCCTCGAAAAAACAACTTGACCGGCTTTCCCATGCGGGAAGCCCGGCCTTGATGAACCGAGCGAGACCAGCGTCAATCCGACAATATCAGCATAATTTTGGAGAAAAGATGGTGCCCAGAGCCGGAATCGAACCAGCGACACGCGGATTTTCAATCCGCTGCTCTACCAACTGAGCTATCTGGGCATCCGAGCTTCGCGTACGGATAAGAGCCTCGAAAGGCTCTGGGCGGTTGGTTCGCCCCGGAAGCGAGCGGGGTTATAGCATCTTGTTCGTCCATGTCCAGCCGCAAATGACTCTTTTTTGACAGGAAATGGAGTTTTGGCAATTCACGAGCAAAATGAAGGGGTTCGCAACGCCGAACAACGCCGGGAAGCGGTGTTTACTCGCTCTCGGAGCCGTCGGCTTTCTCCTCTTCCTCGGTAACGGGAATGGCGTAGGAGCCATTGAGCCACCGCGAAAGATCGAGCGAACGGCAGCGATCCGAACAGAAGGGATAGTGTTCGCGTACCGAAGGACGGCCGCATTCCGCGCAAGCGCGCGTCTTGCGCAGCGGCTCGATCTTCGAGCCCACCTTGATCTCACCAACCTTCGTCATGATTCCTATCCTTCCTGCCATCCAGCGTGAACGTCGAATCCCTCGCCCGCCAGCAAAAGCATGGTCTCATAAAGCGGCAATCCGACGACATTGCTGTAGGAGCCGATCAGCTTCTGCACGAAGGAGCCTGCAAGCCCCTGGATGCCATAGGCTCCGGCCTTGCCCCGCCACTGGCCGGACGCCAGATACATTTCGATATCGCGGCTGGAAAGCCGCTTGAAGCGCACCTTGGTCTCCACAACTTTCTGACGCAGCTTGCGGTCCGGGGTGATCAGGCAGATCCCGGTATAGACGACATGGCCTCGTCCCGAGAGAAGATGCAGGGCCGAAGAGGCTTCGTCGACGAACTCCGCCTTCGGCAGGATACGCCGGCCGACGGCAACGACCGTGTCGGCGGAGAGAATATAGCTGCTCTGCCAGGCGACATCGCTCTTCACGGCCGCAAACGCCGCCTCGCCCTTCTCAGCCGAAAGCCGCCGCGCCAGCGAGCGCGGATGCTCCGACTTCTTCGGCGTCTCGTCGATGTCCATGGGCATGAGACGCGAAGGCTCGATGCCTGACTGGTGCAGGAGCTCGACGCGACGCGGCGATCCGGAAGCCAGTATCAGCTTGTGTTTCAACGCCATCAGACCTCGACCTGTCATGCGGGGATGAGAACCGGCTCCAGAGCATGATGCCGAAAAGTGTTAGGGGATTTCGGGCTACATCATGCTCTACTTCTTTGAACCCAGAGCGGCGGACTACTTGAAACGGTAGGTGATGCGGCCCTTGGTCAGGTCATAGGGGGTCATTTCCACCAGCACCTTGTCGCCGGCAAGAACGCGGATGCGGTTCTTGCGCATGCGGCCTGCCGTGTGGGCGATGATCTCGTGTTCGTTTTCCAGCTTCACGCGGAATGTCGCGTTCGGCAGGAGTTCGGTGACGACACCGGGAAATTCGAGGACTTCTTCTTTCGGCATTAAAGCTTCTTTTCCTGTCGGTTGAGGTCGGCGCCCATGACAAAAAGCCGGGGGTCGCCGGAAATTGCGCGGAAACTACACAATCGCCGCGGTTTTGTGAACCTCGTTGATAAGGGTTTCTGCATTTGTTTCATCCGCAGCTCTAAAGCGAGCCGCGATGTTCCACAAGTCGGCTTTCGATCAGCCCGAGAAGATAGTCCCGAACCTCGCGGTAGGCGGTGAGAACCTGCTCGCGGGTTCCGTCCGTCGCGGAGGGATCCATGGTCGGCCAATAAATGACATCCACGGCATTGGCCCTGGTCAATTCAAGGGCGGCGTGATGCGCCTCCGGCGAGAGGGTGATGATGACATCGAAGAAATCATCCTCCAGCTCCTCCATGGTCTGCGGCTGCCGGCGGCCGAGCGAAAGCCCCATCTCATCAAGCACGACATCGACGAAGGGATTGCGCTCGCCGGCGCGCACGCCCGCCGAGGCGATATAGGTGCCCTGCGGCAGCATATAGCGCGCGATCGCCTCGGCCATCGGCGAGCGGATGGTATTGAGCCCGCACATGAAGAGGATGGCGCCGGGCGCTTTGCCACCATGCTCGCCCCCCTGCCTCTGCTCTGGCACCCGCCCCATGACAGTCACCCGCGCCAATAGAGCACGCAGACAAGCGTAAAGAGCCGGCGGGCTGTGTCGAAATCCATGACGATCTTGCCGTTCAGCCGGTCCATCAGCGTCCGGGAGCCTTCGTTGTGGATGCCGCGCCGGCCCATGTCGATCGCCTCGATGCGACTGGGCGTGGAGGAGCGTATCGCCTCGTAGTAGCTCTCGCAGATCATGAAGTAATCCTTCACGATGCGGCGGAACGGTGTCAGCGACAGAATGTGCGTGGCGACGACGACGCCATCTTCCGTGCGGATATCGAAGACCAGCTTCTGGTCGACCAGCGACAGATTAAGCAGATAGGGGCCACCCTTGTGTCCCACAGGCTCGAAGCTGTTTTCCTCGATCAGGTCGAAGATGGCGACGGCGCGCTCATGTTCGACATCCGGCGTCGAGCGGCCGATCGTGTCGTCCAGGACAACGTCGCTCAGCCGGAAGACGCCTTCAGCCATGCCTCACCCCTCGAGATTGAGGCGGATCGCGACGGACCGCGCGTGTGCGTCCAGCCCCTCGGAATTGGCAAGCGCGATCGCCGCCGGCCCGAGTGCGCGTAGCTGTTCTGGCCCGAGCCGCAGGATCGACGTGCGCTTGACGAAATCGAGCACCGAAAGGCCGGACGAGAAGCGGGCGGAACGGGCCGTCGGCAGCACATGGTTTGAGCCGCCGACATAATCGCCGATCACTTCGGGCGTATGGCGGCCGACGAAGATGGCGCCGGCGTTGCGGATACCGGCAAGCAACGCGTCGGGATCGTCGACGGCGAGTTCCACATGCTCGGCGGCGATGCGGTTGGCGAGCGGAACGGCCTGCCTCAGATCGGCTACCTGGATGATGGCGCCGAAATCCCGCCAGCTTGCCGCCGCCGTCTGCGCCCGGCTCAACTGCTTGAGCTGGCGCTCGACGGCGCCTTCGACGGCCTTGCCGAATTCGGCATCGTCGGTGATCAGGATCGACTGCGCGCCCTCGTCATGCTCCGCCTGCGCCAAGAGATCGGCGGCGAGCCAATCCGGATCGTTGTTCTTGTCGGCGATGACGAGCACTTCCGAAGGGCCGGCGATCATATCGATGCCGACGGTGCCGAAAACATGCCGCTTGGCGGCGGCCACATAGGCATTGCCGGGGCCGGTAATCTTGTAGACCGGAGCAATCGTCTCCGTGCCATAGGCAAGGGCCGCGATCGCCTGCGCGCCGCCGATGCGGTAGATCTCCTCGACGCCGGCCATGCGGGCAGCGGCCAGCACCGCCGGGTTGATGGCGCCGCCCATGGTCGGCACCGTGATGACGACACGCTCGACGCCGGCGACCTTGGCCGGCACGGCATTCATCAGCACAGAGCTCGGATAGCTTGCCGTACCACCCGGCACATAGAGGCCGACAGCCTCGATCGCCGTCCAGCGCGAGCCGAGGCCGACGCCGAGATCGTCCTCATAGATATCGTCCTTCGGCAATTGCCGGCGATGATGCGATTCGATGCGAGTGGCGGCAACCTTGAGCGCCCCCAGCACCTCGGAGGGAACGGCTGCGATCGCCGCATCAATCTCGGCTTCGGCGACGCGCATGGGCGTCGTGGCGAAATCGATGCCTTCGAATTTCTGGGAATAGTGAGCAAGGGCGGCATCGCCGCGCGTCCGCACATCGTCGATGATGCCTCGCACCACGGCATTCACATCTTCGGACACTTCCCGTTTGGTCGTCAGAAAGGCGGCAAACTGCTGCTCGAACCCTTCCGATGCCTGATCCAGCCAGATAGCCAACGCTGATAATCCTCTTTCATCGAGGCCGCCCTGAGCGGCCGGCATTCATCGATCGCCTGCCTATTCGCCCGCATCCGGATGGCGGGGCTTATGCGCGGTTTCCCATGCGCCGCCGATATCGGCAAGCTGAACCTCGATGCATTCGACATCGAGCGCAATGGTGGCCTTGCCGGCAAGCGTCAGCTCGATCGTACCGTCAGGCCCCTCGCCCTTCTGCTCGAAGCGGATGGCGAGCAGCGACAGCACCTCGTCGCGGTTGCGCCGGTCGACGCCATTGGAGCGCACGGCCTGCACCCGCTTGAACACCAGCGCGGCGCGATGGCGCTGATAGGGCTTGCCGCGCTCGCCGGATTGTTCCCAGGCAAAACGATTGGCCGCAAGCGAGAACTGCCCGAGCGTCGGCGCAAAGGACATGTCGCCGACCTTGAAGACGCTATCCTGCATATGCGCGGATATGACGCCCAGATCTTCGTTGTCGAGTGCCATTAGCTTCAGATCGCCCATTCGCCCTTTATCCCCGATCGCACAATCGAAACGCCGTAACAGACGTTTCCCTTCTGTGGACATAGGATGCGAGCGCAAAAGACGCAACCGAAGAAAGCGGGCTCGCCCGCTCTCTGCACGACAAGAAATAATTTTAGTCGCTGATGCGCTCGACCACCGCGCCGCAGCGCGTCAGCTTGTCTTCCAGCCGCTCGAAGCCACGATCGAGATGATAGATGCGCGACACCACAGTCTCACCCTCGGCGGCAAGGCCGGCGATGACGAGCGAGACGGAGGCGCGAAGATCGGTCGCCATGACCGGCGCGCCCTTCAATCGCTCGACACCCTCGATGCGGGCCGTCTGGCCGGAAAGCGAGATCCTGGCGCCGAGGCGGGCGAGCTCCTGCACATGCATGAAGCGGTTTTCGAAGATGGTTTCGGTGATATGTGCGGTACCCGACGAGCGCGTCATCAGCGCCATGAACTGCGCCTGCAGGTCGGTCGGGAAGCCGGGGAACGGATCGGTGACGATATCGACGGGCTGGATGCCGCCGCCGTTGCGCTTGATGCGGATGCCGTTATTGGTCGCCGAAATATCGGCGCCGGCGCGGCGCAGGCTTTCGAGCGCGGTGTCGAGCAGCGCCATATCGGTATTTTCCAGGCGGACATCGCCGCCGGCCATGGCGACGGCCATGGCATAGGTGCCGGTCTCGATACGGTCAGGCAGAACGCGGTGGCGGGCGCCGGAAAGCGAGGTGACGCCTTCGATGGTGATCGTGCTGGTGCCGGCGCCGGAAATCTTGGCGCCCATCGCGATCAGGCAATTGGCGAGATCGACGATTTCAGGTTCTCGCGCCGCATTGCCGATAACCGTCGTGCCGCGGGCAAGCGTCGCCGCCATCATCATTACATGCGTGGCACCAACCGAAACCTTCGGGAAGACATAGCGCGCGCCGATGAGGCCGCCCTTGGGCGCCGTGGCATTGATATAGCCGGCGTCGATTTCCATGGTGGCGCCGAGCGCCTCAAGACCCTCGATGAACAGATCGACCGGACGCGTGCCGATGGCGCAGCCGCCCGGCAGCGACACGCGCGCCTGGCCCTCGCGGGCAAGCAGCGGCCCGATGACCCAGAAGCTGGCGCGCATCTTGGCGACCAGCTCGTAAGGTGCTGTCGTATCGACGATGGTGCGGCAGGTGAAATGGATGGTGCGGGAATAGCCGTCTTCCTGGCGCTCGCGCCGGCCGTTGACGGCGACGTCGACGCCGTGGTTGCCGAGGATGCGCATCAGAAGCTCGACATCGGCCAGATGCGGCACGTTCTCCAGCGTCAGCGTATCGCTGGTCAAAAGCGAGGCGATCATCAGCGGCAGGGCGGCATTCTTGGCGCCGGAGATCGGAATGATACCGTTTAGCTCGTTGCCGCCGACAATCCTGATACGATCCATATGTGCAATACGGGCAAGGCCCGCCTTTCCTGAAGTTCCGTCCGCCTGGGAAAAAGCGCTCTTTAGACGAAATAGATTAAGGCTTCAATTCGTTTGATGATGGGCGACATCAATCATTGCGATTCGTCCATTTTTGCGGCAGCGTCTGGCTCATCCCCAGCTTTTGCAGCCGGCAGCCCATCCGTCTCGTCGGCCTGCCCGGCGCGGCGGGCGCGCACCTGCTGCTTGCGACGCGAAAGATTCTCGCGCAGCTTCAGCGCCGCCCGCTCGCGCCGCCTGTCCGCCTCGGTGATCTGCTTGCCGCCCGCGAGCTCACCCGCCTCGCCGGCGGTCAAACGGCCCTGCAAAACCTTGCCGTCATCGATTTTTGTCTTGTCCGCACCCATCTCTTCGTCATAGCGGAAAACCCCGCCCGTCAAAAGACCGACACATTTTTTCCCACGATCTTTCACCGAAGTTGAAAATTGCGGCTTGCACTCAGCCCCGACCTATGGCAATAGCCGCCTCGCCCAATACGGCGCACGTAACCGCGCCATGGATTGCTGCTATAGCTCAGGGGTAGAGCACTCCCTTGGTAAGGGAGAGGCCGAGAGTTCAAATCTCTCTAGCAGCACCAGCTTTCCTAGGGTTTTCCGGGTTTTCCAAAAGAACAAAGTGCATACCTACGCACCGTTGCGCACAGTTATGTGGCACAGAATTGGCACAGCATGTTCTCAGGATGTTCACATCTGCGCATCGATCGCCGGTGCAAAAGTGAGGATGAACCCATTCGCAACGTTGACAGGCGAACTATAAAAATTATGCTCGCTTAAAAGTTGCCTGAGGGGGGAACATGAGTTATTTGGTCCGTAAACGCCTGTATAAGCAGATCGAGGCCCAAAGAAACACCAAGGTTATCTCATTTGTAACAAGCGACAGGCAGAATGCGGAGACGCAGATTGCTCAAGACTGCGTTCAAATGTTCGTCGATATTCTTGATAATATCGGCCCAACCCCCAAAATTTCTTTGGTACTCCATACAAATGGAGGTCAGACATCTGCAGCGTGGCGCCTGGTCAACCTCATCAAATCGTTTGGCGATCAATTCGAGGTATTGATACCTCTCAAGGCGATGAGTGCCGGCACACTCATTTCCTTAGGCGCTGACCACATAGTAATGACAAAGCAGGCAGTGCTAGGCCCAATCGACCCAAGCCTGACGCACGCTTTGGGCCCGCAAATCCCAGTGGGAAACCAACTCGCTCGCATGCCTGTCAGCGTCGAAGCCGTTCGTGGTTACCTCGACGCGGCGAACGCGATGAAGATTACCGACGCACAGACGCTTGGCGCGATATTGATTGAATTGTCGAACAAGGTTCATCCGCTCGTCCTCGGTGAAATTTTCCGTTCGCGAGAACAGATCCGCTTCCTTGCGGATAAGTTGCTCCGACATCACGTGCAAGATTCGGACAAGGTTAAGGCGATAATCGACTTTCTGTGCGCAGATTCTGGGAGCCACGATTACACCATCAATCGACGTGAAGCCGAGTTGCTTGGGCTTCCTATCGAAAAGCCGTCTACCCAATTTTACGGAATATTAAAGAAGCTCCATAAGAGTTATACTGACGAGATGAAGCTTTTGGAGCCGTATAATCCAGCTATCGAGCTTGGTCCGGCATCCGCCGCAACTTATCGGCTTTTGCGGGGTTTAATAGAGGACGCAAGCGGAAGCAGCTATGGATTCCTGTCGGAAGGTACGCTAGTGCGATCACTCGTGCCGAACCCAGCAGATCCTGCAAACGCCTCTGAAGTAATTTCTGATCAACGTACGTTCGAGGGATGGAAAAAACTATGACCGACTATCATACCACCGCTGACGCATCAAAAATCTATCGCGACACAGCTAGTGCACCGATGGCACGCGACGCATCTGCGAGCGATGTCGGCAATGCTGTTGCCATAATGCGCGATACGAAGATCATTACGTCCTCCCCGGTTTCGTCTACCGTAATCACGGTCCTGCCGCTGCAAAAAGCGATCCGTTGAGCGGAAACTGCACCGCAATACATGAGGCCCGCTTTGCGGGCCTTTTTTGTTGACTATGCTACGGTCAAACCCAAAGCCGAGATACCTCAATTTAACAATAGAGAGCAAGAATTCTATCGCGCCCTAGTTCTCCTCAAGCGGATATCCAATGAACTCAGCCGAGCCTCCCCACGCTTGCTTAACGATGCCATCATCCGGATCGCGATAGTACATTTCTCCGACCACTAAGCTCATATTCCAATCCCAGGAAACCAACTGGCCGGGTCGATACCAGGTCTTAGTAGTTGGAAAAATCCTAATTGCATCTGGCATTTGGGGATGTTTTGTATCCAGTCGGATGCCCTTGAGGTCTTGGACAGCTTTCTTTGCATCGGCATCTGCATAAATGTCTACAAGGTCCCTCACTCGGTTTTCTTCGATAGGATATGACTTTACGAGTTCCAGCAATTCCAATCCTATGTCGATCGCTCGTCGAATTTCTTCGTCAGTAACAGTTTGGTTTTCATGAACAATCCTGTTGCGGAGAAGCGTAAATTGCTCGACAGAAATACGGATGCCGGTACCCAACCATTCACTTGGCAGGTGGGCGAAACCCTCTTTAAGCGAAAGGTGCCTTTTCCCTCGGTGCCAACCTGATCGCGCCAGAAATTGATTTACGGTCGACTCCAATATACTGGAGACCCGGAGAAACGCGGCTAAAGAGGACACGTTGGCTTCCGCCAGGATGCGCTCGCGTTCTGATTGGCCTTGTGCCTGCGAAGGAGCGGGTTCATTCGGAGGTGCAGGCGCTACTATCTTCATGCTCTCAATAGTAGTCTCTATTTGCAGCAATTGCTCGTCGAGTTCGATTTCCTGCCCTAGAATTTTCCCCTTTCTCAGTCTGCCTATTAGCTTCTTTAGGTCGTCGCGAAGCGTATAAAAAGCATAGAAGACGATCGCCGGCCACGCCAGACCGGCCAAGGCGTTGAGCAGGCTCGTAAATTTTTCCATATAGAACCTTCATAATACCGGCGTTCCGAGTTGGGCGCCACTATGCCACCTATGTATGCGTCAGCGGTTTGACAATGCAACCGCAAAACCGCCACACGGCATCAGCTTGGGAAGCTCGACTTATTGTCGATGTTGCCAGCACTTAGGTGTAAAACTCAGCGATTGGCACACTGAGGCAACCCTCCCCAATTTAGCTGCAATCCCCCGTTTAAACCCTCCCATCCGTCACACCCTTCTTGCCCGGGAGAACAACCCTCATGTCGAAACTCCGCGTCGCCGTTTTGTTTGGTGGCCAGTCCAGCGAGCATGATGTTTCCATCATGTCGGCCCGCAATGTCATCCGGGCGATCGATGTCGGGACATATGAGGTCGTGCCGATCCTGATCGATCGCGCCGGGCGCTGGCTGCTGGTCGAGGCGAAGGGTGGCGTGCTGGCCGAGCCGGTTGCCTATGAAGGCACGGAGGTTTGCCTGCTGCCGGGGGCGAAGGGGCGGCTGCTGGCGCTGGAAGGCGACGGCGCACGGGAGATCGCGGCGGTCGATGTGCTGTTTCCGGTGCTGCATGGGCTTTATGGCGAGGATGGCTCCATTCAGGGCCTTGCCCAGATGGTCGGCGTGCCCCTCGTCGGCTGCGGCATATTGGGTTCGGCAAACGCGATCGACAAGGATATCGCCAAGCGGCTGTTGCGGGAGGCAGGCCTGCCGGTTGCGCGCTCCGTCACGCTCACGCGCGGTGAAAAGCCGGATTTCGAGGCAATCGTGAGCGCGCTCGGCTCGCCCGTCTTCGTCAAGCCCACCCGCCAGGGGTCGTCGGTCGGCGTCAGCAAGGCGCATGACGCCAGGGAATTCGAAAGCGCGCTGGCCGATGCCTTCCGGCATGACCGCAAGGTGCTCGTCGAGGAATTCGTCCGCGCCCGGGAAATCGAATGCGCCGTGCTGGAGCAGCCGGATGGTACGCTGTTCGTCTCCGTACCGGGCGAGATCGCCACTGCGGCGACGCACGGCTTCTATTCCTACGATGCGAAATATGTCGATCAGGACGGCGCCGTGATCACCATCCCGGCGGATATCCCCGCCGAGACTGCGGAGACGCTGCGGCGCATGGCGGCAGATGGCTTCCGGGCGCTGGGATGCGAAGGGCTGGCGCGCGTCGATTTCTTCGTCCGGCCGGATGAGAGCGTTGTCATCAACGAAATCAACACCATGCCGGGCTTCACCAATATCAGCATGTACCCCAAGGCCATGGGCGCCTCGGGCATTTCCTATCCCGAGCTCGTCGGCCGGCTGATCGAGCATGGGCTTGCCAGAGCAAAGCTAGCCTAAAGCAATTCCAGGAAAAGTGCTGAGCGGTCTTCGTCCGCAATTGCATCAAAACAGACAACGAGGGCGGCAGGGGTTTCGCCGCCGCCCCTTCCCTGCCCGTCAGACCTTTTCGGTCTTCTTGACCTTGACCTTCGGCTCGGCCGGCGCATCCGGCGTCGGGGCCAGCAGCTTTCTGAGCGAGGCGATCTTGTCCTTCACCAGCGGACGGAAGCGGGTGGCGCGATAGGGCATGTCGTCGGCGCCATAGCCTTCGGGGCCGTCGTCATTGCCGCGATGGATCTCCTCGAGCTTCACGCCGATGAAGGTGCCGTCGACATAATGCGTATATTCGCCGACCCAGCGGATCGTGTAGATCGTGCCCTTGCGGATCAATTGGTCGATGCTGACATGCTTGAACTTGTCATCGATACAGACGACCTTCTGGCCCACATGGAAATCGTAGCTCACTATGCTCTCCTTGAAGCGACAAGGAACCTATAACCCTATCGCCAAGGCACGACCATAGCCGCATATCGGCTTCAGAGTAAACGTGGCGAATGGCGCGACCCGATCAATGCAACGGTGACAAAGCAACCCGTTGACAAGCCTCATGGAAGGCTGAAGATTGCGCTTCGCTCGAGCAGCCGTAAGGCCTTGCTTTCATGCCCACATCCGATACCCGCAAAGCCCGCTGAAGGCTCTCTCCATCATGCCCACCCTCCGCCTCCTTGCTGACGATCTCACCGGCGCGCTCGATACGGCGGTGGAATTCGTCGGCTTGTGCGGGCCGATCGAGGTGCGGCACGGGGATGCACTTCCGGCGAAACTCCCCGATGGTTTTGCGATCGATACCGGCACCCGCGAGAAATCGGCGGCCGAAGCAGCCGCCATCGCGGGCAGGCTTGCGCCGCTGCTGAAGGGCGCGGATATCGCCTTCAAGAAGGTGGATAGCCTGTTTCGCGGCCCCTGGGCGGCGGAACTGGCGGCCTGTTTCCGGCTCGGGCACTGGCGACATTGCATTCTGGCCCCGGCTTTTCCGCATCATGGGCGACATACCCGGGGCGGACGGCAGGTGCTCTTTGCCGGCAACGAGACATGGCGCGATGTCAGCGGCGATCTGGTTGCGCAGCTGAGGGCCGAGGGATTGCCGGCCTTCAACACTACACTGAGCCAAAACCGTGTCGATGCCGAAGGACATAAACCTGTTCCAGATGGCATCCATGTTTTCGACGCCCATTCGGATAGCGATCTGGACGCCGTCATCTCGTGGATATCAGCGCGAGTGCGAGGGCCGGTTCTGTGGTCCGGCACCGGTGGGCTGGCGCAGGCGCTGGCGCGGAATGGCAATTTGGGAATGCATCCCGCACCCTCCGTGCCCGTTTCACGCAGACTGCAAAGACCGGTGATAGGCCTCTTCGGCTCCGATCAACCGATCACGCTGGCGCAGCTTCAGGCCTGCGGTCCCTATTGGCTGAAGCTTACGGAAGGCGCGGGCGCTGACGTGGTCGATGCGCGCCTCCACCAGGGCGGCATCGCAATGGTCAGCGTCGATCTGCCGGCGGGGCTCGAACGAGACGACGCGGCAAAGCGGATCGAGACCACTCTCGGCGGCATTGCCAAGGCTCTGCCCGCGCCGGCCACATTGATCGTCGCCGGCGGCGAAACCCTGCGGAACCTTTGCACTGCCCTCGGCGTCACCGCTCTCAAGCTCACCGGCCAGGCCGCGCCGGGCTTGCCCTGCTCCACGATCATCGGCGGCCCCTGGGAAGGGGTGTCCGTGATTTCAAAGTCCGGCGCCTTTGGCGGCCCGACCCTGTGGCGCGATCTATTGAATGAAAACGCATTGATCGTCGGAGGAGAAGAGCCATGACGCGGCATTTGGCAATCACAATGGGTGACCCCGCCGGCATCGGCCCGGAGATCATCCTCAAGGCTGCGGCACGGCTGAAGGATCAGATCGAAGAAGGTAAGTTAAAACTCACAATCATCGGCAGCGGCCCTTCCCTTCGCCTGGCAGAACAGCAGCTTGGCCTCGACATCAAAATTCCTGAGACACAGATGGATGGCGACTGGCCGAACCTCTGCTTCATCCAGGCCGATGTCGAGGGCGAGCCTATCCTGCCCGGCCGGCTTTCCGCCGATGGCGGCCGCATGGCCTTCAAGGCGATCGAGAAGGGCGTTCAGCTCGCCATGGTCGGAAAGGTCGGCGGCATCGTCACCGCGCCGCTCAACAAGGAGGCGCTGAACAAGGCCGGCTTCCACTATGCGGGCCATACCGAGCTTTTGGCCGAGCTCACCGGCGCGCGTGGCTCGGTGATGATGCTCGCCCACGGCAACATGCGCGTCAGCCACGTCACCACCCATGTCGCACTGGAGGATGTGCCGAAGCGCCTGACGCCTGAGCGGCTGCGCCTCGTCATCGACCTCACCGACAAGGCGCTCAAGCATCTCGGCATCGCCAGGCCGAAGATTGCGGTTGCGGCGCTCAATCCGCATGCCGGCGAAGGCGGCCTCTTCGGCCGTCAGGATATCGATATTTCCGCGCCCACCATCGCCACGGCCGTTGCCGATGGCCTCGATATCGTCGGTCCCGTCCCCGGCGACACCGTCTTCGTCAAGCTGCGCGCCGGCCAGTATGACGCCGTCATCGCCATGTATCACGACCAGGGGCATATCCCGGTCAAGCTACTGGGCTTCGAGATCGATCCGGCAACCGGCAAATGGTTGGATCTTTCCGGCGTCAACATCACCCTCGGCCTGCCGATCGTCCGCACCTCCGTCGACCACGGCACCGCCTTCGACATCGCCGGCAAGGGGATTGCCAACGAGCGCAGCCTGATCGAGGCGATCGAGTTTGCCGAGAGGTTGGCGACGGGCGGTTGAGCTATTGCATCGGCCAATGCTTCTCTCGTGTGCCGCGCGTCTGTCGCTTTCGCGACATCTTCCCCATGTGGGCAGGGCAATTGCATAGCGAGCATGCCGATGCCGTAAGCTCCTTCTCCCCTCGGGGAGAAGGGGGATAATGCGCCCTCCGCAAATTCCACAGTCGATATTGGCAACAACAACCCCACCTGCCCGCATCGCCTTGAAAAGCATTTTTTGAAACTCTCCTTGTCGGCATCCCTCCCTTTCAAACGTCCTCTGGCTGCCTGGCTAGAACGAGACCCATCCAGGAGAGGAGATCACCCGATGTCAAAAATTGCCCCATGCCTGTGGTTCGCACACGAAGCCGAGGAGGCTGCGAAATTCTACGTCTCGCTGTTTCCGGATTCCCGGATCGACCATGTGCAGAAAAACCTCGTCGACACCCCGGCCGGCAAGGCCGATCAGGTTCTGGTCGTCGGCTTCACCCTTGCCGGCCAGCGCTTCATGGCGTTGAACGGCGGCACCCGCTTCGAATTCACCCATGCGATCTCGCTGGAGGTGGATTGCACCGATCAGGCAGAAGTCGACCGGCTCTGGGAGGGGCTCGCCGATGGCGGGGCAATCGAGCAATGCGGCTGGCTCAGGGATCGCTATGGCGTCTCCTGGCAGATCGTGCCGACCGTGCTTAGCAAGCTCCTGGCCGATCCTGATCCGGCCAAGGCCGCGCGCGTCATGCAGGCGCTGATGCAGATGGTCAAGCTCGACGTTACCGGGCTGCAAGCGGCATATCATGGGTAGTGTGAAAAAGTCTCGAACCTGAAGCTCCCGGTCGCCATCTGTAGGAACCGCAGCGCACGCGGCGACCGGGAGAAACCCTTGTTCATCACGCATCCCGTCGCAAAACGCTCCACCACACCAGCCGCCAACAGCCGCACCGGTCAGATTGACACGTAGCCGCGCCGATCGTCTTCCGTCTCTTAACCGTAGCAACCTCAGCGCAAGCATCATCCGCTGGCGCAGCTTGCGCAGGGCCACCGGCTGGAATACGGTCGCGCCATCGCCTAAGTAGGCGGAATTATTGACATATCCTCAAAGAGATCATGCCGTCACGCCAGCGCTTGCGGATGTCGACCATGCGGTTATTTTATCGACTTTTCGGCGGGAGAACGGCGAAGGTCATGGAACAGCCCCAGCGTGCGCGCATCAGCCTTCCCGCACAGGACTATGCAGCCATCTATGCGTTGAGCGACATCCATGGATGCCATGACGCGTTGCTCGAAGCCGAGAAGCGCATCGTCGAGGATGCGAATGCTATTCCCGGCCGGAAGCTCCTGATGTTCCTCGGCGACTATGTCGATCGCGGCCCGCGATCGAGCGATGTGCTGCAGCATCTTTGCGAACCGCCGCCATCGGGCTTCGATCGCTACGCTCTCCTCGGCAATCACGACGACGTCTTCCTGAAATTCCTGGATGATCCCGGCAACAACAGTGATTGGTTGTCCTTTGGCGCCGGCCCGACGCTCGCCTCCTATGACGTCGATGCGAAACATCTGCTGCGGGAAGAAGGCAAGAGCATCGAAGAGTTCGGCGAAATCGTCCGGCAGGCCGTTCCGCAAGCCCATATCGAGTTGCTGCGCTCGCTGCCGGTCGCCGTGACAGTGGGTTCCGTCATCTTCGTCCATGCTGGCATCCGGCCCGGCATACCGCTTGCCGAACAGACCGACGAAGAGCTGATCTGGATCCGCGAGCCTTTCCTCTTCGAAGGCCCGCGATTGCCGGTGCTGGTCGTCCATGGGCATACCCCGGGTCCACGCCCGGTTTTCGGCATCGGCCGCATCGGTATCGACACCGCCGTTTCCATGGGCGGGGACCTCACCGTCCTCAAGATCGCCGACAACAGGCAGACGATCCTGACGCCGAGCTTTTGAGCGATCATATCGCCGAAATAAAAAAGGCCCCGGCATAGACCGAGGCCCCTTTGATTTTATCCGCGCCTGCTATTCCGCAGCAATGGCCGGTGGCAGATGATCGACGGCGTCGTTGCTCTCCTCCTGCTTGGCTGCTGGCTCCGCCGACTTGCTCTTCGGCTCGCGGCCGAAGAACAGGGCATAGCCTGCAGGCAGCACGAAGATGGTCAGCACGGTCGCAACCAGGATGCCGCCCATCATGGCGTAGGCGAGCGGACCCCAGAAGACGCCGCGCGAGATTGGGATCAGCGCGAGCACCGCCGTCAGTGCCGTCAGCATGATCGGCCGGAAACGACGTACGGCCGAGCCGATGATCGCCTCCTTCCGGTCCATGCCCGCCGCGATATCCTGGTCGATCTGGTCGACGAGGATGATCGAGTTGCGGATGATGATGCCGAGCAGCGCGATGACGCCGAGGATCGCCACGAAGCCAAAGGGCGCGCCGCTGATCAGTAGGGCCGCTGCCGCACCGATGATGCCGAGCGGGCCGGTGGCCAGCACCAGCATCGCCTTGCCGAAGTGCTGCAGCTGAACCATCAGCAACACGACGATGATGACGAGCATGATCGGCGCCTTGGCAGCGATCGAGGCCTGGCTTTCGGCGCTGTCTTCGGCACCGCCCTGGATCTCGATCTTGTAGCCGGCCGGCAGACTGTTTCTGAGATCCGCCATGCCGTTATAGAGCGCGGCGGTCACGTCGTTCGACTGCACATTGTCGGGCAATGTCGCCCGCACGGTGATGGTCGGCAGGCGGTCGCGACGCCATTCGATGCTCTGCTCCATCACGGGCACGACCTTGGCGACCTGCGATAGCGGCACGAACCCGCCGGTATCCGTCGGGATATAGACGGAGTTGACCGATGTCAGCAGATGACGGCTGGCGTCCGGCTCTCGGGCGACGATCCCGACAGTTTCCTCGCCTTCGCGGTAGTTGTCGAGCGTGAAGCCGGACATCGAGGCCTGCAGTATCTGGCGGATGCGCTGCGAGGTGACGCCGAGCGCGCGGGCGCGGTCCTGATCGATGACCAGCTTCATGGCCGGCACCGGCTCGAGCCAATCGTCGTGGATGGCGCCGAGCAGCGGATTCTGGGAGAAGCGCTGCTTCACCTCGTCGGCAATGTGGCGAACCTCCTGCCGATCCGGACCCATGACGCGCAGCTGCACCGGCCAGCCTGTGGGCGGACCGAGGAACAGGCGGTCGACCTTGCTGCGGACGGACGGGAAGTCCGCCGCGAGGATGGAACGCAGCTTGGTGATCAGCCGCTCGCGTGCCGGTTCGTCCTTGGCCATGACAAGCATCTGGGCATAGTTCGGGTTGGTGAGCTGCTGATCGAGCGGCAGGAAGAAGCGCGGCGCGCCCTGGCCGACATAGGTGGCGATGAAACGCTTGTCCGGATCATCGGCCATGCGCGATTCGAGCGCCTGCGCCTGCCGTTCCACTTCCTTGATGCTGGTTCCCTCGGGCAGCCACAAATCCACAAGGATCTCCGGACGCGACGATTGCGGGAAGAAGTTCTGCGGAATGAACTGGAAGGACCAGAGGCTGCCGACGAAGGCGGCAAGCGTCACAAGCAGCACGATGATGCGATGGCGCACGGCCCAGGAGACCGAGGACCGCAGGCGACGATAGAAGCGCGTGTCGAAGACATCGTGATGCTCGCCGGCATGATGGCGCTGCTTGAGGATCATGTAGCCAAGCCATGGCGTGAAATAGACGGCGACGAACCAGGACACCACAAGCGCGATGCCGACGACATAGAAGAGCGTGCGGACATATTCGCCCGCCGTCGATGCCGCAAAGCCCACCGGAATGAAGCCCGCCGTGGTGATCAGCGTACCGGTCAGCATCGGGAAGGCAGTCGAGGAATAGGCGAAGCTGGCCGCATCGAGCTTTACCAGCCCCTCCTCGAGCTTGCGCTCCATGAGCTCGACCACGATCATGGCGTCGTCGACCAACAGGCCGAGCGCGATGATGAGCGCGCCGAGCGAGATGCGCTGCAGGTCGATGCCGAGCTCGTACATGATGGCAAAGGTCGCGGCCAGCACCAGCGGAATGGCGATGGCGATCACGAGGCCGGAACGCCAGCCGATCGACACGAACGAGACGATCAGCACGATGACAAGCGCCTCGCCGAGCGCATGCATGAACTCGCTGATGGCGTCGGTAACGACCTCAGGCTGGTTGGCGATCTGGTCGACCTGAACGCCGACCGGCAGCGAAGCCTCGAAGCGCTTATAGGTTTCCTCCACGGACGCACCGACATCGGTCACCTTGTAGCCGTTGGCCATGACGACACCGAGCTGCACGCTCGCGTGGCCATTGTAGAGGAATTTGGCGGTGTAGGGATCCTGCAGCCCGGCTGTGACGGTGGCGATATCGCCGAGGCGGGTCACCTGGCCGCCAGCGGTCAGGCGCAGATTCTTGATGTCCTCGATCCTGTTGACATCGCCTTCGACCGAGATGCGCACGGAGCGCGTGCTGGTATCGACGTTGCCGGCCGGATCGACGTTGTTCTGGCCGACGGCGGCGTTCTTCAGGTCGTTGAGCGTCAGTCCGCGCTCGGCCAGCACCTTGGAGGAAACATCGATATAGATCTGCTCCGCCTGGTCGCCGATGATGGTGGCCTTCTCGACGCCGGGCGTGGAAAGCAGCATGTCGCGCGCCTGGATGGCGAATTTCTTCAGTTCCGGATAGGTGAAGCCATCGCCGCTGATCGAATGCAGCGTAATGAAGGTATCGCCGAATTCATCGTTGAAATAGGGACCCAGCAGGCCGGATGGCAGCTCGTTGCTGATATCGCCGACCTTCTTGCGGATCTGGTAGAAGGCGTCCTTCACCTGTGCGGTGTTGGTGTCACCCTTGATCTGGACGGTGGTGATGGCAAAGCCGGCGCGGGTATAGGATTTGACCCAATCGAGATGCGGCGTTTCCTGCAGCTTGCGCTCGATCTTGTTGACCACCTGGTCTTCCATGTCCTGCAGGGAGGCACCGGGCCAGACGGTCTGCACGACCATGACGCGGAAGGTGAAATCCGGATCTTCCTTCTGACCCATATGGGTCAGGCCCAGCGCACCGGCGATGATGATGAGACCGAACAGGAACCGCGCAATGCTCGGATGGCCGATCGCCCAGCGCGACAGGTTGAAAGGCTTCTTCTCGCCGGAAGTGTTGTTGATGGACATGGTTTCGCCCCTCGATCCCTTTAGCGCACGATATCCGCCGCCGAAGCGGCATGGGTATCGGCGGCGGCCTGCTGAGCTGAAGCGGCCGAAAGCTTGACCTTCATATTCTCGGTCATGAACTGCGTGCCGGCCGCGACCACGACATCGCCGGCCCGGAGGCCATCGGCAACGCGGACGCCGTCATCGGCGAAATCCGCAACCTTGACAGCTCGGGAATGCACGATGCCGGCACTACGGTCGACGAGCCAGACGATCTGCTGCCCATTCCTTTGCGCAAGGGCGCTCAGAGGAATGGAAACATAGGGCTGAGTATTGTCGGCCTGTGCCTCGATCGTCGCCGTCATGCCGAGGAGCACGCGCGGATCGTTCGGCAGGCTCACGCGCACCGCAAACGTGCGCGATTGCGTATCGGCACTGCCAGCCACCTCGCGCACCTTGGCGTCAAGCACCAGCGCATCATCGGACCAGAAGCGCGCCTTGACATCCTTGCCGACCTTGAACTGCGCGATATCCATTTCCGGCACGGCGATCAGCACTTCCTTCTCGCCGTCGACGGCGACGGTGATAACAGGTGTGCCGGAGCTGACTACCTGACCGACATCGGCATTGATTGTGGTGACGATGCCGTTCATATCCGACGTCAGGTCGCTGTAGGCGACCTGGTTTTTCGCCTCGGCCAGCGCCGACACAGCGGAATCGCGCGTCGAGACGGCCTGATCATAGGAAAGCTCGGCCTGTTCGAGCTGCGATTTCGAGCCGACGCTCTTGTCGAAGAGCAGTTGGGCGCGGTTGCGGGCAAGCTCGGTCGTCTGCACCTGCTTTTCCGCCGAATCCAGATCCGCCTGCGAGCGGCGCACCGCCAGAACGTAATCGGTGGCGTCGATGCGGGCGAGCACGTCGCCAGGCTTGACCTTCTCGCCGATGTCAACCTTGCGCTCGACGATCTTGCCGTTGACGCGGAAGCCGAGGTTCATATCCGTCCGTGCCTTGACAGAGCCGGAATAGTCGAGCTTGCGCGTCGTATCCGCCTGGGCGATCTCGACCACTTTCACCGGCCGGATCACTTCAGCCGTCTCTTCCTTCTTCTCATTGCAGCCCGAAAGTGCGAGCCCCAAGGCGGCAAATAAAGCAGCGCCGGCAACGGTCCGTAGGGTGGTGGTTGTCAGCGAAACCATGTCGCTCTCCTAAAGTCGAACAAAGAGTGGGAGCGCGCCGGCCAATGCGGTGCGCGGAGTGTTATTTCTTCAAGGCTCTGATGGCGAATTCGATAAGATCCTCGGGCTTGGCCTGGTATGTCTTACCCAGGCATTGTGCGACCATCTGCGGATGACAGAGATCGACGGTCGCCGAAGCGAAGCACTTGGCCGCGATAACCGGATCCTGCTCGACGAACTCGCCGGCGGCTATGCCTTCGGCGATGATCTCGGCAACCAGATCCTGAATACGAACGATGTGCTTCTCGATGACATGCCATGCGCTCTCGATGGCGATGACAACCATCTCATGAACCTTCTGCTCATCGAGCATGGTCTCCAGCGTCATCTTGTACTGGCCCATGGCGTAGGCCCGTAGTCGATCGGATGCGCTGATCGGCTGATTGCGGATATTGAGGGCCATCAGGTAACTTTGTTCGAGCATACGCCCGCAGAGAGCCTGATGAATCTCGCCCTTGGAGGCGAAGAACCGGTAGATATTCGCCGTCGACATGCCGAGATCGCGAGCAATGTCGGCAACGGTCGTCTTGCTGTAACCATAGTGGCGAAACAGCTTTTCGGCGGCAACGAGAATTCGCGCGATGTTTTCCTGACGCGCAGGATCGGCGCTGATATCGGGAAGATCGAGCATGAGCATAACCTGATGATTTACGAGTGACGATTTTCAATTTTCGTCACTCGTAAATCATCAGAGCGCCGATGTCAAGAAAGCCGCCCACAACTGCAGGCAGCTTTCAGATGCTATTGAATAAACCGAGATTGCGCCGGACAACTTGAAACAAGAGTTAAATCATCGACAACGCGCCTGGCGGAACGGAGTCGGAAGTGTCCGACATTTTGTCGCGGAACGATCGACGCGTGATCAGGCGCCCAAAAGCGCCGGGCGGAAGCGGCGGATGCTCAAAAAGCCGACAAGCACGCACACGACCAAGAGCGCCGCCTGGGCCGCAAGTATCGGCGGCTCGTTGCCATTGGGCGCCAGTGCATTGAGCACAGGTATCTTCTGGAACGATTGGACGATCAGCACGAGACAGTTGAAAAAGAGAAGCACCATGGCCCCGATGATGAAGACGGGGCGCCAGATGCCTGCAAGATGAAAGCTGTAGCGCGCCAGCGCAGTCGGTATGAAAATGAGAACGCAGAGACTGCCGACGATGATTGCCGGCGTGACAGTGTGAAACGGAAACAGAAAACCCGTCAAACTGGTAAGAATGGTCGTGACCATATAGACCAGCGTCGATCGCTCGTGACGATTGGCCGTGAGAAAACCAGAGGCAACGACAATGCCGCTGACGATGGCAATCAAACTTATGACGACGTGAATTAAGAGAATTCCAGACATTCGCCCCTCCGTTGAGTATTGCATTTCGTGAAAATGACAGCCCAATGCGCGAATGCGGAATATACATGAAACGCGCCGCGCGAACCAGCGCGGCGCTAAGCCGTGAAATGGCCGCTTAGGCGGCGTGGACTTCCAACGAAATCGGAACGGAGGCGAGTGCCTTCGAAACCGGGCAACCGGCCTTGGCCTTATTGGCAAGCTCGGTGAAAGTGGCTTCATCGGCGCCTGGAATCTTGCCCGTCAGCGTCAGATGGATCGCGGTAATGGCAAAACCGCCTTCGACGCTTTCAAGCGTCACCTTGGCCGTCGTTTCCATGCTCTCAGCAGTAAACCCGGCCTCGTTGAGGATCAGCGACAGGGCCATGGTGAAGCAACCGGCATGCGCAGCCCCGATCAACTCTTCCGGATTGGTGCCGGCCACGCCTTCGAAACGGCTGGCGAAACCGTAAGGGTAGTGATTGAGCGCGCCGCTCTGCGTCGAGATCTGGCCTTTGCCATCCTTCAAACCACCGGCCCATTGAGCCGAACCTGTACGATTGATCTGCATGTCGTCCTCCTTGTCGTTGAAATGAGCTTTGGGAGCGGAATCGCCGCCTCCCCGCAATGACCGACGGCAAACGGCATTCACGCCATCCGCCCGGACACCATAGTCCTTCTATCCGTCGAAGACGACGCCGCCGTAACAAGAGCGGCGTCGTCTTCGACGAAGCGCGGCACAGCGGATTGTTCCCACCGACAATCGCGCAAGGTTTCCAAATCATCATACAATATTATTGCCAATGTATGATGATTGGCGTATCTTGGCTTTGACGCGAAGGGTGCACGAAACGCAGGCCGGATGTCGGCCGCATGAAAGCCCCGCACATGTCCCTCGTCGCGAGAGGTTTACGGGGCAACATGCGACAGGTGTGGAGGAGATAGGGTGGATTCGCTTGAAGGACAGGAGCACGGCGCGTCAGCCCAGCCCGAGCGCCGTCCGCGCGTCCGCAGGAACGTAACAGCGTCGATCGCCGAAGACATTTGCTCCGAACGCTATCCCTCGGGCTCGACCCTGCCGCGCGAAAACGACTTGTGCGTGATGTTCGGTGTGAGCCGTACGGTCATCCGCGAATCCTTGAAAGTGCTGGAATCGAAGGGCCTCGTGCGCGGCAAACCACGCGTCGGCACCACCGTCTGCGACAAGGATGATTGGAACATCCTCGATCAGGACGTGCTGGAGTGGATGGGGCCTCATATCGCCGAATTCGATATTCTCGGATCCATCTTGGAGGCGCGCCGCACCATCGAGCCCGCCGCCGCCGAATATGCGGCGGAACGAGCCACCGCCCAGGAGATTGCCGACCTCGACCATGCGTGGCGGCAGATGCGCGATAGCGCCAATGATCCGGAAAGCTTCACCGAGGCCGATGTAGCCTTTCACAAGGTGCTGCTGAGCGCCAGCCACAACCAGGTGTTCCGCCGCCTGTCGAGCGCCATGCATGCCGGCCTCAAATACGCGCTTCATGCCTCGAATGTCGCCGCCCACAGCCGCGACGAGGCGATCACGGTCCATGGCGAATTGGTGGAGGCGCTGCGACTGCGCAACGGCGCCGCCGCCCGGAATTGCGCCCATCGCATGCTCGATCTCGCCGCCCGCGATCTTGCCGTCGAACGACGGCTGGACGATGGCCGGAGAATGAAACCAGAAACCCCGAAATCCGCGGCTGCAGACCGCTGATATCATCCAAAGCCGAAATGGAATCATACCCATGAAGATCACGAAACTGACCACGTATATTGTACCGCCGCGCTGGATGTTCCTGAAGATCGAGACCGACGAGGGCATTGTCGGCTGGGGCGAGCCTGTCGTGGAAGGCCGGGCGCTGACCGTGCAGGCAGCCGTGCATGAACTGGAAGACTATCTGATCGGCAAGGATCCCTTCCTGATCGAGGACCACTGGAACGTCATGTACCGCGCCGGCTTCTATCGCGGTGGCGCTGTCCACATGTCGGCGATTGCCGGCATCGACCAGGCGCTCTGGGACATCAAGGGCAAGGCGCTCGGACAGCCGATCCATTCGCTGCTCGGCGGCCAGGTGCGCGACAAGATCAAGGTCTATTCCTGGATCGGCGGCGACCGCCCCTCCGACGTCGCCAACAATGCGAAGGAGGTCGTCGCCCGCGGCTTCAAGGCGATCAAGCTAAACGGCTGCGAGGAGATGCAGATCGTCGACACCTACGACAAGGTGGAAAAGGCAGTCGAGACCATCGCCACCATCCGCGAGGCGATCGGTCCCTATATCGGCATCGGCGTCGACTTCCACGGCCGCGTCCATCGGCCGATGGCCAAGGTACTGGCCAAGGAGCTGGAGCCCTACAAGCTGCTGTTCATCGAGGAGCCCGTTCTCTCTGAAAACCGCGAAGCGCTGAAGGAAATCGCCAATCATTGCTCGACGCCGATCGCGCTCGGCGAGCGGCTCTTTTCACGCTGGGACTTCAAATCAGTGCTGTCGGACGGCTATGTCGACATTCTCCAGCCCGACCTCTCTCATGCCGGCGGCATCACCGAATGCCGCAAGATCGCTGCCATGGCGGAAGCCTATGACGTGGCGCTGGCGCCGCATTGCCCGCTCGGTCCGATCGCCCTTGCCGCCTGCCTGCAGGTCGATGCCGTCAGCTACAATGCCTTTATCCAGGAACAGAGCCTCGGCATCCACTACAACAAGGGCAACGACATCCTCGACTATATCTCCAACAAGGAAGTGTTCCACTATGCCGACGGCTTCGTCTCGATCCCGCAGGGACCGGGTCTCGGCATCGAGGTGGACGAGGCCTATGTCATCGAGCGTGCCAAGGAAGGCCATCGCTGGCGCAACCCGGTCTGGCGTCACGAGGACGGCAGCGTCGCCGAGTGGTAGGATCACAGTCCTTTCCTGACGGACGAAGGACCTCATATCCGCAATAACTAAGGGCCTGATGGCAGCAGATTTGCGTCATCAGGCCCTTTCTTTAGACGGTGCTCTCTTAGCCCGGCACCTTTCCCCTTTGCCGCGCTGCGGCGAAAATGGCTGCGAACTCGGTTTGCCACTCTCAAAAAAGTTGCGCCTGCAGTATCGGCGCAGATACTGCAGGCGCGTCATGCGTCTCAACAAGCCCCCAGGGAGACGCATTACCGGAGCATGATCACCAAAAGGGTGGAGTGCCTTTCGGATCCGACCATGCCCAAGCGGGCAATTTCAAACCTATTCCCGTTCACCGGTGAGATTCAGCAGCAGCTGAAAGATGTTGACGAAGTTCAGGTAGAGCGACAGAGCACCGAAGACGGCGAGCTTCTGCTGCGATTCCTGATCATGGTTCTCGGCATACTGTTCCTTGATGTTCTGCGTGTCCCAAGCGGTCAGGCCGACGAAGACGACGATACCGATCACCGAGATGGCGAACTGCAGCGCGCTCGAACCCAGGAAGATATTGACGACGCTGGCGATGATCACGCCGAACAGACCCATCATCAGGAACGAGCCGATGTTGGCAAGATCACGCTTGGTCGTATAGCCGTAGAGGCTGGTGGCGCCGAACATGGTTGCGGCGATGAAGAAGGTGCGCGCGATGCTCGTGCCGGTGAAGACCAGGAAGACCGAGGCCAGCGACAGGCCCATGACCGCACAGAATGCCCAGAACATCATCTGCGCCGTGCTTGCCGACATGGTCTGGATGCGGAAGGAGAAGAAGAACACGAAAGCGAGCGGCGCCAGCATGACGACCCACTTCAGCGGCGTCTGAAAGATCGGCACGTAGAGGGCCGGCGTCGTACCGACGACCATCGCGACGATACCCGTCAGCACGAGGCCGATACCCATGTAGTTGTAGACGCGCAGCATATGCCGGCGCAAACCCTCGTCGAAGAGCGCCTGCGAGCCGGCGGCGGCTCCGTAGCCGTATCGCGGATTGGTCGGGTTCATGGTCGTTCTCCTTTAATTCAAACTAGTACAGGCTGCGGGCGAGCTTTTCGGCATCGCCGTCGAGCTGAGCCGCCTGGCCATCGCCGATCAGCGCATAGGCGACTTCACCGATCTGCCAATAGGCAGTCTGGACGTCGTCACGCTTGATGTGGCTGACCTCCTTGACGGCAAAATTCCCCGGGCGAACGGCGAAAAGTGACAAATGTCCGTCCCTGCCGGCATCAACAGTCATTTCGACGCTCGGACCGAATTCGGACGGATAGATCTGGGCATCGGTGACGCGCCAGTCGCCCGGCAGCTCCGGCAGGACGATCGCCGTCGATGCGCGGATTTCTTCCGGATTGTAGTTCGCGGCCGCCGACTGCGGCTTGATTTGTTCCCGCACGGAAGTCGTCTTGTAGGCGCGCACCGCGTCATCGATGAAAGCCGGCGGCCGTGAGGACGCATTGACCTCGCTCGCGGTGAACGCGCCGAAGGACGTATGCGCCACCCAGCCGGTCGCCACCAATACGGCAACGGCGGCCACGCGCTGGAAAGATGCCAGCATGCGCCCATAGACCAGTCCGCGCTCCAGCCGCCGGGCGGCCTCGCGGGTCTCTGCCCTGAGCACATGGCTCTCACCGGCCAGCGCCATGCGCAGCTCGCCACGGATGCTCATATCCGCCATGACCTTGGCGGCGATCTCGGGATGCTCCGACAGATAGGATTCGACCTCGACACGGCGCGCGACCGGCAGCTCGCCATCGACATAGGCGTCGAGATCGGTATCGATGATCGGATCAACCGTTTTCATTGCCGCCTCCCTCGATAAGCCTGAGATGTGAAACCTTGGAGGTAGCCTCCTCGAAATTGCGCAGGCTCGCCCGGGCCCTTGAGATGCGGGACATCAGCGTGCCGACAGGAATGCCAAGCGCGGACGCCGCTTCCTGATAGGAAAGGTCTTCGATCGCCACGAGATGCAGCGCTTCGCGCTGTTCCTCAGGCAGACTGAAAAAAGCCTCGCGCACCTGGCTCAGGCGGACCGTATGGTCCTGCGACGCCGGTAGCGCCACCTCAAGCTCGGCGGCCGCCTCTTCGTGGCGACGATTCAGCGATTTCTTCTGACGCAGGCGGTCGATATGCACATTGTGCAGGATCGACAGCAACCAGGTCCGCAGGTTGCCGCCGCGACGGAAGGACGCCTTGCGCTCATATGCCTTGACCAGCGCGTCATGCACCAGATCTTCGGCCTCGTCCGCATTGCGCACGAGCGAGCGGGCATAACGTCTCAGCGAACCGAGCTGCCCCAAAACATCGAATGTGCGTCCTTTGCGATCCATACACCTATATACGGAAGCGCTCCGGATTCTATTCCATCGCTTTTCGAAATTTTTTGCTGACGGCCTACATCAGCACGAAATCCTGGGGCTGCGGCAGCGGCGGCAGATCGGTTTCGCCAAGCGCCTCGCGCAGATTGATCTCGATCGTATCGGCAAGGGCGCTGATTGCCAGCGCATTCGGACGATGGCCGAAGGGATCCTCCAGCTCATCGCCCAGCGCATCGAGACCGAAGAAAGTATAAGCGATGAGAGCCGTGACGAAGGGCGAACCCCAGCCGAGCGTATCGACGAAGCCGAAGGGCAGCAGGAAGCAGAAGAGATAGGCGGTGCGATGCAAAAGCAGCGTATAGCCGAAAGGCAGCGGCGTATTGCGAAGGCGCTCGCAGGCGGCCTGCACCGCACCCATCTGGCCGATGCTGATATCCAGCATCTGATATTGGATATCCGAAATCGCGCCCTTCGCCTTCAGACGTGCAAGATCGGCTGAGATCAGGCGCAGGATGAGATTCGGCCGGTTCTGCGCTGCGCGATAGAACTCGGCCTCGCTCGATGTCAGAAGGCGCAACACTTTGCTGTCGTCGCCACCCGATCGCAGAAGGCAGACCAGCGCCTGCGCAAAAGCCATGGTCAGACGCAGCAGGGTCTTCCGCGCCTCGATACCAGCCTCACCTTCCGCTTCAAGGATCAATGTCTGACGGGCAAAGCCGCGGGCGACATAGACGAGCTGACCCCAGTCGCGCCGACCCTCCCACCAGCGGTCGTAGGCGGCATTGTTGCGAAAGCCGAGGAAAATCGAAAGCGCGATGCCGAGCAGGGAAAGCGACGATCCGTTGAAGGACACGACCAGATTCGGCCGCTCCTCATGTCCCCAGACGATCAAAGCCGACAGCAGGAAGATGGCGACGATCTGCGGCAGGATTCGCAGGATGATCGAACCGCGAACAATGAAGAAAAGCTGGAAGAGATTCGGCCGGTCGCGGACGATCATGACGAAACGCACTCTCGATATGTGTCTGGTGTCAGGCAGCAATACACCAGACGAGCCGCGAGTAACGAGCTTTTCTTGCAATGCGGCCGTGACCGGCGATCATCGCTCGCCGGTCATGCGACCAAGTGCTGGTCAGTTCGCGCTGGCGTTTGCCGTTACCAGAACCGGGTCAGCGCGAAAATCCCTGGGAAAGAGATGCTGCAGATTCTTGATCTTCGGCATGTCGTTGATGACGATATAGGGATAGTCGGGATGCGTCGTCAGGAAATCCTGGTGATAGCTCTCGGCGGCATAGAATTGCCTAGATGGCTCGATGCGGGTGACGATCGCGGCGTCGAACACCTTAGCGTGATTGAGCTGATCGATATAGGCGCGCGCAATATCGGCCTGTTCCTGACTGCTCGGGAAGATCGCCGAACGATACTGCGTGCCGCTGTCCGGCCCCTGATAATTCAGCTCCGTCGGATCATGCGCGACCGAGAAATAGATCTGCAGCAGATGTCCGTAGCTGACCTTGCGCGGATCGAAAACGACGCGCACGGATTCGGCATGGCCGGTATCGCCGGTGCTCACCATTTCGTAATGCGCCCCATCCTTGCCGCCGCCGGCATAGCCTGACGTCGCGCTGATCACGCCGTTGACATGCTGGAACACGCCCTGCACGCCCCAGAAGCAGCCGCCGGCAAGCACGACCGTCTCCGTGCTGGCGGAACCAGCCTTCTCGTCCATGCTTGGCGCGGGAATGACGCGCGCGTCCTCGGCCGAAGCGCGGCCGACAAATTGCAGCGCCATACCGCCGACGAGCACCGCCGCGACCGTGAGGCCGGCGAAACGGGCGACACGCGCTGAGCGAATGCGGATCATGTCCGTCGATAAAGTCTTCATGACGATCTCCTCTCGACCGCGATTGTAAACGCTCCGGTCACAAGGAGATACGGGAAGACGGGGCCTTTTGTTACACACGCCCGCGTGAAACACCGAAACGTGAATGATCCAGCCGAACTGATCAGTAGTGCGGCGGCTTGGTGATCGCTGGCGCGTCGAGCGACTGCTCCTCCAGCATCAGAAACCGCTCCGCGAGCCGATCGAGCTTGTGCCTGGTCTGCTCGACCACCTTCCATTGCTCCGCAATCTGGTCGGACAGTTCCTCGATGATCTTCGCCTGGTAGGCAACCGTCTCCTCCAGTGTCGTGATGCGGCTTTGCTCGTCTGACATGTCCAATCCCCTTCGGCAGCGATCTATATCACCGAACCCATCACGTACAGGTCACAATTCGCCACAAGGCCAGCGATGACGTTGTTTAACGGTGATGTGACAAAACTGAAAAACATGTGAAAAGACCCGTTACTCAACTGACATGGGGGCCTTCTAAAGAGTGCGCAGAGACGCGCCTGTTTTGAAGGGAATCCCCTCGCTGGCGCATTGCTTCTGAAGACTCCGGAGACGCGCCTTGAAGATCATCCAGATCACCGACACCCATTTGAGCCCAACCAAGCCGCATTTCAACGGCAATTGGGAGCCGCTGGCAAAATGGATCGAGGCGAGCGGCGCCGATCTTGTCGTCCACACCGGCGATCTCAGCGTCGACGGCGCCGACAAGGACGAAGACCTTACCTTTTCCATGGACCTGATGCGCCAGATCTCCGTGCCGATGCTGATCGTGCCCGGCAATCACGATGTTGGCCATCTGCCGGGATCGTATCAGCCCGTCAACCCGGAACGGCTGGAGCGCTGGCGCCGCCTCGTCGGCCCGGATTACTGGGCGAAGGACGTCGACAATTGGCGGCTGATCGGGCTCAACAGCCTGCTGATGGGCTTCGAGGATGCCGAGGAGAACAAGCAGTTCGAATGGCTGCAGGAGATGCTGGAAAGCCGTGATGGTCGCCGCGTCGCCCTCTTCGCCCACAAGCCGCTCTTCGTCGACGCACCCGACGAAGGCGATACCGGCTATTGGAGCGTACGTCCGGCGCAGCGCCGCCGACTGTATGATCTGATAGCAGCCCACGACGTCGCCCTGCTCGGCAGCGGTCACCTGCACTGGACCTGGGAAGGCCGCTTCAACGATACGGCCCTCGTCTGGGCGCCTCCTGCCGCCTTCATCCTCGACAAGATGGAACGCGAGATGCCCGGGGAGCGGCTTGTCGGCGCCGCCATTCATGACCTTGGCGAGAGCGTATCGACGGAGCTCGTCGCAGTATCGGGCATGACCGCCTACTTCCTCGATGACGTCGTCATGGAGGTCTATCCGCAGGCCGCCCCGAAGCTTCAGAAGGAGGCGACCGAATGAGCGCCCTTTCGCTTCGCGGCATCGCCAAATCCTTCGGCGGCAACGCCATCCTTAAAGGTGTCGATCTCGACGTCGAACCAGGCGAATTCATCGCCCTCGTCGGTCCTTCCGGCTGCGGCAAGAGCACGCTGCTGCGCATCCTGGCAGGACTTGAGCATGCCGACAGCGGCGAGATCGTTCTTGGCGGCACCGACGTCTCCGGCGTCGCAGCCGCCGACCGCAACATCGCCATGGTCTTCCAGTCCTACGCGCTCTACCCGCATCTGACCGCATCTGAAAACATCGCCGTGCCGCTTGCCATGCGCCGCCTGACCCGCGTCCAGCGCCTGCCCTTTATCGGCTCGCTGATCCCCGGCCAGCGCAGCACCCGCCGCGCCATCATCCGCGACGTCCGCGAAATGGCCGTTTCGCTGAAGATCGACCATCTGCTCGACCGCAAGCCCGGTCAGATGTCCGGCGGCCAGCGCCAGCGCGTGGCGCTTGCCCGCGCCATGGTGCGCCGCCCCAGCGTCTTCCTGATGGACGAGCCGCTTTCCAATCTCGATGCCAATCTGCGCGTCCATGCCCGCGGCGAGATCGTCGATCTGCATCGCCGTGCCGGCGTGCCGACTGTCTATGTCACGCACGACCAGGCCGAGGCACTTTCCATGGCCGACCGCGTCGCCGTGATGATCGGCGGGCAGTTGCTGCAGCTGGCCTCGCCGCAGGTGATCTATGACGATCCGAGCCATGTCGAAGTCGCTCGTTTCGTCGGCCAGCCGCGCATCAACCTTTTGCCGGCGCTCGCCGAAAACGGCTTCGTCGCCTTCGGCGGCATCCGGCTCGCACTCGAAGACGGCAGCTTTGCCGGCAAGAATGTAACGCTCGGCATCCGGCCGGAATTCGTGAGCCTCACGCAGGGACGGCAGGATGCGCTTGCCGCCCATATCGAGCGCATGGAATTCCTCGGCTCCGAGGTCATTCTCTATGCCAAGCTCGATGCCATCGGCGAAACGATGATCGTCAAGCTTACACCCGCAGAGGCCGCGGGGCTCTCCGCCGGCATGCCAGTGGCGCTGACGCTTGCCCCGGAACAGGCCATGGTCTTCGCCGAGGACGGACGCCGCCTGCGCACCGTTCCCGCGACAGTCGACACCGCCAGGGAGAAGGCGCATGGCTAGCATTGCCGCCACTTCCCTGCCGATGCAGACGGCGGCGGCGCGCGAACGCAGCGAAGCCCGCACCGCCCTCCTCTTCGCGCTGCCAGCCATCATCCTGATCGTGCTGTTCATCCTGGTGCCGATCATTGCCGTCGTCGTCCTCGGCTTCACGGATTTCCAGCTCGGCGACAAGAGCCTGCGCTTCGTCGCCTTCGAGAATTATGCGCATCTGCTGAAGGATCGCGCCTTTATGAAGTCGCTCTGGAACACGACGGTCTATACGGCCATCGTCGCTCCCATCTCGATCGTGCTCGGCCTCGGCGTCGCGCTGCTGATCGAGAGCGAAGGCATCGGCCGCAGCTTTTTCCGCACAGCCTACTTCCTGCCCGTGGCTTCGCTGATCGTCGCGATGGCGACCGTCTGGCAGTACCTCTTCCATCCCACAATCGGCCCGATCAACGCTCTTCTCGCCGAGATCGGGGTGCGCGGCCCAAACTGGCTCGGCTCTTCGGCAACCGCCCTCTACAGCCTGTCGATCATCGGCGTCTGGCAGTCGGTCGGCTTCAACATGGTGCTGTTTCTCGCCGGTCTCACAGCCATCCCGCGTGAACTTTATGCCGCAGCCGAAGTGGATGGCGCGAAATCGGCGTGGGACCGCTTCTGGCTCGTCACCTGGCCGATGCTCGGACCGACCACGCTTTTCGTCACGACCATCAGCATCATCAACGCGGTCAAGGTTTTCGACACCGTCAAGGCGCTGACCGAGGGCGGCCCGAACCATGCCTCGGAGGTGCTGCTCTTCACCATCTACCAGGAAGGCTTCGTCTACCTCAGGGTCGGCTATGCCTCGGCGATGACGACGGTCTTTCTCGCCATTCTCGTCGTGCTGACCTTCCTGCAATATCGCGTCCAAGACCGGCAGGTGCATTACACATGACCTCGACAGGCTTCACTCCCGGCCGCATCCTGCGCCTCTCCTTGCTGATCCTCGGCTCGCTCGTCTTTCTTGCGCCCTACATTTTCATGATCTCGACCGCCGGCAAGGCGCAGGACGACATCTTCACCTCGGCGCTGCGGCTGATCCCGACGCATTTCTTCTATATCGAGAATGTCGCCAAGGCGCTGAGCAAGGTTGATATGGGCAGGCTGCTGTTCAACGGCGTCCTCGTCTGCGGCCTGATCTTCTTCTTCCAGGTGCTGATCGCCATTCCCTGCGCCTATGCCATGGCCAAGCTGAAATTCCCGGCTGCGCGCATGATGATGGTGCTGGTCATGCTCGGGCTGCTGATCCCGATCCACGCGACCGCGCTGCCGCTCTATGTCGGCTTCAACAGCCTGTCGCTGCTGAACAGCTATACTGCCCTGGTCGCGCCCTTCTCGATCTCGGTCTTCGCGATCTTCATGTTCCTGCAGTTCTTCCGCGCCATGCCTGATGATCTCATCCACGCCGCCCGCCTCGACGGCATGTCGGAGCTCGGCATCGTCGCCCGCGTCATCGTGCCGAATGCCTGGCCGGCGGTAACAGCCTTCGCGATCTTCTCGGTCGTCGCGCACTGGAACGACCTCTACTGGCCGCTGATCGTCATCAGCAAGCAGGACTACGCCACGCCGCCGCTGGGCCTCATGTATTTCCGCGCCGCCGAAGCCGGCGACGACTACGGCGCGCTCATGGCGGCAACCCTGATCATCACCCTTCCCCTCGTCGTCGCATTCCTGCTTGCACAGAAGCGTTTCGTCGAGGGCATCACCATGACCGGTCTCAAAGGCTGACCGGTTCGAAACAGGAGAACGAGCGATGAAGCATATCACCCAGATTCTCGCCGCCGCGGCCATTTCGATGGTCGTGTCGGTCCCGGCCTATGCCGAGACGACCTTGACGGTTCACTACCCCATGCCCGGCTTCTTCAAGAACGTGATGGACACGATCTCGAAGAAATTCATGGAAGAAAATCCCGATATCAAGATCCAGTTCGCCGCTCCCTCGGCCACCTATGAGGAAGGCATCCAGACCATTCTTCGCCAGGCCGGCACGAGCGAGATGCCCGATGTCACCTTCATCGGCCTCAACCGCCTGCGCATGATGGACGAGCGCAATGTTGCCGTCGATCTCGGGCCGCTCGTCAAGAAAGACGGCAACATGGCCGAGCAGGGCTTCTCCGACACGATCCTGAAGCTCGCCCAGGTCAAGGGCAAGCAGGTCGGCCTCGCCTTCGCGACGTCGAACCCGATCATGTACTACAATGCCGACCTGGTGAAGGCCGCCGGCGGCGACCCGAACAACCCTCCGAAGACCTGGGACGAAGTCATCACGCTCGCCGGCAAGATCAAGGCGCTCGGCAACGGCGTCGACGGCATGGACTTCCGCTGGCAGGGCGACGACTGGATGTTCTCCGCCCTGCTCTTCGGCGCCGGCGGCAAGATGCTGAGCGACGACGAAAGCAAGGTCGCCTTCAACGGTCCTGAGGGACAGAAGGCCGTCGAACTGATCCAGCGCTTCGTCAAGGAAGGCGGCATGCCGGTCTTCACCAAGGCCGCCGGCGAACAGGCTTTCGCTGCGGGCAAGGTCGGCTTCGAATTCCAGACCACCGGCGCACTGGTCAACACGATCAAGAACGTCGGCACCAAGTTCGACCTGCGCACGGCCAAGATCCCGCTGATCGATCCGGTCAACGGCCGCCTCCCCACAGGCGGTAACGCCGTCGTCATCCTGACGCATGATCCGGTGAAGGAAGAGGCCGCCTGGAAGTTCGCCAAGTTCGCCGCCGGCCCCTACGGCGCGTCCGTCGTCGTTCCCGGCACCGGCTACGTTCCGAACAACGAACTTGCCGCCAAATCGGCCAACTATCTCGGCGACTTCTACAAGAAGAACCCGCTGTTCCAGGCCGGCCTCAGCCAGATGTCGGTCATGATCCCCTGGTATGCCTTCCCCGGCGCCAATGGTGTCAAGGTCACGCAGACCATCGTCGACAACCTGTCGCGCATCGTCGATGGCTCGGCCGCGCCGAAGGAAGCGCTTGAAGATGCAGCTTCCGACGTCGAAGGCATGCTGCCGCGCAGCTGATTGCCGGATCGGGTTTGAAATCCGCGCCGCCTCTCTTTGGGAGGCGGCGTTTTCATGTGCAGAGATCCGTCAGGATTGAATGGCGAGATTGCGCACGGTTCCGCCCGGCCGCAACCGGTAGGGAACGGTCAGATGTCGCGCCGGTGCGGCATTCTCCGCCATGTCGAGCAGCAGCGAAGCCGCCGCCGCCCCCATTGTCCCATCCGGTATCTCCACTGTCGTCAGCGAAACCTCCGTCAGCAGGCCGAGGGAAATGCCATCGAAACCGGCGACGGAGATATCACGTGGGATCGACAGCCCCTGACGCCGCAGCGCACCCATAACCCCGAGCGCCAGAAGATCGTTGGAGGCGATGATCGCCGTCGGGCAAAACTGCGAAACAACGTCCGAGAGATCGAGCTGCCCCAGGCTGCTGATGAAGGAAATCTCCAGGGCGTCGAGAGGCTGTAGACCTGCGGACTCCATCGCCTTGAGATAGCCGAGATAGCGCAACTTTGCCCGATCCGATGCGGAAAAATGGCCTGAGATGAACAGGATGCGCCGATGCCCCTTCTGCAGGAGATGATCCGTCAGATCCCGGCCGGCGCCAAAATTGTCGGTCGCGACGGCGGCGGTGAAGCGGGCGGTCGGCAGATTGCCGAGCAGCACGGTCGGCGGCAGGGCGGAAGACAGAGCCGGGCTGCGTTCGGGATCGCAGACCGTGAGGATGAGGCCGGTCGGCTGCTGCTGGAGCAATGACGCGACGGCATCCGCCTCCTGTGCCGGATCGTAATTCGATTGCGCGATCAGCACGCTGTGACCCGCATGAAGAGCCCGGTTCTGAATGCTCGACAACGACGCCGCGAACACCGGATTGGTGATGCTGGGAATGAGCACGCCGATCGCCGGCCGTCGATTGCCGGCGCGGCCGCCGGCGCGATAGCCGAGCTCCGCCGCCGCCCGACGCACCCGACGCACCATCTCATCGCTGACGGGACCGTTGCGGTTCAGCACCCGGCTGGCGGTCGCAACCGAACAACCGGCACGAAAAGCGACCTGCTGGAGCGTCGACAAGATATCAAGCACCTTCGGCTTCGGATTTCAGCATCGAGGCTGACATCGCCCATAGGGAATGGCGGGGATTTATATCAAATCGATTACAGTTATTTGACGCTCGTCCGATACAGCCGTGACATCTGCGCTCTTGATCTTTGCTGCGGCGCAACAGATCTTCAACGGATCACGGCGCAAATGATGCTGTCATCAACCGATGCCATGATTGCCGCTGTGATCCGCAGATCCGACCCTTTGAAAGGATGCTCTCATGTCTGAAGCAGAAGCACGGACGCCTGCCACCCCCAGAGAAAAGACCGAACGGCTGTTTTTCCTCGATATCAACGACGGCCGAATTCTATCCTCCGCCATCGACGGAACCGACCTCAAGCTGATCATCCAGCGCCTGGGCCGCAGCCCGGACGGCATTCTCGTCGACAGCGAGAACGGCTGGCTCTACTGGACGGAAATGGGCACCGACTACAACGCCCATGACGGCTCGATCGAGCGCATTAATCTCGACGGCAGCAACCATGTCACACTGATCCCGCCGGGCAGCACGCTGGTCACGCCGAAGCAGATCCAGATCGACCACGACAACGGCACGCTCTACTGGTGCGACCGCGAGGGCATGCGTGTCATGCGCGCCAACATCGACGGCTCCGACATCGAAACCCTGGTGCAGAACGGCGACAGTCCGCAGGACAGTGCCGATATCGAACGCTGGTGCGTGGGCATCGCCCTCGACCTGCCGCTCGGGCAGATCTACTGGACGCAGAAGGGGCCACCGGACGCCGGCCTCGGCCGCATCCTCCGCGCCAGCATCGACATTCCCGAAGACGAGACGGCAACGAGACGCAGCGATATTGAGACCCTGCTCGACAAGCTGCCGGAACCGATCGACCTCGAACTCGATCTCGCCACCCGCACCATCTACTGGACCGACCGCGGCAATCTCCCACGTGGGAATACCGTCAACCGCGCCAGCATGGACGACATCGCGGCAACATCCGAAGTCGTCCTGGAGGGCCTCGACGAAGGCATCGGCCTGTCGCTCGACCTGCCGAACAATCGCATGTTCTTCACCGATATCGGCGGCAATCTCTATTCGGCGAGCCTCGACGGCTCGGGCGAACGCGAACTGCTTCACCACGCGGGTTCGTTCACCGGGATTGTCTACGCGGTGGTTTGAGATTTCCAATCGGCTCCGGGTCGCGGGATTGCCTCTCACCCTAGCCCTCTCCCCGTTTTGACGGGGAGAGGGAACGACTTCGGTACCCTCGTCCAACAGCTAGCTGAATGGAAGGCTGCGGGAGCGACTATCCCCTTCTCCCCGCAAGCGGGGAGAAGGTGGCAGACAGGCTGGATGAGGGACTCTCCAACGTTCAATGTGCCTTGCGCACGCCATCCAGCAGATGCGGCAGCGTCTTGATGCCTTCATCCCTCAGTTCGGCCGGCAGCATCCCTTCCGGCAGATCCTGATAGGATACCGGACGCAGGAAGCGACGGATGGCGAGCGTGCCGACCGACGTCGTGCGGCTGTCCGATGTTGCCGGGAACGGTCCGCCATGTACCATGGCATGGGAGACTTCCACGCCGGTCGGCCAGCCGTTGGCGAGAATGCGTCCGGCCTTGCGCTCCAGCACCGGCAGCAGCTTTGCGGCGACGGCATGGTCGCCAGCCTCGATCTGCAACGTGGCGGTCAGCTGGCCCTCAAGCTTTTCGGCAACCGCAATCATCTGGTCGATGTCCTTGCAGCGCACCAGCAGGCCCGCCGCGCCGAAGACCTCATGCCCGAGCCGCTCGTCGGCAAGGAAAGGCTCGACATCGGTCTCGAAGAAGATGCCGGGGCTGCGGTTGACTCCCTCGGCCGGTGCGCCATGAGCGACGGTCTTGACCGCCTCATGCTCCGCGAGCGCAGCCACGCCCTTGTCGAAGGCGGCGTGAATGCCTGGCGTCAGCATCGGCGCCGGCGCGCGACCGGTCAGTACCGCGCTGGCAGCCTCGATAAAGCGATCGAGATCGGGGCCATCGATGGCGAAGAGCAAGCCGGGATTGGTGCAGAATTGGCCGGCACCGAGCGTCAGGGATTCGATGAAGCCCGTGCCGATCGCTTCGGCGCGCGCCGCAAGCGCCGCCGGAAAGAGGAAGACGGGATTGACGCTGCTCATCTCGGCATAAACAGGAATCGGCTCCGGCCGGGCCGCGGCGATGGCGCCGAGCGCCAGGCCGCCGCCGCGCGAGCCGGTGAAGCCGACAGCCTTGATACGCGGATCGCGCACCAGCGCCGCGCCTGTTTCGTTGGCGCCGGTCAGCAGCGAAAAAGTCCCTTCAGGCAGGCCGCAGGCCGCAACGGCAGCGCGGATGGCGCGTCCCACAAGCTCGCCCGTGCCCGGATGGGCGAGATGCCCCTTGACGACGACCGGGCACCCAGCGGCAAGCGCGGACGCGGTATCACCCCCGGCGACCGAGAAGGCGAGCGGGAAATTGCTGGCGCCGAAGACGGCGACGGGGCCGAGCGGGATCTGACGCAGGCGCAGATCGGGCCGCGGCAACGGCTTGCGCTCCGGCAATGCCGGGTCGACGCGCAGATCGAGCCATTCGCCGGAACGAACCACCTGCGCAAACAGCCGAAGCTGGCCGACTGTGCGGGCGCGCTCGCCCTGCAGACGTGCCACCGGCAGTCCGGTCTCTTCCGTTGCCCGCTCGATCAGCGCATCGCCGATATCGATGATATTGTCAGCGATCTTTTCGAGAAATGCCGCCCGTTCCTCCGGGCTGGTCGCGCGGTAGGCGTCGAAAGCCTGGCCGGCCAATTCGCAGGCCCTTGCCACGTCGGCCTCGCTCGCAATCGCAAAAGCCGGCTCGAGATTTGCGCCGGTCGCCGGGTTGATGGCGTGCGCGGTTCTGTTGTCGCCGGTCGACTCTGCGCCGATCAGCAAATCGCCGCTAATCACAAAAGACTGTGTCATGGGTATTCCTTGATGATGTCGAAGCGCCGGGAGGTGCGCCGTCGAAGGCTGATAGCAGGACGGGATGACAGATGTAAGATGATAATCGTCATCCAATTATCAAGGCTTCGGTCGCGGGATCAAGTCCGTCGGGACACTTGCACCGAAGACTTGGCTTGGCTGCATCGAAGATGTCGCAGTTCGTCGCTATATGGCATTGTAAACTCTTTCATGCCAATTTAGCGCCCATCCGATAGATTGAGTGCGGCCAAACCCCCATGTCTCTTGCACTTCTCGATGATCCGATCGTCCAGTTCTGCATCCTGGTGGTCATCGGCACATTCGTCAGCCGTGTCATGCTGCGCCATCAGCGCGCCGGGCGGCTGATAGGCCAGGCTATCTTTTTCGTCTGCCTGACCGTGCTTCTGCTCTATCACGGCATCATACCCTACGAGCCGAGCCCGCCGCAGGTGTCGGTGTCGTTGCGCACCTTCACCGGCTTCGCCAAGATCATCTGGTGGATCAACGGTGCCTGGGTGCTGATCGCCTGCGTGCGCCTGTTCCTTATCTTCGAGCGCAAGCCGCGCGAGGGCCGGCTGCTGCAGGATCTGATCGTCGGCGTTATCTATCTCGGCGCCATTCTTTCCATTGTCGCCGACGTCTTCAGCGTTCCGGTGGGCACGCTGATCGCCACCTCCGGCGTGTTCGCCATCATTCTCGGCCTGGCATTGCAGAGCACGTTGAGCGATGTCTTCTCCGGCATCGCGCTCAATCTCGGGCGGCCCTATTCCGTCGGCGACTGGATCGTCCTCGAAAACGATATTCAAGGCCGTGTCGTGGAAACCAACTGGCGGGCCACGCAGCTGCTGAACGGCACCAACGATCTGGTCGTCATCCCGAACAGCGTCCTTGCCAAAACGCGGCTGACCAATCTCTCCTCGCCCGACGAGAGCCACGGCGCCACCGTCACCGTACGCGTTCAGCCGACCACCCTGCCAAGCGTCGTCGTCGATGTGATGCAAAGCGTGCTGATCAGTTGCAACTCGATCCAGAAGACCCCCGAACCCAGCGTCGCCATCAATTCCGTCGACGGACAGGCAATCGAACTACAGCTGACGTTCCGCGTGCGCGATATATCGCAGACGATGGCAGCAAAGAACGAGATCTACGACCTCCTTTACCGCCATTCGAAGGCGGCGGGCCTGAAACTCGCCGGCCCTTCCGATACGATCGTCATTCCGGCGGAACACAAGGCAGAAGCATCGGGCGAGCAGCAGCACGCTCCCGGAACGCCATGGCGGCTGGTCAGCAACATCCCGCTGTTCTCATCGCTGACCGAGGACGAAAAAGAGCATCTGGCATCGCACATGCAGCGCCGCACTTATCGCAAAGATGCGGTCATCGCCGAACAGGACGCACAGCTTCGCGCGCTGACGATCGTGCGATCGGGCGTCGTCAGCATCACCCGCCGCGAGGGGCATCGGCAGATCGAGCTGACGCGGCTCGCGCCCGGCGATTATTTCGGCGAAAACGGCCTGTTGATGGGAACAGGCGAAGTCGGGACGGTCCGCGCCCTGACCTTTGTCGTCACCTATGAAATCGGCGAGGACTGCCTGTCGCCGCTCTTGCATGACAGACCCGCCCTCGCCGAAGAGCTGGGCGCCATCATGGCGAAGCGCATCGAGGCCGAACGCCATCTGTTCGCCAACACCGATATCCTGGTCAACGGCGCTCCCGTCAGTTCGCTGAGCTCGCGCATCAAGCATCTCTTTCAGTTGCAGCAGCACGACTAGAGCGATGAAGCGTTCACGGAACCGCCTCACCGCTCTATGCTATTGTTGTTGCTCAATTTCGGACGGAAAACCGCTGCACACTTTTCCTGGAATTGCTTAGTTCGATTTCACGGCCGGCGCGGCCGGAGGCTGCGGGGCAAAGAACGCCTTGGCATCCGTCGTGAACTGCTCGCGTGATGTCGGCCGGGTGTAGAACATATGACCGCCGCGGTAGAGTTTCAGCGCCACGCGATCGGCAAAGGCCGATGGCATGTGGTCGAGCACATATTTACTGACGCCGAAGGGAATGACGAGGTCACTGTAGCCCTGCCCCACCATGAGGCGGAAGGACGATGACAGCGACAGCAGTTCCTTGAGATCGTCGGTGACGCCGGCGCTGAGGCGCGAGCCGCCGTCGTTTCGCCCACCCCATTTCCACTGCCTGTTCACCGAGGTCGACAGCAGCGTGTAGGTCATATCGGTGTGGAAGCCCAACTCATCACGCGCATAGCTCGAAAACGCACCGCCATAGGCGCGGACGAAACCGTCAAGGATCGGGTCGCCGCCATGCTCGGCGTCGGACTGAGGATAGGGGTCGGGCGCCAGGAAGGAAGCATCGTAGGCACTCGCCACCTCCGCGCCATCGCCGTCGGAATGTTTCCGATAGACGCTACCGAGAAAACCCTGGTTCTTGGCAACGACATCCTCGGGAATGCCGGTCAGTTTTGCGACCCGACCATAAAAGGCCCGGCCGGCATCGCCGGAGGGCGGCGGCCCGGCAAGAACAGGCAGATATTCATTCAGAGCGAAAGCCTGGGCATCTTGAACCGCCTTGTCGCTGAAAGCATTCTGCCGCTCGAGCTGGGCGGCTGCCAGCGAGGGCAGCTCCAAGGCAGCACTAAGCGCATCGTCGCCGCCGCCAAAGACCAGCCGGCCCTCGAGCAAGGGCGAAAGCATGACGATGCCGGAGATCAGGATACCTTGATCCTCGCGTAGGCTGTTGGCGACCTTGACCGAGCGAAACCCGCCATAGCTTTCGCCAAGAATATACTTCGGCGACGCGGCGCGACCGTTATGGGCGACGTAAAGGGCGATCGCCTTGGCAAGGCTTTCGGCATCGCTTTCGACCGCGTAGAACTCATTCTGGTCATCGGGCTTCACCGTCCGGCTCCAACCCGTGCCGATCGGATCGATCAGCACAAGATCGGTGAAATTGAGCCAGCTCTGCGGATTGTCGACCAGCTTGGCATTGGCGCCATCACGGCCATCAGGCCCGAAATCGAGGATACGCGGTCCGACAAGCCCGAGATTGAGAAAGGCGGATGCTGCCCCTGGCCCGCCGTTGAATACGAAGGTGATGGGCCGACCTGCATTCCGGTTTTTCGCGACATAGGCGGTATAGAAGATCGCCGCACTGCGCTGACCGTCCTGACCGAAGAGATCGAGCGTTCCAGCCGTCGCCGTATAGGCCATGCTCTTGCCGTCGGCATCCAACACGTGGTCGCTCACCGCGTCGGGCGGCAGGAGCGATAGGACGCCACCACCACCCGGCTCACCACGAGCCTGCTCCGGCGGCGCGGCAAAGGCAGGCGTCGATATCAACGAGAAGGCCAGTATCAAGCCGGGAACCATCTGGCGAAAAGACATCAAAACTTATCCTCCAAAGGTCCGGCACATAGCCGCGGTTGCCGGCGATACTATGTCATGGCGGACGGATACGGAAACTCAAGAGATGTTGATCGGCGATCCGCCGGTCGTATCACTTTCGGCAAGGAATGCTATTGAGCGCCTGTCGGCCATTTGCCAAAGTGCCCGCCGCGCGGGGAAGATAAACAGACAACAAGGATCGCAAGGGATACGAGGATGAAACAAGACGTCGACATCAAGACGGCCGACGGCGTCGCCAAAGCAGCCCTCTTCCGCCCCGACAATGGCGCTCCGGCCGAACATGGCGTGATCTTCTACATGGATGCCATGGGTCCGCGCTCCTCCCTTGACAGAATGGCGCAGCGCCTCGCCGATGCCGGCCACATCGTGCTGCTTCCCGATCTCTTCTACCGCTTCGGCGCTTATGGCCCCTTCGACGGCAGTGCCTTCGGCAACCCGGCATCTCGTGAAACGATCATGACGATGCTGCGCGGAACGACACAGGAAATGACCAAGCGCGACAGCGCCGCCTTTCTCGATGCCCTATCAGCCGCCGGGGCGAAAGGCCCGGTCGGCACGGTCGGATACTGCATGGGTGGAGGCCGCGCGCTGACCGCTGCTGCGACCTATCCCGACCGCATCGCAGCGGCGGCCAGCTTTCACGGCGGCAATCTCGCCAGCGACGCGGAAGACAGCCCGCACCGCCTTGCGGCCGATATCAAGGCGCGCGTCTATGTCGGCGTTGCGGGCGTCGACAACAGCTTTCCGCCGGAACAATCCGCCCGCCTTGCCGAGGCGCTCCGCACCGGTGGCGTCGACCACATCATCGAAAACTATATCGGCATGGCGCATGGATGGACCGTGCCCGACCACCATGGCGTTTACGACGAGACCGGCGCCGAAAGGCACTGGAAGCGCCTTCTGAACCTGTTCGACGAAGTCTGGCCTAGGTAAGCCGAACCGACATCCCGCTATCGCATTGGAACGCGGGATGTTTCCATCGAGTCGTTACCGGATCAGAACTTGATCATATCGATGCTGGTCAGCGTCGTCTTCTGCGCGACACCCGGTGCGTTGACCATATGCCAAGCCACATACTGCTCGCCATAGAGCTCGGTGGAGGACATGCCATCGACTGGCAGGATGATGTTCATGCCGTTCAAAGCGGCATCCGTCGCGGTATCGAGCACCGCGCCTTCCGAGGCCGTGCCGGTGACGATGACCGTCTTGATGCCCTTGTCGGCCAGGATACTGCGTAAATTGGTGCCGATGAACTTGTCGGCACCGGACTTGACGATCGGCTCGCTTGCCAGCGGTGCCAGAGCCGTGGCGATATCCTGCGGCTCGCCAGCGCCGGCCAGGCTGAAGACGACAAGCATTTCCTTGGCGCGCGCCTGGTCGAGCAGGGTTTTGACCTTCGGCACGGAAGCAAGGCACCGCGGCTTGGTGTTCTTGTTGCAGGGCCCCTTGGTCGGGTCCTGCGCGCCGTTGAAATCGAGGATCAGCAACGCGGTCGTCTTGAGGTCCACCGTGACCGGCTTCAATTGCGGCGGTGCCGGCGGCTTTACGTTGTGCCAATCGTCGATGATCGTCTGCGCAGCCGCCGGCGAGGTAATCACGGGGCTTACGACCGCGCAAAGGACTGCCAGACCGGCGCCGAAAACAAAGCACGCTTTCCGCATCGTACCGCTTACCTGTCGCATCAAATTCCTCTCCTGCATCGCGTTCCCATGGGTTGACGATGATGCAAAATAGATAGGCCAGAAATCGCGCCGGGGTAACGAAACTCTTCGTGATATCGAGCCGACCACCAATGATGGCAGCGGCAGCTTAGGTGCCGGCCCCGTCTATCGGCTCGGCGGCATTTCCATCGCCGCTGCGCAGCTTTTCAAGCAAAGCCTGCAAAGCTTGCTTGATCCCCTCGATCTCTTTCGTCCCAGCCATATCGGACCAACGCTGGTCCACCAGGCGGCCGGTGGCCATCGCGACCGGCCGCACGCCTTTGCCGCGCTCGGTGAGGAAAACCAGCCGCGCACGCCGGTCGTTGGGATCCGGCCGGCGTTCGACGTAACCCAGGCGCTCGAGCTCTTCCACCGCCTGCGTCATCGTCTGCTTGCGGACATGGGCGAGCTTTGTGAGTTCGCTCACCTGAATTCCCTCCGGGCGGGCGAAAGTGAAGACATTGGCATGTGGCGGGCGGATATCGCCGAAGCCGGCTTCTTCAAGTGCGGCTTCGACATCCTGTGTCCAATGCTGGTGCACGAGCCGCAGCAGCAGACCCAAGGACAGACGGGTGGGAACGCAATTTTCCATGAATATAGACAGGCCCCTGACTATTATGATAGATAGACAGGTACCTTACCATTTCCATTCGAGAGAGGATACCCCGCATGCCCGTGCTCAACGTGCTGGACTCGCCGATCTCCTACGAGGATGCAGGCACGGGAACGCCTTTCGTTTTCCTGCATGGCAATCCCACCTCGTCCCATCTCTGGCGGCATATCGTGCCTGCCATAGCTGCGCCGGCTCGCCGCCTTGCGCCCGATCTCATCGGCATGGGCCGCTCCGGCAAGCCCGATATTGCTTACAGTTTTGACGATCATGCCCGCTATCTCGACGCCTGGTTCGACGCGCTGGCGCTCGACGGCGTCGTGCTGGTCGGCCATGACTGGGGTGGCGCCCTCGCCTTCGACTGGGCTGCCCGCCATCCCGAACGCGTGCGTGGTATCGCCTTCATGGAAACGATCATGAGGCCGATGACCTGGGACGATCTCCCGAACGCACGCCCTCGCTATGAAGCGCTGCGCTCGCCGGGCACAGGTGAAACGAAGGTTCTGGACGAGAATTTCTTTATCGAGCAGGCGCTGAAGGCCACGGTTCTCAACGGCCTGAGCGCCGATGACCACGCCGTCTACCGCGTACCCTACCCGACGCGCGAAAGCCGACGGCCTTTGCTTGCCTGGCCGCGCGCGATGCCGATCGAAGGCGAGCCGGCCGATGTCGTCGCACGGATCGAAGCCTATGATGTCTGGCTGGCGGAAAGCACAGATATCCCCAAGCTGTTGCTGACCTTCGACGGCCCGGCGGAAACCCTGTTGATCGGCGGGGCGATGACAGCCTGGTGTCGTGCCAACGTGGCCAATCTGGAGGTCGAGAATTGCGGTCCGGCCAGACACATCGCACCCGAAGACCAGCCGGAGGCGATCGCCGCTGCCATTTCCGGCTGGATCGACCGCCACGACCTGTCTCGATAGAGGCCGGGCTTTGCAAACAAGGGTACATCCACCACCCTTGTTCGACCGGAAAAGTGCCGGAGACAATCCGCCGTTGACAAACCTCTGTCAGATCATAATCTGCGGTAAGCCTTTGCGATCGCCACCATTCTTTCGGAGATCAGGACCATGCGGGCGAATTGCATGAGACGATGGATTCTCGCAGGCGTTGCCCTCGGTATTTCTGCCTATGCGGCGGCGGCCGCGCAGACACTCGATCTTGTCGCGCAAAAAGGCACGATCCGCATCGGCTACATCAACGACGAAGCGCCTTTTTCCTCCAAGAAGAAGGATGGCAGTCCCACGGGATACGCCGTTGACCTCTGCGGCAAAATCGCCGACGCGGTCGGGCGCAAGGTAACGAACCTGAAGCGCGATTACGTCGAAACCACCCTGGCCGATGGCTTCAACGCGGTGAAGGACGGCCGGGTCGACCTTCTCTGCGGCGCTTTGACCATCAATCTTGCCAGACGCCAGAGCGTCGATTTCTCGCAGCCGATCTTCCTGACGGGTGCGAGCGCCCTGTTGCGCAAGGATTCGCCCGACTATCTGATGATGCTCTTCCTCGACAAGCGTCCGACGCTCGCCTCCAGCAAGCAAGCGCCGGCGACAAGCATGATCGGTGTCCGTTCCGACACGACGACGGGCGCGACGCTGCGCGAAGCGCTGGGCTCCGATGTTCCGAAAACGCGGATTGCCGATTTTGCCACGCATCAGGATGGCCTCGCCGCTCTCGAAGGCCACAAGATCGATGCCTATTTCGCCGATCGCGCTCTGCTCTTCGATCTCGCATCGCATGCCCGCAATCCTTCGGCGCTTGCGATCGGCAATCGCCTGTTCACGCACGAGCCCTACGGAATTGCGCTCAAGCAGGATGACTCAGCCTTTCGCCTGCTCGTGGACCAGACCCTGACGGACGTCTACCAATCGGATGATTTCCCAAAGCTGCTGACGACCTATTTCGGCGACGAAGGCCCGATTTTGCGCCGTGAGATCATGATGCAATCCATCCCGCAATAATGCAGTGGGGGCATGCCGTCGCCTTTGCGACATCATTGGCCATGGTCATGACAACGAAATCCCCCGCTTCCCAAGTGGAACGGTATCGCGGTCGTCGTGCAAGCATCTTGAATATGTCGTAGACAGGCTCTGGTCGCCGCCGCGCACATCATAAAATCCGTTTTCAGTATCAATCAGGGTCGCACGCAATGGCAGTATTTCCTCAAAAGGCGAAGGTCGTCATCATCGGGCTCGGCGGTATCGTCGGCGCCTCGATCGCCCACCATCTGATCGAGCGCGGCTGGGACGATATTGTCGGCATCGATAAATCCGGCATCCCGACAGATATCGGCTCGACGGCACACGCCTCCGACTTCTGCTACACGACCAGCCACGATTTCCTCTCCTGCTGGACGACCCTCTATTCCATCGATTTCTACGATAAGCTCGGCCACTATGCCCGTGTCGGCGGCCTCGAAGTCGCCCGCGTCGGCGACGACGACCGCATGGCGGAAATCAAGCGCAAGGTGACCTCGGGCAAGGCCTTCGGCACGCGCGTAAGCCTGGTCGAGCCCTCCGAGATCAAGGAGAAATTCCCGCTGATCGAGGAAAGCATGGTGCAGGGCGGCATGTGGGATCCGGATGCCGGCCTGGTCATTCCGCGTTCGCAGACAGTTGCCGGCAAGCTGATCGATCAGGGCGAAAAGAGCGGCAAGCTCCTCTCCTTCGCCAATACGCCTGCCCAGTCGCTGATCGTCAAGGACGGCCGCATCACCGGCGTCGTCACCCATCGCGGCACGATCGAGGCGGAATACGTGATCGTCTGCACCGGTCTCTGGGGCCGGCTGATCGCCGAGATGGTTGGCGAAGACCTGCCGGTCATGCCTGTCGATCACCCGCTGACCTTCTTCGGCCCCTACAACGAGTTTGCCGGCACGGGCAAGGAAATCGGCTTCCCGCTGATGCGTGACCAGGGCAACTCCGCCTATATGCGCGACACCGGCGACCCCAAGACCGCCGAAGGCGGCCAGATCGAATGGGGCTATTACGAAGAGAAAAACCCGCGCCTCTGCCATCCGCGCGACCTGCTCGAAAAGCACGAAGCCCGTCTTTCGCCCTCGCAGCGCGATCTCGACATGGAACAGATCATCGAGCCGCTGGAACGCGCCATGGAGCTGACGCCGATCCTTGGCGAGCTTGGCTACAATGAAGGCCATTCCTTCAACGGCCTGCTGCAGGTGACGACCGATGGCGGCCCTTCCGTCGGCGAAAGCCAGAAGGTCAGAGGCTTGTGGTACTGCGTCGCCATCTGGGTGAAGGATGGCCCGGGCTTCGGCAAGCTCGTCGCCGACTGGATGACCGACGGTCGCACCCCGATCGACCACAACAGGATCGACTACTCCCGCTTCTATCCGCACATGCTGGAAGAAAAGTTCATCGAGGGTCGCTGCACCGAGGCGGCACAGAAGATCTACAATCCGGCCGTCCATCCCCGCGAGCCCTACGCGACCGGCCGCAGTGTTCGCCGCTCTCCTTTCTGGGAGCGCGAGAAGGAGCTCGGCGGCTATTTCATGGAGCTCGGCGGCTGGGAACGCGCTCATGGCTATGCCGCAAACGAGCACCTGCTGGAAAAATACGGCGACCGGGTGCCTGTGCGTGCAAACGAATGGGACAACCGCCATTTCTGGCGCGTTTCCAATGCCGAACATCTCGCGCTGAGCGAAGACTGCGGCATCATCAACCTCTCGCACTTCGCCATGTATGACATCGAAGGCCCCGATCATGTCGAGCTGCTGGAATGGCTTTGCGCGGCAAAAATCGGCGGCGATGCCAATATAGGCAAGGGCATCTATACCCACTTCCTCGACGACGAGGGCATGGTGCGGGCCGACTTCACCGTGATCCGCATGGCCGACCGCTGCCGGCTCATCGACGGCGCCGATGCCGGCCCGCGTGATTTCCATTACATGCGCCGCGTCGCCGAGGACAAGGGTTTCGACGTCACCATCACGGATGTCACCGAACGCTACGTCACGATCGGCATCTGGGGACCGAACGCCCGCACCAACCTGCAGAAGGTGGTCGAAGCCCCGGAAATCCTCTCGCAGGAAAACTTCCCCTTCGCCGCGATCAAGCAGATCCGCATCGCCGGTAAGAACGTCACGGCATTCCGCATTTCCTATGTCGGCGAACAGGGCTGGGAACTGCACATGGCCTATGGCGACGCTTTGGCGGTATGGGACGCGCTGCGCTCCACGGGCGCCATCGCCGTCGGCGTCGAAACCTATGCCAACAGCCGCCGCATGGAAAAGAGCCTCCGGCTGCAGAATGCCGACCTGCTGACGGAATATAATCTTCTCGAAGCCGATCTCGCCCGCCCGAAGGTCAAGGATGCCGACTTCCGCGGCAAGGCCAAGCATCTCGAATATCGCGCCCGCGATCATCAGCCGGCCATGCTCTGCACGCTTGTCGTGACCGACAACACCGACTCCAAGGGTGTGGCGCGCTATCCGGTCGGCATCCTGCCGGTCATGGACCCTGAAACCGGCGAAACGCTCGTCGACGAACTCGGCCGCCGTTCTTTCACCACGTCGATCGCCTATGGCCCGACCATCGGCAAGAATATCGCGCTCGCCTACCTGCCCTGGTCCTACGCCCAGGAAGGCCGCAAGCTGAAGGTCGAATATTTCGGCGAAACCTACCCCGTCGAAGTCGCCGGTGTCGGCTACAAGCCGCTCTACGATGCAGAGAACCTGAAGCCGCGCAGCTGATCACCCCGTCGCTGCGGGAAAGCTGGATTGAACAACCGCCTGCCTGGCATCCAGGCGGGCAGTTTTCTTTTGCCACGCTCTTCCGCTCGCCGGCGCGGGCACTCGCCGTCGCCTCCGCTGAGATTATTCCTGGGCCAGATCCCTCTGGGCGTCGCTCAGAAGCAGTAGCCGAGCGGCTTGCGACCTGGGAGCTTGGGTAGACGTTTCAAGGCGGGCTCAAGGCTGACGACGTGATCGCCAGGGCGGCGGCGCAAAAACGCGACGCCGGCCTTCGCTATTCTGTCATCCGGCATCGTGGAAAATGATCCCGACCGTGTGCCGCATGCCGGAGCGGACACGGCTCACGCCATGGCGCAGGTTCACGCGATAGTTCCCCTTCGAACCCCGCACAGGGCGATTGTGGACCGCGAAGGCAACGGCATCGCCCTGGTGAAGCGGCACGACCTCGACGCGGCTTTGCATGCGCGGCCGCTGCTCGGTCAGAGCGAATTCGCCGCCCGTGAAGTCCCGGCCAGGTTCTGAAAGCAGGATTGCCACCTGGATTGGAAATGCGAGATCGCCATAGAGATCCTGGTGCAGGCAATTGAAATCGCCCGGGACATATTGCAGCAACAACGGCGTCGGGCGCATCTGGCCGGCGGCGTGGCATTGCTTCAGGAACGAAGCATGCTCGTCGGGATAGCGCTCATCGATCCCCATGCGCACATTCCATTCATTGGCGACATCAGCGAGGTGCGGATAGAGCGCCGTGCGCAAGCCGCCGAGCAGGTCAGGCAGCGGGTATCTGAAGTAGCGATATTCGCCTTTGCCAAAACCATGTCGCGCCATGAGGACGTGGCTGCGAAAGTGGCTTTCGTCGGGATAGAGCCCCGCGATTGCGCGGCACTCCTCCGGCGCAAGCAGCTTCGTCAGCACGGCACAGCCGAAGCTGTCGAGCTCTCCGGCAAGCGCCTTCCAATCGTAGGCGGCAACCCGCGCCTCCGCGGACGCCACCGCAGAGGCTGGGGAGGCGGCGGATACATGAGAGTTCATGCCAGGGCTTCCTTCTGGATGAGGACGCGCTTGCGCTCGATGCCCCAGCGATAGCCTGCCAGGTCGCCATTGCCGCGGACGACGCGGTGGCAGGGAATGGCCAGTGCGATCGGGTTGGCGGCGCAGGCACTGGCGACCGCACGGGGATTAGCCAGCGGGCCGACCCAGCGGGCCAGCTCCATGTAGCTCACCGTTTTGCCAACAGGGATCGCCTTCAGCTTTTCCCACACGCGGCGCTGGAACGATGTCCCGCGCATGTCGAGGGTGAAACAAAGGCTCTCGGCCGGCCTCTCGAGGTAGCGGAGCACCTGCGCCAGATCGTCCTTGACCGCGGCTTCGTTCGAAACGAGCGAGGCCCGCGGGAAGCGGCGGGCGAGATCCGCCGTCAGTTCTTCGGCGGTGTCGCCGAGCAGGATCGCGCAGACACCCGTGGCACTGCGTGCGACCAGCACGCTGCCCAGCGCGCAACCGGCGACGGCGTAGAAAAGGATATCGGCTGATATAGCCGTGGCTTTTGCCCGGTGCATGGCCCGCAAGGCATCGCTGGAGATCATAAGGTTCATCGTCGTAACTCCTTGCTCTGTTATCAGCATCAAAGTTACTCCGGACTTGGGCCACCCGAACTCCGGTCCTTGCTTTCAAATCGAGAAACTATCTGGCTGGCACATGGCGCAAAGAAAGAAGCCGGGCGCGTGCACCCGGCATCGACCCTCTTCTTGGCGACCGATCAGACCAGACGCAGGATGGTGGTTTCAGCGAGCAAAAATGTCTCGCCAGAATTGAAGCGGACCTCGATCTGTCCGCTATCGAGCACGTCCCAGACCGCAAAGCCATCGGCGACGAGCTGGCTGATATGAGCCATGACGAGCGTCTTGTCGGGATTGTCCTCAGCGAGCGCGACAATGGCCGCATCCGTTCTGGGAGGCCGGCGTCGGCTCGTCCTTGCATCGAATCCGCCGCGCGAAAACATCGGTGAGACGCTCCTTGTTTCAGGCGTTGCGTGCCTGTCAGGCTGACCGGGATAACTCCCGATCGAGCAGGGCACCTTTGCGCTCGATGCCCCAGGCATAGCCCGAGAGCGCGCCGTCATTGCGAACCACGCGGTGGCAGGGAATGGCGACAGCGAGGTTGTTCGCCGCGCAGGCGCCTGCGACTGCCCGCACCGATTTCGGTGATCCGATGCGGCGGGCAATCTCAGCATAGGAAACCGTTTCGCCTACAGGAATCTCCTGAAGTGCCTGCCACACACGACGCTGGAACGCTGTGCCGCGGACATCGAGCGGCAGATCCAGACCGATCCCCGGAGCTTCGACGAAGCCGACAACCCGCGCGATCAGGGCCTCATAGTCGCGATCGGCTCCGATGAGGCGGGCGTTCGGGAAGCGATCCTGAAGATTGCGGACCAACTCGTCAGGATCATCCCCAAGCAGGATTGAAGCGACGCCCTTTGTGCTTGACGCAACGAGGATCGCACCGAGCGATGACTGGCCGACCGCGAACCTGATCTCCTCGTCGATGCCACCGGCACGATATTGCGAGGGCGTCATCCCGAGCATGCCGGTCGATTTTTCGTAAAAGCGGCCGCTGGAGTTGAACCCTGCTTCATAAATGGCTTCCGTGACGCTGTTGCCGGTTGCCAGGCCTTTGCGAACCTTCTTCGAGCGATCGGCGACGGCATAGTTCTTCGGGGTCAATCCGGTCGTGGCCTTGAACATACGATGGAAATAGCTGGAGCTCCGGCCGACGGCGTCTGCCAGCTCTTCAAGCGAGGGCTCCTCCTCACTTTCCTCAATAATCCGGCATGCCTTGGCGACAAGGGCCGCATTCTCGCATTCAAGTGAGAGCCCCTCCGGATTGCAGCGCTTGCAGGGCCGGAAACCGGTCGCCCGCGCACTCTCCAGCGTCTCATGGAGCGTGACATTCTGGGGATTGGCGATGCGCGACGGGCATGATGGGCGGCAATAGACCCCTGTCGTCCCGACCGAATACCAAAGATGGCCGTCCGCCGCCTTGTCGCGAGCAACGATGCGCGCCCAGCGGGGGTCCTCGGCTACCGACGGCGTCGGGGTGCGTTCAGCCATGCGTGTGGATATGGTCATGGTCATCATCTCGAATTGCTCCTGCTCGACCGTGCCGCCGAAACTTGTCGGGCGCACTCCGATCCTTGCTCCCGAATCCGATCGTCAGCCACCCGATTTCCGTCAGCCACCCGCATCAGGCTGCTCCGGTTGCGAGCTATGGCATGTCAGCTATTGAGGACGCCGTGGCCCATGTGGGAGGTGAGGTAGGGCGCTGCTTGAGGTGGCCGCCCTGCTGGGTGCGCGCTCCGGCGAGTCCCTGAACGCCGAAACGGCTTTGAAGTATATGCATTTGGGTGATTTGGTTGCGGGGGCAGGATTTGAACCTGCGGCCTTCAGGTTATGAGCCTGACGAGCTACCGGGCTGCTCC